>CAVZLG010000011.1:0-374779 GCA_963776075.1 uncultured delta proteobacterium
AAAATTCAAAGGCGACACTGCCGTCCTCGGCTTTATAGATGGTTTTACCGTCAATTTCTTCAGGGGTGACGTTTGTGGTGAAAATTTGTTGGAGCGTTTCAAGCTCGTACGGAATAACCAGCGCCTCAAGGACTTTTTTCTGTTTTTTCTCGAGAAGGTACTTTTCTATCCTCGGAGAGGTCCAGGTATCGACGGCCACAAGCGCTGTGGCCCAGAAAACACCGAACACGAGGACAAAGCCAATCATCTTTAATTTATCTATCACGCTGTTTCTCCATAGAAGGTGTTAATGATGATCGAAAACCTCCTCATCAGGCTTCAGCTTTTTTAAACTTGAACGATAAAATAACATGGTCAATCATAGGTGTGACTGAATTCATGATGACAATGGCGAACATGACACCTTCAACATACCCTGAAAATACGCGAATCATCAGAGTGAGCAGACCGCAGAGGATGCCAAATATCCATTTGCCTTCATTGGTTACCGGCGATGTAACGGGGTCAGTCACCATATACATGGCACCAAAGAGAAGACTGCCGGCTAACAAATGGAAAATACTGAAACTCCACGCCTGGGAAATCAGCTCACCAAATGCTTTTGTTGTCTCGCCTCCACCAAACAAGCCGCCAATGATCGTCCCCACAAAGGCGAACACAAAGACCGAACTAAGCAGTGAGACAGGAACCCGCCAGTTACTAACTCTTGTGAGCATCAGGAAAACGCCACCAAAAATAATTCCAAGGTGAAAGGTTTCGCCGATACTTCCTGAAAAAGTTCCCATCAGCAAATCCCCAGAAGATGTCAGGATTCCCTGGGTTTTTGCCATTGCCATCGGGGTTGCCTGGCTGACGGCATCAGCCGCACCGCGCCATGCACCGGGAGCAGTCCAGCCGCTCGTAAGAATCGTCGGAAAGCAGATTGTTACGAAGAGTCTACCAACCAGGGCAGGGTTGAAAATATTATGACCTGTACCACCAAAAACCTCTTTTCCAAAGAAAACGCCAAAAGCGATACCAACTGCCACAACCCAGAGCGGGGTAGCCGGAGGAAGAATAAGGGGAAAGAGCATGCCGGTAACAAAAAAACCTTCGTGTACTTCCGTTTTCCGGATACACGCGAAAATTACTTCCACAATTCCGCCAACGACATAAGAAACCAGAATCATCAGCAAGACTCTGGGACCGAAGAAGTAAACGGCTGAGATAATGCTTGGCATGAGTGCGACGATGACGATGGTCATGTAGCGTTTGAGATCCATCGGATCGCGCACATGCGGTGCATTTGCCGTTCTGGCAGCAGGGAGAAGAAAGATAAATTCAATGGCCTCGAAGAGGGGTTTCAATGGTGCGAATCTGCCTCTGCCCTCAAAACTTGGCCGGAACGAGTCAAATATATTATGAAGCCATTTCATTTCTATTCCCTCGAGTCCTTTTCATCCTCACATTTTCTCCTTTCTTCCCTGAATACTTTGAGGTGTTCAATTTTGGAAAGACACACGAATGAGCACAACCCGCATTCAACACACCCTTCAAGGCCAACCCGACAGGCATCCTCCAGTCTATCCTTGCTCAGATAACGGTAAATAAGATGGGGCATCAGTTCAGCTGGACAGACATCTTCACAGTAACCGCAGGATATACAGGGACGAGCCTCGCCACGCAGGGCCGTTGTATATTTTTCCTTGAAGATCGGTTTAAAAACACTGGCAAATGTCTTTGAGAACGACTGTTTGCCGAGACCAACTTGAGCAAAAGCAAGAACTTCCCGATTGGTGTTTTCTTCCAGGCAGGTCAGTGATATACACTCGGAATCAAGACCAAGCTGGCTCGCCTCAACTGTTCTGCCAGTCAAGGCTCCGCCATCAATCATTCTCACATCTTCTCTCTTGCCGGGGAGCAGAGATGAGAGCGGATACCCTATGGGAACTTGGAAATGAGACGGGTTTGAAATAACTGGTCCACTGACGGCAACAATCCGGGTAAGGTGAGGAGTTCCATGGTTAAGTGCCTGCTCAATGGCAAGCACCGCCTGGGTATCAAGAGTCCAGACCCCATCAAGGTCGAACTCATGGGCCCGGGCGACAAGGGCAGGATTTTCGCTGGGGTATCTGCTCTCGACTTCCAGCAAAGTGACCCAGTCACTATTATCCTTGATGCTTTCCCGTATGGTTGCAGCCATATCACTCAATGCATCTGGAACAACGAGGCAGATCTTTGCCTCATCAAAAACCCGGTGCAGTTGTTCAAGGCCAGCACGAAACCGGTCAAATTTTCCCGCCAGGAGGGCACCCGGACTTGGGAAAAATGGCTCGGATTGGGCAATGGTGACGATCAGCACCTCCGGACCCCTCTCTGGATCGGGCATTCTGCCAGTGTCAACACGAGTTAACAGGGGCCAGACACCCAGGCGCATCATCATCTGCCGTTTGTTGTCGGGAGTAACGTCTTCGATGCCTGACGTCTCCTGTTGAGCAGAAGAGAGGTTTTCCAGGGTAATATGACGCTCGTTTTTGTCCAGATTCACCGTGCCTGATACTGGTGCGAGAAGCGGGGTGAAGAAATTAACTGGATCGGTTGCGAGAATCTGCCCCTGGGTCACTGAGTCGCCGTTTTCGACCTGCAGAGCAGTGTAGTCGAAACTGCGTGAGAAGAGAGGAAGGTAAAGAACATCTGGCTCCGAATGGGATCTTATTTCATCAGAGGGTTTACCTTCAAGTGGTAAGTCATAGCCGCCGACAAACTTCATAGTCGTATTCTTGGCCCCTTTTTGTTCTGGATCGAACTACCAGTTTTACAAAAATTCACATGCTGCCGAACTTTTTGCGCTATGTAAGATATAGAAGTTTTATTTATTCGGTCACTCAGGTAAAGTCAACACCAAATTTAAATTTACGATATTAATCACCCAAGATAACAGGCTTTATTGTTTCGGGAAAAAGCTTTTGGAAATAACATAAATCTTGGGGGGGGAATCACTTGGCTTCATTGCTCTATCAGAAAACCCTGTGCTTGATATCGACAGGGTAATCTTCCAGGTTTATTGTTTCTGCCTGTCACGGACAAAATTACCAACAAACCAGGCCACGACCACAGCAGTAAAGAACTGTCCCATGATTGCTTCCAGCTGGCAAAGAGATGCGGCTCCGGGTGTCTGTGGGGTGATATCACCATAGCCAAGAGTCGTGAGTGTTACCATGCTGAAGTAGTTAAACGTGGTGAGGTGGGTGTCAGGATTATTTTCCAATAGTGCCCCCGCGTATGCGCCCGGACTGAGTTCGTGCAACAGTGTGTAGAGTGTTCCCCAGAACAGACCGATAATCAGGTACAGGCAGAGTGTTGCATGGATTATGTGCAGGGTAATCTTTCTTGAACGCATTATCTGGCTGGCAAATGAGAACACCAGTAGACCGAAATAGAGGGCAAACAGGATGTATGCTCCTTGCCGGCTGAATCTGATAATGTCGTAAATGCCAAGCCAGTAGAGGATGAGCAGTGGTAACAGCAGAATCATCGCGATAGACCGATAATTCTGCTGTTTCTGGACTGCATAGATGCTAAAAAAAAGGGCGACCGACAACGAGGCGTGAGCAATGACGGCTTGATCGGGGTAAGGAGCGAGAAACGGGCTGCCAAAAATATACAGCAGGAGAAAAAACAGCAGGTTCCTGAAACTGTTATGCTTTATTTCTTCATGAATCTGTTCAGTCATTATTGTGCTCCTCTTGAGAAAGCAGTGATCCCCAGTCTGTTCTTTCTTCCATTTCCATCTTCATATCTTCAGGGATAAGATTTTC
Source organism: uncultured delta proteobacterium (assembly GCA_963776075.1). Classification (GTDB taxonomy): domain Bacteria; phylum Desulfobacterota; class Desulfobulbia; order Desulfobulbales; family Desulfocapsaceae; genus MADRE3. Next base: position 3,798 of record CAVZLG010000011.1, read on the forward strand.
CTTTTTATGGCTAATTTGCCAGTCATCGCCAAATTATTCCGCTTCCAGGCGTGTCTGGGCAAGTGTTTCCATTGCTTCTTCTCCCTCGCGTGCTGCGTTCAGGACGGTGTTCTGGTCGTTGAGTATGGTTTGCTGGAAACAGTCGTAACGCAAGTCTCTCCCCCCTGGTTACTCTGAAGTATATGCTGATGTGTGATGGATGTCAGGATCGGGAATCATCCTCACTGTGTGGTAGCGACTCCTGTCTTCTGGCCTATAATGTAATGATAGCATGTAAAGTGTCAAATATTCGATAGCAATCAAACGGATATAAATTTTTCTCAGGATTGACAACCGTAGCGTTCGGTGAAAATCTATACATCAAATGGCAGCAACCTTGTTTTTAACGATTGAGTGACAATAATATCCGATCATGGGCTGAAGACCCACTAAACAAATAAACAGAAAGGAACACATAATGACAACCATATTTGACCCAATTTCAATTGGGGATATTACATTGAAGAATAGAATTGCAATGGCTCCAATGACGAGAGGACGTGCGGGCGATGAACGTATCCCTAACGAATTAATGGCAGAATACTACTTTCAGCGAGCCTCTGCCGGGATACTGGTCACTGAGGCGACGGTTATTTCGAAACAGGGGATTGGCTGGATTGACTCACCCGGCATTTACAATGACCAGATGGTAGAAGGGTGGAAAAAAGTAACAGGCAACGTGGCTTCGGCAGGTACGCCGATTTTTCTGCAGCTTTGGCACTGTGGCAGAGCATCTCACAGTGATTTTCATAATGGAGAACTTCCGGTTTCCGCCTCTGCAGTCAAACTGAATGGAGATGAAATTCACACACCATTGGGAAAAAAACAATATGAGGCGCCACGGCCGCTGACAGGAGAAGAGATTAAAGCAACGGTGAATGACTACCGTAGAGCAGCTGAAAATGCCAAAGAAGCAGGGTTCACAGGTGTAGAGGTACATGCAGCAAATGGATATCTGATTAACCAGTTTCTTGATTCGAAAACCAATCTTCGTACCGATGATTATGGCGGAAGCGTGGAGAATAAATATCGGTTTCTCAGAGAAGTCCTGGATGCTGTTTTGACGGTATTCCCCCCATCACGAGTTGCTGTGCGCCTCTCTCCTAACGGTGTTTTTAATGATATGGGCAGTCCCGACTACAGGGAGACATATCTCTATGTGGCAGGTGAATTGAACAAGCTCAATCTCGGCTACCTGCACATCATGGATGGTCTGGGGTTTGGTTTTCATGAACAGGGAGAACCAATGAGTCTTGCAGAGTTTCGCTCGGTCTATAATGGCATAATTATGGGAAATTGCGGTTATTCCCAAAAAGATGGCGCGGAACGGGTGGAAGCTGGTCAGGCTGATCTTGTTGCTTTCGGCAGGCCATATATCTCAAATCCTGACCTGGTCGAGCGGTTTCAAAATGGCTGGCCGCTGACTCCATCTGATGATATGACATTTTGGTACACCTCTGAGGCGCAGGGATATACTGACTACCCGCCATATAACCACATCAAGTAAGATCAGGCTCACCTTAATACCTGTCTTTGATCGATTTTGCCTGGTCAGAGACAGAGTTTTTTTCCTGGCAAATAATGAGCGTGTCCGCTGGCTTTAGGATTTTGGCTCGGCTTTGTCATCTCGCTCTTTGCGGGAAGGCCTGGATTGCACGCTTTCAAACCTCCCTGAATGCTTGTTTCTCGTTGAATGTTCATCTATTCTCGGGTATCAACTGAATAGAAACAACTTGACATACCACAGATATCTGATGTACCAGATATCTGTGGTCAATGTTCTTTGATCAACCATAATAAAGCCAAAAGGAGATGCTTATGTCGTCAGCAAGATTAGTTATGAAGTTCCTGTCTCAACAAGACATGATAGCAGCCGGGGTTACCGATATGGAGGGTTGTATAGAGTCCATGAATGATGCTTTTTACCTGTCTGGAATCGGTGACTACGTTATGGGAGGATCGACGAGAAATTCCCATGGTCAACGTGTCTGGTTTCCACCTGAACCGAAGTTTGAAGGAATGCCGAAGGGTGGTCCGGATCAGAGGTTTATGTCTCTGCCGGGGTATCTCGGCGGGCGCTTCAAAGTTTGCGGTAACAAGTGGTATGGGTCAAATGTCAACAATCCCAAAAAGCACGGTCTCCCTCGTTCAATCCTTATGATGACCCTGAATGATGCTGAAACGGCACGGCCACTTGCAATCATGGAGTGTAATGTCCTGAGTGGTATGCGGACAGGAGCCGTTGTTGGATTGAGTGCCAGATATCTTGCTCGTGACGATAGCGAGACCCTCGGTGTTATCGCTGCCGGCCCGATAAGTAAATACAGTACTCAGGGAATTGTTAAGGCACTGCCATCACTGAAAAAGGTAGTGGTTTTTGATATCAATGACGAAGCTGCCGATCGTTTTTGCGTTCAGATGAGTGAGCAGTTGAACATTGATGTGTCAAAAGTTTCAAAATTTGAAGATGCGGTCAAGGGGCAGGATATTGTTACCTCAGCCATCTCTGGCGACCACACCCCATTGTTTGAGGACCGATGGCTTAAAGAGGGGTCGCTGCTGACCCTTCCGGGAAGGGCAAACGTTGAAAATGAATACCTGCGTGATGCCTATATCGTACCGGATTGTTGGGAAATGCAGAAAACCTATAAAATTGAGGGGTTGATGTTGCCTGAAAATGAGCGCGCGATTCCTCATATCCAGTTACATAACATGGTCGATAGCGGCGAGATAAATGAAAGCGATATCCATGATCTTGGTCAACTCGCGGCCGGTCTGGCAAAAGTTGATAAGAACAGTGACAGGAAGAAGTATTTTATCTCCAATGGCATGATTCTCCAGGATATAGCCTGGTCTATGACCATCTATGAAAATGCAGTAAGAATGGGTCTTGGCCAGGATCTGGTGATGTGGGAGCAGCCTTACACCATTTGATGTATCCATGACCCGATACAGAAATTTCGGAGATAGGCAGTTTCCGTATGATTGGATATTAAACAAAAGAGTTAATTATGAGTCAGGAAAAAAGTAAATTTAGCTGGAGTGAACCACCGGTGTCAAAAGAGACGGTAAATGTCAATTTTGATGGTGAGTCATTAAGCGTTCCTTACGGAATTACTGTCGCAGCCGCGCTGCTGGGGCACGCCGGCGACCATTTCTGCAAATCTGCAGCAGACGGCGAGGAGCGCGCTCCCTATTGTTTGATGGGGGTCTGTTTCGAGTGCCTGGTGGAAATTGATGGATTGAAAAACCGGCAGGCATGTCTTGAACCAGTCTATGAAGGCATGTCTGTGAAAAGGCAGCATGCAATGGTGGAAGAAAAGAATGAAGAAAAATTATGATGCCATAATTATCGGCGCGGGCCCTGCGGGATTGGCCTGCGGTACTGAGCTTGCTGTCAGAGGGCTGGAGGTTGCTGTCCTCGATGAGCAGGCTGGTCCGGGTGGTCAAATCTATCGGAATATAACCGGAACGTCCTCTGCGCAGCGGAAAATTTTAGGAGCTGACTATACAGACGGACTCGACCTGGTAGATAGTTTCAATAGCGCACCTCTCGATTATCTGCCTCAGAGCAGGGTCTGGCAGGCAGCGGAAAATGGAGATATTTTCTTCTCTCGGAATGGTGCTTCCCAGAAACTGGGTGCTCCAAACCTTGTTTTATGTACCGGCGCGATGGAACGACCGGTGCCATTTCCAGGGTGGACACTACCAGGTGTCATGACCTGTGGAGGAATGTCAAATCTTTACAAGGACTCCGGGCTGGTTCCCAAGGAACCGTTGCTTATTGCTGGGAGTGGTCCCTTTGTATGGCTTGTTGCCGAACATCTCCTGGCACTTGATGCCCCGATCACTGCAATTCTGGATACAACACCGCTTGCTCAGGTTTTTCCAGCGATGAAAGAGGTACCCGGAGCAGTAAAACGACTCGACTTCATGATGAAAGGGGTCAGGTTGATCGCCGACGTGCACCTTACTGCCAGAAAGAAAAACGTACCCATTTACCGTAACGTCAAAGAGTTACAGGCCCAGGGACAAAAAAAGCTTGAGCGAGTCGGTGCCCGAGCCGGTAGCAAACAGCTATCATTTGAGGTAAGCACGCTGCTTGTTTCAGAAGGCATAATTCCGAATACATCATTGCTGCGCCAGGTCGGCTGTGCTCATACATGGAATCCGGTTCAACGATTCTGGCATCCAGATGTTTGCGCTGAAGGACAGACCAGCCTCTCTTCAGTCTATATTGCTGGCGATGGTGGTTTTGTACACGGAGCAAAATCGGCAGAATATAAAGGACGGTTAACCGCTCTTCAAATAGCTAAGGAAATGCGGCGGCTGAGCAAAGCCGAATACGACGAGCAGGTCGTTCCGGTGCGCAGACAGCTCGACAGGGAACTCTTTCCCCGGCCATTCATTGATAGACTTTACGCACCACGTAAGGATCTGTTTTCTCTTGCAAATGAGACCATCATCTGTCGGTGTGAAGGTGTTACTGCCGGCCGCGTCCGTGAGTTGGTATATGATGGATTGACAGACCATAATGAAATTAAAGCCATCATCCGCTGCGGCATGGGACCTTGTCAGGGACGCATGTGCGGCTCTGCCGTGCTGGAACTTATTTCAGAGGTCTCCGGATTAGATCCAGCAAAAATAAGGCAACATCGTCTCAGGCCACCAATTAAACCGGTGAGCCTGCAGGAACTGGCCAATGCAAAATTGGGAGAGCACGATGAAAACTGATGTCTTGATTGTGGGCGGCGGCATTATGGGGTGTGCCACTGCGATAGAGCTTGCCCGCAAGGGTAAATCGGTGATGATTTTTGAAAAAGATATACCGGGAAGACATGCCTCCGGTAACAATTCCGGTGGAGTTCGTTCTCAGGGGCGTGATATTCGGGAAATCTCTTTTGCTGTTGAATCCCGCAGGATGTGGGATCATCACATCAAAACCGTCGGTTCTGACTGCGGATTTTTTGTTTCCCCCAGGTTGCGCCTGGCAGAAAGTGATGCGGAGATGGAGGTGCTGGTTAAACGACAGAAAACGCTCAATGGCCTCGGTTATGATCATGAGGTCGTTGTCGACCGGGACGAAGTTTTTCGGATGTCTCCAAACGTTGCAGAACATGTGGTTGGCGGGCTGGCCTGTTATACAGATGGCCTTGCGAACCCGATGCTTACGTCAAAGGCCTATGCAACGACGGCTCAAAGAGAAGGGGTAGAGATTCTTTCCGGAACAAGAGTAATTGAAGCCAAAACGACCTCCAGCGGTTTTAAGGTGAGGACCAGCAGCGGTAAAGAATATGAAGGTGAGATGCTGGTCAATGGAACGGGAGCTTGGGCCGGCCGGTTTTCGGAAATGCTTGGGGATCCGTTGCCTGTTTTTGCGACGGCACCGACGATGATGGTTACAGACCGGGTGCCGGGAATGATGAATGGCACATCTCTTGGCCTTACCGGTCGTCTCCTGGGCCTGATGGCTGCACAGAATGGGACAATCGTGGTGGGCGGGGGATATCGTTCTCCTCTCGATCTGGAGAAAGAGAAAATATGGGTCGATCCGATGGAGATGGCAAAGGCAGCCAAGATCATGATTGAGGTACTGCCTGGTTTACGGGATGCCCAGATGGTACGGTGCTGGACAGCTTTTGAGGGCAGTATAAAGGATAAGGTCCCAATCGTTGGAGAATCCCAAAAGGTTTCAGGTCTGTTTCATGTATGCGGATTTTCGGCCCATGGCTTCCAGCTGGCGCCGATGATGGGACGGGTTATGTCCCAGATTATCCTCGGGCAGAAACCGGAGTTACCGCTTGACGATTTTAGACCTGATCGTTTCGAGAAGAATGAAAAACCTCATACTTAATGAGATAGTGTATACAACCCAATAGATAGAAAGGAGATAGCCCATGCCCGAGGGAAAAGTTATAACCATCGGAAAATCCGAAGTTCTCAAACATACCTCTGCCCCCAAGGTAAACCCGAAATCCGGTGCACCACATGCCAATAACTGGACATATTTTAACCACAGTTCTGGGGATTTCAAATCTGGTATCTGGGATTGTACCGCTGGTAGCTGGGAACACAATCACCCAAAACTTGAGTTCTGTTATATCGTTGAGGGCAGCGTAAAGGTTGTGGAAGAGGAACGTGGAATAACTCATGTCTTCAACGCCGGCGACGCGTTTGTTGTGCCGAAAGGTACTCGTGTGACCTGGATTGTAGAAGATTATGCCAAGAAGATTTTTGTTTCCGCTGCAAGTCTTGAGGGGGTGTAATCTGGTTGTTTATTTAAAACCCTTTATCGCTATTTAGAAAGGGAGCAATGATAGAGGTCTTGATTTCAATACTCGACGCTTTTCCGTCTCCTCGCTCCCTTTGCCCTGTTAACGTCAGAGACGAGATTATCAAACGGGATCTCGTCTCTCGTCTTGATATTTAAAATTTTGCAGGAATACTGTGACCATATCTGCTTTCAGGATAATGTCATGTGGAACTAACTGGTAGCCCAACTTGATCACCTTAAACGCTCTTTTCCCTATATTTCTACTGATCTGCCTTGGTAAATCACTTCGACACTTTGGCTATACCAGTAAAACCTATCTGGATACTTCGGATAATCTGATCTACTATATTTTCTTTCCTGTTCTGCTGTTCTGGAAGATAGGGGGCTCATCTCAGGCTGCTGGCTTTGATGTCCGATTTATCATGGCGACGTTATTGGCTCTGGCGATAATAATTATTCTCAGCCTTGTCATTATATCCATGGGGCCTGTTACCTCGTTTCAGGCCGGGTCCTTTGCCCAAAGCTGTTATCGGTTTAACACTTACATTGGCGTGGCTGTTGTCTTGAACAGTCTGGGAGAGGTCGGCATTGCCCACTTTGGTATTTTGATCGCTCTGGTCATTCCGATTATAAATGTATGCGCGGTTTCTACGTTGATATGGTTTTCTGAGAAGAAACCAGAATCCGGCAGAAAAAGTGTTGTCATCTTACGTTCACTCGTGGCAAATCCACTGATTATCGGCTGCATTCTCGGTTTGATGTATGCAAGGATTTTCAACTCATTCCCGACATTTATAGACAACGGGCTGCAGATGATGTCAATGGTTACCCTGCCGCTTGCACTTCTATCGATAGGTGGGGCATTAACGTTCAAGGGAATGTTTAAAAATTTGAATCTTTCACTTCTTGCAGCACTTTGTAAACTTGTCATGCTGCCGGTGGTGGGTTATCTGGTGTACCGACTGGCAGGGGTGCAGGGAGTTCCGTTCAGGGTGGGGATGATTTTTTTCTGCCTGCCAACGTCAACGGCTTTATATGTTCTGTCTTCTCAACTAAACAGTGACACCGATCTTGCTTCATCGGCTATCGTGGTTTCAACGATTCTCTCCTTTTTTACGCTGTCGGTCGCGCTGCTTCTATAGGACGTGAGACCGGATTAAGAACTGCATGAAAGCATGGAGCAACCCGGTTTATTTCGAGCCCACTCCGGGCGCCTGGTTGCGAATGCTTCTTTCTCAGGCTGTTCGTCATATGGTTTACGAAGTGTTTCCAAAAGATCATCAATCATCGAAAAATCACCCTGATCAGCTTTATCTATAGCCAGTTGTGCCAGGTAGTTTCTAAAAACATACTTTGGATTTACCAGGTTCATTTTTACTTTCCGCTCGGTATCACTCATGTTGTCCTGCTTCAATCGATCTTTGTAGGCAGTGAGCCAGTTGCTGAAACGAGATTGATACTCAGGCGTCAACTCTTCTCTTTTATAGAAAGATGGCATGAAACGCTTGAGTGTTGGGTCATCTTCACCTGCGTTCATACTGACCTCTGCCAGGCAGCGATAAAAGATAGTCATATCTGTTTCAACCTGGCTCATGATATCCAGTAGCTCAGTTATCAGTTTGTCATCTTGAGGTTTATGGGTGGTAAGGCCAATCTTGTCAGCCATTGTCTGCTGCCATTCCAACTGGAATGTTTTCCTGAATTCGTCAAGTGCTTCCTGGAGCGGTTGAGATTCGTTGATGAGAGGAAAGAGTGTATTTGCCAGCTGGGTCAGATTCCACTGTGCCATATATGGCTGGTTTCCGTAACAGTATCGCCGTCCCTGGGCATCGGTGGTGTTTGGGGTCCAGGTTGGATCATAGTTTTCCAGCCAGCCGTAAGGGCCGTAATCAATGGTAAGGCCGAGGATTGACATATTATCGGTATTCATCACGCCATGAACAAAACCAACCCGCATCCAGTGAACAATCATCCTGGCGGTTCGAATACATACTTCTGCAAACCAGTGGAGGTACGTGTCAATGGTAGGTGTATGGTTCAGGTGGGGAAAGTCCGTTTTAATCGTATAGTTTACAAGCTTTCTGAGCAGGTCTATATCTTTTCGTGCGGTAAGGATTTCAAAGTTGCCAAAACGGATAAATGAAGGAGACACTCTGCAGACAATGGCCCCCGGCTCTGATTTGGGATTTCCATTGTAAAACATATCACGCATAACCTGCTCGCCTGTCAGGATCAGGGAGAGTGCCCTTGTGGTCGGTATTCCAAGGTGATACATTGCTTCACTGCAAATGAATTCGCGCAGGGAGGACCGGAGAACGGCGAGACCGTCCGCTGTCCTTGAATAAGGCGTCAGTCCTGCACCTTTTAGCTGTAATATCCAGCGTTCACCTGAGCTGTTGATAAGCTCACCGAGATTAATAGCACGGCCATCACCCAACTGTCCGGCCCAGCTCCCAAACTGGTGCCCACCATAGCACATGGCAAAGGGTTTCAGTTCTGAAGTGACTTTATTACCGGAGAATATGTCAGAAAATTCAGGTGACAGGCAGAATTCCTCTGAAAAATCAAGAAGGGATGCTACTTCCCTTGAGTAAGCGGCGAGTGTCGGCTTAATCACCGGGGTGGGGTTGACCAGTGAGTAGCAGGCATTGTTCACCTGACGGCGCTGGTTTTCCCTGTCAGGGTCACCGGGGAGTTCCTGGGTAAAAGAGTGATCAAACTTCAGTTCAGCCAGAGGGCTGTATTCAGTAGTTGTATACATTGAAATAATTAATTGTGTGGAGGTTAGATTGTCTTGTCCGACCAACTATAATCATGCCACAATGTGGTCGCAAGACGTGATCTGGGTATATCGGTCAGATTATCGTCTGGAAACTGAGCAATGAGCAGGGTTAAGACGCTCTGACAGCTTTACACAGAGCGTCTTATGGTGGAAATCACAGACCTTCTTCGGGAGCTTTACCCGTGCAGTTGGCTGTGTATATAGTCTCTGCCAAATATTTTGGGGCTCGCCACATCATACCCCCGGTTCCGAATGGCATTCATCGCAAGAACCGCAACCTGGCTTGCATAATAACAACGATAATCAGGGTGTTGCCGGCTGGTGGCCTGCCATTTATAAAGTGGAGAATCCGGATCGGTGCAGAGAGAACCATTTTCCGATTGCCAGATTGCCCTGCAGCCATCACAGTCATCTCCTTCATTGTTTGAGAGAGGACAGCTGTTTAACCACAATTCATCAAGTGTGGCAACGTTCTCCATGTAATACTTCTGGTCATGGGCCGGATAGCCGCAGAGCCAGGTCCACATCTTCTTGAAATTGATTAAGTTGTCTTTTCCGATCATATCGCCACCTCCTTCCGGGGAGAACAATTGGTGATCGTTATTGCAGAATATGGTCCTCCTGGCATACCTGCCGATGGATCATCTATTCTGTAACGGAGCACAACGATGTGCACAATAAACCCTGCAAAAAGCGTGCTAGCGAGAGAAGAAAAGAGGCTGTAAATGTCTAATAATAATATATATTTAAAAAATCACTCGTTCTCTGGCGCGGGGCTATTCCGGATACCCGGAGAAAGCCAGACCGGATATCCGGAATTTCTAAGGTGTGGCTGGATATGGTTCCGCTGGAAATTAAAAAATGAGCTGGATCGTGCCGTCCACCCTTACGGTGAGTTCTGATTCGCCCGCTTCAATCTGGGGGGCATCTGCCGAAGCCAGCGCAACGGCTTCCATCTGGTAGCCTCGGTGGCGGGGAAGTGAAGGTCTGTTCTCACCGATTGTTAATGAGACAATTCGATAGTCTTTGGCTCCGATAGTCGTTGAGACAAGCCTGGCCTTTGTTTCAAATACAGCAAGCGCCTTCGTAATCAACTCGTCGGTGCTCGCATTTTTACGTTTGGGACTTACCCCGAAATTCATTGAGCTTACCTGCAGTTTTTTCTGGAGTTTTCCAGCCACACTTGACAGCCTGTCGATTTCTTCACTTTCAAGCTGGAGCTGCTGGCTTACCGACCAGCCAGCGATTACCTTGTTCTGGTATCGGGGATGGGTCTGATAGTTTATGGTTTGTTTTTTTATGCCTGGTATATCTTTGATGATATCCTGTGCCCAGCTCATCTCCTGGTTGACAATCTTTGCCGCTTCCTGGGCAGAGTCAGCATCAGCAGAACTGCGCATTGTTATAATCAGTACGTCGTTATCAATATGTTTCTGAGCTTCACCTGAAAGATTGACGAGATTGTAGTTCAACTCCTCCGCGACGGCGAGAGACGGAAAAGCAGCGAGGGTAATCAGTAATAGGGCGATAAATAGTTTTTTCATGTCGAAATCTTCCTTTGTCAGTTGGTTTAAAAAAACATAATTATAAAAGTGATGTTAGATTATGAATCCTCTATAGCAGGAGCAAGTATTATCTGTATAATAACCACGATTATTTTAGTATAGTTGCAGAAAATATTTATTCACTGTCCAAGAATGCGGGAGATTATAATGACTGTCACGTTACCGATGAGCAACGGAGAAAAGTATGAGGTCAAGCCCCAGAAGATTATCTGTCTGGGCCTTAATTATTGGAAGCACATAGAAGAAAGTGCTTTGGCAGAGCCAGAGCGATTCAAGGAGGAAGCCCCGAGGGAACCAATTCTTTTTCCCAAAACACTCAATACCCTGGTAGGACCTGATCAGCCAGTTATAATTCCTGCGTTTCTGGATGACTATGGGTTCCGAACCTGCAGGACTGATTATGAGGGTGAGCTGGCCTTGATTATTGGCAAGAAAGGCAAAAATATTTCAGAGGAGCAGGCCTTTGAACATGTCATGGGATACACCTGTTTTAATGATGTGAGCCAGCGCAATTTCCAGAAGCATGATAAATCCGGCTGGTACCGTGGAAAGTCTCTTGATACGTTCGGGCCAATCGGCCCTCAGATTGTATTGAGTGCAGACATTGGTGACCCTGAGAACCTGGCGATCTGCAGCCGGTTGAATGGGACTGTTGTCCAGGAATCAAATACCAGCCATATGATTTTTAATATCCCGCAGACGATCGCTTTTATTTCAAAAAATTTCTCCTTGGAAGTCGGTGATATCATTGTTACCGGGACCCCCGATGGGGTGGGCCCGCTGACTCCCGGCGATGTTATCGAAGTTGAAATTGAAAATATCGGTACTCTGAGAAACAGTGTGCAGGCCGAGCAATAGTTGAAAAGATGCGGGGGGAGCCCTCCCGCATCTTTTTTCCCTCATCCCCGGAATTCATTTTTCCGGATTTTTCATTACCCGCCCCTGATTATTTCACCGCTACACTCAGTTCAAGTTGCTGCTAGGAGCGTGTCGGAGAAAGTCCTTTTTCCTCATCTCATCGTTATTGAAAGAAAATCAATGCTCGCAATATTAGGTATATGGCTCCGCTTAATTTTCGTTCAATGCCTCGATCTGAACCAAAATTGTATTTCTCCGACACGCTCCTAGAATTATTTTTAATCTATTAGATTCATCCCGCGCTCGCTTGTTTTCCACTATAATCTTAGGGTGATACCACTTTGTCGCAATTGAAAATGATTCCTATTGTTGGTATTTTCTTGCCAGTAAATGCGGCTTTAATTTGAAGGAGTAAATATGAATTATCCCATGTGGTATTTACCGGAGATCGGTGGTGGAATTCTCATCGCGCTCATAGCCATTCTGCATGTGTTCGTTTCTCATTTTGCAGTTGGAGGCGGTCTTTACCTGATCTATGCAGAAAAAAAAGGACTCAGGGAAAAAAGTGATGAGATATTGGAGTTTACCAGGCGTCATGCCCGGTTTTTTCTGCTTGTAACAATGGTTTTCGGCTCCATAACCGGAGTTGGCATCTGGTTCATCATTGCGCTGGCAAATCCGGCAGCAACCTCTTTCCTGATTCATACATTTGTTTTTGGCTGGGCTGCAGAATGGGTTTTTTTCGTAGTAGAAATTACCGCTGCCTTCATCTATTTCTATATGTTTGGCCGAATGGATGCCTCAACCCACTTGAAAATCGGCTGGGTTTATTTTATCAGCGCCTGGATGTCTCTTTTGCTGATCAATGGAATCATCTGCTTCATGCTGACTCCAGGAGCATGGCTTGAAAAACCAGATTTCTGGATCGGTTTTTTTAATCCAAGTTTCCTTCCCTCTCTCTTTTTCCGAACCTTTATCGCAATTTTCCTGGCCGGTATATTTGGTTGTCTTACGGCTGCTTTTCTAAAAGATACTCAGACGCGCAATGCGATGACCCGTTTTTCCGGGAAATGGTCTCTTGTCGCTCTCTTAGGGACCATCCCGTCGGGATTCTGGTATCTGGCAGTGCTGCCGGACCAGGCCAGGGGACTGGTGTTGGGAAAATCTCCTACTATTGTCACCATGATGCAGTGGGGGCTGGTCTCATTATTGATGTTGCTGGCCGTCATCCTGCTTGCCAATATCTACAGGCCGTCACTTAATAAAAAGTGGGTTGCTGCTGCGTTGATGCTCAGTGGGCTGATATATTTCGGATCGTTTGAATGGACCCGTGAGGCGGCCCGCAGGCCGTATGCGATTAATGAGATAATCTATTCAAACATGATCATGAAGGATCAGGTCGGTGAAATCTCCAGCCACGGCTTTCTCGCCTCTGCAACGTGGGTAAAGACGAAAGCCCTTTCTGCCGAGAATCAAATACAAGGTGGTGAGGAGCTCTTTATTCATCAATGTTATGCCTGTCATACAATCGGTGGGCTGAACAATGATATTGTTTCCAGAACAACGAGTATGAGCTATGGAGCCCTGCGTTCCTATATCAATAAAATTCACAAACTCCGCTATTTCATGCCACCATTTGCCGGGACTGATGAAGAAGTTGACGCGCTTGCAGCCTTTATCGCCGGGGGGCTTCATGGTAAAGCGTTTGAGATCGTGAAGCGGGAAACCAGCGGCGCGCAGCTTTTTGAAAATAATTGTGCAGCGTGTCATGATGTGGCCGACCTGACGCCAGTATTTGAAGAGGCCAGCAGGGAAGAAATCGCCAACCTGCTGGTTACACTTGATCAAATATCTGGGGAGATGGTGCCTTTTGATGGCAGTGAAGCCGATCGTATGATGCTCACCCTGTTCCTCTTCTCGCTCAACAATGAAATCGGGGAAGCTGTGACTGATAAACCTGATGGGGCTGAACTGTTTGAGACCAACTGCTCTGCCTGCCACGCAGCAGAAGATATGGTTGAAATTGTCTCAGAGTGGAGCACGGATGAGTTTCGGGCAGCTCTTGATAAGCTGGAGACATTGTCGGATGAAATGGTGCCATATGACGGGAGTGCTGTTGAAAAGGATGTGCTGGCTGAATATATGGAAAAACTCAAGGGGGAAATGTAATGAATATGGTTTATATCCCTTCGCCTGATACCATCCCCCTGGCCTGGGGCTGGTTCCAGTTTCTACTGTTACTGACCTTTCCCCTGCACCTCTTGGCAATGAATGCGATGCTGGGCGGGCTGGCCATCGGCATTGTCCAACATTTTCTTGGTGGAGAGATCAGAAGCCGCCTTTCACATCGAATTGCCATTGCTCTTCCTTTGGTAATCGCTTTCGTTGTTAATCTCGGTGTGGCTCCACTTCTCTTTCTCCAGGTATTGTATGGACAGTATGTCTATACCAGCTCAATTCTGATGGGCTCTTTCTGGATAATGATTATTCCACTATTGATTGTTGGATATTATTGTGCATATCTCTATGACTTTAAATATTCTCAGCTTGGCAGGGCAGGGATATTTGTGGCAGCTATAACGTTTATTTTTCTCTTGGTTATCGGCTATTTTTTTTCAAATAATATGTTGCTAATGACTATGCCCGAACAATTCGGTGAATATTTCAGCCATATGGCTGGAAATTTTCTTGTTTCGGGTGATGCGCAGTTTCTTCCCCGATATCTTCACATGATCTGTGGTGCTTTGGCTGTCGGAGGGTTGTTTGTGGCAATCCTAGGCAGATTCCGTTCAGCAGATGACCCCGGTCTTGCAGATCACGCTTTAAAACTCGGTATGAATGTTTTCAATTGGTTTACCTGCCTGAACATCTGTATTGGTCTCTGGTATTTATTAACTATTGAGCGTGAAACGATGTTTAGGTTCATGGGGCGTGATATGCTTGCAACACTCTGCTTTATAGTTGCTCTTGGCCTGGTTGTGACGATTCTTGTTTGCGGGTTCAGAAAAAAACTGCTGGCTACTTTTGCCACGACTATTGTACTCGTCTATCTGATGAGCTTTATGAGAGCATGGGTTCGCAGCAGCTACCTGCGAGAGTATTTTAACCTTGGTGACTTGCAGGTTGTTGCTGCATACTCTCCTTTGATATTTTTCCTTGTAACGCTGGTTCTCGGTATTCTATGTGTTATCTGGATGTTGAGACTAACCGCAGCCGCTTTGAAAAATGGTAACAATCCATCGGCGTTAACAAAATAGCTAACTCGTTTCCATCTGAAACTCATCAGGGGAGGGCGGGATTGTGCCGGGCTGATTGGCCAAGTTCTTTTTTCAATACAGCAGTGAAAGCTTTTTCGGTCAGACTGGGTATTTTATTCTTGAGTTGAACGAGAGACAGGGTACTGATAATTTCATTGCCGGTGCCACTGACACAAGATAGTGACCCTGATTCGATTTCCCTGCGGACAAGATTGTATGGGATAACCCCCAAACCCATGCCATTGCGGATCCCGTCGAGAAATGCCTGGTGGTTATCTGTTGTCATTACGTAGTTGAGTTTATAGGGGATCCGTTTATGATGATGCTGAAACCATTGGTCGATGTCCATTGTATCGCTGTTCGTTGTCAGGTAGTCACGCTTCAGTAAATGTTCAAAATCTGTTTTTCCTGCGATATTCCTATTGAAATAAATTCTCGAGCAAACCATAATTTGCGGCCCGCTGAGCAGCGTTTCACTTGAATAATAGAGCGGATTGACAATCTCGGTATCACCTGGTTCAGGACTCCGTTCAATGAGCGCCAGGTCAATAGTTCCCTGGGACAGTGCTGAAAGGAGTTCCCGGTTGTCGGCGCAGTCGAGAGTGAAGGTCACGGTGGGGAACCGGAATCTGAACTTGTTAAATATGGAGGTGAGAATGTTTGCCCCAATAATTTCAGGGGCACCTATGCGGAGGAGTCCAAATGGTGTATCCAGCGGGCGCCTGAGATATTTTATCTCTTCATGCAGTTCATCAATCAGCGGACTCATCCGAGCAAATAACCTCTCAGCGGCTGGTGTTGGTACTATTTTTCTGTTTGTCCGGGTGAAGAGTGGTATCCTCAGTTCATTTTCCAGTTTTTTTAAATGTTGACTCACCGCTGGCTGGCTGAGATTGAGCTCTCGAGCTGCCTTGCTGACACTTCTGTTGGTGTACACGAAGCTAAATATTTTGAGGCGATTTAAGTCAGGTAGCATTTGAATTAATTATTAAAAAGTTTTAATACATTCTTTTTTGTTATGATAATAGAACTTCTGATTATTGCAATAATTTATTATATACCCTTGTAATTACAGATTTATACGTCGCTTTTAAGTTTAAATAATTAAATTTGGACGTAACGACTCATGCGCTCTTCATGCAAGGATCAAAGGAGCCTCACTATGAGACCTTCCGCCTCCCCTCATGGTTGAATAAGGTGGATAGAGCGATGAAACGGCACCTTTAACCGCTACCCGGCAGTAATCTTCAAAATACCGCAAAATTCAATACAGAAATCAGTTAATCACCTGGAAGGTGATGGGCTATGACAAACTGCTGAGCGTCAATCCCCGAGTGGGCTTTCAGCAACCTGACAGACTGGGTGAAGAAGATTGAGCCTTTAAATAGCTTGACACACGGCCCTTGAAGTCTTTAAAAACGTATGAATGTTGATATGCTAGCGTGATAACTAAATTTTACCTACCGGAGATGATCTTATGCGTGGTTTACTCTGCTTTTGCGTAGTCTTACTGATGTCCGGCTGTGCTTCATTTTCTGCAGAACATTCTCGAACATTACTCATGGACCGTACAACCGGTGAGATGAAAGAGTGTACTGTTGACAGGTGGCGGACCAAGGAATCGTATGAAAAGTATGAGGGCTGTGTCTCAGCTTACGAAAAGCAGGGGTATACGATCTGGAGCCAGTATTAGCAAGTGAGGCGGTTTCATTAACGGCCTTACCAGGCCGTCGGTGGTCGATTGAGGTTAAAACAGTCGATCAAAATGGTAGAGAAGTGTCGGCATGGGTTGTCCGTGTAACTGGTGTTGTGCTCCGTGGTCTGTCAGGCCGATAGGTGTTAATGTCAATTCGCTTGTTTAAATCATTATTGTGTTTTGAGGATGGGAGTAAACAATCAAGAAAAGAAAACAGTGAACCTGGCACTGGCTGAAGGGCTTGTCTCGGTAATCGGTAATGTGGTGCTTTTTGTCCTCAAACTCTGGGTTGGACTCATTACCGGGTCAGTTGCGTTGATGGCAGATGCCTGGCACACACTCACCGACTCCATCAGTTCTGCAATTGTAATTGTAAGTGCCTGGGCAAGCAACAGGCCTGCTGATGAGAATCATCCGTTTGGTCACGGCCGTACCGATCTGGTCTGCTCGGTAATTATCGGTGTTCTTCTGGCAATGATTGGTGTCGAATTTGTCATTAAGTCCATAGAGCAGTTAAAAGGCGGCGAGCAGGTTGTCTTTGGCAGGATTGCTGTTATCGTTACGGTGATCTCCATTGCAGTCAAAGAATTAATGGCGCAATTTGCTTTCTGGGCAGGGCGAAAGACAAATAATCCGATCTTAAAAGCAGATGGTTGGCACCATCGTACTGATGCTCTGTCCTCTGTTGTTGTGCTGATTGGTATTTTATGCAGTGGCTTGTTCTGGTGGGTCGACGGCGTGTTGGGTATCCTGGTCGCGATTCTTATTTTCTATGCATCATTTGAAATCTTACGCGATTCCATTACCCGGCTGATCGGTGAGCAGCCAGACCAGGAGTTGCTGGATCGTGTTACCGGTCTCATTGGCGAGCTTGGTTTTGACGTTCATCCGCACCATTTTCACCTCCACAGATACGGTGACCATATTGAGCTGACCTTCCATATAGGCATGACGCAGAGTCTGACCCTGCAGGAAGCACATGATCAGACAAATATGATTGAAAAAGCCCTTCGCCAGCAGTTGAAAATCGAGGCTACCATTCACATGGAGCCGCAACAAAGGAATAGGTTAAATGATTGATTTAAGAAGTGATACCGTTACGCTGCCATCCCTCGAAATGCGGGAGGCAATGATGAGTGCAGGAGTGGGTGATGATGTATATGGGGAAGACCCAACGGTTAACAGGCTGGAAGCCAAGGCTGCTGAGATGCTGGGAAAGGAAGCAGCAATTTTTTCGCCGAGCGGTACCCAGAGCAACCTGCTGGCCCTGCTTTCACACTGTGGACGGGGGGATGAGTATATCGTCGGCCAGCTCGCCCACACCTACAAGTATGAAGGCGGTGGGGCAGCAGTCTTTGGATCAATTCAGCCACAACCGCTTGATTTTGAGAGGGATGGTACCTTAGATCTGGAAAGAGTTGCCAGGGCAATAAAGCCTGATGATTTCCACTTTGCCAGAACCAGATTGCTGTGCCTTGAAAACACTCATGGCGGGCTGGCTCTGCCCCTAAATTATCTGGCAGAGGCAGAATCTTTTGCCAAAAAGCATGGGCTGAAGATTCACCTTGACGGCGCTCGGATTTTTAATGCCGCAGTAAAGTGCCATGTTGCGGTTTTTGATATAAGTAAACATTTTGACACCGTTTCAGTTTGTCTGTCCAAGGGCTTAGGCGCGCCTGTCGGTGCATTGCTGTGTGGAGGGCGGGAAACAATAATGCGGGCCCGCCGCTGGCGTAAAGTCCTTGGCGGCGGTATGCGTCAGTCCGGGATTCTTGCTGAGGCTGGTATTTATGCATTAGATCACAATATAAAACGACTACAGGATGACCACGATAATGCCAGATTACTCTCGGAAGGGCTTTCAGGCATAGATCTTATTGATATCGAATATAATGGCTCACAGACGAATATGGTCTTTGCGACACTGCCAGATAAAGCCGTGGGGAAACTGCAGACTTATCTAAAAGAGAATAATGTTATTGTTGCCTCTGGGCAGCGTGTTCGAATGGTTACCCACCTTGATGTTTCAGAAGGTGATATTAAAACGGTTATATCCCTTGTTGAACAATTTTTCAGTCAGTGAATGACTGACAGAACGACAGTGGAATAGCCGGCTGAAATTGAGCGGAGAGGTGTTGCCCCTGAATGGTCCACCAGGTGCCTGTCATGCTTGAACGATTCCATTGCAGACAGCGCCTGGAGCGGGATTTCAGTATTTTTCTGAAAAGAAACTGAATTTCAATCACTTGGTTTACCTATCAGTTCTTGTTTTATTATTGTTACATATTACTGATCAGGTGTCTTTTTGACACATCTCGGATCATGATACTGTGCTTACTGTGCTGTTTCATTCCTAAGGATCAATCCACCACTTGCTGGAGTAAATTTAGTTATCGCTGTTTCTGATCATTTCCAACAGGAATAACTCGTGTATCGCCTGATTGTATTCAGGGTTTGGGTTTTATCCGTCCAACAGATTACTTTGTCGCCTGGAGCTTAATTATTGCACAAGTTGCACATGTAGCACTTCTGCCAGGTCAATTTCTGGTCTCAAGACCTGTTATAAGTGGATGAAAAGTGTACGCTGTTTCTCTTGACAGAGAGCGCTTCTGCTTGGTACTTCATGTAGACCGTGTAGGTGGGCTCCAGTTTTTCTAACCAAAAAATGAAGTTTAAAGCCGAGGCAGAGGTACCTTATGTCGGCAGAACTGGTTTTATCGACTACTATTTTTATCGGTCTCGCTGTTGCTATACCAACGATCATGGTATTGATGGTCTATCTCGGGCCACGATCCAGTGTAGAAGCAAAAGACGATCCGTACGAAAGTGGCATCAAACATGTGGTTGGGATGGCCGACCAGAAATTCAGCGTGAAGTTCTACCTGGTGGCCATTCTCTTTCTGATTTTCGATATTGAAGCAGTGTTTATGTATCCGTGGGCGGTAAGTTTACGTGAACTCGGTGTATTTGGTTTTGTGGAAATGGTGGTATTTATACTGCTATTGCTCACCGGCCTTATCTATATCCTCAAGAAAGGAGTACTCAATTGGCGTTAGGACTCGAAGCCAGTCTCGGTGACTCGGTATTGACAACAAAACTTGATGCAATTGTTAACTGGGGGCGACAGTACTCACTCTGGCCGATGGTTTTTGGCACCGCCTGTTGTGCGATTGAATTTATGAGCGCTGCAGCCAGTCAACATGATATTTCCCGTTTCGGGGCTGAGGTTGTACGTTTCTCGCCACGGCAGGCAGATCTGATGCTTGTCTGCGGGACGGTCAGCTATAAACAGGCTCCCATACTGAAGCGAATTTACGACCAGATGCCCGATCCGAAATGGGTTGTGGCCATGGGGGCCTGTGCAAGTTCCGGCGGCATCTACGATAACTATTGTACAGTGCAGGGAGTTGACACGGTCATTCCGGTAGATGTCTATATTTCCGGTTGTCCACCGAGACCGGAAGCAGTTCTCGATGCATTGATCAAGATTCAGGAACAGATACAGACCGAAAGCGTGCTGGTTGATCCACACAAAGACTTCAAGGGAATTCTTGACTGACCATGAAAGAAACGGCCATTGATAAAATCCGTGCCCTGTTTCCAGACATTGAATGCAGAATGGTTCTGGATACCGTTGTCATGGATGTTGACTCAGAAAAACTGGAATCAACGATGACTCGGCTGAAAACCTATCCTGATCTGGATTTCGGCCTCTTAGTTGATGTTACAGCAATTGATTATCTCACCTATCCAGATCCACCTCAGGAAAGGTTTACGGTGGTGTATACCCTGAGGAACTGGGAGCGAAACTGGCTGGTGCAGGTTCGTATACCTGTGGCAGACCCGGAAAAAGGTGTTCCTACCTGCAGTGGACTCTGGGGTTCGGCAAATTGGGGAGAGAGAGAGGTCTATGACCAGTATGGCATCAATTTTATAGGGCATCCGGATCTGAGGCGTATTCTCAACCATTGGCAGTTTCAGGGGCATCCTCTGCGCAAAGACTACGATATCCATCAGGGCCAGATCTGTTATGAATCAGACAGCATGGAGAAAGAGATCAGGGCCCGGCTTCTGGCAAAAGGAGTCGACGAGAGTACGCTGAAAGATATTAATACCGAGTTGATGTTTCTAAACATCGGACCATCCCATCCTGCAACACATGGTGCAATCCGAATTCTTACCGCGCTTGATGGCGAAACCATCATGGCCAACGTCAATGAGATTGGCTACCTGCACCGAGGATTTGAAAAAACTGCTGAAAACAGGACCTATAATCAGGTTATTCCATTGACGGACCGTTTGAATTACTGCTCTGCCTTGATGAACAATATCGCTTACGCTAAAGCGATTGAGTCCTGGTTGGGAGTAGAAATTACCGAGCGGGCAAAATTCATGCGTGTAATCCTTTCCGAGTTTTTCAGGGTTCAGGATCACCTCGTCTGTATCGCCGCTAACCTCGTTGATATGGGTGGACTGACAAATTACTGGTACCTCTATAATGAGAAAGAAGCCTCCTATGACTTCATCAGTCGGCTGACCGGGGCACGTCTGACCAGCTCGTTTACCAGAATTGGTGGAATGTACCGGGACTTTTACGACGGCTGGCAAGAGGATATGGAGTTCCAGCTGAAAGCAATTGAAAAAGGTGTGTCAGACTCGCTGGCCCTGGTACTGCAGAATAGAATTGTCCACGATCGAACCCAGGGCACCTGCGTGCTGTCGGCGGAAACGGCTCTTTCTTATGGTTTTACCGGCCCTAACCTGAGGGCTTCCGGTGTTGGATATGATCTGAGGAAAGATAACCCCTATTATCATTACGAATCCTTTGATTTCACTATCCCGGT
Organism: uncultured delta proteobacterium; assembly: GCA_963776075.1. Lineage (GTDB taxonomy): Bacteria > Desulfobacterota > Desulfobulbia > Desulfobulbales > Desulfocapsaceae > MADRE3. The sequence continues at coordinate 25,113 of CAVZLG010000011.1, forward strand.
GGGGAGCAAAGGGGATATATACGATCGGATGATGGTTCGGTTCGAAGAGATGTTTGAGAGCATCAAGATCATCCGTCAGGCAGTCAAGATGATCCCTGACGGCCCTGTATTTATATCTGATCATAATATCGTACTCCCCCCGAAAGAACAGGTCTATAACAAGATCGAAGGGCTTGCCAACCATTTCAAACTGGTGTTTGAGGGGGTTAAGATACCTTCTGGTGAATGGTACGACAGTTATGAGGCTGCAAATGGTGAGCTCGGGTTCCATTTTGTATCTGATGGGTCAGGTACACCCTATAAATGCAAGGTTCGTCCTCCCTGTTTTTATGCCATGGGAGGGTTTCATGAAATGGTGGAAGGTGAAATGATTGCTGATGCGGTCATCAACCTGGGAAGTATCAACATCATCGGCGGGGAGCTTGATAGATGAGCGATCGTTCACAACTAATCATTACGGGGAATCCGTTTACTTTTGATTCGGAAAGAGATGCTGAGTTCGAACGGCTGGTAAAGCGCTATCCTATAAGGGAGTCAATGATTATGCCGGCCCTCTGGCTCGCACAGGATCAGGAAGGCTGGATCAGTGCTGAAGCGATTGAATATATTGCTGACAGAATTGGTACGTACGCCGCCAAAGTTTTTGAACTGGCCACGTTCTATACCATGTACCAGCTTAAACCGGTGGGTAAATTCCATATCTGTGTTTGCAGAACGCTGTCCTGCTGGCTCCGTGATAAACAGGAAATTATTGACTACCTGGAAGATGATATTGGCATTAAACCAGGCCAGATGAGTGAAGACGGTAAGTTCAGCCTTGAAGAGGTTGAGTGTCTTGGTCACTGCGGTACTGCACCGGTCGTGCAGATCAATGGTGAGTTTCACGAAGAGATGTCCGTGGAAAAGCTTAAAACCATTTTGGCAGGTCTGGAATAAGGGGGATGAATGTCGATGGAAGTTAAAATTCTCAGTGAGAAGTTCGATATCAAAGACGCTCACCTGCTTAAGGTTGCAAAAAAGCACGGGGCTTACAAAACACTTGATAAGCTCTTTTCTGTGGACCCTTCTGATGTTATTGAGGTAGTGAAGAACAGCGGTCTGCGTGGCAGGGGTGGTGCTGGATTTCCTGCCGGTGTGAAATGGAGTTTTCTACCCAAGGATCTTGATAAACCGGTCTACCTTACCGTAAACTCTGATGAATCAGAACCTGCAACGTTTAAGGATCGTTATATTCTGGTTCGGGATCCCCACATGTTGATCGAAGGGATCATCATCTGTTGTTATGCCATTGGCTGCCATGACAGCTATATCTATATCCGCGGTGAATATACCTCCCAGGTAAAAATTCTTCAGGCGGCGATTGATGAAGCCTATGAGGCGGGATATCTTGGAGAAACGGTCGCAGGAAGAGATTTCCGACTCGAAGTGACTGTCCATAGAGGGGCTGGGGCGTATGTGTGTGGCGAAGAAACAGCTCTGCTTGAATCCATAGAGGGTAAAAAAGGGCAGCCGAGAAGCAAGCCACCCTTTCCGGCCGTTGTCGGCCTCTACGATTCTCCAACGATCATTAATAATGTTCAATCGATAGCCTCTCTGCCTTTCATTATTGATAAAGGGGCGGATGCGTATAAAGCGTATGGGACAGAAAAAAGCGCTGGAACGCATTTATTCGGAATCTCGGGGCATGTTGAAAAACCAGGGATGTATGAATTACCTCTTGGACTTCCACTCATGGAGGTACTCGAAAAAGTAGCCGGAGGCGTCTGGAAAGGACGAGCTTTAAAAGGAGTCATTCCAGGCGGAAGTTCGACGCCTGTTTTAACCGTGGAAGAGGCAAAAACGGTAACACTTGATTATGAATCGATGGCCGAGCATAAGACAATGTTCGGTTCCGGTGGGATCGTCGTTCTCGATGAAACGGTAGATATGGTAAAACTGGTCGAAAATCTTATCTACTTTTATCATCACGAATCGTGCGGGCAGTGCACTCCCTGCAGGGAGGGATTGGGATGGATGTTAAAGATCGTCAAAAAACTGCTTGCCGGAGAAGGAACCCTCGCTGACATCGATCTGCTGGTGGAGCTGTGCGACAATATCGAGATGAAGACTGTCTGTGTACTTTCTGCTGCCTGCACCATGCCGGTGCGCAGCTATCTGAACAAATTTCGAAGTGAGTTTGAGGCATACGCGGTTGATGACGCCTCAACAGAATAAGATCTGCATGATGAATAGGACGACCAATGGCTGAGATGGTGAAACTTTTCGTGAACGGGCAGGAGGTGGAGGTTGAAGCAGGAAAAAACCTCATTGATGCACTTGCTGTGATTGGTATAGAGATCCCGCATTTCTGCTATCACCCGGCTTTGGGAGCAGATGGAAACTGCAGAATGTGCCTGGTAGGTATTGAGGATGGCAGACCACCGCTCGTTCCTGCCTGCAAGACTCCAGCTCTGGAGGGCATGAAAGTGCAGTTGGATACTGATTATATCAAAAAAATCCAGCGCGACATGCTCGAGTTTGAGCTGATAAATCACCCTGTTGACTGTCCGATCTGCGATCAGGCAGGTGAGTGTGATCTGCAGGATTACTACATGACATACAGCCTTGGGGACAGCCGGATGCGTGTTCCTCAGGTAACCAAAGGGAAAAAGATGGACTTTGGTTGCGGGGTTGTTCACGATCAGGAGCGCTGTGTTCTCTGCGGCAGATGTGTCAGGTTTACCCGCCAGATTACCAAAACTGGTGAACTCGGTATTGTCAACAGAACCGATGCTGCCCGGGTTAATATCTTTCCCGGCAGACCGCTTGATAACCGTTATGCCCTTAATATTGTAGATATATGCCCCGTCGGGGCAATGACCAGTAAAGATTTCAGGTTCAAACAGCGCGCCTGGTTTCTGAAGAGGGATGACGGTGTCTGTCACGGGTGCAGTAAGGGGTGCAATATCTATATCGACCATCACCGTGAAAAACACAAAGATGATGTCATTTATCGTTTCAGGGCACGCAAGAACCTGCTGGTCAATGGCTACTTTATCTGTGATGAAGGTCGGCTCAGCTACCATCAAGAGAACGAGCAGCGGCAGACTCAAACGATTGTTGACGGCACTGCCGTTTCATTTGAAGACGGAATTCAGGCAATTCTTGACAGACTGGAAAGAGCGAAGAAACCGTTGATGCTGGTCTCTCCTGACTCAACGCTTGGCCAGATGTGGGCGGTTAAACGACTGGCAACCTTGTATGGTGCTCATCTGTCCGGGTATAGCGATGCGTATTTAAAGCCGGGTAGCGGCGATGACTATCTAATTAATGATGATAAAGCAGCGAATCGCAAAGGACTGGATCTGCTGGAGATCGATACGGACAAAGAGATATTAATAGCGGCCCTGGACAGATGCGACCTCTTCATCAATTTTAACAACGATCTCTTCTTTACAGATATAAACGATGATCTCAAACTGCTTCTGAATAGTGCGGACTGTGTCTCTGTGTGCAGTCATGATCTGCCGGTTCATCGCTCGTCATCAATTATTGTACCGACCGCTTCCTATAGTGAATATGGCGGAGTGATCGTCAATGAGGATGGGGTTCTGCAGCGCTTCAGGAAGGCTGTTTGCAAGAATGACAACCGGCCGGATATTGTTGAAATCACAAGGTTATTGGGGGGAGCCATAACAACCTGGATACGCTCCTGGCCTGGCATCAGGCAATCGGTTCCACTCCTGTCAGATGTCCAGCCGGAAGAGATTCCTGCTGAAGGATTAAAATTAGCAGACAGCGAGGATTCCCATGTCGGCACTTGATCTATTAATGATACTGCTGAGAATTGCATTTGGCGCTTTTGTCCCATTGAGTTTTGTGGCGGTACTGGTCTGGATGGAGCGTCGAGGCGCCGGTTTCTTCCAGGATCGAGCCGGACCAAACCGTTGTAATTTCATGGGATTCAGGGCTGCTGGCCTGATTCAGAACCTGGCTGACGGAGTAAAACTGATATTCAAAGAAGATGTCGTGCCAGGCCATATCAAACACAAGTTCTATTTCATCCTGGCACCGATGCTGGTGTTTTTTACGGCAATGCTCTGTTTTGCCGTTATCCCCTTTGCAGATGTTTTGACTATTGGCGGCAGGGATTATGTGATGCAGGCAGTCCCGATGGATATTGGTATTCTGTGGTTCCTGGCTATTGTCGGTTTCGGGGTCTATGGAATTATTCTGGCAGGCTGGTCATCTCATAATAAATACGGTGTGCTCGGTGGACTTCGAGCAGCTGCTCAGGTGATCAGTTATGAGATTCCCATGGGGCTCGCTCTGGTTAGCCTTCTGGCGATTTACGGAACGGTCAACTTGACTGAGATGGCACAATACCAGGGCCAGCTGTTATTTGGATTCATCCCCATGTGGGGTGTTTTCCTGCAGCCACTCGGTGTCATTATTTTTATCATTGCAGCTTTTGCTGAAACAAATCGAACACCGTTTGACCTTGCTGAAGGGGAAAGCGAGATTGTTGCCGGTTTCCATATTGAGTATAGCGCAATGAAGTTTGCCCTGTTCTTTCTTGGTGAGTATGTGGCGATGTTTGTCTCAAGTGCACTGATCGTAACCCTTTATTTCGGCAGTTATCAGATCCCCTGGCTGGCGACAGAGACACTGGTGGCGCATGCCAAAGCAGTGGTGATCATGCTTATGCTCGTCACGCCGGTTATCACCTATTTTTTTACCGGCTGGATAAAGAAGAATAATCGCAGTCATTACCACCGGCCTAACGATCCGCGGGTTCGTGAGGCAAATGTATATAGAGTGCTTCTCTGGATGGCGGTTGTTCTGCTTGAGGTGGTACTTATCGGGTATCTAATTTTTGCAGCAGGCGGTGCCGCCGACCGCATTATTGTGGCCCTGCTTCAGGTTGTAACCTTTCTGGTCAAAACGACGATGATGTGTTTTGTCTATATCTGGGTCAGGTGGACATTACCCCGATTTCGTTATGACCAGCTGCAGAAAATAGGATGGGAGAAACTCATGCCTCTGGCGCTGTTAAACATTTTTATTACCAGCGCTGTTATTGTTTCGTTTGGTTAAAAGGATTGACATGGGTGCAAAAGTCAGAGTCGTAGAACGAAAAGGGCGGACCTTTCTGGAACATTTGTATCTGGTTGAGGTTGCTAAAGGAATGTTTGTAACACTTGGCCATTTCTTTCGAAATCTTATGGATAATTCCAGACTGTATGTCCGTCACTATCCTGAGGTTCAACCGGAAATACCATCGCGTTGGCGGGGAAGACACCGGTTGACAAAACATGATGACGGTACGGTGAAATGTGTGGCCTGTTTCATGTGTCAAACAAATTGTCCGTCCAACTGCATTATGATTGAGGCCGGAGAGCGGCATGATGATAAATCGGAAAAACTGCCGGTTCGGTTCGACATTGACCTGCTGGAATGCATTTATTGCGGTTACTGTGTCGAAGCATGCCCGATGGATGCCATACGAATGGATACGGGGATATTCTCAGTGACCAGTGATAATCGTGAGTCCATGGTTATCGGGCTAGAGGAACTGCTTGACACCCCGGGAGCATTTGAAGAACAGGAATATCAGAAGGGGGCTCGTTAAGAACATGACATCCACACTCTTGTTTTTCGGATTCGGATTACTGTCGGTTCTGGGGGCATTGGGGTTAATCCTATTTAAACACCCGATGAATGGCGCCATGAGTTTTGTTGTGACGCTGATATCTCTTGCCGGTCTTTACGCACTGTTGTCTGCCAAACTGATCTTTGCAATCCAGTTGATTGTTTATGCAGGCGCAATCATGTCACTTATCCTCTTTATCATCATGTTTCTCAATATTCAGGAAAGTGATTTACCTGTTGAAACCGGCAGGTGGTTTTTTCTTGCCGGAGGTATTGCTGTGATCGCTCCGATCGCCATTCTGTTACTCAAGGCAATAAAATCATTGCCGGGAGGAGATACGGTAATAGTGGGAGGCGAATTTGGTGGGGTAAAAGGAGTTGGTTTACTGCTCTTTAAAGATTGGCTGCTGCCTTTTGAAATCGTTTCAATTCTGCTGCTGGTGGCACTTGTCGGTGCCGTTGTGCTTGCCGGTAAGAGGGGGGTGAACGAGTGATTTTAAACTATCTCTCTTTGAGTATCATTTTATTTTGTCTTGGTATACTCGGGGTTATTTCCCGTCGTAATGTTTTTACCGTGTTCATGGCGATTGAGCTGATGCTTAATGCTGCAAACCTGGCCTTTGTCACCCTTGCCCGTCTTCATGAAAGTATGGATGGCCACGTTCTGGCCTTGATGGTGATGGCTGTTGCCGCGGCAGAAGCGGCGCTGGCTCTGGCGGTCGTAATCCTTCTTCATAAGCATAAAGGCAAGTTGGATACCAACGTATTCAGCCTGCTCAAGGGGTGATCTGATATGGAACAGAATGCTACATACCTGGCTTATATTCCCCTTTTACCTCTTACCGGTGCGCTTGTGGTCGGGCTTTTGCATGTGGCGACCTGCCAGGGAAAGAAATTGCCCGAAAAATTATATGGAATCCTTGGATGCATCGGCCCGATCCTTTCCTTTATTCTGGCTGTAAGGGTCTTTTTTAACCTCAAAGGATTCCCGGCCGAAGAGCGATTTCTTACGCACAAGCTTTTTACCTGGTTCAGTGTCGGTGATCTCGATGTCTCGATGGGATTTTTGGCTGATCCGCTGAGCTCGCTGATGCTCCTCTTTGTGACGTTGATCGGCTCACTGATCCACATTTATTCCATCGGCTACATGGCAGAAGACAAAAATTTTGGAAAGTTTTTTGCCTATATGAATCTCTTTCTCGGCAGCATGCTCATTCTCGTTCTTGGTGACGGGCCGATCGTCATGTTTGTCGGCTGGGAAGGAGTGGGTCTTTGCTCATATCTGCTCATCAGTTACTACAGCGAAGATCGTGATAATGTAATAGCCGGAAACAAGGCGTTTATTGTAAACAGAATCGGAGATCTCGGATTTGTTCTGGGAATCTCTTTTCTTTTCTGGGGAATCGGGGCTGATGGATTTGACTATCTCTCCCTGAAAACCAATGCTCATAACCTGACACCTGCACTTGGAATCACTGTCTGCCTGCTTCTGTTTGTTGGTGCCACAGGCAAATCAGCCCAGATTCCCCTGTATGTCTGGCTTCCCGATGCGATGGCAGGACCAACACCGGTCTCTGCCCTGATCCATGCTGCGACGATGGTCACCGCTGGTGTGTATATGGTTGCCCGGTTCAGTTTTATTTACGCCCATGTTCCCGCTGCCGGTACTGCGGTTGCCTGGATTGGAATCCTCACGGCGCTGCTCTCTGCAATTTTCGCGATGTTCCAGAAAGATATCAAGAAAATTCTGGCCTATTCAACAGTATCCCAACTCGGCTATATGTTTGCAGGAGTTGGGGTTGCCGCCTATTCTGCTGGTATTTTCCATGTCTTCACCCACGCCTTTTTCAAGGCGCTGCTCTTCCTTGGCGCCGGTTCCGTTATCTATGCGCTTCATCATCAGCAGGATATCTGGAAAATGGGTGGTCTAAAAGAAAAAATGCCGATTACCTACAAAACCATGTTGATCGGCGCTCTGGCGCTTGCCGGCTGCCCGCCATTTTCCGGTTTTTTCAGCAAGGATGAAATACTTTATTCAGCCCTGGCGAGTGGTCACTTCGGTATATGGATTGTCGGTGTCGTTGTGGCAGGAATGACTGCCTATTATACGTTCAGGATGATATTTGTGGTGTTCCATGGAAAGCCGCGTGACCGTCAGGCCTATGATCATGCCCATGAGTCTCCAAAGATAATGACGGTCCCCCTGATAATCCTGGCTGTCGGGGCATTATTTGCTGGATTTTTAAATCTGCCCGGCATTTTCGGCGGCGACCTCGAGGTATCTCATTGGCTGGCACCAAGTCTTGTTGAGCACCATCCTCACACCTCCTGGTTTGTTGAGCTGCTTGCCATCGTTATTTCCATTGCTGCATTTGCAATAGGTTTCAGGACTGCCTATCGGAAATTTGGTCAAGGGGCCGACGAGCCGTCTTACGCGGGATTTAAACAATTTGCCTACCGTAAGTTTTTTGTAGATGAGATCTATCATGTCGTCATCGTTCTGCCGTATCAACTGGCGGGTAAGGTTATCAGTTATTTTTTCGAGCCATATATTACCGATGGACCGGTTAAAGCGTTAACCTGGTTGTATAAAATGGCTGGCCTTGTATTCAAATTTGTCCAGGTCGGTTATGTGAGAGTTTATGCTATCTATATGGTAATCGGACTGAGTCTTATGAGCCTGCTGCTTGCCCAGTCATTGAATCTGTAAAGGAGTAATGATGCTTGACAATATCCTTTCTATTATGATTTTTGCCCCCATCCTGGCGGGGCTCGGACTCCTGCTTGCCCCGCTCGGAAAAGACGCTGCCAGAGCCGTGGGGCTGGTTGTCTCGATGATTGTGGTTTTGCTGAGCCTGAAGCTGTTTTTCTCATTCAGCGGCGCCACCGGCGCGTTCGAGTTTGTCCAGAAAATCTCATTGATTGATTCGCTTGGGATCAGCTACAGTCTCGGTGTTGACGGCATAAGCCTGCTTGTTCTGATGGCTGCAGCTGCACTGTTCCCGATGGTCTACCTGTTATTTACGTCAAAGGAGAAGGGGTATTACAGTAACCTTCTGATCGTGCAGGGAGCGATGATCGGTGCTATCTGTGCAAGCGATATGGTTGTTTTTTACATCTTCTGGGAGGTCATGCTTTTACCGGTCTTCTTTATGATTGGCTTCTACGGCGGGCCGAATAGACTGTCTGCGACACTGAAGATTACCATCTACACGATTGCCGGCTCACTGTTAATGCTCGCATCGATTGCTTACCTGGGTGTTGCCTACCATGCTCAGGCCGGTGAGTGGAGTTTCGATATGGCAAAGCTGACTCAGATGTCTCTTGCCGGTGATACGGCGACACTTGCCTTTATCGGATTTATGATCGCCTTCGCCATCAAGATTCCGCTGTTCCCGTTTCATACCTGGCTGCCCGATGCGTATACTGAAGCTCCGACCGGAACCACTTTTGTGCTTTCGGCGATAATGGCCAAGATCGGAATCTACGCCGCCATCAGATTCGTTGTTCCTATCTTTGATGAGGGCATGGCACGATATGCATTGATTCTTGCCTACTCCGGAGTCATCGGCATGATCTATTGTGGAGTCACAGCCCTGGCGCAGAAGGATTTTAAACGAATGCTCGCTTTTTCTTCTGCGTCACACATGGGAGTGATCGCGCTCGGTATTTTCTGTATGAATGTTCAGGCATTGACGGGAACACTGTATCAGGTCATTGCTCATGCTACCAGTACCGGGGTGCTCTTCCTCCTGCTTGGAATTATTGAAGAGCGCATGGAGACCAGGAATATTGAAGATCTTGGCGGTGTGGCCTACAAGGCACCTGTCTTTGCCTTCTTTTTTGCCGTTGCCATGCTTGCCTCTGTTGGCCTGCCGGGGACCAGCGGTTTTATTGGTGAATTTTTAATTATTCTGGGTTCGGTAAAGTTTAACGTTACTATCGCGGTTCTTGCCGGTACAACCCTGATCGTCGGAGTATGTTACATGCTCTGGATGTTTCAGCGGGTCTTTTTTGAGAAAAACAATGCAAAGACAGAAGCATTCAAAGATTTAACGCTCATAGAAACCCTGACTATTTTACCAATTATCGTTCTCATCATCTTTATGGGAATTTATCCACAACCATTCATCCAGAAAATTACACCTGCTGTAGAGCAGCAGATCGCGCAGCAGCAGGCTCCAGTCAGCACTGACATGCAACTTGCAGACAACAGTGCGTCGGTAATCTCATATAAACAGGAAAAGGATTGATCTCGGGTGACCTATTATGCATGATTTAATGGTGATACTTCCACTCATTATTGTTGGTGTGGGTGCGCTCCTGCTGATGCTGTTGGCATCTTTTCGAAGTCTCTCAAAAGAAGGTATGTCAATTCTGACGATGGGAATATTTGGGTTTGCTTTTTTTGTGCAGCTTGCGGTCTCAAACAACACTGGCCTTATGCCATTCAATGATATCTTTAATGGAATGATGGTGGCCAGCACCTTTACCAAGGTTGCCGGTTTGATCATCTTGGCGTGTGGTTTTTTTTCAACGATGATGGCACAGACCTACTTCACTCAGAATAAGGAGTTTGTTCTGGAGTTCTACTGTCTAATGCTGTTTGCCGTTTCCGGTATGCTGCTGCTGACATTGGCTGCAGAACTGATAACAGTATTTATTTCAATTGAAATTATGTCGTTGGCTATCTATTCGCTCGTGGGGTATGACAGAAAAAGTGTCGTTCGTTCAGAGGCGGTGTTAAAATATCTGCTGCTGGGAGCGTTTGCCGGTGCATTTTTTGTAATGGGCTCGGCGTTTATTTATGCTGGAGCAAAAAGCACAACATTTGGAACCATTGCCGGAGTAATTGCAGATACGGGATTTCTCAGCAGCCCGACAATGGTGGTTGGCGCATTCCTGATACTTGTTGCGCTTCTGTTCAAGGCAGCAGCTTTTCCGTTTCACGCCTGGGTTATCGATGTTTATGACGGAGCACCGGTGCCAGTCACCGGTTTTATGGCGACTGCTGTAAAGACCTCAGTTTTTGCTGTTCTGGTAAATTTTCTGGTAATGAATAGTGAATTGAGAGATTCGTGGATTACCTTTCTCTTTTATATATCAGTTATTACCATGCTTGCTGGCAACCTGATTGCTATCGGCCAGGATAACCTAAAACGCATGCTCGCAGCCTCAGGTATTGTTCATACCGGCTATCTGATCATTGCCGTTGCAGCGGTCAACACGAAAGAGTTCACCGGTGGTGTGATTCTGTTCTATCTTGCTGCCTATGCAGCCTCGACCCTTGGTTTGTTTGCGGCGCTTTCTTACCTTGGAGGAAAAGAGGAACAGAGAGTCTGTTTTAATGATTTTAGCGGTCTTGCCAAGGTTCGGCCATATTCTGCTGCAGCAATATCAATCTTCCTGCTGTCGATGGCGGGAATTCCGCCTACGGCTGGGTTCATGGGGAAATTTTATGTGATCACCTCTGCCATTCAGGCAGATCTGGTCTTCTTAGCTGTCTTTGGAATTTTCAGCAGCATCCTGTCCATGTGGTATTACCTGAGACTCATTATCGTGATGTACTTCAGAGAGCCGGAAGATCAGTTTGAAACAGCAGAAATGACTTTTGCACCAATCGGTACTATTATTCTTGCGATCTCTGTGTTTGCCCTGAGTTTTATCCCTGTTGTTCTGTAGAAGATTTTTAATGGCACCAAGAGTAAAACGGGTGTTGTTTTAAATTAATGACCAAGGATGTAATTGTCGGAATGCCCGAAGATGATGTGGACCAGCTGATGGCGATAATGACCGAGAACAGGATCAGGCATATTCCAAATATCGAAGCAGGAAAGCTTGTCGGCCTGGTTTCAATTGGTGATGCTGTTAAAGCACTGCAGACGGTTCAGGATGTCGAAATTCGTTATCTGAAAGAATTCATTGAAGGTAAATATCCTGCCTGATACCAGACAAAACGGGATGAAGAACGTACAGTGGTGACGACATCGGCCGGCAGTTATTGTTTCATGAGTAGAGCCACAGAAAGAAGAGAGGAATGAGCACCCCTGTGCCTGTCAGCCACATTCCTCGCCCGGTAATCCCTTTTTTTCCTCGTAATACAAACAGTCCGGTTATGGCCAGCATACCAAGGGCGACTGCATAGAGGTCTGCAAACCATGTCCACCACTTCTTGGCATGATTCAAGTGAAGGAAGTTTGCCTGGTACAGGAGTTTTCGCTTGTGAGATATTTCCTGAGAGGCCAGGCCCTCATCAATATCGACCGTGATATTGTTGTTTACCACAAAAATCTTGAGTGTCGCGTCGTCAACCCGGAAAATGTTTTTTAAGGGGGCAGTTTCTCCAAGTTGATCCAATACCGTGAGGGCAAGCATATTGTTATTAACAGTATCGACACCTGAAAGATCAACAGTGCTGCTCAGACGTTCAATTTTGTAGGTTGGATTCCAGTCCTGGATGTGATTGACGGCTACCCCGGATATCACATAAAGGATCGTCAGGCCAAAGCAGAGGTAGCCAAGATCACGATGAATAGCATTATTCCATTTTCGCCATTTCATGCGTCAGTGCTCTCGACTATTCCTCTATTTTCGCGCCGAGACCGATAAGGCGAATCATTCGCTCATCTTTCACCGTGGAGGGATCAAAAGGCTGTCCTTTTTCTTCAGCCAGGTGCTGTAAATATTGAATCATCTGGTCCTTTGATAGTTTCAATTCCTCAACAACTCCTTCAACTGCAGCCATTCTTCCTGAAGCACTCATCGGAAAGACAATCTCCCCGTCAGTGACCTTCACCTGGATTTTTTCACCCTGTCGATCTCCGGCTATATAGATCCAGCAGCCTCTCTTGGCACAGACTTCAAGAATCATCCCTTCGATTCTCACTGTTTTACCGATAAAGGCATCGGGAGTATCAAGAATAGCTGATACAGCGGTAGCCTCCTGGACATTGACACCATTACCGTATGTTTTCGCTGCTGCATGAACAGCAGGGGCCATGAGTACAAATAAAATGAAGAATAAAATGGAACGTTTCATCAGTTTCTCCCGAGTTTCTGGTGATTTGTTGAGGTTATAAAGCATATCACATTATAAATCGCACATTATATACCACAGTGTGCTAGTGAAGGCGAGCAGATAATAGAACGATCGGGAGTGAGCTTCAAGAGAAGATTACAGGGTTGTTCGAGGGGGCGAGGTCCAGGCCGTCCCGAGATGATACGGTCTGCCTGGACTGCCAGCTTTTAAGGCCAGAAAACAGTAGACGTGCGATCTGTCAGAGCAGATCGCTCGTCTGGCGTGAGTATTTCGATAGGTTCACTTTTTCTTTATTTTGTCTTTCTTCTTCTTTTTCTTCTTCTTTTTGGAATCAGAACCTTTCTTCTTATCATTTTCTTTCTTAGATTTTTTTGAGCGTTTCTTTTTCTTTTTTACTTTCTTTAATTTTTTAATAACTGGTTTTGTTTCTTCTTTATTAATCTCTTGCTTTACCGCTTTTTTCTTCTTCACAGGTGGTGGTGGGAACATTGCCGGACCGAGTTTACGGAACCTGTTGAGTGCATAACGGACCTGGCCAATGCTCAATCCACTTTTGGCGCCTGCTTCCCGGTGAGTCAACCCACTTTCAATCATCAGCAATGCATTGGCGCGTTGGCTGTGTGGTTCTCGTTTCAGCTGAGCGACCCTCTTGCATTCAGCGCGTTCTGAATCAGAGAGAAGAAAAGCAATAGGTTGTTCTTTTGCCATAGTGGCCTCCTTGGCAACCGTGGAGTTTTATGTGGAAAAACAATAGTTATAAAGACAAGATACCATGAATATGGAAAAAGGCAAATTAGACCGTGTCAACTTTCATGCGGACATTTTTATCGTTTAATGCTAGTCTTGCAGCCAATGCGCACCGAGGCCCGGCAGGCTGTCGCCTGTGGTGCCTGGTAAATCCCTAACTGGTTAATTTAAATATATAATTCAAATGTGAGAGTTGAGCTATGAGTGCAGTTGTTTCACAATTATACCGGCGTGTTGATGAAAGAAGTGAGTTATGTTTCAATATTGAATCATCACGTACATTGACTCAGGCTGAACATGATTGTTTACGGCTCATCCTGGCCGATGGGTTCCTGATCGACAGTGTAGACAGGACACCTCTGGTTTTGGGAGAACGGGTTGTGGAGGTGGGCCCGCGTCTTAATTTCGCCACGGCCTGGTCGTCAAATATGGTTTCTATCTGCCAGGCAACGGGACTTGATTGCATTACCAGGGTTGAGCGTTCCAGGCGATATCTTGTACCTGAGGGTCAAGACATTCAATTATTTATTGAGGCTCATCATGATCGAATGACCGAGTGCCCGTACCCTGAGGTCTTAAAAAGCTTTGAAACCGGCGTTGAGCCTGAGCCGGTTTATGCGGTTGATCTGATATCAGGAGGCCCCGATGCGCTTGCGGAGATTCCCGGTATCTCAATGGATGAGTGGGATCGAAATTTTTACCACGACTATTTTGTCAGGAAACATAATCGCAACCCAACCATTGTTGAAATTATGGACCTGAACAATGCCAACTCTGAGCACTCACGACATGGCTTTTTTAAAGGCAAGCAGGTCATCGATGGTGTGGAACAGGAAAAAACATTGTTTGGCCTGGTATCAGATACTCTGGATGCACATCCGGAAGGTTCAATAATCGCCTTTAAAGACAACTCAAGTGCAATTCAAGGTCATGATATCCAGACAATAATCCCGCAAAAGCCTGGCAAACCGTCTCCGTTCACGTCAGTTAAGGTGACGTACCACCCGCTCCTCACTGTTGAAACCCATAATTTTCCGACAGGAGTGGCGCCATTTCCAGGAGCTGAAACCGGCACAGGCGGCCGTATCCGTGACGTGCTGGGGACCGGTCGAGGCGCCTTTGTCATTACCGGTACTGCCGGATATTGTGTGGGAAATCTGAATATTCCCGGATACCCGTTAAAATGGGAGGGAGAGAGTTCTCAACCTGATAACCTGGCGACCCCACTGGCTATTGAGATAGAGGCAAGCAACGGCGCTTCAGACTATGGCAACAAATTTGGTGAACCGTTAATTCAGGGATTTACTCGTTCATTCGATATGCGGCTGGAGAGCGGCGAGCGCTGGGCATATCTGAAACCGATCATGTTTACCGGAGGTCTCGGGCAGATTGATGATCGGCTGACTGAGAAGAAACCGGAAGAAAAGGGAATGCTCATCATCCAGGTTGGCGGACCTGCCTATCGTGTGGGATTTGGAGGTGGTGCGGCCTCAAGTATGCTCCAGGGGGAGAATGCCTCTGATCTCGATTTTGATGCTGTCCAACGCGGTGACGCTGAGATGGAGCAAAAAATGAATCGGGTGGTCAGGGCCTGTAATGAGATGGGCGCCAAAAGTCTGGTGGATGTCATCCATGACCAGGGTGCAGGCGGACCTGCCAATGTGTTGAAGGAACTGGTTGAACGATCCGGGGGACGTGTTGAGATTCGGAACATCCGGGTCGGCGATCCAACCATGTCTGTGCTGGAGATTTATGTGGCGGAGTATCAGGAACGGGCTGGATTTTTGATCAGACATGAAAATATTGAGGAGTTTAAACAGATCTGCCAGCGGGAAAAAGTTGGCTGTGAAGTCCTGGGCGAGGTGACCGGGGACCTTCGATTTGTTCTCCATGACAGCCTCGATGATACCACCCCTGTCGATATAGAAATTGATACGCTGCTTGGCAGCATACCCCAGAAGACATTTGAAGACTCACGAAAAAAAGCAGTACTGAAACCCTTGCTGCTGCCGGAAGGTTTGACGGTTAAAGATGCGCTTTACGATGTCCTGCGCCTGGTCTCTGTGGGATCAAAGCGGTTCTTGACCAATAAGGTCGACCGGGCGGTAACCGGCTTAATCGCCCAGCAGCAATGTTGTGGAGCACTGCAGCTGACCGTTGCTGATGTGGCGGTTGCCGCTCAGAGCCATTTTGGGCTGACAGGTATGGCAACTGCCCTTGGCGAGCAGTCGATAAAGATGCTCGTTGATCCTGCGGCTGGCGCACGGATGGCAGTTGGTGAGGCCGTTACGAATCTCTGTTCTGCCGTCGTTGAAGATCTGGAACGGGTCAAATGTTCGGCCAACTGGATGTGGGCTCCCAAGCTGCCGGGTGAGGGGGCGGCAATCCGTGATGCAGCAGTTGCCATGCGCAATGTAATGGTGCAGCTCGGTATTGCTGTAGATGGTGGGAAAGACAGTCTTTCCATGGCCACAATGGTCGGTGATGAAACGGTAAAATCACCCCGTGAACTGGTGATTTCTCTGTACGCGGCAATGTCTGATATCACCAAAAAAGTCACTCCGGACATTAAAGATCCGGAATCAATCCTGCTTTTTATCGATCTTGCCGGTGGGAAAAACCGTTTGGGCGGTTCTGCTCTCGCACAGGTAAATTCTCAAGTTGGTGATAATTCTGCCGACATGGACGATCCGGCTCTGGTTCGACGCGGGTTTGTGGCCATCCAGGAGCTTATAGAAAAAGGTCTCATTCAGGCCGGGCATGACCGGTCAGATGGTGGCCTGGTAACAGCCCTGCTTGAAATGGCGTTTAGTGGGAATTGTGGCCTCAATATTGACCTGAAGGGAGACGTCTCTGTCCTTGAGAAACTCTTTTCAGAAGAGCTTGGCTATGTTGTTGAATGTTCTTCTGCAAACGTTGACCAGGTACTTTCACTTTTGTCGGCAGCTGACGTACCGGTTGTCAGGGTCGGTACAGGATCGCTTGAGCACCGGATTTCTATCACATACAACGACGAGATAGTACTTGAGGAATCGATGGCTGTTTTGCGCCAATGGTGGGAGGAGACAAGCTATCAGCTCGAGCGGCTGCAAGTGAATACGATTTGTGCAGAAGATGAGAAGGAGAACATCTTTGAACGCACGGGGCCACACTACCATTTGAGCTTTGAACCGAAACCCACGCCAGCGGAATTTTTGCAAAGGGAAAACAAGCCGAAGATCGCCATTCTTCGTGATGAGGGCTCAAATTCAGACAGGGAGATGAGTTCTGCCTTTTTTGCTGCCGGATTTGAACCGTGGGATATCTGCATGAATGATCTGCTGCAGGAGCGGGCGAAACTTGATGATTTCCAGGGAGTGGCAGCAGTTGGCGGCTTTTCCTATGCCGATGTCCCTGAATCTGCAAAAGGCTGGGCGGCAACGATTCTGTTCAATGATATGCTCAAGGAACAGTTTGACACTTTCTATAAGCGACCAGATACGTTCTCGCTCGGTATCTGCAACGGCTGCCAGCTGTTCGGACTGATTGGCTGGGTGCCATGGCAGAATATTGAAGCTGAACGGCAGCCGAGATTCGTACGCAATATCTCCACCCGTTTCGAATCACGCTGGACGACAGTCAAGGTTGGTAGGAGCCCGGCAATGATGCTTAAAGGGATGGAAGGGCTGGTGTTTGGGATTCATGTTGATCATGGCGAGGGACGCCTCTATTTTCCAGATCTAACGCTGCGCGACCAGATTATTGAGCAGGGTTTAGTGCCGCTTACCTATGTGGATGATGCTGGAAACCCGACTGAATCATATCCGTTCAACCCCAATGGCTCGCCGGAAGGGTTTGCCGGGCTTTGTACACCGGATGGCAGACACCTGGCACTGATGCCTCATCCAGAGCGGGTATTTCTCCCCTGGCAGGCCCATTGGCTGCCTGAGGACATGAAGCATCTTCAGGTAACTCCCTGGCTGAGAATGTTTCAAAATGCCTATGATTGGTGTAACCGTTAGCCCCGTGAAATGGGCTCATGAAGTATCAGCTGTATAGAGAGCTGACACTTCATGATTACCAGGAGTGTTAGGATTTCTGCTTTCTTGCTTCTTCTTTATCACGCATGATCTTTAGAATTGTCTTATCGGTCTGGACCATCCCATCATGGCTGAGGGTTCCCATATTTCTGATGGTTTGTTCGGTTGACAAACCGATAATTCCGTCAGTGTCTTGAACATTTATACCCTGCAGTGAGAAGAGGGCAGCTTGAACGGCTGCACCTGCGGCGGTATTGAGCTTTAGTGCACATCCCGCCTTTGCACCGTCACAAATAACACCGGCGAGATCTTCCATAATATTTTTTATTGCGCCTGTTATGTGGTTCACGTCCCCACCGACAAGATAGGTGATACCTGCTGTCGCTCCGGCGCCGGCGGCAACCGAGCAGCCGCAGACGGCAGAGAGTCTTCCTGTGTGAGCTTTGACGTAAGCGGTGACAATATGACTCAGACCGATGGCTTTCAATACGGTGGTTTCATCCTGGTCAAGAAAATCCTTGATGGCCCAGATTGGCAGAATTGCTGTTAAACCGTGGTTACCACTTCCTGCAGAACTCATAGCTGGCAGGTTGACACCGCTCATCCTGGCATCAGCTGCAGCAGAGGTGAGTATGCGGGCTGAACTTGACATGTCTTTTACCAGAAGCTTCTGCTTGAGCATTCGATCTATTGCCTTGCCAATTCCCAAACCACTACCGTATTTGAGTCCGTGCTCTGCAAGTTTGACATTATAGTCAACGCCTTTTTTCAGATAGGCGAGGTCATCGTCATCAATATCGTCCAGGAGTTCGTATATATCATCAAGGGTCAGGCCCATGAGCCACTCCTCAAGAAGCGCCATGGCCGACTTGCCGTTTTGCTTTGCAGCTTTTGAGAGTAAGGGCGAATCCTCAACTGGCTGCCCATTGAGACTGAGGGCGACGATATTATTATGAAGTTCCTTTACTTCCGAAGCCGCCTCGTCCCGTCCACAGGTAATGATCGTCTTGATATGGAGGCCAGTTTCTTCAATCAGGTGAACGACCACGTTGCCCTGGTTCAGCAGTGCTTTGGCTTTTATCAGAGCGGACTCATCAAGTGTATCAAGAACTTCAAGCCCCCGGCGAGGGTCTCCGCCAAATGCACCGACAGCTGAGGCAGTATCAAGGCCGGTCATCCCACCAGTTCCCGGTATAATAACTGCCAGACCGTTTTTGTAGATGTTGGGGTCCACCCAGACTTCAATATGGTCAATTGTTTTCCCGGGCAGCAGTGAAGCCGCAGCTGCAGCTCCGAGTGCGATTGCCACAGGCTCTGTGCAGCCCAGGGCAGGAGTTACTTCCATCTGCAGGATGTCTTTTACGGTAAATGGCATCAAGATCTCCACGTAGTAAGGAGGAGGAAAGCGAACGATCGCTATCCGGTGGTGGCAACCGCCTCAATCTCTATACTGGCTCCGAGAGGCAGTGCTGCAACCCCGATTGTTGCACGGGCCGGAGGAGCTTCACTGAAAAAAGATCCATACGCCGCATTGACCTCTTGAAAGTTAGTGAGGTCAGTCAAAAAAATGGTGGTTTTCACAATTCTGCTCAGGCTGCTTCCCGCTTCTTCAGCAATGGCCTGGATATTTTTCATGATCAGCGCTGTCTGGTCGCTAATTGATCCTTCGAGCAGTTTGCCCGTCGCTGCATCGATGGGCAGCTGTCCGGAAATAAAAATGAGATTTCCTGTGCTGATCCCCTGTGAGTATGGGCCGAGTGCTGCCGGTGCTTTCGTGGTTGCAATCTGCTTGTTCGTCATTTTCATTCTCCGTTTAACTAAGATGATTGATTGCCTGTCTGGCATGAATTTTTTTCAAATAATTGTAGATCGTATATTTTGAGACACCGATGAGCAGTGCGATGTGCTCAACAGCTCCTTTGAACTGAAAGGCGCCATGATTTTCCAATAACTCAACAAGGGCTGTCTTCTCATCTGTACTCATGCTTGCAGGCTGTTTACCCATTTCAAAAATGGCCTGCTCAAAAAGTGCTTCGATGGTTTCCCCCGTTGAATGTGAAAACGTCTCAAGTGAGCCCTGGCTGTGGCCATTTTCCTCCGGGAGAAGAAATGAAGATAATACCTGGCTGGCATTAAAGAAATCTGTCGTATCAAGATTTATACAGCATGCATAGATCGGTATGTTATGACTGTCCCTGACAAAAATGGTTGTTGATTTTAAGGATCTGCCATCCCCCGACGTTGTTCGGTAGTTATGCAGATCCTCGATCTGATCTCTCGGTTTTTTCAAAGCTTTTACCAGTAGATCGGTAGCGGGAGCTCCAATGGAACGGCCGGTGACCGACCCGCTGATATGGATGAGCGATCTTTGCAGATCATTGAGGTCATGAACGCATACTTCGCAATTTTTACCAAACAGGGCCACTATCGCCTCAGCCATCTGTTGCAGATGATGTAATATTTGTTCGTGCTCTTGCATATAATTAGTCCTGAAAAATGATCGCATTGTGCATATGCCCATTATATGACAGCGGGGAGTTAAGTCAACAAATTTTGTTTAATAGTTAAAAAAATTGTTGAAGTGATCTGTTGGTATTTGAATGCTGTTCATTTGAGACTTTCGTGATTACCGTGGTGTTCTCAAAATACCGGAATAACCGGAATGGCTATGAGAGGTGTGTAGAGTCCAAATGGCAAAAGAAAGAATCATTGTTGTTGGCGGCGGAGCTTCAGGGCTCATGGCTGCTGGAATAGCTGCTGAGCATGGAGCCAATGTGCTGCTCCTGGAAAAGATGAAGACTCCGGCCCGGAAAATCCGGATTTCGGGTAAAGGGCGATGTAATCTGTCCAACAATGCAGAACTATCAGATTTCATATCCCATTTTGGAAAGTCTGGACGGTTTCTGAGACAGTCATTTAGCCGGTTTTTTACCCCTGAACTGATATTGTTTTTTGAATCACGCGGTTTGAAGCTGCAGGTGGAGCGTGGCGGGCGAATTTTCCCAGCTCATGGAGATGCTCCGGCTGTAGCAAAACTTCTGTTCAAATGGGTTGAAAAAAGCGGTGTCATCATAAGGCCTGATTCGGCAGTGAAGCGTATTCTGATCCAGGAAGGAAGGATAGAAGGGGTTGTCTGCAATGGTGAGAAGATGCTCTGCGATGCTGTAATTTTTGCCACTGGCGGTGCGAGTTATTCACGGACCGGATCAACAGGGGACGGTTACAGACTTATGCAGGAGGTCGGGCACTCCATTGTTCCAACCAGGCCGGCATTGGTACCGCTTGAAACAGAAAAATCAACGGTCAGAGGTTTGGCGGGCCTCGATCTTCGAAATGTAAACCTGCGCCTCTATATTGATGGTAAACGGAAAGATCAAAAATTTGGAGAGCTCAGCTTTACTTCTTTTGGTTTAAGCGGGCCGATTGTTCTGACCATGAGTCTCATGGCTGTTGATGCGCTTGGGCAAAACAAAAAAGTTTCCGTCAGTCTCGATCTCAAACCGGCACTTGATGATGGCAAGCTGGATGCCCGTCTGTTACGGGATCTGCAGAAGCGGGATAAAGAGCCGATGGCAAGTGTCCTGCGCGGGCTGATCCCTCAGGAGCTGGTTGGAACCTGCCTGGAAAAAACGGGTATGTCACCCGATATACTCGCCGGAGAATTGTCTGCCAAAGCAAGAAGAACGCTGCGTCACTGGCTCAAAGATTTCAGGTTTGAGATAATTGGATATCGGCCGCTTGAAGAAGCAATTGTAACTGCAGGAGGAGTTGCAACAAGGGAGATAAACCCTCACACCATGGAATCGAAAATCGTCAAAGGTCTCTATATTGTCGGAGAAGTTCTGGATATCCAGGGTGATACCGGTGGCTACAATCTTCAGGCTGCGTTCAGCACCGGCTGGGCGGCAGGAAAGGCTGCAGGCCGTGAGATCATGTCTTGAAGCGCTGTTCTCTTGCTGCGGTGTCTTGTCTGTAATAGGCTGACAGGACGCTGTAGAGATCCGGGTGTTCTTTTTTCATGCGGAGCGGTCGGTCGAAAAAAAGTTCAGTGGCCACGGCGAAAAACTCTGCTTCATGCACACTGCCATAGGAATCCAGCACACTCTTTTTACCTCTTTGAACATTATTCTTAAGAGCAACATATTCTCTTGAGCAGGTTTCAACCCATGCCCTGTAAAGCTGGCGGTTTTGCAAAATGGGCGTTCCATCAGCCGTGCCATCACGCATGTCGAGCACATGGGCAAACTCATGGTAGACAACATTGTGACCCTGCTCAGGGTGGCGGGCATTTCGTTGCACGGTGTCCCAGACCAGGATGACCGGCCCTCGAAGCAACGCCTGACCGAGAATTGCCTGACTGTCAGGAACGATCGTACCGCTCGCGGCAAATAGACTCTGCCGTGACGGGGGAATAGTAACCGTTGTCGGATAGACGATTAAGGACTCGAGCTGAAGATATTGAAAAGGCGGCAAACCGAGGACCAGGAGGCAGGCCTGTGCCGCAATCACAACTCTGATTTCATCGTTTATCTGGAGTCCGCCGCATCCCTCAAATTTTTTTTCAGCTATAAAAATCTGAACAAGCTGCTGGAGTTGTCGTTGTTCTTGTTTGTCCAGATAAGAATAGTGTTGAACCTTCTCGGTGACAGTTTCCTGCCATTTGAGGGGAAAAGGGGTTTGCAGGATCTTTTTTCTGCGACGTTTCCGAAACCATTTGAACATGCATATACCTTTGAAATCGTATATTATTTCAAGCTCGTCAGCCCGACAAAGCTGCCGTCGTTATCTTCTGCCAGCCTGCGCATCAGGGCTGCAAACCGGGCGACATTAGCTTCAGCACCCGGCTGCCTGAAGAGAACGGGAAAGCCGACTGCGTGAATACGAACCCTTCGTGAACCGTCTGCCTGAGAGCGGTTGATGCTGTTAACCGTGTCCACAACGCTCTGTATTGATCCTCGTGAAAAATCGTCCCCTAGGATGTAGATGCTTATTTTCTTGTCATTTGAGTAAAAACGCTTAATTGCCGCGCTGATGCCTTCAACCGGGCTTGAGTTGGAAAAGGGCATCCAGTTTGTAAGCCTCTGCAGAATTGCTTTTCTGCGGGCAGGGGTGTCCTTGATCCACTTACCGCTATACTGGGAGAACATATAGTCCCCCATATCGTTCATGACCTGTATTCCTCTTACTTGCGGGTAGATCCGCAGAATTTCCTGCATTTTTTTTCTAACTGCACCCCAGGCAAACTGCTGCATTGAACCGGAGGTATCAATCACAAATATGATGTATTCACTGTCAACAGGAACGCCGCCAATAACTGAATTAAATTTTTTGGGTTGTTTGGTCTGTTGAAGTCGTTCCATTTCTTCTGTTAAATCCTGCCTGGCCTGATAGAGCCGCTTGACAATGACTTCACGGGAGGCTCTGGTGACAAGCGCTGCCTGCTGCTGTTGTTTAAGTTGTCGATTTTCTCTGAGAAGGGATGCGATGCGTTCTTCCAATGCCTGTTTTTGACGAGAACGCTCGGTCAGTGCAGAGGAAATATCTGTTGAGCGTTTTTCCAGGTCCTCCTGCTCATTTATCAGGCGTGATATACCTGAAGCCAGGTCTGCATTGGCTTCTTCGACAACGAGCGGTTCTGATATTTTAACAATGACCAGGAGCAGGACAATAGCACCAAAACCACAGGATACGACGTCGAGAAAGGAGAGGCTGAAGATCTCAAAGGATCGGTTTTTTCTCCTCATGGCCAATCCCTGGTTGGCGTGAGAAACGACCCGCCCGATTCAATAGCCAGTTTCCAGAAGAGTACGGATGCCATTGGGTCACCCTCAATAGGAAACAAAATGGTATTGACCGGGACCTTTTGAGGCAGTTGTTTTACCGCCTGTTCAAATAAACGAACCCGGTCTTTTCCACTGATCGTTCTCGCACGAGTGGTTCTCTTTCCCTGGGTAGGCAGCCCATCTGTGAGAAGAATAATGTTATCAGGAGGAGGTACCAGTGTCCGTGACTGCAGGAAAACAGACTCAAGATTGGTGCCGCCTGAAGGAGCGACCTGCTTGAGTTCATTCACCACCTGATCGAGTTTGAGGTTGTCCGAAATCTTAATCCAGGATTTTTTTTGGTCTGGGGCAAGAGATGCTGTCTTGGTGTTGAACTGGTGGAGCTGAACTGAGCTGTTAGTTGGAAGTTTTGCAAGAAGCCACTCAACAGTTGAAATTGTTTTCTGCCACTTTGGAGCCGAGCGCCTGGTCGTATCATCAAGAACCTTGCGACGGATAATGTCGACGATCTTCCTGTCAAGCATTGATGCTGAACTGTCAATAAGAATCAGTATCCGCTCGCCGCCGAGTTTGAGTCCGGTCAGGTACTGACGGTCGCCCTGGCCGATAAATGCACGAACCTCTTTTCCGCTCTCGCGTTCCTGCACTTTCTGGGCTTCCAGCAGGAGCTTCTCTTTTTCAAGAGCTTTCAATTCCAACTGGAGCGCTTTGATCGCTTCTTCCGAGCTGGGGGTGACAAGTTCGCTGGCAATTGATGACTGAACGGATACATTTTCCGCGGCCAGCCCTGATTTAGTTCTTTCGAGCAGTTCTAATTCTTCAGCGAGAAACTGGGAGCGCTGCTGTAACTGTTTTGCATTATTTCGCAGCTGCTGGGTAACCAGCTCCTGCTTGATATACTCCAGGCGACGATCCTCAACGGCTGCCTGCTGGTTGGTGATTATGTTACTATTAATAATCAGGACCAGCAGGACAACTGCCCCGAATCCACAAAACATGATATCGAGAAATGAGAGATTAAAGCTTGATACGGGTCGTCTGGACACTGAAGCCACACTGATTGTCAATCAAGAGGTTTAACCCGTAAACGGGCAATGAGATTTTCGTCACAATAGGACTCGGTATCTAGAACAAGACGCTCCTGAGCCAGCTGCAGCTGATGAATAAAAAACATCAGCACAATGGAGATGATCAGGGCGATAAACGTTGAATTGAAAGCGACACCGAGGTTTTGAGTAACCCCGGTAATATCCCCTTCTACGGCACGGTTTGCCTGGGCAAGTGCTGCTCCGATACCGCGTACGGTTCCAATAAAGCCGACCGACGGGATTGCCCAGGCGATGTATCTGATAATGGAGAGTTCTGACTCCTGCCGCTCCATTTCCGATTCGCAGAGATTCCTGACTGCGGTGGCGCTGTCCTGGATATTACCGGTTACGCCAAATCGCTGTATACCCACTTTTAGAGCCCTGACCAGCAGATAACTGTTGGTGACAAGAGAAAAACTATCGAGTCGTTCCAGAATGGACCGGGTATCTTCAGGACCAATGGGGAGTGTCGGGGGCAGCTGGAGCAGGTCGTTGTCTAGCTGTTGTCGTTGACGGTAGCTGGCGATACCCTTGAAAGTAAGGATAGCCAGTGCCCAGATCATCAGGACAAAACATGCCTCCTGCTCATAATCCTTTATGACCACATAAAAATTGCTCTGCTGGACATATGTTGAGTCCCGGGCGAGCTCCTCCTGTTCAAAGGCAAGAAATGCCGAAGCCTGCGGCCTGATGATAGTGACATAGGCTGCATGGACAATGATGAATGCAATGAGGAGTGTGAAAATCTGAAAAATCAGTTCAGCCGGCAGTTTATTTTTTTGCATGAGTCTATCCTGAATCTCAAATATCTGTTGGGAAGGCGACCTGTGAATCGGCCCCTACATTCTGGCTTGGTGTAAATGGAGGCGGCCAGGCTGGTGTGTTCTGCTGAATTTGTCTGCCCTGTGCTTCAACTGGTTGAGTCTTTTCAACATCCCCGTCGTCCTTGTGAGGGGGGGCTTCCTCAGCTGCAGCACTCTGCATTCCTGAAAGCAATAGTATCAGGATGAGTATTCTAATCACTTGTACCTCGCAATTCTGAAACCGACATTGTCTCTTGCTTCGCGGTGGTATGCTCGGTAACTGAGCCGCAATTCGGTAATGCTCGCATCTCTCCAGCTTGAACCGCGGATCACCCGGTGCGTTCCGGAGTCAGGTCCCATAGGGTCTGGCTTGTTGCTCAGGGTACTGGTGTAAGCTGAGTAATAATCATGGCACCACTCTCCGACATTTCCTCCCATATCGTAGAAGCCACCGCTGTTAGCAGAGAACGAACCAACTGGGGAAGTTGTTGGAAATCCGTCATTATACCCCTGAATGATACGGGGTATTATTCCCGCAGCCGCTCTGTCACCATAGTTCCCGGAAGCCTGACGTGGTGGAAAGGTGTCGCCCCAGGGAAATCGCTGTCTTGTCTGGCTGCCAGGGTGTCGGGCTGCAAAGGACCATTCCGCTTCAGTAGGCAGACGGTAGCCGTTAGTTGGAGGATAAGCGGCGATAAAGCTGTTTGCCTGAGCAGTATAGAATGGCTGCAGATTGTCCTGAGAGCTCAGCCAGTTCAGGTATTTTACCGCTTCCTCCCAGCTGAGGTTGACAACCGGCTGGTTATCATCATTAAGGGTATTGTTTGATATGGTTCCTGAATTGTAGTTCTTGTCAAAACGTCGGTACTCCTGATTGGTGACCGGTTTTTCGGATAGATAAAATGAACGTTTCATAATGACGGTCCGTTCCCGCTCATTAGCACGTCTTCCCGGTTCGCGTCGTGGCGCTCCCATCATAAATGTCGATGGTTCGACCATCAGCAGTTTCTGGCCGATGCTGGTTTGAAGGATTAACGCCGGTGGGGATTTTACAGGGCTCCCGGAGGTATTGCTTTCAGGAAGGAGCTCGATAGAGATCTGTTGGCTGAATCCGATCTTTGGTAAGACAGTTCTGGTTGTTGGTTTATACCCTGAGGCTTTTACTTCCAGCACTTGTTTTGTTGCAGGAAGAGTCAGTTTACCCTGATTGTTGTCATAGTTCTTACCATTAATGCTGAGAGATGCATTCGGGGGATGGGTTGTCAGGAAGATGACCCCCTGCTCCTGTTCGAGCGTGATGTCAAGTGTCGCTGCTTCTGCCGGTTCAAGATCGATCTGCTGCTGATATGATTTATATCCGGGCGATGAGAGTAAAACCTGGTGGTCTGTTCTCGATGAAACAGGAAGCGTAAGCGGGGTTATACCATGATATACTGTATCGACGGTAACTGCTGCGCCAGCTGGAACTGTGTTAAGCGTCAGCACAGCGGGCTGCAGTTCGAGCTGGACATCATGTGTCATCTCTTTTCCAGCAGTCACCGGAATTTCGACTTCTGCATCAACGTATTGTTCTTTACTCAAGGTGACCAGGCGGAGGCCGCTGAGCAACTCAATTGTCAAGGGGGTGCTTCCTCTTGCTGTACCACCAACGTTTATAACAGCACCCGGAGGCGTTGAGGTTATTGTTATATCAGCCCAGTCCGGCTGCAATACTGCTTCAAGAGTCTGGGTTTTTCCTTCTCCTTCAATCGTGATCTCAGAGATAAAAGGTTTGTAGCGATCTTTTATGAGTTTAAGCTGATGTATTCCAGGAAGAATTTCGATGGTGTCAGGCGGGGTTGTTCCAATCAAAGCGTCATTGGCATAGACCGATATAGTTCCCCCGGGGGTTACCGCAAGGTTAAGGAGGCCGGGCAGCTTATCAAGGGTTGCTGATAATCGGTTATCCTGATTTTTTTTGATGATGATTTCCATCTCTACAGGATAATAACCCTGTTTTTCAATACCCGCAGAATAGGTGCCTGGTATACCCAGATATCGCCCACCCAGTTTAAGCACGGGCGGAAAGCCTTTGAGAGATACCGAGTCAGGTTCGGGGTTGATGTCAATTTCCAGAGGACGTGCGATAAGAACAAAAAGGGCCGCAAGTCCAAGAAGAACAAATGTTGAGCCTAACAGTGCGATGAAAAGTTTCTTGCCGTTCGAAAATGGCTGAGGGTTATCGATATGAACCGGAATTGATCCAGCCGTGTCAGGAGTATGGTTATTACCAGGTGGTGGCTCAAGAGGCGGGTGCAGTGTGTGGTGCTGGAGTTGTTCTGTGTTTTGTTCAGAAACGGTGAAAAGAAGTTTGTCTCCTTTTTTCTGATAACTGATGAGCGTAGTGCCACACTGTATTTTATCGTTTGACTTCAGCCATGTCGATTCAAAAAGGTGACGATTGTTATGAAAGAGTGGCAATGAATGAGTACCGGATGGCTGAATAAAAAGATGGCCTTGTGAATCACCGATATAGACGCCGATAGAGTCACTTTCAGGGATCACTATATCAGCATCAGTACTGGAACCAATGCTGATTGGAAGGTCCTCATCAGACAGCTGTTTTTGGCTGCCATCTATTTGTATAATGGTGATAAACCGCTTCAAATTGGCTCCCTGCACGCTACCAATAACTGGTTTTCTGATTTTTCCGGATCTACCTCAATGATTGTTCTGATATCTCGAAATCCTTTCCGTGAGCCGACAATTGTGTATTTGCCGGGTTTAAGGGTGATCTCTTTTGAGAAAAATGTACCCATTCTTCCCACGTGGTATATGACAATGTCAGTCATGTTGTCAGAATTTATGATAACAGGAACAGGTGTTGAAGCAAGAATGACACGTTTGTGGAGTCGGTCGATTTGACTGGTGAGGCGGATGCCCCTTGGAGAAAATTGCCGGGCATAGTCGAGGAGACGTTTCGCTGCCTCAATCTGTGTGTTTTCCTGGAGGCGATGTGGCTGGCTCAGGCGCTCCTGTAGTGCCTCATCAAGCTCAACTCTTTTGCCTGCCTGGTCACGTCCGTTAACTGCAAAAAGAACATCTGGAGCAATCTCTAAAATCTGGTAGTAGGTTGCCAGGGCTTCCTCCCACTGTTCTTTACTGGATTGTGATTCAGCCCGTTGCCTGAGATTATTAACAAGAACACGTTCCTCTTTTGTAATGAGCAATGTTTCTGCCTGGATAACTTCAGGATGTCCACTTTGTCTCTTCTTGATTTTTTCAAGCGTTTCCCGGGCACGTTTGAGTTCTTCTCTTTCCAGATCCTTGAAAAAGGAACCCATCTGCTGTTCAAATGCTTGTTTTTCAATGGTTTTCTGTACCCTGCCAAGCAGGGTTTGTGCCGGAGGGTAGCTGTTATCAAGTAGCTGCAGCTCTTTGAGTGCATTTTCGGCAGCAGAGAATTCGCCTGATTGTTCATGCGCCAGAGCACTCCGGTAAAGAGCCAGCAGTGTATCAAGGTTTCTTGCTCTTTGTGCACCGGCCAGTGCGTCCTGATCGTCAGGGTGTATTGCCAGCGCCATGTTAAATGACTTCAAGGCATCTCCACCCTTTTCCTCTGATAGAAATTGAAATCCATTTTTAAGAAATTCCTCGAATGTCAATGTCTTCGTGTTAAGCAGGGTTTCCAGATCTGTGACAGCCTTGTTATATTGGTTCTCCGCCTGCAGATAATCCTCTGCGGTGAAGTATTGATCTGCACGTCCTTCAATATCTAATATCTCCTGGTACGCTTGTTCAGCCCAGGCAGCAATATTTTCACGTTCCGCTTGAGTTTTCAGGGCCAAAAGGGTCTCAAGTTTTTTGGTTGCCGCCGTACGCCCAACGCTCAAGTCTGGTTTTTTATTGCTCGTGATATCCGTTGGGGGAGGTGTCGTTGTGGCCTCAGTCCTGCTGAGCTCCACAGATTCTGCTGGTGGCTCCACCGTGTCATTGAGGAGCCTGGGTAGAATAAAGAGAACTGCTCCGGTTACAGCAACCAATATGACCATTCCTGTGAGAAGCAGGAGCGGCTTGGTCTTGGTGTTTGGGCCCGAATCCGACAGATAATCTCTGCCCGGTGGCCTAAGATCTGGAGGATGGTTGCTTTCTGGTTCTAAGGAGCCCTTTGTGCTCATGGCCGGGTGTCCGTCAGGTCGGGTGGGGCCAGGGATGATTGCTCCGGTTTGAGATCAGGGGCAAACCCCGTTTCCTGGGCGTAGATCTGTTTGAGAAGATTGCGCCATTTAGTATATTGCTGTTCGGCGGAACCGGTCAGACGAACAGTTTGACCTTCTACCGTTATAACGAGAGGCTCTGCTTCAGCGCTGAAAGAAAGGCCAAGTTCTTCTATCGCATCCTTGTTTATTTTGCCTTCCTGGCTGGTCTGGTAACCGCTGTACATGGAGTATGCACCTCCGGCGATCAATACTTCCTGCAGTGGTTGTGTTCTGACAGCGGTTTCATAATCGGTGGTGGTGCCAAGAACGATTGCTCCCACAATTGCCGTAAGGCCGAGAATCTGCTTGGTCAGGGCTTCTCTTTCAATTTCTCTCAGGGCAGAAACTTCCTCCTGTCTGAATTTTCGCCAATTGGCATATGGCTGCCACAGGTCGTGATAATATATGTCGTAATAGTCGTTTATCGTATCAACAAGCATTTCATCCCGCGTTTTTATTTTTGAAACGCGGTCAAGCATCGGGTCGTCAGATGCCGGCAGCCGCTGGACAAAGAGTCTACCCTCCGGTGTTATGGCGAGATAACCGCTGAAGCTGTCGGGAGCCATGAACTGGGCATACTTAAGTGCGGCAACCTGGCGAATTTCATTAATTTCAGCGATGCTCAGAGAGTTTCTGTAGGTGACCAGGTCGTTGGCGATGGTGTTAAACAGATCTTGAAACGCATCCTCCTTTTCAGGCTCAACGCCATTATGTTCCTCAGGTCTTGTTGTTTCAGCATACACCTTTCGAAACCAGACAACGTTTCTGGCATCGATGACTTCGATATTAAGGACTGCGCTTTCCCCATCAGACATTTCTATTTTGCCATTTACAAGTAATTCTCCACTGATATCAATATCAGGAACAACCCGAACTGCTCCCCAGTAACCGGTTCGCTGGAGTGTATGTTTCAGGTGTATTGGCACAAAACGGGCCTCAGCACCTCTTATTTCTGCAGAAAGCCCTTGTCTGTCTTTGGGTTTTTGTGGCAGATCGCCGGGGTCAAAAACTTGAATGGAAACGTTTAGTAATTCAGCATCAGTCAACTCTGTGTGAGGGAGAATGGGGGCAACCTGTTCCGATACCTGGTTCCTGGGAACAGATGCACAACCTGACATCACTGCCAGCAGTAAGATTGATAAAAACAGGTATCTATGTGTGGTCAGCATGATTTTGTCCATAATGGAAATCTCTTGGCATTATAGCGAACAGCTATCGGATTCCCTCTTTATACTTCCGATATTCTTCCCATAATTTTGCTTTTACCTCTGGATCGGTTTCCTGTTCCGCAGCCTCTTTCAGCTGTTTTGCAATGATATCATCATCGGTTTGAGATAAATCTTTGTTTCCAGAGGTTGGCGGGGTTTGTGATTGTTTTGTGCTGCCAACACCGGTCCCACTATTGCTGCCAGTGCCGGCAGTGGTTGCTGATTGGTTCGGGGAACCACTTCTGTCAGCGGATGATCCTGATTTACCAGAACTGGTGGTATTGGCAGTACCGCTTTCCCCATCCTGATCCTGGGAGCCACTGGCATTAACACCATCGTACTGGTCTGTGCCCGTTCCGCTGCCGGCTTCGCGCTGTCTTGGTGTATGGCTGGCGACTTTTTGCTGTTCTGTGAGAAGCATGTCATCAAATGTTCCAAGAGAATCACTGAAACTGGAGTCAAGCTCCGTTAGCTTTTCTTCAGTTGTTTTCGATGGGGTACCCGGTATTGTGGCGTATTGGGTCGTTTCCAGGGTGCCATCCTGGTTCACCGGACAGACAGTCTCATTCAATGCATCTATACCGCCAATAACCAGAAGTTGTTCGCAATAATAATAAATTCTTCCGTCGAGGTATGAAATAAAAACGAGCAGATCCTGCTGCTCTGTTGTCTGCTGGACAGCCGGCATGCCAGATTTGTGATGCTTGAGTACAATTGAATTTCTGGCTTTTGTCAGGGTTGTAATGGTGGCCCTGAGATCCTCTATCACAGGAGAATCTGCTATTGCCGGGGCAACCCCATAAAGAAAAATAGTAACATGGAGTATAAGAATACAGACGATTGTTCGAATAAAAAGTTTTATGGTACGCATCTCCGAATAGATGTGAACAGCTGGTTTCAGTGTCAGCCTCTTGTGAAAATAGTATATGGTGATTGCCGGGCCTCGACAAAATTATAATTACGGTTGCTAAAACTGCACATCATTCTTTAAATGAACTAACAGAAAAATAAAGCAATGACAAGATTGGTGATAAACAGGAACACATTGTTTTAATATCAATTTATTGAGCCGCTTGCAAAACGCCCTTTTCGCTCAACCTCTACGTTATGCTTAAATTTTTATCCTCGGAATATCAATTATATGCCTGCGGTAAAAATTTTTCACATGCCTTGACGTTGAACGGAAATCATCATTTTGCAAAAGGCTCTATTGAGTATTTTTGAAATCAGACTCATAAAAGAGGACGGAGGACTATGAGCTTTAAATCCCTTTACTGGGGGAGGATAGGAGGTGCCGGGGCAGCTCTGCTTCTTGCTTTCGCGTACCTGGCTGGTTACATCGTGTTCGCTCTTACTGGTTTTGGTTTTGTCGGCCTTATTGGCGGTACGATTGGTTATCGCATAAACAGAGGGAGTTTACCGGCGATCTGTGATTTATGCGGTGGAAAGGGAATGTTTCGTGCCGAATATGGGCATGGTTACCGAAATGCCCGTCTTGTTCTGGACTGCCCCAGGTGTGGTCGAGTGGTAAACAGAGCCGGGTACGGGGTTGGCGTTGAAAGAGAAGAGTCTCAGGGACCCTGAACTTTCAGGGTTTGAAAAGCAGTTCTTATATGGTCGCAGAGAATATCTGAGATACCTTCCAATAATCCCAGACCCTGATCGTGAAAGGCCAGGTGAATATTTTTCTTCTCAAGTCGCTTTTTCCACGATGAATCAATGTCGCCGATAATATCACGTTTGAAATGCATACCCGCTACCATAAGGCAGGGAATTACCAGCACGTGTTGATAACCATGTGCGGCAATTTCATCAATAAGCGTTGAGGAGTCGGGGAATTTTTCAAGTGTTGCAACGAACACACGATTACCTGCGTATTTGCGTAAAATCGCTTCCAGGGCAGGGTAGGCGGTCCAGGTCGGGTGATCGGTACCATGTCCTATTATCAAGACAGCACCGCCCGGTTCGCCTTTTATCAGCGGCAACAGGGACAGGGCCACTCGCTGGTAATCAGCGGGTGCCGTCAACAAAGGCATACCAATTGCTGTCGGGACAACAGATGCGGCGGACGACCTGACAACTCGATGGAACTCATGCCCCGGTGTGACGTGTACCGACTGAATGACGACCTTGTTCTGACTGTCCTGGTTTAATTTTAACAAAAGATCAGTCAGCGATTCTTCAGCGCCCCCTTTTTTTCCTGACAACTCCCGGCGGACGGTCGGTGATGTGTAGGTCCAGTGAATCTGACAATCGCTAAATAATGGTCGTATTGCTGCATCAATGTGGTCATAGGTTTTTCTGGCGCTGCTGGTCGTGCCAAATGCGGCGAGTATAAGATGTTTCATTAATAGATATTTTTTACAGGGTTTATATTAAAAAATGGTATCTTGAATAGTATTATATATGAACAACCCTGTCATATATAATGTGGAAGGTGATACCGGTGAGTTGAAATATTTTACCGAAAATTATATGATGAACAAAATATTTACTCTTCAATATGCCTCACCGTCTCAGTGTTTTGTTGACAAATAGCTGATGGTCGGATAATAATTTAGCTTTAAATGAAATAGTTACCTTGGTTAACGGAAAAATTTTTGAAAATCAGGTTTATAGCGGCAAAGGCTTTGAAGAAGACAGATGTAAGGAGGCAAAAACTAACGGGAGGAGAAAGTTTATGGTTAAAAAAATATCGGTTCTAGCCCTTGCTGGACTTTTCGCTCTACCAGCTTTATCTGTTGGGAGCGGCGGTCCCAATGTTCAGGATCTTGAGAGAAAGATTGAGGAACTGAGCAGGCAGCTGGAAGAATTGAAATCCGCTATGGGGCAGCAGGCGGAAATGAACAAGGCAACAGCGGCCCAGCTGGAAGAGCTGGATACGCTCGATATGGATGATCTTGAGGACAGAATGGACGACTGGGACCTTGCCGCCCGTTTCAAGCTTTATGGAGATTTTCGTTCTCGTCTTGATCTTTACAGTGCCGACACGGTGTTTGGCAGAAGCCTTAAAAATGACACTTTGTGGACAAATCGATTCAGGTTGAATATGCGGGTCAAGGCGACGGAGGATGTCGAATTCAAGGGACGTCTGGCCATGTATAAAACCTGGGGCATGCAGTCTGCTTTTACCGACGATTCAGGACGCATGTTCCCCGTTTTTGATGGAAATGTCAGTAGAACTCCTGCAGAATCGAGTGCCCTTTATGTTGACCAGGCATATGTCAACTGGAATGGCATCGGGGGGGCGCCCGTCTGGTTTTCAATCGGACGAAGGCCGACAACTGATGGACCTCCTTCCCAGATTCGCCTGGGGATTGATGAACGGCTGGCAACACCGGTCGCCTTTTTCAACTACCCATTTGATGGGCTCGTTCTAGGATATGGTTATAACTGGGGAAATGAAGAACTCGGTTCCGGTAAATTACGTTTTTGTTACGGGCGTGGTTTTGAAGATGGTCTCCAGAACGATATAGAAGGGCGACTGGCAGATACCGATTTTGCCGGTTTTAACTGGGATGTCGCTCATAAGGACAACCGCCTGCTCAATCTCCAGACCTTCATGGTTTATAACGTCTTTAACTATCCCAATTTCCAGGATCCGATCATCAACCAGACGATTGGTGAACTGAGGGGAGCGGGACCTCGGCAGAATATCGGTAACCTCTGGCATTCAGACATGGTCTACCAGGATCAGATTTCTGATTTCAGATATTTTGTATCGGGCGGCTGGTCACAGGCACAGCCGAATGCAAACGGTATGTTTAATGACTACCCGGCAATGATGATGGGCCTTACAGGACCGAATCAGGATAACGAGAATGGTTATGCTCTGTATGCCGGGGTCAGGTATGATATTGACAGCATGAACCTGAAGATCGGTGCGGAATACAACTGGGGGTCTGAGTACTGGATAGCACTGAGTCCGGGGCACGATGATATCTATGAGGCAAAACTGGCAACCCGCGGACAGGTCTTTGAGCTTTATACGATCTGGGATATACCTGCCGGAGAAGCGATCTCCAAATATGGCCGTGCTTTCATCAGGCTGGGTTATCAGCACTACGACTATGACTATTCAGGTTCTGGTGACTGGAATATGGCACCGTATGACCTTGGTAATCAAGCAGACCTGATGTCCCTGCAGATGATGGGAATGGATCCGGTTGAAAGCGCTGATCAGGTATACCTGACCTTTGAGGCGTTTTTCTAGAGTTTGCCAAATAAAGAGATCCTAATAAAAGGGGATGTGTCGCAATAATGCGGTACATCCCTTTTTTTGTTGAATTTTTTTAAACCCTGTTTTACCCATTAATGATGGATCGAGTGAAAATTCTGGCTGCCGCTTAATAATTGAGGGATTAAAAAGAAAAACAATGAGTGTTGATACGAAGGGCGGCTCATTAATGAGTCGCCATATTTTCTTTAACCGTCACGGCGGTGTGAGCAGAGGGTGTTTTAAAAGTCTCAATATTGCAGGGTCTGTTGGTGACCGCCGTGACCATGTAAAAGAAAATTTCAGAATTATCAAGGCACGATCAGGCATAAAGGCACTGATTACAGCTCACCAGGTACATGGGGATAAAGTTGGAGTAATCAGCTCTGATCCTGCTTCAGACAGGTGCGTGGGCGATGTAGATGCCTTGATAACAAATCGCCCCGGTCTGGGCCTCACCGTTCAGCTTGCTGATTGCCAGGGTGTCCTCCTGTATGACCCTTTAAATTCAGTTGTCGCTGCCATACACTGTGGCTGGCGGGGAAGTGTAATTGGCATTATCGATAAGACGGTGAAAAAAATGAATGCTGTTTTTGGTTCTGATCCGGCAGATCTGCAAGCCTTTGTCAGTCCTTCACTGGGGCCGTGCTGCGCTGAATTCAAACATTATAAAACTGAGCTGCCTGCCGATTTCCATTCTTTTCAAGTGGAACCACACTATTTCGATTTTTGGGAAATCTCACGTTACCAGCTCACTGGAGCGGGGCTGGCGCATAACAATATCGAAATTGCCGGTATCTGCACAAGCTGTTCCAACGACTATTTCAGTTATCGCAGAGCCTGCAGGAATGGTGACGGCAGGACTGGCAGACATTGTGCAGTTATCAGTTTACAGCCAACGCTGTGAGGTACAAAAGGAGAGGAAATGAGACTGTTGATTGTTGAAGATGACAAAAAAATAGCAGCTTTTATCGAAAAGGGCATGCGGGAGGCCGCTTTCTCCGTTGACGTCTGCCATGATGGGCGTTCTGGCCTGGCGCATGGGCTCTCAGGAGATTATGATGCGGCAGTTATCGACCTGATGCTTCCGGAACTTGACGGGTTGGAGCTGATTGAGCGATTAAGGCGGGAGCGGGTAAATACTCCTGTCTTGATATTGAGCGCCAAACAGTCGGTTGATGATCGAATCAGCGGGTTGCAGAAGGGCGGTGATGATTATATGATCAAGCCATTTTCCTTTAGCGAGCTGCTGGCCAGGATCCAGGCTCTGATCAGACGTAATCGTAAGCATACCGAACCGACGACGCTCAATTATCAAGACCTCAGGATGGATTTGCTGCGCCGCACTGTCCACCGTGATGGGGAAAAAATTGATCTTCCGGCAAAGGAATACTCCCTGCTTGAATATATGATGCGAAACGCCGAGATGGTTATCTCCAAGACATCTATACTTGAACGAGTATATGACTATTCTTTTGACCCCCAGACGAATGTGGTTGACGTGCTGGTGTGTAGGCTCCGAAACAAAGTTGATCGGGATTTTGATCAAAAGCTGATTCATACCGTCCGAGGTATGGGGTATGTTCTCAAAACTGATTGATAAAAGATCGCTGCAAAACAGAAAACTGCTTTTTGTGATTACTACCCTCGTTCTCTGGGGGCTGCAGCTGGTATTTCTATCAACTATGCTGCACTCTGTTAAAATTTACCTGCATCATATCATTGGGGAAGAATTACAGAGCTCGATTACCCTGTTCCTCCAGCGAAACCAGAACCTTCTCAGTTCTGCTGATGGGTACGCGTCGGTGTTTGACGAGAACTCCCTCAGGGGGTTGAATTTTGTCAGAATTATAAAAAATAATGAGCAGTGGCTCTATTCAACCTCGACCGACAATCGTTTGGATTTCAGGAGCCTGGCTGAACTTGATCCGTATGAGAGTGGCTGCTGGCTGCCTCTGTTTAAAGAAAGCTCGATAGACCCAGTGGTGTGGAATGTTCTCTCATTGTCACCGATAGACAATTTGCTTATTCAGGCAGGCAGCAGAGATCAGTATCTGCATCGACTGTATACAAATCTCGTTCGTTTTCTCTGGTTTTCTGTGATCCCTGCCCTGTTGGTTGCTGCATTTCTTGCCTATATTGGTTTCAGACTCAGCCTGTTTCCACTCAACTATCTGGCTGAACGGTTACTGACGGTTCAGACTGATAAACAAGGTTTACTCGAAGTCTCTTCAACCGGCATAAAGGAACACCAGGTCATTTACCAACGGCTGAACCGGATTATTCAGCAGAACCGACAGCTGGTAAAAGAGATGCAGGAGTCTCTTGATAATGTTGCCCATGACTTGAGAACCCCAATGACCAGGTTG
Source organism: uncultured delta proteobacterium (assembly GCA_963776075.1). Taxonomy (GTDB): domain Bacteria; phylum Desulfobacterota; class Desulfobulbia; order Desulfobulbales; family Desulfocapsaceae; genus MADRE3. Next base: position 62,254 of record CAVZLG010000011.1, read on the forward strand.
AGGTCAGTCGCCGAGTATGGCCTGCAGGCTGGTGAAGATCCGGAAAAACTTCGGGATGCTTTATCCGATTGTCTTGAAGAGTCTGAACGGGTTTTGTCAATGCTGAAAATAATGATGAGTGTTGCAGAGGCGGAGTCGGGCACCTTGCGGCTGGAATATGGTGCTATTGATCTGTCTCAGAATCTTCGGGAAATTGTTGAATTGTATGAGTACAGCGCCCAGGAGGAGGACGTGGAGATCCTTTTGAATGTACCAGCCAACTTATGGACAAGAGGTGATCGGACGAGGCTTTCACAGGTGTGGGCGAATTTGCTCGATAATGCAATCAAGTATAATCAGCCAAAAGGTTTTGTTAAGATATCAGGCTATTCCTCTGTCGACAGGATAGTGGTGGTTTTCCAGGATAATGGTATGGGAATTTCAGCCCATGAAATTGACAGGATCTGGGAACGGTTGTATCGGGGGGATCGAAGCCGCAGCCGTCAGGGGCTTGGCCTCGGACTCAATTATGTAAAGGCAGTGATTGAAGCCCATGATGGTACCATTGACGTTGAAAGCACGCTCAACGAGGGGACAACATTTCGTGTCGAGCTGGAGCAGGGTGGCTAGCAGTCGAATATAAAGGATATTCACCGTTTGTAATTTGTGAGATGTGATCCTGATAAAAGCTTACAAGGGCTTTGTCCTGTGGTATCGTGTGGGGCCTGAAAATATCCAACAATAAATACAATGACATTATGACAATCATTACAATTGGAACAAGGAAAAGTAAACTCGCCATGTGGCAGACCCAAGCAATTGCCCGGATCTTAAATGATAATGGTATAGAAACGAGTATTGTCTCTATGGAAACCAAGGGCGACAAAATTCTGGATCGATCCATTGCCAAAATAGGCAGCAAAGGGGTTTTTACCGAAGAGCTGGAAGAGCAACTTGCCAATGGCTCAACTGATATTGCCGTTCACAGTGCCAAAGATATGCAGTCTATCCTTCCGAAAGGCTTTAGCCTGATCGCCTTTACCGAAAGAGAAAAGAGTCATGACGTGCTGGTCGGTTTCAGCGACGGTATCGATCTGCAGAATAAAGATCAGCAGATCAGGGTGGGAACCTCTTCAGTTCGCAGAGTTGCCCTGTTAAAACACTATTACCCCCACCTTGAGTCTGTACCGATGAGAGGCAACTTACAAACCCGGATCAAGAAGTTGAAAAATGGTGACTGTGACGTTTTGATGCTGGCCTACGCCGGCGTCAAGAGGATGGAGTATGATAAAATGATTATCCACCACTTTCCAGAAGAAAAATTTGTTCCTCCCGTCGGTCAGGGGTGTATTGCTATTGAGGTTGCTGACAATCTTGTTAAAGATAAGAAAAAGATGGTTCGTGACTGTTTGAACAATATCCAGAGCGAGATCTGCCTCAGAGCCGAGAGAGCGTATCTCAAGACACTGGAAGGTGGATGTTCGATTCCTGCCTTCGGGCATGCCGTCATAAAAGATGATCTTATCCATCTGCGGGCAGGCCTGGCAAACCTTGATGGCAGCTGGTTACTCTGCAAGACGTTGACCGGCTCAATAGAGAATCCAGAGGCTCTGGGGCTGGAGCTTGGAAATTTTGTTCTGGAGAATGAAGGAAAAGAAGTGCTTGCAGCGATTAAGAGAGAACAAAAGAGCTGACAGTAGCGAAGATCTCCAGGATGAAAATTCTGGAGATCTCATTGTGCGGGCCTGAGAATCGGGGGATATGGTTCTGCCGATAGAATAATAGTATCAGTCTGCAGTTTTCCTTTCTTTAACGAGTTTCCTGAGATAATCGAGCCACTCATCAAAACCTTCGCCGCTCGTCGATGAAAAATCCATGACCGTCAGAGCAGGATTCAGCCCGAGCGCTTCTTTTCTTGCCTCCGGGACGGGAAAGTCAAAGTAGGGCAGCAGGTCTGTCTTGGTAATAAGAAAGACCTGAGAAGAGGTAAAGGCTTTCGGATATTTTGCCGGTTTGTCTGGACCTTCGGGAACAGAAACGAGCACGATCCTTTTGTGTTCACCCAGGTCAAAGGCTGCAGGGCAGACGAGATTGCCGACATTTTCGATTACCAGCAGGTCTATTTTGTCTCCGCCGGGTTCTTTCTGTAACCGGTGAAAGCCCTTATGGATCATCGATGCATCAAGGTGGCAGGCTCCACCGGTGGTGAGCTGGATTACCGGTACCCCTTTGGCCCGTATTCGTTCGGCATCCCTCTCTGTTTCTATATCACCCTCAATAACAGCGATATTGAATTCCTTGCCGAGTTTTTCAATCGTATGTTCAAGCAGCGTTGTCTTGCCCGAGCCGGGGCTTGAGATCAGGTTCAATGTGACGATACCCTGCTCATCAAAGTGCTCCCTGTTACTGCGTGCCATTGCATCATTTGCCGCAAAAAGTGAGCGGTTAATGTCAACAATCACTGATTCGTCGTGACTGTGTGAATGACCGTGATCATGATTATGGTCATGATTGTGAGTGTGTGTATTGCATCCGCAAGCGTCGCACATGGTTGTTTCCCCTCTTTATACCTTTTAAAACTACTCCATTTCTACCTGCTGCAGAACCAGATCGTCTCCACCTTCAGGTATAAGAAGCGAGTCTCCGCACTCTGCACATTGTTTCGGCCGCTCACCGGTGATCTCCACACTATAACCACAAGCGCTGCAGCGATAGGTGACTGCCGGAATAACTATTTCAAGTCGTGCATCCCGGACAAGATCATCTTCTTTGGATAAAATGTCAAATCCAAACTGGAAAGAATCGATGACCACGCCGGATAATGGACCGATTGACATTTTCAGCCTAATAATTTTGTTTGCGTTGTTCTCTCTGGCAAGACTGTAAAGCTGCTGGAAGAGTCCCTGTACCAGCGACATTTCATGCATGATTAAGACCTTTTTCTGATTTTATTTCTTTTCCACCTGAACCCCAGCTTCATCAAGACGTTTGAGGACCAGCTCGGCAATGTCTTTTACGCGGGGGGCGACAACATCGGAGAGTTCGGTTGTCGTGGCCAGGGTCTTTGGAACGACACAGTAAAATTCAACCTGTTCAGGCGCGGCGTCACGAAGCTTACAAATTTCGAGTACTTCCAGAAGACCGAGTTGATGAGGTGACATCCTGGTGCTGATTTTTCCGGCTTTAACATCTTCGTTACTATAGTAGTGCATTGATCCGGGCTCGGCATCGATATCAACCACATCGATAACAATAACTGGATCGCACTCTTCGAGGAAGGGGCTCATGTAAATTCCTGCGGTTCCGCCATCTTTGAGAATAACGTTGTCCGGGAATATATAGTTTTCCTCAAGATACTGAATGGTGTGAATGCCGAAACCTTCATCGCCGACAATCAGGTTGCCGATTCCAAGTACACCTATTTTTTTCTCTGTCTGTTCCATGATCTTTCCTGTTAGCAAATTCTTGGCAGCGGCTCACCGTGCAGTGGGGTTACAACTCTGGAACCACCGACCGGCGTATTGATTAATACTCGACCAGGCTTACCGTCAAACAGCCTGCCGATGATGGCGGCCTCCTGTCCTTCAGGGGTCGTCCGCATCAGTTTGAGGATATCGTCAGCCTTTTTTCCATCAACAATTGCCAGGCACTTTCCCTCATTTGCAAGAAAGAGTGCTTCAAGCCCAAGGATTTCGCAGGCGGCACGAACTTCGGGGTGAATCGGCAATCGCTCCTCTTCGATAATGATCGAGAGCTTGCTGCTGGCAGCAATTTCGTTCAGGGAGGTGGCCACCCCACCGCGGGTTGGATCTCGAAGCGTGTGAACAGCTTCAGGAAATTCTGCCAATAAACAGGACACCATCGTATGCAGTGACATGGTGTCGCTTCTAAGATTTCCATCCATGGATATTCCTGCTCTGCGCGTCATGATCGTAATACCATGATCGCCCATTGATCCTGAGAGAATAACAGCATCACCCGGCTGGCCGTTTTTCGAAGAAATGGATATATGATCAGGAACAACCCCGATACCGGAGGTGTTAATGAAAATTTTATCTCCTTTTCCTTTCGGAACGACTTTGGTGTCCCCTGTGACAATAGGAACACCGCTCTCTTTAGATGCCTGCCCGATGGAGATAACGATTTTTTCAAGATCGTCAATATTCATTCCTTCTTCGAGTATAATTCCAAGGCTCAGGCAGAGTGGTTTTGCGCCTCTCATCGCCAGATCATTTATGGTACCGTGAACAGAAAGTTTGCCGATATCTCCACCAGGAAAAAAAATCGGATCCACAACATAACTGTCAGTAGAGAATGCCAGACGGCCATCTTGACGTTCGATGACGGCACTGTCTTCCAGTGTTCTCAAGACAGGGTTGTCGAGGTGTTTGAGAAAGAGATTGTTAATCAGGTCCTGGCTGGCAATGCCACCGCTCCCATGATCCAGCAGGATTGTGTTATCTGGCATATTTTTCTAGTCCACTTAATAAAATTGGGTCCACCGATCTATAAATTTTAGTTTTCACCCATGCCCGGGCGGGAGATTGTCTGGAGGAAGCTTAATCGTCTCTACCATATTTATGGTAGGCAGCACAGGTCCCCTCACTGGATACCATACAGGGGCCAATGGGGTTGGCCGGGGTGCAGCGTTTATCAAAAAGGGGGCATTGAGGTGGTATGGTCTTGCCCTTGAGAATTTGTCCGCATAAACATCCTTTTGCCTCACCTGACTCTGGAATGGTGATGTCCAATCGCTTTTGAGCGTCAAAGTGTGCATATTTTTCTTTGATGGCAAGGCCGCTCAGCGGAAGAACACCCAGCCCTCGCCATTCCATATCAACCGGTTCGAAGATCTCATCTACCATGCTTATTGCCCGCCCGTTGCCTTCCCAGGAGACGACCCGCGGGTATAGGTTTTCAACGTGTGGATTATTTTCTGAAACCTGTCGTGCAAGCAAAATCAAACCATTGAGCAGATCGGCAGGTTCAAAGCCGGCAACCACGCAGGAAAGACCAAATTTATCAACGAATGGCTGGTAGGCGCCTGCACCGATGATTGCTGAAACATGTCCGGGACAGAGCAGGGCATTTATTTTGAGATCAGGGTCCTGCATTAACAACTCAAGCGGACCTGGAATAACTTTGTGGGTAGAAAAAACACAAAAATTGTCAATGTGTTCTCGCTGAGCTACAAGTATCGTTGCACCAATCGCCGGTGTCGTGGTTTCAAAGCCGACTCCAAGAAAAACAACCATATCCTCAGGGTTGTTTCTGGCAATGTCAAGGGCGTCCATTGGAGAATAGACAATATCGATCTTGGCACCCCTTGAACTTGCCTGTGCCAGGGAGCCATTGCTGCCAGGCACCCTGAACAGATCTCCAAAAATGGTGACCCGCACACCCGCCATTTCCGCCATTGCAATGAAGGCATCCATGTGGGATGCCGATGTGACACAGACCGGACACCCTGGTCCGGAAACGATCTCCATTCCTTCAGGTAAAATTGAGCGAACACCATTGCGAAATATTGCCATGGTATGGGTGCCGCATACTTCCATTAACCTGACCGGTTTAGAGACTGACCTGGCAAGTTCAGCAACAAGCGGTTTAACCAGCGCTTTGTCCCGGTATTCGTCGAGATGTTTCATCAATCATCACCGGCAATTAGCATCTCTTCAGGCATATGAGATGCAAGTTCCCGGATAAGTTCAATGTTTTTTTTAGCTTCTTCTTCAACCAGGGAATGAATAGCAAATCCGGCATGAACGATGACATAATCTCCAACTTCAGGCCAGCGATCAACAACGTCGAGACGAACCTGCTTGCCGATACCATTCATGTTAACGGTGGCAATTTGGTTCTGAGTGAAATCGTCAGGGTTGCCCTCTACTTTTTCAACTTTCATGGGTATTGCAAGACACATGCTGTAAACCTCCTATAATCGTCTGACCAACTGAGATTCCACCATCGTTGACAGGAATCTGAGAGCCGCTATACGGTGTGAGGCCAAGCTCGGTCAGAGTAAATATCAATCCTTCAAGTAAGAGTTCATTTTGCATACAGCCACCAGACAATACAACCTCGTTAATTCCAGTGACTTTGGAAAGTGTTTCAACAAGGCGGGAAATAGTGCCGATAAGCCAGGAGTGAAACTGCAATGCAATGTCCGGTGAACTTTTACCAGAAGAAACATCATATACTACTTTTTTAACAAATTCCGAGGAAATAATCTCCCACCTCTGGTTATTTTTTTGCCGCAGATGTGCAGAGTTATCATGGAGTGCATGAATCAGGTTGTTTTTCCAGTCACTTGTGACAGCTCGACGGGCACATGATTCAAGTTGCATGGCAGCCTGTCCCTCAAAGCTGGAAACCATGTTGAGGCCAAGAATCGCTGATACTGCATCAAAAAGCCTGCCGCAGCTCGAGGTGAGAGGGCTGTTAAATTTTCTCTCAAGCATTTGAATGATCATTTTTATTTTTTCCTGATCAATTCCGTCGAGAATGGCTGATTGTGCGGCTTGAGCACCCTGTGCTTTGTGGATAAATGAAAGGGCCATCCGCCAGGGCTCTGATGATGCAGTGTCCCCCCCCGGCAGCGGCATGGACTCCAGGGACCCGAGGCGGGAAAATGATGTCAGTTCACAGAGCAGAATTTCACCACCCCAGATTGTTCCGTCTGTTCCGAAGCCGGTGCCATCCAGAATAACCGCCAGGACGGGGTCGGTAATACCATGTTCCGCCATAACCGCTACCCCATGGGCGTGATGATGCTGGACCTCATAAAGCGGCAGGTTGAGTTCTCTGGCATAATGGCTGCTCATATAGTCTGGGTGAAGGTCGCAGGCGACAACCGCAGGATCGATTCTGAAGACCCGCTTCAGGTTGTCAACAGACTCGGTAAAAAAATCAAACGAAGATAGATTAAAGAGATCACCAATGTGCTGACTTGGGAATATGGTTTGTTCCCGGGCGAGGCTGAATGTAGACTTCAAGCCGCCGCCACAGCCGATAATCTGGGGCAGATGGAAAGGTATCTGCAGGGGAGACGGGACATAACCGCGTGACCGCCTGAACATTCGGGGCGTATTGTCGACGAATTTGACCACCGAGTCGTCAACTCTCGTGACAATATCCCTGTTGTGCAGGAGAAAGAAATCCGCTATCGATCCCAGTCGGTCCAGCGCATCTTCATTACCAATACAGATTGGCTCTCCGCTCGAATTACCGCTTGTCATAACGAGCGCTTCCGGGCAATGAGGTTGTTTAAACAGAAGGTGGTGGAGCGGAGTATAGGGAAGCATTACTCCCAGATCACTGATGTCCGGAGCAAGGTTGTCTGCAAGATCATCATCACCCTTTCTATTCAACAGGACAATGGGGTGTTCCGGGGAGACCAGCAGCTCAGCCTCCTCGGCAGAAACAGCGCAGAATTTACGAACAGTGTCGAGGTCCCTGATCATTATGGCAAGTGGCTTTTCCTGCCTGTGTTTGCGTTCTCTCAAGCGGGTGACGGCCGATTCCGAGCAGCCGTTTACACAGAGGTGGAACCCGCCTAAACCTCGAACTGCAACGACTGCGTCATCACACAAGGATGAGACAGCAGTGGAGATAATGTCCTCGCATTCAATGTTTTCACCGCAGCGGTTATGCCAGGAAATAGCCGGGCCGCAATCGGGGCAGGCGTTTGGTTGGGCATGAAAGCGTCGGTTCGTTGGATCTTCGTATTCAGAAGTACATTTACTGCACATGGGAAAGACTTTCATTGAAGTCTTGGGTCGGTCATACGGGATTGATTCTGTAATGGTAAAACGGGGACCGCAATTAGTGCAGTTGATAAACGGGTAATTAAAACGGAAGTCTTTCTGGTCTGACAGCTCCCTCAGGCAATCGACGCAGACGGCAATATCTGGAGGAATTACGGCATTGGTTGCCTCTGTCGGCTGACTGGCAATGATTGTAAATGAGTCGGCGGTAAACGGTTCTTCAAGATGGAGATAGAGAAGGCCGGTTATTTTTGAAAGAGGAGGAGCTTCCAGATAAATCGAGTCAAGAAACGAGTAGAGATCTTGATCCCTGCCTCGCGCTTTTATTACAACCCCGTCACCGGTATTGGTTACCGTGCCGGTAATGGATAAACGTACGGCGAGATTAAAAATGAAGGGCCGAAACCCCACGCCCTGGACAGTGCCACGGACGAGAATTTCGACCCCATTTTGAAGTGACTTACGCCTTGTGCGTGAATTTTTTACCGGTGAATATTGAAGAAATAAGTCCTTCCGGTTCTTGCACATCGTTCCAGACAACCAGATAAATATGAATAAAGGCGAAAATCATAAACCACCACATCAACAGATGGTGGATGTAACGAGCCCACTGCTGGCTTCCAAAAATTGAAAGTCCATAGCCTTCCCAGATAGCAATTTCCGGATACAGCATATAGAAACCGCTTACCAACTGGAAAACAGCAGCTATAATGGTAATCACATATGTCATACCTGCAAGAATGTTATGACCAAGTCGATCTGGGTCATGAGTGTCTTTTATATAGCTGTAAAGCAACAGGGTGCTGAAAAAGTTTTTAATATTGCGGGGTGTTACCGGCAGATGCTCCAGAATACGCTCCTGCTTGTTACCAAAAAGGTACAGGAAAATCCTGGTAAGGACCGCTGCAGTAAATACATACCCGGCGATAAAATGGATAAAACGCATATAGGCCATCGGAAAGCTTGCACTTCCCTCTATCAGTGTATTGGTCCAGGGTCCGTTAATATAAAACCCGGTAATACAAAGAGTGATGATGGACAACGCAAATGCCCAGTGATACAGTCGGAGCAGGATGCTCCAACAATGTTTCTTTTCATACGCCATAATAACCTCCTATCGGTAGTAGCCGAAAGTTGAAAGTTTGATGTGTTCCCAAAATTACAGGGCCTTTACTTTCATTACTTCCCGCCCTTCCGGATCCAGCATGTGCACAGCACAGGCAATACACGGGTCGAAGGAGTGGATGGTTCTCAGAACTTCAAGCGGCCGTTCCGGATCAGCGATTGGATTAGCCAGCAGGGATGCCTCGTAAGGTCCTAACTGGTCCTTGGCATCACGCGGTCCGGCGTTCCAGGTCGACGGAACAACACACTGATAATTCTTGATTTTACCATCCTGAATAACGATCCAGTGTGACAGCAGTCCGCGAGGCGCTTCATGAACACCAACACCTTTCTGCTCTCCTTTCGGGAAGGTCGGAGGATTGAAAATATCTGTGTCACCTTTGCCAACGTTATCAACCAGCATATCCCAATGCTTGAGCCCCAGGTCGACCATAAGAGAACAGCGGACAGCGCGGGCTGCATGCCGGCCAATGGTTCCAAACAGGGCGTCAGGTCCGACCTTGGTACCGGCGATGGTGCTGACCAGGCCGAGGGCACCGTTAACACGCTTGACAATTTCTTCATGTCCCTGCGCATAACCGACAAGCATCTGGGACAGCGGGCCAACCTGCATTGGCTTACCTTCAAAACGAGGTGCCTTGAGCCAGGTGTATCGACCTGCTTCGTCAAAATCGGTGTATTTCGGCTCGGTATCCCCTTCCCATGGATGTTTCTGCCAGTCACCATCATACCAGGCGCGGGCAATCGATTCTTCAACGTTATCCTTGAAGTATGGATCATTCAAGGAACTAAACGCCTTAACGCTTGCCAGATCACCACCCATGATGGTACCGCCGGGAAGGTCAAACTCGGTCGCAGCGGCGTTCGTTGGCATATCCGGTGCTGCAAGGTAGTTGGTTACACCGGCACCGTAGGGAAGCCACTCTGCATAGAGGGCACCGACTGCAGCAACGTCAACAAGGTATACTTTGTTGATGAATTCTCGTACTTCAGTCAACAGCTGCTTGACTCTGTAGAGACGCTCAATGTTCAGGGTCGCTTCGTTATCCAGGTTGATAGCTGCGGTGACACCACCAACAGAAAGATTCTGAACATGCGGGTTTTTGCCCTGAGATAATACCGAGTGCGGTCGTGGCTTTGCGCTGGTAATCAAGTGCCTCAAGGTAATGAGAAACTGCCATCAGGTTTGCCTCGGGCGGCAGCTTCATTGCTGAATGACCCCAATAGGCATTGGAAAACGGTCCTAACTGGCCGCTTTCAACCAGCGCCTTGACCTTTCCTTTGACCGCTGCAAAACGCTTGGAGCTATTGCCCGGCCAGTCTGAAAGGGATTCGGCCAGTTTTTGGGTTGCAACCGGATCGGCATCCAGTGCTGAGACAACGTCAACCCAGTCAAGGGCAGACAGTGCATAAAAATGAACAATATGATCGTGCAGACAATGGATTGACTGTACGAGGTTACGAATCAGCTGCGCGTTCAGCGGAATCTCAAGTCCGAGTGCATTCTCAACTGCCCGGACTGAAGCCAAGGCATGTACGGTGGTACATACACCACATATTCGCTGAACAAAATGCCATGCATCCCGTGGATCACGACCCTTGAGGATAGTCTCAAGACCCCTGAACATCTGACCTGAGGACCAGGCATTGGTGACTACACCGCCGTCGACCTCTACATCTATTCTTAAGTGGCCTTCGATCCGTGTTATTGGATCAATGGTTATTCTCTGAGCCATCTGTTAAACCTCCAAAAAAATGTGTAAGCGGAATCAATGTAAATGTGTGATTGGTTCCGAGGTTATTCGCTTCGGTTAAATGACAATGTAAAATCATCATTCATCGTTGTCGGATTTTCCTTTAATTAATCGTTTTCCGACCCCGACTGCAGCGTGGATACCGACAGCAGCAGCTGTCACACCAAGAACTTTTTTACCTACGTCGTCGGCACTAGCAACAATACCGGCACCAGGAATCTTCACATCCGGAATCCTTTCGTAGAACGGTGTCATGGTATCCCAGAAATTTGGCTCAGTACAGCCAATACAACCGTGACCAACCGAGACCGGCCATACACCAGCTTCGTTAAAACGGGCAACCGGGCAGTTGGCGAAGGTCTCAGGACCTTTACAGCCAACTTTGTAGAGGCAGTAACCCAGTTTGTGGAACTCATCACCAAATTGTTCAACAAAGCGTCCTTCATCGAAGTGAGCGCGTCGTTCGCACTGGTCATGAATTCTTCGACCATAGGCAAACTTTGGACGCTTCAAGCCATCCAGGGCCGGGAGTCTGTTGAAGGTAAGGTAGTGAAGAATAGTTCCGAGCAGGTTGACCGGATTTGGCGGACATCCTGAGATGTTGATAATTGGTTTATCATGCACCAGCTTGTCAACCCCAACGGCGCCGGTTGGGTTCGGACTTGCAGCCTGGACACCACCAAACGTCGCACATGTGCCATAAGCGATTATTGCTGCTGCCTTTGAGGATACTTCCTCGAGCATATCCAGTGCCGTTTTTCCTGCGATTTTGCAATAGATGCCATTCTCGGCTGTCGGGATTCCGCCTTCGACCACGAGAATAAATTTACCGGCATTCTTCTCCAATGAATCCTGGAGAGCCTGCTCTGCCTGATGGCCTGCAGCGGCCATGACGGTCTCGTGATAATCAAGAGAAATTATGTCAAGAATAAGACGAGCCAGATCCGGGTGGGAACCTCGGAGCAGGGTCTCAGAGCATCCGGTGCATTCCTGAAAATGGAGCCAGATGACCGGGGGACGCTGTGCTGACGTTGCAGCTTCCACCATTTTGGGAACAACCGTCTCGGAAAGTCCCAGAGCGGCTGCTGCCATGGTGCATCCCTTCAGGAAGCCGCGTCGATTCAATCGCGGATCCAGAGTTTTGTTTACCGTGTCTGCCATATCAACCTCCTATTGCTGAAACAACAAGTTGGCGCTAAGCGCGGTTATACCAGTACTTGATACCAGTAAAATGTAATAAAACGAAAACCTGACAACCCTGCAGCGAACCGTTGCACTCTCCCTTTTGTGCATCAGTTTTCAGGTGACAAGTCTCCAAAAAAAATAAGAAACATCAGTGAGTAATAGATACTGTATGGAGTGAATGTCAATTCATTTTCACGAAGTTGTGTTAAGTAATTATGAATACAATGATCAATAATAGTGATATATATCAAAATCTGTCAGAGTCACAACTATTTGGGAGTAAGTATGGATTGTTACATTGGAGTTGTTAGGGTCCCTTAACTTGCCCGGGACTGCCTAAAGACTACTTCTTTAAGCCAAAGACACCACCTCGCTTCACGCCTGAGAAGGCTGGTCGGCCCTTGTGCTTCGTTTTTTTTCTTTTTTGCCGAAGCGGCAATTTTTCGGGGGATGATTGTTTGTTTAAGGGTTGGGAGGATAAGGGTACCGGCACCTTTTCCAGGGCCTCTCGGAGGCAATAGTAGAGTAGTCTGCACTTTGAAAAGTAACTTTTTCTTCTCAGCCATTTAGGCCATACATCGTCCTGGTTGTGCTGGATGATGGCCGGCAGGTAGGTGAGTAAGGTGGTGATTTCCTGCCTGATTGATCGTTTCAGGTTGAGTTGCCGGCCGATTTCCAGGTTCAACGCCTCTCGAATCTGTTTTGAAAATTGAAAAAGCTGAGCCCCTTTGACATTTTTGTTTAACAGGTCAAAGCGATTCATGGCCCACGGGGTCAGAATCAGTGCCAGTAAAAAATAAGCGGGTTGACGGTGGCTCCCTGATTCAACAGCTGCATTGTTTAAACGGTCAATTGTTGAAAAAATGGCCGTGAGGCTCTCGAGGCATGAGTCACCGTTTGGCAGGTTTGAATAAACAATCTCGCCATACAGCGCAAACAACTCCACAAAGAGGCCTGATTCAACAGCAAGTTTAAACCACTGTTCCGACACACCGCTGTAAATATCTTTTAGCAGCTCATCGCGCAGCCTTGAAGTGGGGCACAGTTTTAACTTGTAACTGTTCGCAGACAGTGCATTCCAGCTCTGCGGTTCTATCGCAAATCCGCTTCGGGCGCTGTGGCGGATAACCCGCATCATCCTGACCGGGTCGCGATTAATTCTCTTGTCCGGCTCACCGATTACTCTGATGACCGAATGATCAAGATCATCGACACCCCCCACATAATCAATGATCGTTTCACCTTCTATCTCATAGAACAGTCCGTTAATCGTCAAATCCCTGCGCTGAGCATCTTCATCAAGGGTTCCGAAGGTGTTATTTGGCGCCAGGAGGGCCTCAGGCCCATCAAGGTCATGCTCACTCAGGGATCGAAGCGTAGAAATCTCAACGATATTTCCTCTCTTGAAAAAGACCTGAACCAATCGAAAACGTCTGCCGATCGTCCTGCTGTTCGGAAAGAGCTTTCGGACCTGACCGGGACGGGCATTGGTGCTGATATCAAAATCCTTCGGACTTTTGCCAATATACAGATCTCTGACACCGCCGCCAACGAGGTAACTGGAAAACCCGGCCCTATTAAGTTTACGGAGAACCAACAGGGCGTCATCGTCAATCATCCCTTTCGTAATTGGATGTTCCGAAGGGTGAATAATGCGAGGAGTGGTCGATGTTTTTTCGGTCACGAAGGGCAGGGCGATGTCAAATTATCCAACTGATTAGGTTCAACAAACTTACGCAGGAGGGGCAAAACCGCAATTTTCCTTGTAAACTGATTCCGCCTGACTGATAAATTGTCTGAATATCTCGGCAACGGGTAGAATGTCTTTCATCTTATAGGTATTTTCTCCTGAGAAAAACAACCCTTTATCATAATCACCTTCTCGCGAGGCAGTCAGCCGTTCATTGATACAGTAGTGGTGGTCACATTTTTTCAGGCACACATGTTTGCATTTCTTGGCGGCAAGGTCCACCTTGTCGGCGAGTGCCTGGACAAAAGGCGTGTTCAGGGCTCGACCGGGCAGACCGACAGGTGAAGAGGTGATGACAATGCCGTCTTTGGTGGCATCAAGATAGGCCTGCTTGAATTCATCAGCAACGTCACACTCTTCACTGAGGACAAATCGAGAGGCTATCTGGATTCCGTCTGCTCCATATTTATCCATCATTTCAGCCATCTCATAGCCGTTTGTAATGCCACCGGCAGCGATCAGCGGTACATTTTTAACGACATCGCGAATCGGGGGGAAAATGGTTCGAAGCGGTTTGTCAGTCCCAAGGTGCCCGCCAGCTTCTTTGGCTTCAACGATAATCGCTGACGCACCAAGTTTTTCAGCGAGCCTGGCAAGTGTCGGGGATGAAACGATCATGGCGATAGGGATATTATACTGTTTACCGATTTTGAAAATATCTCTTGAGAACCCGGCACCGGTAACAATCATGTCAACCCCGGCCTCGATTGACCCGATGACAAGATCGTAAAAGTTTTTCATTGCGTACATGATATTGACTGCGATGATTCCATCAGTTTCGCTGTGCGCTTTGATGATATCCTCTTTCAGCTCGTCTTCAGGGATGCCTGAACCTCCGATTACGCCAATACCGCCGCATTCGGCAACAGGAGCTGCAAGTTTAGAGGTGGAAACCCGAATTGACATCCCGCCCTGGATAAGAGGAACCCGCGCGGTTAGGTCTCCAATTTTAAGTGATGGTAACTTCATATAAGAAAACTCCTGTGTCTCAAATAAAGGATAGAAAGTCGATAATGCCTATCTTGCCGCTATTTGTCAAGCAGAGTATGGAAAGACATTAACCGGTCCGGTAGCAGGATTTATGGTGAATCACTGGCAAATCCTGCAAAATTATACACGAAAACAATAGTATGCGAGAGCGTGCCTGGTCAGAATTAACGTTTTGGGACATCGCTTGACATTTTTCCCTATTTAGGGTTACTTAAAACGTTTTTCCAAACAAACTTACAGTAATTTGATGATTGTCATGGAGGTACCGGTTTGAAGCTTAAAGCTTTGAATGGTTTTAAGGATATATTGCCCGATGAAATACCGCTGTGGCGCCATGTCGAGTCAGTCGCCAGAGATATTTTTGAGCGGTTTCATTTTTCTGAGATACGATTGCCGATTTTAGAGCAGACAGAACTGTTTGCCCGATCTATTGGTGCTGACACGGATATTGTCGAGAAGGAAATGTATACCTTTATCGACAAGCAGGTAACCATGCGTCCGGAGGCGACAGCCTCATTGATGCGGGCCTACATCCAGCATAGCATGCATGTGGCGAAACCGGTACAGCGGTTGTTTACCATTGGGCCGATGTTCCGGCATGAACGACCTCAGAAAGGGCGTTTGCGTCAGTTTCACCAGATGGATGTGGAGATTCTTGGCTCAGCAAATCCCCGGATTGACGCTGAACTGATGGCAATGGGCGATCTGCTGTTTAAAGAGCTCGGGGTTGCTGTCAGTCTGGAAATCAATTCACTCGGCTGTCCCAAGTGCCGGCCGGCATACAGGGAAAAGTTGCTCGAATTTATACATGCAAGACTCGAGCATCTCTGCGATGACTGTAAGAGAAGAAGTAGCAGAAATCCACTCCGGGTCCTGGATTGTAAGAAACCCGGCTGTCGTGAGCAGGTAGACGCGGCACCTTCAATTCTTGATCATCTCTGCTCAGAATGTCATGATCATTTCGAAATTGTCCAGAAAAGCCTGGAGCAGCTTGGTGTCGATTATACACTGAACAAATTTATGGTACGTGGGCTGGATTATTATATCCGAACCACGTTTGAGTTTGTTACCCGCGATTTAGGTGCACAATCTGCTGTTTGTGCCGGAGGCCGTTATGATGGCCTGATTGAGATGCTCGGTGGTGGGAAAACACCCGGCATTGGTTTTGCGATGGGACTTGAGCGTCTTGTCCTGCTGCTTCAGCAAAAGAGTCAGCTTTCATCCGAACGCGCAGACGTTGACCTGTTTCTTGCAGGGCTGGGTGAAACAGCCTCAAATCACTGCTATAAGCTGATGAATGACTTGAGAAAAGAAGGGCTCAGAATTGACATGGATATGGAAGCTCGAAGTCTTAAAAGTCAGATGAAACAGGCGGATAAGGCGGGTGCTGCCTTTGTCTTGATCCTTGGCGACCAGGAGCTGGACCAGGGGACGGCAGTGCTGCGTGATATGGCAACCAAAGATCAGGTTAATGTCGAAATCGACAGTGCTGCCATTAAAGACGCGGTAATAGAGTAAAAACGTTTATTAACTCAAGAGTAACAGAGAACAGGGGTAAAGAGCCCCGGGATGTGAGTGGGAATAATTATGGATTCAATGGGTAGTTTACGCCGGTCTCATCATTGTAATGAGCTCGGTACTAAAAATGTTGGTGATACCGTAACGCTGATGGGCTGGGTTTTGCGTCGTCGTGATCATGGCGGGGTAATTTTTATAGATCTTCGAGACAGGCAGGGTATTACCCAGATTGTTTTCAATCCGGAGATCAATCCTGAAGTACATGTAAAAGCGCACAAACTTCGAAGTGAATGGGTGCTTGCCGTGCAGGGAAGAGTCGAGCCTCGGCCGGGTGATATGGCAAACCCAAAGCTGGTTACCGGGCAGATTGAAGTACTCGTTGACGAGCTCCTCATTCTTAACACAAGCGAAACACCACCATTCCCGCTGGACGAGGAGAGTGAGGTCTCAGAAAATCTTCGACTTCAATATCGTTACCTGGATTTAAGAAAACCTGAGATGGCAGCTAATCTGATAACCCGTCACAATGCAGTTCGGGCGGTAAGAAACTATCTCAATGATAACGGCTTTCTGGATATTGAAACACCGATGCTCACCAAGTCGACCCCTGAAGGGGCACGAGACTATCTGGTGCCAAGTCGGGTAAACAGCGGACGATTTTATGCGCTTCCTCAATCGCCTCAGCTTTTCAAACAGCTGCTGATGATGTCCGGGATGGATCGTTACTATCAGATAGTAAAATGTTTCAGGGATGAAGATCTTCGTGCAGACAGGCAACCTGAGTTTACCCAGATAGATATGGAATTGTCGTTTGTTGACGAAGAACAGATCATAGAAATTGTTGAGGGAATGATCGTTTCCCTTTTTAAAGTAACCAGAGACCTGGATCTCAGCCCACCGTTTAAGCGAATCAGCTACAATGAATCGATGGCCCGTTTCGGCACGGACCGTCCGGATACCCGATTTAGCATGGAACTGGTTGACCTGACCGAGATTGCGGCCAGTTGCGGATTCAAAGTTTTTAGAGGTATCGCTGATGGTGGTGGAACGGTTCGTGCGTTAAATGCCAAAGGATGTAGCTATTTTACCCGAAAAGAACTCGATGATCTTACTGATTTTGCCGTACAGTTCGGCGCCAAGGGACTTGCCTGGGTAAAAATTAAAGAAGACGGGTCCTGGCAATCTCCAATCGCAAAATTTTTCTCAGATGAAGAACATCAGAAGATAGCAACTGCGCTTCAGGCAGAGCCGGGCGACCTGCTGTTTTTTGGTGCAGACAAAGTTACGGTGGTCTGCCAGGTCCTCGGTGAACTTCGTGTCGAATTAGCCCGCAGGCTGAATCTGCTCGATAAGACTGTTTTTAATTTTGTCTGGGTTACTGATTTCCCACTTGTTGAGTATGACGAGAAGGAAAAACGTTTTCAGGCGTTACACCACCCGTTTACCGCCCCTCGGGAAGAAGATCTTGATAAGCTCGAGTCAGACCCTGGAGCTATCTACAGCCGTGCCTACGACCTGGTATTAAATGGTACCGAAATCGGGGGAGGATCGATCCGTATCCACGACCCTGCGACACAGTTGAAGGTCTTGAAAGCACTTTCCATTTCCGAAAATGAGGCTGCAGAGAAATTCGGTTTTTTACTCCGGGCATTGGAGTTTGGAGCTCCTCCTCACGGAGGAATCGCCTTTGGTCTTGATAGACTGTTAATGATTATCACCGGCAATGATTCCATTAGAAACGTAATTGCCTTTCCCAAAACGCAGAAGGCGACCTGCCCATTGACCGATGCACCGTCAGCAGTTGCGCGTAAGCAGCTCACTGAACTCTATCTGAGGCCGGACTGGAAAGAGTAATCAGTTGACACATGGCTGGCCGGGGCTCGCACCCTACCAGCCATGTTTTGCCAGCTGCACAAGAAACAAATAGCTGCCTGACATAAATAACCCGCCGTAGAGCAGTATTGTCACCAGCGTGAAAAAAAGTGAGCGGCAGTTACGAAGATGTTCTGCTATTTTTTCTTTTAATCCCTCCAATGTAATACGGACCGGCCTGGTTATCGAGGACCAGCAAACGGTTTCTGAAATGGTTGTTCCTGCGGTCAGATTCTGTGCCTGCTTCATGATGTGCCTCCAGTTAAGGGGATGGTTTCCGAAAGCATAACAGGGGGGGGGTATCATAGAGTGAGCCCCCCTTGTTTTTTTTAAATAAAAAATTCTGAGTCATGGTGCCGGCTGGAAAATTTTCTATTTGTGATGTTTGAGCGAGGTTCCCCGGATGAAGCGATTTCCGGTATGCCCCTTGTATTTATTGCTTTTTCTTTCATATCGTGGAATTAACATATGAGAGCGCAGGATAATCAGTGGTCATAGATAAAAGATGAAATGATATGTGGAGGGGGATATGTACATGAGGATTGCGACTTTGCTGGTAACGTTGCTGGTTGTGACTTCAGCATATGGCAGAGAGATTGCCGGTGTTGATGTTCCTGAGACCGTTAGCCAGGGTGATGGAACACAGCTGGTACTGAATGGGGCAGGGATACGGTCGAAAATGTTCTTTAAGATCTACATTGCCGAACTGTACCTGGCAAAAAAACAGAGCGATGCGGCGGCGATCCTTGGTGAGGACAGCGGCAGGCGGATCGTGATGCATTTTCTCTATAAAGAAGTGGGACAGGATGATCTGGTTGAGGCCTGGAACGATGGTTTTCAAGGCAACGGCACTGCAGAACAACTGACCGATCTTTCTGCCCAGATTGCAACCTTTAATACACTGTTTGATACAGTAAAAAAGGGTGACCAGATCGTTCTTGACTATACGGTTGGGGAGGGAACGACGGTAATAATTCGGGGTGAGAAGCAAGGAACGATCGAAGGGAAGCCATTTAATGATCTCCTGCTGTCGATCTGGCTCGGTAAGGCCCCGGTGGGCAAGGATCTTCGTGATGACCTGCTCGGCATATAAGTCGTCTATCTAAGATGCGCCAGCAAAGAGTGATTTCACATGGCCGTTATAGGAGAGCCCGCCAGCTGAAAGATGGATCTTGCCAGAGGCTGGCGGGATAGCGGTCGCTTAGAGTTCCGGCGCTCCTTTTGGAATAAGACAGGCAAATACGAGGTCACGATCGCTGTTATTGCGGAACTGATGTTCTTCATTGCCGGGAATGAAAACAACTGAGCCGCGTGAGATGTCTACCCATTCATTTTCTCTAAAGACCTGGCCATTACCTTCGTGAATGAGAACTTCATGTTCCCAGTCGTGAGAATGAAGCGGCGTGAAACCGCCGGCTGCGAGTGCAAATATTCTCATACAGAAATGTGGTGCTCCATCATCCCGACCGATAACAACCCGACCGGTAACTCCTTTGACGACATCACCATCAAATTCCTGAAATGGCGTATTGGAATAATGTGATACTATTTTCATTGTCCAGTTCCTTTTTCGTATGGGGTTTTAATTAAGGTATAACGGCAACTATATATTCTGAAAAACATTTTGGCGAGTATTCATGAAATTGCTGCATCACACCACCATGTATAAAGATCAACTACTCAGAAGAGCTGATTTTTCTTGAACTGGTCATGCCAAGGTAAATGGCCATGAGAACGACAGCGAGCCCGGTCCAGTTTAACAGCGTCGTATAGCGATCAAAGATCAGGACATCCCAGATAAAAGCCAGGGCAGGCTGCAGGAGCAGGAGCAGGCCGGCTATAGAGGGGACGACCTTGGGCAGACTGTTTGCAATTAAAACCCAGCCAATGGTTTGGCTGAACAGGGCAAGGCAGACAACAGCTCCAAAAGAAGAGATGGTGGGTATGCGAAAGGACGCACCTGAAAACAGGATAGTCGGTATGAGCAGGACAGAGGTAATAAATGAGACGATCATCAGGTTGTAAAAAGAAGATACCTGAGGCTGATTGGCCTGGAGTTGGCGCATGGCGAGTAGAAATACAGAATAGAATAACGCAGTCAGCAGTGCGAGGCCGATACCGAACAGATAGTTATCCGGAAGCGTCTTCCAGTCCAGGCCGATAACCAGGAAGAGTCCTAAAACTGCAAGAGGTACCGAGATTATGAATCTGATGGACAACCGTTCACCAAAAACGACGATTGATATGAAGGTCAAGATGAAAACCTGAAAGTTACCGACGACGGTAGACAGTCCTGGACCAATGTAGTTGATGCTGGCATGCCAGCAGACAAGATCAGCAGCGAAGCTCAAACCGCACAAAAAAAGGAGACACGTCGACTTGGAATCGAAGCTATGAATTTCCTTTCTCCAGAGACAGCCAGTAAAGAGGAAAATGGTGCCGAAAAATACGCGATAGAAGGCTGAAACCGTTGGGTCCAGATTGGACCATGCAACCCAGATTCCCGACAGGCTGATAAAAGTAGCTCCGGTGAGAATGGATATGAGAGGATTATGGGTACGGGGTGAAAGTCGCATGATAATGTCGGTTGAGTGAGCAGGGATGATAACAGCCAATTGCGGGAACGGAAAGGAAAAACAGTAAAGGGGGTGGGGCCATCGTGTTTGCTCCTGATGTTAAAAACGCATTATCTATAGACGGTAAAAAAAATGGGCCTGGTATTGTCAGCGAATTAGAGCACCGTTTAGTAGAGTCTTAGGCCAGGTCGTATTTTTTTTCCACCAATTCTCGCTTGATTTTTTAGAAACAATTTGTTATCCGATCAAGGTTATTATTTTCAGTTTCCCGCCAGTTGTACCTTTACTCAACACAGAGAGTGGTAACAGGCTGTTTGATTGAGAATGTAAATCATTGTCCCGATTAGATGGTTGGTGCCGAGGTATTGCTCCTGCCGTGAATCAGTAATGAAGGGATAATTAATATACGTAAACTTTACCGGGTGTGAGAGAATGACAAATCTATCCACAAAATATCTAGGCTTGGAGCTTAAAAACCCTATTATCACGGGAAGCTGTGGGTTGACCGGCTCGGTGATGAAGATTGTAGAGGTGGCCGAGGCCGGGGTTGGGGCTGTTGTTCTTAAATCGTTATTTGAGGAACAGATCGAGGCAGAGCTCAAACAGAACATCGATTCTTACCAGACCGACTACCCCGGAGCATACGATTATATCAGGGAGTACACCCGTGACTCAGCGGTTTCTGAATATCTGGATATGATCAGTGATGCTAAAAAGGCAATTGATATACCTGTTATTGCCAGCCTGAATTGTGTGTCAGCAGCGGAGTGGACTTCATTTGCCAAGAAAATAGAGAAGGCCGGAGCAGATGCTCTTGAAATCAATATATCATTGTTGCCAAGTGATTCAAAACGCTCCTGCAGTGAGTATGAACAGGTCTATTTTGATGTTATCAATAAGGTAACAGACGGGTTGTCAATACCGGTTGCACTGAAAATGAGCAGCTATTCCTCATCCTTGGCTCATCTTGTCTCACGTCTCTACTGGACTGGAAAGGTCGCCGGTTTTGTTCTTTTTAACCGATATTACAGACCAGATATTGATATAAACAGCATGGAGATCAAATCTGCAGGCGTTTTCAGTGAGCCGGGAGAAATATCGACACCGCTGCGTTGGATTGCTTTGCTCTCAGGAATGATAGAGAGTGATTTTGCCGGATCCACCGGCGTGCACGACAGTGAAGGAGCGATCAAGATGCTTCTTGCCGGTGCTTCAGCTGTCCAAGTTGTTTCAACACTCTACCAGAATGGGGCTGGAAAGGCTGCTGAGATAATTGCAGGACTCCAGTCCTGGATGACAGACCATTCTTTTGAAAATATCGATACATTCAAGGGGCGGCTCTCCTATGAAAAGCAGGATGACCAATCTCAATTTGAACGAATCCAGTTCATGAAGCATTACTCTGGAATAGCATAACAATTACGAATTTGACAAACGAGGAAACGACGGGGCTGGTATAGCTAATGGGCAGCAGACAGGCTATGCAGCCACATATCAGGCGTTCTCACGCCTTTAATTTAAGAGCTTGAATTGCAGGTACTATGGCACCTACTCTCACATTCCCGAAAGGCGGAGTACATCCGCCTGAGTCTAAAAAAATGACTGAGAATCTGCCGGTTGAGGTTATGCCTCTGCCCTCAGAGCTTGAAATCATACTTGGCCAGCATATTGGTGCACCCTGCAGCCCGACGGTTGCCAAACGTGCAGAAATTAATGAAGGTGATTTGATCGGTGAGGTCACCAGGGGACTCGGTGTACCGATTCATGCCCCGGCTGCCGGAAAAATCAAGGCATTGGCTAACTCAGGTCATCCAATTCGGGTAAGTTCGCCATCGATCACGATACAGGTTGACCAGGAGGCGGCAGCCAGAGAGTGGCACCAGCAGGAGTGGCAGTCACTGGCTCCTGAAGATCTGCTCAAAAAGGTGCATAACGCCGGTATCATCGGTATTGGCGGTGCGGGATTTCCAACGCATGTAAAATTAAAACCGCCGGCCGATAACCCTGTTGACACCCTCTTGCTCAATGGCGCGGAGTGTGAACCGTATATAACTGCTGATCACCGAATGATGCTCGAAAAGACCGTTGAGATTATAGAAGGGGCGAAAATTCTGCTCAAGATACTCGGCATCAGGGAGTGTGTTATCGGTATTGAAAACAATAAGCCTGACGCGATCAAGGTAATGACAGATGCAGCGAATGCTGCAACAAACAACGAGTTTGGTATTCGGGTTGAAACGCTCGAGGTGAAATATCCGCAGGGTTCTGAGAAACAGCTTATTCAGGCAATAACAGGCCGAAAGGTTCCCGCCATGGCTTTGCCAAGTGCGGTGGGTGTGGTGGTACACAACGTATCAACAACAAAAGCGGTGTATGATGCGGTTGTTCTTGAAAAACCGCTTGTTGAGAAAGTTGTAACCATTTCGGGGAAAGGTATTACACGACCTGCCAACCTGTTGGTGAAAATTGGTACCAAGGTGAGCGATATCGTTGAATATTGCGGAGGGACGAAACCTGAGCTGGCTCGTGTAGTGATGGGTGGCCCGATGATGGGGTTTGCTGTTTCCGATCTTGATATCCCGGTAACAAAGACAACATCCTCGGTACTGTTTTTGACCGAAGATGAAATTGACACCAGCCCGCTTTCTGCATGCATCCGCTGTGGGTGGTGCCTGGAAGCATGTCCAATGGGGCTTGAGCCGAAAGAAATTGGTATTTATGTGGAAGCCAACCGGGCTGAAGATACGGAGCAGTTTGGTGTTTTTGAGTGTTTTGAATGTGGCAGTTGCGCCTATGTGTGTCCGGCGAAGCGGCCATTGGTGCAGTTTGTACGTCTGGCAAAAATGAAGGCAACGCGTTCTTAATCAAATGAGCGGAAAATATTAACTACGGTAGCAAGGAGATTCGCCATCGAACCAAAAGCAACGGAAAATCAGACATCGATGCCAGCCGCGCTGTGGAATGTATCAGTTTCTCCACATGTTCGCAGTTCTGAGTCGGTAGAAAAGATCATGTGGACTGTGGTGGCTTGTCTGGTTCCACCACTCATTTTGTCGGTTTTTATCTTTGGCTTCCAGGTACTGCTGATTACTGCGGTATCTGTCTTGAGCTGTATGGCCGTTGAGGCCATCAGCCAGAAAGCCCTTGGTCGGCCAGTAACCGTAATGGATGGGAGCGCTGCCCTTACCGGCATGCTGATGGCGTTTGTGATCCCTCCCGGTGTTTCATTTTTACTGCCTGTTCTCGGAGCGGTAATGGCGATCTACATCGGTAAACATCTGCTTGGGGGAATTGGATATAATATATTCAACCCGGCACTGCTGGGAAGAGCCTTTCTGCTCGCCACATTTCCTGTTGCGATGACATCAGCCTGGCTCTCGCCGCTTACTGACGGGGCTATCTTCTCATATTTCGGCAGTGGCGTGGATGCGGTTTCGACAGCAACGCCACTGGCGGTGATGAAAGAACAGGGAATGGCAGCGTTTACTGAGATGTTCGGGGCACCATCTGAAATATATGGTACCTTCTTCCTGGGATGGCGTCCCGGCTGTATCGGTGAAACATCCGGGATACTCGTTCTTCTTGGTGGCCTCTATCTCATGTACCGTCGCTATATAACCTGGCATATTCCGGTCTCTTTACTTGGTACCCTCGCCCTGTTAACCTGGGTTTTTGGCGGCGATACGCTCTTCTCTGGAGATCCATTGCTTGCAATGCTAACCGGTGGTGCTCTGCTCGGTGCCTTTTATATGGCAACAGATTATGTCACATCACCAACTGGAAAAACTGCTCAATTGGTCTATGGAGCAGGAATTGGTGCCCTGACGGTTTTAATCAGGCTGAAAGGCGGTTATCCCGAAGGTATCTGCTATGCAATTTTGCTGATGAATCCACTGAGTACAGTACTGGATGGTTTGTTCAAACCAAAACGGTTTGCTCCACCAGTGGGAGGTGAGAAATGAAAAACATCCTCACAATCATATTCCGGTTGACCGTTTCCTGCCTCATTGCCGGCCTGATCATGGGAATGACTTTTGTTTTCACCAATAAGGCAAAGAAAGCAAATGAGCATGCCCGTGAAGAAAAAGTGGTGTATTCCCTGCTGGGATACTCCAAGGCGAACCCTATCCCGGATTCGATGGGACTGCATGAAATTTTTCGTTATGTTGTCAGCGATGGAGAGACCCAGTCGATAGGCTATCTGTTGCCGTCTGAGGGACATGGCGAAGCCGAATCTTTCAATTTTGTCCGAATAGACCTGGACGGTAAATACCTTGACAGCAGTAGCGTTACAATTACCGGGGAAAAAGTCAAGGAACAGAAAGACAGGGACGCTGCAGTGCAAATCGCTCTTGGTGCCGGTAAAGGGATACGATTTGTCGATCAGACCATTGTTGTTACCGAAGGTGACGGCCGATTTGCTTATCTGCTCGGTGGAAAATTTCCCGGTTATAAAACTCATATAGCTATCATGCTTGCTCTTGATCCAAGTTATTCCATCTTGGGCCTGGAAGTAATGGAGCATGAAGAAGACCCGGGACTTGGTGCCGAAATTGAACAGGACTATTTCAAGAACCAGTTCAAGCTTAAACCATTTGAGAAGATAAAATCTATCGAAGTCGTCAAGACCCCGTTGCCAAGCGAGTACTTTGATGCTCTTGAAGGCAGGGTGGATGAATCTGCAGCTGTTGACATCATGAAACAGTATAGCGACCAGGACATATATGCACTGACCGGGGCAACGATATCGTCAGCGGCGGTCAGCTCTGGTGTCAGGGCAATGACAAAGAAATTCGCATATCGTCTTGATACCCTGGATCGGGTACTTAACGAACAGCAGATTGCGGTTCCCTTTTAAATTAAAGAGAGGAAAGGAACGTGGCTAACGAAAATTCCAGCTTCCAATTGCTCGCCAACGGTATTCTGAAAGAGAATCCGATATTTAAACTAGCGCTCTCCATGTGCCCGGCGGTCGGTATTTCGACGACGGTCATGAACGGTCTTTTGCTTGGCACAGCCGTTCTCTTCGTCCAGGTGTTTTCAAGTGTGACGATATCAGCGCTTAAAAATTATATTCACCCGCGTATTCGAATACCCACCTATACGCTGACCATTGCAACCTGGGTAACGGTAATAGATCTGAGTCTGGCTGCTTTTTTTCCGCTGGCTTATGCGAAGATGGGCATCTTTGTCAAAATCATCGTCGCTTTTGCCATTATAACCATGAGGCTGGAGATGTTTGCCTGCAAGGAGCCCGTTTCAGATTCTTTCTGGGATGGTCTCGGTATGGGGCTTGGATTTCTTGTGGGCATGGTCGTTATCGGTTTTGTCCGGGAACTTCTCGGATCGGGCGCCATTCTGGGCTATGATGTGCTCGGTTTTAAACCGTTGCTGTTTTTTATCCTGCCAAGTGCCGGTTTTTTTGTGGTCGGCTTGATGATGGCATTTTTCAACTGGATCGAAGTAGCGTATGCACAACGGAAAAAGGGGTAATCCATGATAAGGACAAAAAAACTAATTTTTCTTGCAACGGCACTCTTTGCGCTTGGTTTTTCGAGCCTGGTCCAGGCGGCGGGTCTGGTTGCGTCAACAGAGTTCGGTGCAGAAAACGAAATTATCGTTTCATTCAGCCACAGTGTTGATTTAGGCGAAGCAGCCGATCCAGACCGTTACACTGTTTTTGAAGAAGCAGACCCAGATATACGGCTGGCTATTACAAACATTGATGTATCCTCTGATGGTAAACGGGCGGTTATCGCCTTTGCCGATCCCCTGAACACCACTCAGACTCATATCGTTAATACTTCCGGTATCGGCGGTGTTGCAAAATCTTCGTTTTCCGTCAGCAAGTCCTATCTCGGCTACCTGTTCTCGATACTGATTTCTGCCTTGCTGATCAATAACTTTGTCTTTACGAAGTATCTCGGGCTTTGCGTCTTTTTTGGCACGGCTAAACGAAAAGAGACGGCAAAAGGAATGGGGGTCGTTTTTACCGTTGTAATCGTCGTGGCCTGTTCCATGAGCTGGGTTCTCTATAATTACGTGATGAAACCGTTTGATCTGAATTATCTGCAGATTGTTATTTTCATCGGCCTCACCTCATTGACGGTGCAGGCGGTTGATACGGTGCTGCGAAAGGTCAATCCGGTGATGTTCAAATCCTTTGGCGTCTATCTGGTCCTGGTTATCGCGAACTGTATCATTATCGCGGTTCCACTGCTGATGGCCAGTAACGAATATAACTATTTCGAGACGTTCATGCTGAGCCTTGGCGCAGGCGGCGGATTCCTGCTCGCCCTTTACCTGATGAGTTCGGTCAGCGAGCGGCTTGAACTTGCAAAGATTCCGCCATCGTTTAAAGGGCTGCCGATAGCATTTATTGTCGCGGGTCAGTTTGCCATGGCGTTTCTTGGCTTTTCCGGTCTACAGTTGTTCTGATCAACTGTATTGAACTTTCGTCTCAAACAGGAGATTTGAAGCAGTTATGGATATTGAATTAGTAAAACTTGCAATTGGCGGTCTGGTTCTGCTTGGCTGCATTGGCCTTTTTTTTGGAATAGGGCTGGCGATAGCAGCGCATAAATTTGCAGTGGAATCCAATCCACTGATCGAAGAGGTCCTGGAGTCATTACCACTTGCAAACTGCGGTGGCTGTGGTTACCCGGGATGTGAAGGATATGCAATCGAGGTTGTGACCGACCCGGATGTTCCACCGAATCTCTGTTTCCCAGGGAAAGAGAAGGTTGCCGAGAAAGTTGCTACCTTGACCGGTAAAAAAATGGCCGCCATAGAAGATACCGTTGCAGCTGTCCGCTGCTCACGGATAGAAGGGCGGGTAAGCCATAAACATCGCTATATCGGATTCTCCTCCTGCACCGCTGCGGGTCTTGGATATGGAGGACCGTCAGCCTGTCAGTATGCCTGCGTAGGACTTGGCGAGTGCGCTGAAGCGTGCCCTTTTGACGCCATCGCGATGGTTGAGAATTTTCCGGTAATCGATCCTGATAAATGTGTCAGCTGTGGTGTATGTGTTAAGACGTGCCCCAAAAATATTATAGAAATACAGTCAATGAAGGCCCGCGTCTGGGTACCGTGCTCCACCAAAGACCTTGGCAAGGTGGTAATGGGCGTCTGCAAGGTTGGCTGTATTGGCTGCAAGATGTGTGTCAAGGCATGCCCGGCTGGCGCCGTAGCCTACGAAGGTAACCTGGTAAAAATCGACCACAAGGCCTGTATTGCCTACGGCCCATCATGTGAAGAGGCGTGTGTGGAAAAATGCCCACGCGATATCTTCAAGATTTATGAAGGGCGTAAGGTTCTCACAAGAGATGTGGCCAGCGGCTTGAAGATGGCCGGATGACAACAGCCTGATAAAATTGTATGGGTGATTCTGACACGATTAATGTAGGACGAAGATCTTTTTTGAAGCTGTCAGGTCTGGTCGGTTTCGGCAGCCTGGCAGCTTTTATGTTGCCTGCAGAAAAAGCTGATGCGTTTCTCTTTACCAAGAAAGAATACAAAGTTACAAAAACCCGTCTGGCCATGGGTACATTCGTTGCCATGACAGCAATTCACCCCTCAAAAGACCAGGCAGAAGAGGCATTCGGGCTGGCATTTGACGAGGTAAATCGTCTCAGTTCACTGCTCAGCAGGCATTCGCCGAGCTCACCGGTCAGCAGTCTCAATAGCACCGGTTTACTGGAAGACAGTCCTGTTGAAGTTCAGAAAGTAATTGCCCGTTCACTCTATTTTAATGCTGAAACCGGGGGGAGTTTTGACATTTCGGTCAAACCACTTCTTGATCTGTATCAGAATAGTTTTGAATCAGGGGGATCTCCTGATGAATACCAGATACAAAGAGCAGTAGAACTAATCGGCAGCAATTATATCAGCATTCAGGGCAGCACTATCTCCCTGACCCGGGACAACATGGGGATAACCCTTGATGGGATTGCCAAAGGATATATCGTAGACCGGGCTTCAGATATCCTGATTAAGAATGGAATTGATAATCACCTGATTAATGCCGGAGGTGATATCAGAACGTTTGGCACTGCGGCCAAAGGGAAGCAGTGGACAGTCGCGATTCAGGATCCAAACAAAACGGGTGCTTACCCCGATGTTATAAAATTGTCAGCTGGAGCAATTGCAACATCCGGTAATTATGAAGTTTTCTATGATCGGGAAAAGGTGTATCATCACATCGTCAACCCGTCGACCGGCCTATCCCCCCAATTGTCTGCAAGTGTTTCGATTACTGCCTCAACGGTGATGGAAGCAGACGCCCTGTCAACTGCAGTTTTTGTCCTCGAACCGGATTCAGGAATTAACTTCATCAACAATCGATCAGATTGTGAATGTTATGTGATTGCTCGTAGTGGCGAATCATACGCATCTTCGAGTTGGGGAACCTGATTCAGTAGTTGTTTTTTCCTTACCGATAAACAGATAGCTTGTCATTTTTTTCCGTCGTGTGGAAAGGGCAATGGACCAATAGCGCTTGCGTTCTTATTGTATCGCAGAAGCGATCGGGGAGTCGTACCATTTAACAAGGAGAGAAATGATGAAGAAGATAATTATTGCGTTGTTAAGTCTGGGTGTTCTGGCTGCTATTGCCCTGTTTGTTCTGGTGGGCAATCTCGATAAAATTATCAAAAGCTCTCTCGAGGGGGTCGGTTCTGAACTGCTCGGCGTGCCGGTTACGGTTGGGGCGGTGGAGCTTGAGTTAAAAGGTGGCGCCGGTCAGATTTCAGGTTTCACTATTGGTAATCCGCCAGGTTACTCAGGAAAGAACGCATTCCAGATGGATACTATTCGCCTTGGCGTCAATCTGGGTTCATTGGGTAAACAGCCGATAGTGATCGATGACTTGACCATTGAAAGTCCGTTAATCGAGCTTGAGGCAAAGGAAGATGGCAGTTCAAACCTCCAGACACTTCTCGACAATATCGATAAAAACAGCGCCAAGGCAGATAAAAAAGCAGCAGAGACGCAACCTGAGTCAGAGGGTATAGAAAAAGGTCAGCCTGTTCGACTCAAATTTAATAAACTATCAATTACCGGCGTAACGGTTCATGCGGTCGTGCCGGGACGGGAGCCTGAGACCGTTGTCATTCCTGATATTGTCATGGAAAATGTCGGTGGAGAAACCGGTATTACTCCTGCAGAAGTTGGTAAAGTTATTCTGGGAGATGTTATTGGAAGCAGTTTGAAGGCGACACTTAAGAAGGAGTTATCAAAAAAGGTTGAAGAAGCCACGAAAGGTTTTTTTAATGATATTAAAAGTAAACTTACTCCTGATAAACAGAAATAATCAGAGTCTTTTGTGTATCAGAGTTATTGAGCAAATTTTCATAGGTGAGGCGTTATGAAGAAGACACTTTTTATTTTTTTTCTGATCCTGGGCGGGTTAAAGCCCCTTCAGGTTTATAGTGAGGCATTGCCATCGTGGAATGATGGGGCGGCGAAATCAGCAATTGTTGAATTCGTCACAGCAGTAACGGATCCGGGCAGTCAGGATTTTTTGCCGGAGAATGAACGCATTGCCGTTTTTGATAATGATGGCACGTTATGGTCTGAGAAACCGCTCTATTTTCAGCTCCTATTTGCGATAGATCGTGTCAAGGTAATCGCTGAGGAACATCCGGACTGGAAAATAAAGCAACCCTTCAAGGATGTCCTGGAAGGCAATATGGAAGGGCTTGCCGCTTCAGGTAAAAAAGGGCTGCTTGAGTTAGTGATGGCCACACATGCAGGCATGACAACCGATGAGTTTACTGAAACAGTGACCGCATGGTTGGCAAACGCACGCCACCCCAAATTCATGAAGCCATACACTGACCTGGTGTATAAACCAATGCTTGAACTCCTGACCTATCTGCGTGCTAACCAGTTCAAAACATTTATCGTTTCTGGGGGCGGCATAGAGTTTATGCGACCATGGGTGGAGAATGTTTACGGTATACCTCCTGAGCAGGTTGTTGGCAGTTCTATCGTCACTCGGTTTGATATACGGGATGGCAAACCGGTTCTTATACGTGAACCGAAGATCAACTTTATTGATGACAAGGCAGGTAAGCCGGTCGGTATTAATCAGCACATCGGTCGTCAGCCGGTGTTTGCATTTGGTAATTCTGATGGTGATCTGCAGATGCTACAGTGGACCACCTTGAAAAGCGAGGGCAGAAGGTTTGCTGGCATTGTTCACCATACTGATGCCGCACGTGAGTTTGCTTACGACCGGGACAGCCATGTTGGAAGACTTGATAAAGCACTTACCGAGGCTGAAGCCAATGGTTGGACGGTAGTTGACATGAAAACGGACTGGAAGGTCATCTACCCCTGAACTTGAAAATGTTTTAAATAGCTAACGACGGCATCAGTACTGGCCTTGCTCTGAAACGGGATCAACCCATCAGCTAATCTGGCCGTCCCTGTTTCATGATGATTATTTTTTCGGTCACTCATGATGGGTCGTCCCCCTTATCTTTGTGATCAGGCCATCATCAACCGATCGCAGATGCAGGTCGCTCTGTGGAAAAGGAATTTCAATACCGGCAAGGCTGAATTCGTATTCGATATCCTGATTCAATTCACTGCGGACGGTGAGCTTGTCATTGAAATCTGATATCCAGACCCGCAACTCAAAATCCAGTGAACTGGCACCAAAAGCCAGAAAAAGAGCGGCAGGTTTGGGCGTACTCAATACATGTGCGTTATCATCGGCGCAGGCCAGCAGGATGCCAAGGACGGCCGTAATGTCTGAACCGTAGGCAACACCAACCGGTACCCGTACCCGTATTTTTTTCTCAGCAAGCGTCCAGTTAATGACACTTCCGGTTATGAGCTGGGAATTAGGAATAACTATTTCAGCATTATCAAAAGTCTGAACAATTGTTGCACGCAGGCCGAGTTCTTTAACTTCTCCAACATCGGTTCCAACCTCAATCATATCACCTACTTTTATGGGTCGTTCAAACAGAAGTATCAGGCCGCTTACAAAATTATTTACTATTGCCTGCAGGCCAAACCCTATGCCAACACCAAGTGCGCCACCGAGAATGGTAATTTGATTCAGTCCAAACCCGAGCGCCGATAGCAGGATAAGGAATCCAGTAAAAAGTATTGCATAGTGGACAAGTCGGGTGATCGAAATCTGAGCTCCCTGTTCAACCTTATAGCGAGGTAAAACCTCTTGCATCAGAAAGGCTCTTATACCGCGTGATAAAAGGAGTGCAGCATAGATGATGAAGACAACGGTAAGTATCGATCCCGGTGTAATACTCACCGAGAAAAAGGAAAACTGCAGAGAAGTAATGGCACTGAACGAAGCATTCAGCGTAGGATACAGCCACACAATGTTAAGCACTAAGGCCAGCCAAAACACCGCATGAGCGAGGAAAATTCCCGGGGTTATTGCACTTACTATGGTCATTTGCATTGTGCCTTATAAGTTTGACAGGAGTGTTTGTCAGCACTAACTCCACTACTCCTGATAGCAATTTGGCCATAAACCAGACGATTAAGGTCGCCCCAACAAGCGCAAGTACCCTGCCAAACATTAACACCGCAAACTGATCAAAGCCGGCGACTCCGGTAATGATTACAGACAGCGGGAAAACCGCCCAGAGCATCATGGCCCAGGTAATACGCCGCTGGGATGGAACCATCATACGTTTGGCAAAGAGCAGGAAATAATAGGATAGCAGCGCTACAGATAGATAGAAGCTCAGCAGGTAGTTGAGCATCTGCGGTAGATTGATGACTGTCATCAATAGTGTAATGCAAAGGAAAATAAGTAACTGTTTCAGTAGCTTGGTCTGCCAGTGTTTTTTGTAAACGGAATCAATGAGGAAGATAACTGCAAGAATAGGTGGAATGTAAAGCATTGTCTCCCAATCGGGTGGCAGTTTGAGATTGATTTCAAGGCTATTGAGGATGGTGAATCCGGTACCGATGATCAAGAGTGCAGAGGCCAGTGGGGTTGCTGTAAAAGAGTACCATTTGGCTGATGGTTTTGTTAGACGTTTGCTGAAATGAATAAGAATTGTCAGTGCTAATATAAGAAATGTGCAGAGGGCAATTATATTGAAATGTTGTTTAACGTAGCTCCATTGGTATTTCAAAAAAATGCGAATGTTTTGCCAGCCATTAAAAAAAATCTGTTTATTGATATTTTTGTAAAACTCAGCAGACAACATGGGGGGGGAGGTTTGCTGGGTACCTGCCTTTTTCATTTGAGTGAGCAGGTTCCTGACGGTATCTTTGAGCACATAAACACGGGTCTGATTCTCCCCAATCTGCTGGCCTGCCAGAAGGTTGGGCTTTATTTGCTCTTCTATGAGTTGTTTGGCCGCCTCAATAGTCTCCGTTAATGAATCAACACCAGAAAAGGCGACATGGAGTTCCGGATTGGTCTTTATCTGCTCTATTAATGCCTGTAGCTGTTTTTCTTTGCCCAACCAATCTTTATACCATTTTTCAAGATGCTTGATATGGGCATTTATCGGATCATTGATCTTGTCGAGTCCGGAATTAATCTTAACAAGTTTTGTCTCAAACGAAACCAAATCATGATAGGTGAGGTTTGGATCTGATTTGAGCGATACGACCTCCCATTCCAGGGTATCGATCTGCTCTGAGAGTTCAGGCAATGATTTTTTAAACGGGTTGAGGTCTGAAGCTGTTTCCACATCATTCTGCAGATCGATCAGCTCCCGGGGGAGTGTGTTTGTCCACGAATATGCTGATATTATGGAAAGTGCCTGCTCCGGAGCTAATGATTTTTCCTGCTGCTCTTCTGCTGACATTGAAAGAACTGGGGAACAGAGAACAACCAGTAGAAGAATGATATAAACAGTACACCGTCTCGATGAACGTCTTAAAAGATTCATGTCACACGATTATTAAAATTTTTGCCCCACACAGGCTTGCAGCAGTACCAAAAAACCTTAAAACATATTAATATAACTGATCATTGCAAAAACCAAGGGAGATCAAAACATGGTTCGATCAAAACATACCAGTATCAGGGGAAAATGTCCTGTCCTGAAATATATGCTGGTTTTAATAGTTGTGAACGTTATCTTTGTTTTTGATGCTGCAGGAGCCGATTGTATCAGTGAAACATATAGTCAAAAATCATTTGAGAAACCCCAGGCTGATTTTTCTCCCTATGATAAAATCTTTGTCAAGATAAGCTGTGACGCGCTTGATGCTGGCGACCACACTCTATTCATTAACTGGGTTCATCAAAAGGTCGGAATTGTACGTTCGGCTAAACAGGAATTTTCTGTAGATGTTCAGGGCGAGGGCCACACGGCCTATTTCTGGTTTAAGTTGAGCAGGCGGGGGCCGATTAAAAGTGCAATTACCAACCAGGACTTCTACCCGGGGCATTTGGGTGATTGGCTTGTTGAAGCATCGCTTGGCGAAGATATTGTGTCGTCCAGCTCATTTTCTATTTCAGAAAACTTTTAAGCTTTGGAATATGCCGGGTCATACTGCCGGGGATGAAGTGAGGATGAAAAAAAGGGTATTCAGCAGCGATAACTGCTGAATACCCTTTTACTCTATACTAACTGGTTTAAAAGAAGTTTGAACGTCTACAATCTGCAGACACCGTTACGGATATTATCTATCGAGTAATCATCAGTTGCTTCATCATAGAGAAACGTCACTTTGTAATAACGAGGAGGCGAGCCATCAAGTGTTCCACAGAACCATTCACAGGTCTGATAAGGATTAGTGACGACACTCTTGCTCGCGTTATAGCAGGTTACCCAGTCATTGTCCTCAAAAAGATCCCAGCTGACTTCGGGAATCGTTGTACCATTTGTTCCCCCTTTGTCGTCACCATTGTCACAGGCTGATACAAGAGCAACAATGCTCAACACACAAAGGATAGAGAGAATTTTTTTCATACTACACCTCGCTTGATAAATATGATGGGCACCTATTCTTACCGGGTATTTATAGAATTTTAGCCAAAAAAACATGATATTGACAAAAGGTTATCATGTTCTCAATTCAAAAATCAAGTAAAATCCAATACTCAGACCGGTGTTATAAGAAATAGAGATTTCAGGGGCTGGATTGATTGTGCGATCAAATCGATTGCCTCTTAGTGAATTCGCATTGTTTTCAATAGGATATAGACAGACAACAGGGTTGTGAACATGGTGAAAAGAGCAATAAAGAAAGGTTCTAACTGTTTAGATAATTTAAGAAAACTCCGGGTAAAACGATCACAGCGGAGATATTATCCCCAGCTTGTTCCTCTTGATACGGTATAAGGTCTTTTAATGGTAGGATTTCCTTCTTACGGAGAAACCTGTCTGGAGAAACTCACTTGATAGCGCTGTCCGCTTGCTCCATGAATATAGATTCCATGGAGTGCATCCTGGATTCGATCATAGCTTAGGAGATAGATAGAGCCCTGATAGTTTATATCCTGCAATTCAATCATGATGTATTGAAGCCCATTTTTTGTCGCCATCTCTGTTTTCTCGACATGTATAAGGCGACGATTGAAGTAGGTCGCTTGCATTGTATTACTCTTGTTTTGACTCAACTCAATCACATAGGGGGCATCAGTGCGGATCCAGCGACCCTGCATCGCCAGCATGTCTGGTGTAATATGTGCGGTTTTCTGTGCCTGCCCGTTTCCACCTGAGATCAGCAGTAATGCAAGAGCAACTATTACCAAAGCCGGCCATCGATTATGAAAGGACATCACTATACTCCCGCTATTGCTGAAATTATTCTTGTTCAGGACCAGGGCTGAACCTCTAAGGCTTATTACTTTACACTAAATCGATTCAATTGTGACCACAATCAATTTTTTAACAGGGATAATTTTCCCCTAAGCTGCACCTCTTTGATCTCTGCGTCATAGACGATCCGGCATAGTTCTGTTGGTCAGAAAAAATCCTCACTGGCTGGCTTGTAAGTAGAGCATTAATTATTAGACTTCTACCATCAAGAATATTGGTTACTTAAACACCAATAATTTTCTTCGATCTACCATGATAAACTATTACTGGAACAGAGGAGCGTATTATGAGTAACTTGATTGTAGTTGGTTTTGAAGATGAGTCTACCGCTTTTTCCATGCGTGCTGAACTGGTCAAGATGCAAAAAGAATACTTGATAGAAATGGAAGATGTGGTTGTTGTTACCAAGGATGATAAAGATAAAGTAAAATTACATCAAGCTGTTAACCTGACGGCATCAGGCGCGGTGGGCGGTAGCTTCTGGGGTATGCTCATTGGCTTTCTCTTTCTCAACCCGCTTGCCGGAGCTGCTGTTGGAGCCGGAGCCGGCGCTCTCAGCGGTAAACTTGCCGATATCGGGATCAACGATGCTTTTATGAAGGATCTTGGAGAGACGTTTACTCCTGGAACATCGGCCCTTTTTGTGCTTGTTCGAAAAGCAACGCCTGACAAAGTACTTGATGGTTTGAAAGGATTTAAAGGTAAGGTCATACAGACGTCTCTGACCAAGGATAAGGAAGAGGAGCTTCGTAAGGTGCTGGAGAGCTAACCTGCATTTCTCATGAACATTGCAATTTTCTGAAACTGGTTTCCTTGTAACAGCTTTCCTCCCGTTCGCTTTGACGATAAATGTTACACAATGTTCATGAGAAATCCGGGTTAATTTTTTTATGGGACAGCGAAAGCTTAAGCCGGCATGTGCATGGTGCATTGCCGGCTTATAAGAGCCTTGGTTTAATCCAGTTTTTTCCCACTATTATCTGGGGTCCGGCTGCTGCTGAACCACAACGCTCATCCAGGTAATAGAGAGTGGTTGTTGATTTTCCTAAATGTAGTAAAAAAAGCGCCTTATGAGATAAACGGAACGTTCATCGTTGCTGAACACTTCTACCCGACCGATACCATCATAACGGTGTATCGTAGAGTGCCTGGGCGCGTTGCGGTGGGTTCTTCCGCTCAATTATCCCATCCATTACTTCTGAAAAATGAGGTACCATAAATCGGACTCCATGTTCACTCAGATGGTCGGTATCATGATAGGTATTTATCCCGTTCTGTAAAGGTGAATCAAAATAGTGTACCGGGTCAAAAAGTTCTACCTGGTGCGTTAAGGCAAACTCATCAATGAAATCAGAACTTGGTTTCTGCCATTTGTCGATAAAAGCGGTGTCATATTCACAGGGCCGTTCCTTTGAAAATAGTTTCTTGAGACGCGGTTGCCAGTTGCAGGCATCAATATCAGAAAAAATAGGGACCTGTTTGAGAATCACCATCTCTTTGCCTGCTTCTCGTATTTGCTTGAGGGTATACGTCAGCTGATCCCGGTAGTATTGGGTGTGATTTTCGACTATTTTGTCCTCTGAGTCTTTAAAAGACATCATCTTGCTATTGGTATGTACTTTGCCATCATGGAAAAGATCAAACCGCTGGGCCACCAAGATAAAGGCAACGCGTGGATCATCGACAATGTGTTTCTGCAGCGCTGGCAGTGCATTCTGGCACTGTCTGAGATACTTATCATCGAACATGCCCTGGTCGATCCTTATATCACCCAGGAGCATCGGGCACCCGGGTCTGGCGAGGAATTTTACGTCATAACCGCTCTTTTTGGCCCATTCGGTGACGGCGAGGATGTAGTGAGGACCGTGGCTGTCACCGACGAGAGCAATTATCGGGGTATCTTTTTCAGGCGCATCCTGGCAATGAAAATACCAGAGACCATTCTCTCTTCGTTTCTGGCATCCTTCGGCAAATTGCATCTTTGGTATTTCTGTGGTCGCCAGTTCATCATATCTGGTAATCCGCCAGGAAGCCGTTTCGTACTGCTCAAAATTCTTGAATAGAGAGGCAAATCCTACGATGGCAACAATTGCCAGGGTAATAACCCGATAGTCACCGAGCCCTGTTTTCCTGGCGGGCTGCTCCACATAAAGATAGCTCAAAATCGACAGAATAAACGATATGATGATAATCCCAACTGAAGCTGACAGCTCGATCTCAGTCGTATCTGTGTATAATTTATAGAAGATAATTACCGGCCAATGATACAGATAAAGCGAATAGGATATCTTGCCTATTGCCGCAGGAAGCCTGGTCGCCAGTATTCGGTTAACAAGCCCGTTACTGCTGTTGGAATAGATAATCAGTGCGCTGCCTATACAGGGAATTATCACACTGCCCTGTAAAAAAGGTCTTCCCAGAAATTCTTCCTTAATGAAGAAAAAACTGAAAAAGAGCATGAGAATTCCCAGCAGACCTGTCAGGTCGTTCATTGACTTTGCTTCAGGTGGTCGTACCAGTTTCAGAGCAATAAAACCACCGATACAGAACTCAAAGGCCCGTGTATAAAACATGTAAAAGGCAAGATTGTA
Organism: uncultured delta proteobacterium; assembly: GCA_963776075.1. Lineage (GTDB taxonomy): Bacteria > Desulfobacterota > Desulfobulbia > Desulfobulbales > Desulfocapsaceae > MADRE3. Next base: position 100,134 of record CAVZLG010000011.1, read on the forward strand.
GCTTGTCGCTGAAAGAACATAGCAGGCCCAGCAGGAGATCACCGAGATCAGGAGCAAAACCCCGGCTATTTTCCTGTTGATGAGCTGCGCATCTCCAGAAGCATTGAGATTTGCCGAAACGGATGAGTGATCACTGGGACCCGAGACAGGTGATCGTTGCCTGGATTGATTGCTGCCTGAAATGGTGCGGTTATTGAAAAAAAGAAAACAGATGAAGATCAGCAGCGGCCAGAAAAGATAAAACTGTTCTTCTACACCGAGCGACCAGGTATGAAGCAGGGGCTGACCTGAAAAACCTTCACTGAAGTAATCCACCTTCCGGGAAAAAAAGAAATTTGCCAGCTGCGCCGAGGCATAGCGGCCGGATTGCATGAAATTCGTATATGTTTCCGGTACCAGCAGAAATGTAGCGACCGCTGCAGAAAAGGCGAGAACCACAAACAATGCGGGGAAAATTCGCTTGATTCGTCGTGCATAGAAATGGCTGAAAGAGAAGGTTCGAAGGTGATGCTCCCGCAAAATAATACCGGTAATCAGATATCCCGATATGACAAAGAAAACATCAACGCCGAGAAATCCTCCAGGCAGCTGGCCAGGCTGGAGGTGAAATAGGAAAACGGAGAGCACTGCTATGGATCGCAAACCATCAATGTCTGCCCGGTACTCACTTCTTATGGTTGCTGGATGATGCATAGATATATATCAGAAATAGAACATTCTATAGCTTCCGCTTCAAGCGGAAGTCTGGTTTTTGAGACTGTATCGGTCAGTATGAAAACCCTGCATATGGAAGAGTATTTCAGTCCGGCTTACAATCTTAATACGATCTCCGTCAGATCCATTATCTGTGTGCTGCTCAGACGTTTATCTCCCGAGCCATCTTTTTTATCCGTACATACAGTGTTTTTTTAATCTGAGCTACTTTTTTACCATCTTCGTTGAGGATGGCAGTTGTAAAAACCGGAAGGTATTTACGGCGGAGACCTGTCTGTTCTTTTATGGTCTGCAGTTCAGCATCGCTGATCTGAAATGTGGCAGAAACTTTTCCAGTTCCCGGCCTGAGAAAATTGATTTCAGCTGATTTGTCCAGGACAATATAGTTGTCACCGAGCAGATGCATCAGCATCAGGACAAGATGCGGGTCGGCCATTGAATAGAGACTTCCTCCAAAATGGATACCGAAGATATTCCTGTTATACCAGCGCAGGCGCAATGAGACTCTGACTTCTTTCCAGTCACTGCTGATATGGTCAACCTTTATGCCGCTGCCGAGAAATGGGCCGTACAGATTTAACATGAATTTCAGAGATTTTGGTGTGTGTCTCATTTAAAAACCATTGTCCCGGTTAATCGTTTGATGATTTTTTCCCGAATTCATTTTTCAATATTAAAATCAATACAATAAAAAGGATAAAATCAATTATTGAAGCGATGAGATAGGTGCTGAAGTCAAGAATTGAGAAAAGGTAGATACTTCGAGCCAGAAGGGCCTCCTTGTTGTACTGGACGATAAGGAGCGATGTTTCCAGTAAAAGAACGGTCAGAATGAGTGGGGTTGATGCGGAAAAATGCCTCATCAGAAACGTGATTCCGATACTTATTGCCCCCTGTTGCCTCCCCGTAAAATAAAAGAATGGCAGGACGTAGAGATATATCAGGCTGAAGGAGACGAGAATAATATGAAAATAGCCCCCGCCCGCAGACTGGGGACTGAGAATCATTGGAAGCCCGGCAAGAAATATTACCGGGAGATACATTCGCACCAACAGCCAGAGATACGGAAGAATATAGGATTTAACGATTTCGGAAATTGATGAATAAATATCCTCGATCAGTTGATAATAAATTCCGTAAATAACAGGTGTTGAGCAGATTGACAAAGTGAATGAAAGTATACCCAGAACCCTGGAAAGCTCTGTATTTTCGATCAGTGTCGTTGCTGTATTGACGAGTCCAATGAATACAAGCCACCAGAGGACGATCGTGTGCTGCCTGACAAGGCTGACGGCAAGAAAGAACTGTTTTGTAATGTCGAATCGCTGGGAATCCATTGCTTATATATAATTGAGAAAGAAAAGTGAGATCTGGTTCGCGTTTTTTCCGGAAATGAATTGAAAATGAATCAATGGGGTTTTAACAGAAACCTTTTACCACGTCAGTAACCATTTGCAAATTCAACAATATACTTGAGCTTACTTCCCGACAGGAACCGCCTATAATTTTCACAAAAAAGTGAAGTTATCTGGGCCGGAAAAGAAAACGCAGAATTATGGGGCGTTACATATACATTGGGCATATCCCAGAGTGGGCTTGTTGCGGGCAGCGGCTCTTGTTGAAAGACATCCAGAACAGCCCCGCCAATGTATTTTTTCTGCAGGGCTGAAATCAGCCCACCCTGGTCAATGTTAGAGCCTCTGCCAACACTCACGAGGGTGGATGTCGGTTTCATGAGTTTCAGATCAGCAAAATTTCTTTCTTTTAACGCTTCGACATACCTTGGTGCGTCACTGTCGAGTACCAGGAGTGTGTTCATCTTGAAATCTGTGAAAAGAGAAATAGTTTCTCGGTATCGCAGCGCTTAGCGCTGCATTACGCCGGAATGATCTAAATTCCAGGATTATTTTATCCGTTCATAACGGATGATCGAGTAGGGTTCTTCGATGTTGTAGCGGGCAGATTGGGTTTGCTTGAAGAGAGCTGGATCAATTTCATGAAAATAGACGTCACCATCAACTTCGCGTTCCAGTGCCGTGACAATAATTGTGTCGGTAAACGGTAAACTGATATTAAAAATGTCTGCACCGCCGATGATGAAGACTTTCTCTTTATCCTTACAATTGTCCAATGCATCCTCAATTGAATGTACAACAATACAACCCGGTAAAGAGAGTGAGGTGTCCCTGGTGAGAACAATATTATCCCTGCCCGGTAGAGGTTTACCAATTGACTCGTATGTTTTTCTCCCCATAATGATCGGGTAGTCCATTGTAGTCTTCTTGAAATGTTTCAGGTCTGAGGGGATATGCCAGGGAAGCAGGCCATTTCGGCCGATGACACCATTTCGAGCAATGGCCACAATGATAATAAATTCCGGCATGATAGTTCTCCATCTGATTTTGGAAAAAATAATCTATTTATGATACCTTCTATTTAATAATACTAAATGGCTAAATTGTTAAGAACGATTAGATTTTAATCTACTGTTCGAAGAGACGTACGGAGGAAAATAATGAAAATGATTTGTCCCCACTGCGGGCTGGGAGGTACGGCTGGTGATGAGAATTATCTGAAAATCGTCCGTTGCCCCGACTGTCAAATGCTGTTCAGGGTTACAGAAGCGGTTGCTGTTGATCCTGTACCTCATCAACCAGCTGTGATCCTCCCGCCGGAAGTTGAGGATAGTGAGGTCAGTGTTGAAGAAAAAAGGGAAGATACCCAAGGGTTGGAGGAGTTTGACTCCACGTTGGAAGATTCAGGTTTAAAGGAGTGTGCCATTTGTGGATTCAGTTTTAGTAGCGATTTTATTAGGGTCGTTGACGGCCAGCAAATCTGTCCCGTCTGTGCAAACTGATGGATAAGAGCAGGTGGAAGGTTTTGCTGGGGAAGTGGGGATGAAAATGAAATGCCCCCATTGTGGAGTGCGTGGCAATACGGACAAATCCCTGAGTGGACAGAGGGTTAAATGTCCGAAGTGCCGTAAGATCTTTATGGTACCCGCGTCCCGTAAGCCTCAGGTAACGCCGGTTGTCTCAACTGATGGTCATGCAAAAGATGTGGATCATTTATCAGGTAGCTCCATCGATGATGAATTGCAGGAACGAGCTGGGGATACCGACGAGAACAAGGCACCTGACCGGCATTGGCTTGATGGGGATGGCCTCAATACCGGTTCTTTACCTACTGAAGACAGTGACCAGCATGAGTATCAGGAAAACACACCTGAAGCAGGATCGGAGATACAAGCAGATTTCGATAGGCCCGCGGAGTCATCAGCCGATGATATCGAAGACATCCCCCACGACCCGGAGCATGACCAGCCAGGGGATTTGGATATCGCGGAAGACGAACTCCAGGCTGAGCTTGAGGACCTGTTGGCTGGTACCTGCAGCGTTTGCGGAAAGTCGGTCGAAAAGAGTCAGAGAGCCAGTAGAACGAAAGTACTTTATTGCCAGAGCTGTTTTACAAAAGAGTCTGCCGGGCAGGAGCATTTCGTTCAGAGGAGTGAAACGGCTGGAGCAGCGGTCGATGAAGCGCTGGCTTCCGAGAGGGTACAAGAGGATAAAATTCGTCCATTTTCTCTACCTGGTGAATTTTCAGCCGGCCGGCTGATAAAAGAATCATGGGCAATGACCCATGGTGTGAAGGGATCACTCTGGGCCGGCATTGTGGTTATATTCCTGGTATTGTTTGCTTTTGGCGGAGTGGCTGTCTATCTTCTCTCCCATTCTGGTAATCGGGCCGGTACTCTTGTTGCTGCCTGGTTAAATATTTTAAGCCAGTTGACAAGTACGATTTTGTCGATCACTTTTTTGTCGGGTCTGATCAATATCGGGATCAGGCGGGTTGCGGCGCAATCATTTTCCTGGAATTTAGTTTTCAGTGGGTTTTCGCGAATTGGATCGATTGTCATTGCCGGTTTCCTGATGTCACTTCTGATTACCAGTGGCTTCTTACTTTTTGTCTTACCAGGTATATACCTCGCGGTTGGCTATTCTCTTACCCTGCCGGTGATAATGGATAAAAGAGTTGGCCCCTGGGAGGCAATGGAGATGTCGCGTCAGGCGGTTCATAAAAAGTGGTGGCAGGTGTTTGGTGCTTATCTGATCATGTACCTGATATACGTACTTTCTCTCATTCCTTTCGGGATCGGCATGATCTGGACAGTGCCCATGTTTTTTACACTGACAGCGGTTATTTACCGAACACTGTTTGAACAGGAGGCGGATTGACACAGGGGCAGATAAAGCGGTTGTATGGTCCTCATGTCATACTTGATTCCGGTATCGATGAATGTGTTATTTTCTCTGAAATTGTGAGAAGTTGAGGTGTCTGTCTCAGAGCACCATAAAAAAAGACGTGTACACCTGCTTATGGTTGTTTGTGCGACATTGGTCTCAACCTCTTTTATTGTCGGAGAGCACATCGCAAAACAGCTTGACCCTGCTGCTCTGACCCTTGTCCGTTTTGTTCTTGCAGCCTGTTTTTTATTTCCTGTTATCAGTTACAAATTCAGCCTGAGAGTAAGCCTGAAATCGCTTGGTCGTTATGGACTGGTAAGCAGCTCACTTGTCATATTTTTCTGGTGTATGTTCTTTTCCCTGCAATATACAACTGCATTGAATACCAGCGTACTGTTTACACTGGTTCCAGCACTTTCTGCTATCTATTCGGTAATTATTGTTCATGAGAAAATTGAGAAATCCACCATTGCAGCCCTTGGCTTTGGTCTGCTTGGTGCGATCTGGGTAATATTCCGTGGTGATTTATCGCTTTTCCTGGGATTGCAATGGAATCGCGGTGATTTAATATTTTTTGCCGGCTGCCTCGCCATGGGACTATACACACCGCTTGTCAAACGGGTGCATCGCGGCGAGAAAATGGAGGTGATGACATTCTGGATATTAGTAACCGGAAGCCTCTGGCTGTTACCCCTCGGTGGCCTGGAATTAGTTCGAATTGACCTGACTGCTGTCTCTGCGGGGATATGGGGATGGATTGCATATCTGGCTTTTTTTACAACGGTAATTTCCTTTTACCTGACCCAGTACGCAATTCAATTTATCGGTCCCACGAGGGTGATGGCCTATTCATACCTCTATCCCGGTCTGGTCTTATTAATTGAAATTATTATCGGTCGTGGTTTGCCGGAGCTAAAAGTGCTGCCCGGTATTGCGATTATTCTTCTGGCTATGTTTTTTCTGCAGCGCTCTGATCATTCGACGGCTGAATAGCAGATCAGAAACAGGTTACAACGCAACACTTCAAAAGACGTACACGTTTTTACTCTGGCTGACTGTTTAAGGTCAACGGCTCCGGGCGTGTATCACCTTTCCTCTCTTATGCGGCAATTGACACATATCATAAAGTAAGAGTATATAGCATGTCAGATCAGTGGTTGAGATACAAAAATATACCTGGAATCGAGAACGTGAAACATCTTTCTACCAACCTGGCTGCCCCGACTGGACGGGCTCTCTCATTATCGGAATTTATCTGTCTGAACTTTGTTGCGATTCAACAATGGTTTAAAAGAAGTAGGAGTAAAAGATGATGATGTTTAAAAATGTCAGGATGCTATTAATCCTTCTCGTCTGTCTGTTCATAGCAGGCTGCCAGCCGAAAGTGTACCTGATGCCCTCTCCGATCGGCCTTAATCCGGACGGAAAACTGTATGATATGACTGAAAATAACAAGGATGACAATCTGCTTTACACCCTCTATGCAACAAATCGACAGGTGTTTGATTCCTCGAGCAAGAGGGGTCATTACTCTATCTTTCCCTCCGATACCCTGAAACTCGGTTTTGCAGTACATCGTGTTGGCGATGAACCGATGAGTTGGGAGGAGATTCTAAAAGAATCGCTATCAAAAAATCGACACAGGGAACTGCTTATTTCTAAAGAGTATTTCAGGGAAGTAACCCATTATAATATTGATGATAGTCTGCGCCAGACATCTCCCCAGGCGGATGGTTTCTTTGATCAGATTAACCAGATTCTTGATCGGGCCTTTGATAAGGATATCCTGGTATATGTTCACGGGGCAAACAGTAATTTTTATCGGGCGACTTCTCAGGGCGCCCAGTTTTATCATTTTACCGGTCACAACTCAATCGTCATGACTTTTTCCTGGCCTTCTGCTGAGAATATATTGAAATATAAAACAGATGTACTTCATGCCAGGCAAACCATCCCTGCTTTTGCCCGACTCGTTGAGCTCCTGGCAACACATACCAGGGCGCGGAATATAAATATCCTTGCCTATAGTGCAGGAGCACAGGTCGTTGCACCGGGGCTTGCCTATTTACGGGATGAATACCGAGGTGAAAAAACAGCTGATTTGAAGAAACGGCTGCGTATCGGAGAAGTTTACTTTGCTGCACCGGATACAGCCTTTCAGCCCTTTCTTGAGCGGTACATTAAATTTAATGATATCGTTGGACGTACCACCATTAATCTTAACAAAAATGATGGAGTGCTCAGATTATCAGCATTTCAGACTGGTGTTACCCGGCTTGGAAGGCCCGACCCTTCTGAATTAAGTGAAGGCGAGATTGAGGTGATGCTGGAGGCAATGAGGAGCGATGATCTGGACATACTCGATGTGGGAGGGTCTGAACCGCTGAATCTGGGGAAAGCTCATGACTCCTGGTACAATCATCCCTGGGTCAGCACCGATGTGTTGCTGCTGTTAATGTTCAATGCAGACCCGCTCGAGCGCGGCCTTGAAGAATACTGGGGCGAAGGAGTGGCTAAAATGTATCGCTTCCCGGCTGGTTATGACACCAACCTGCCAATGATACTTGAGAAAAACAAATCCAGCCTTGAACAGAAAGCAAAGCGCACGCTCGGTGATCTGCCGTGACGTCAGTTTTTTCAGTGAGAGGGGTATCGTCAGATGGCTACTGAAAATAAAAAAAGAATGATGTATAAAATTCATTCCACGTTATTTTTAACGGCTTTTACTTCACGTATCGACAAGGGAGAGACCATGCGCTTCATGCTCTGTACAATTATGTTGTTCTTACTGTTTCTGCCGCTGTGCCAAACCATCCCCAACCCTAATATACCTACACTTATTTGTTCCGCTCAAGCAGGAGGAGTTCAATACCGTTACCGGCTGGTTGATGCAGGGTGCTCACGGACCAACAGCTGAACAGCAGGCGGCCTTGAAGGCGATTGCCAAAAAGGATCAACCCATGGTCGACACGTGGGAAACCTTTTTAAACAATCCTGATCCCAAGTATCGTATGACCGCACGATATCTCTATGACCACCTGTTTCTTGCGCATATCACCTTTGAAACCGGCAGTGATGAGTTCTATGAGTTGGTCCGTTCAAAAACAGGGCCCGGGAAAGAAATTGATATCATCGCCACGGTTCGTCCCTATGATGATCCCGGAACGGAATCGTTTTATTATCGTTTCCGGAAAATTTACTCAACCATCGTCCACAAAACCCATATGGTTTTCCCTCTTGGGGAAGAACAGTTGAGCCGTATTAACGAATTATTCATCTCGCCCGAGTGGGCCGAGAAACCTCATGTTGTCGACTATGACAAAGTAAAGAGTGCCAATCCATTTGAAACATACCAGCAGATTCCTGTCAGGTCACGATATCAGTGGCTGCTCGATAACGCCCACTATACGATCATGACATTTATTCGCGGTCCGGTCTGTAAAGGTCAGGTTGCCTTAAATGTTATCAATGATCATTTCTGGCTGATGTTCCTTGATCCCGACTATGATTTATCGGTCAAGTATCCGGGATTTCTCAAACTGCAGTCCGGCAACCTGAGGCTGCCCAGTGAGGTTGGCAGTAATTACAGGCTGTTCAAGTCACTTCTAGAGAATCCTCATTACCAATGGGCAATTAATTACTATAAAGCGAGACAGCAGTTCTACGCCGCTCTATATCCTGGGGGGCTTGGAGTCGATGCGATCTGGAAGGGAGATAAGCCCGATGATGATCCCGTTCTTACGGTATTCAGACATTTTGACAGTGCCTCAGTGCACAGGGGTGTGCTGGGGAATTTACCCGCATCACTCTGGGTTATTGATTATCCATCTGCTTAGAACGGATCTATTACTCTCTTGTTGCCGGTTTCGATGTCTATGGAACAGCAGGGCACCAGCTTGCCACCAGGTTATATATGGATGCACTTCGGATCGAGGGAGAGAGCTATTTTCTTGACTTTATGCCTGAAGATAAGCGGCGACCAATGATGGCATCCTGGTATACCGGTGTATCCCTTGATAAAATACATTACTATCCCACTCCAGCCCCGGCGGGGAGTTCTTTTAAAACTGATGAACCAAAACGGGAATTGATCGAGCAGGTGGTAAAGGGCCATATTATAGCTGAGGATATCGCCTTTGACTACAACTACCTAGAGGCGGGTGAGTCATATCCGCCTCTTCCTGAAGAGTATAACTCGCTTGAGGATCTAGTGAATGGCTTTATTGCTGTTTCTGCTCCGGGAGTCTCTTTCTTCAGGCATGAGGTTAATCATAATGCAAATGTTGCCTGGGTGCGTATAAAAAACATACCGGGTAAGGACGATGTTATTATCTCGGCAGTCATTGATCGGTGGCATGATAACGTCAGGGTTTTGTTTAGAGAAAAGGATTTTCTTGATCCAAGCAAGGACAAGGCTGATTTTATTGAGGGGTTTATCGGTTCATATCCCAATTATTTCTTCGTTGTCGATTTCGTCGACCTTCCTGATTTGTTTGATATTCTCGACACCTATGATGGGAGTCCCGCTCTTGTCCAGCGGCTTGAGAAGTATGGAGTTAACCGCGCTGAAGATCGTTTCTGGGAGGTCTATGACTGGTTTCAACAGAAATTTAATGAGTCAGACAGGGTAAATGCCGGTCTGGCCGATCTCAACAGATACTTTTATTATGCACTGGAACAGGAGTGATTACCTCTCCAGGTCATTTTTCCAGCGGATACTCTTCCTCAATGGTATGCATCGCCCCTTTGGGAGTAAGAATACTTGAAAAGAGGCTTAACTGATCGACGGTGAAGGCTGGTGCCCTGAGCAAGCTGTTTTGACACAGAAACTGCGCTACACGATGGGGTGAGCTGGTCTTGAGACGGGCAAGCGTTATGTGCGGGTGATATTTCCTCGGTTCGGGAGGAATATTGCAGAGGCTGAGGATGCGGTTGACCTTGTTCCTCAAGATAATCAGCTCGCCGGATGGTTCAACTCCGGCCCAGAGAATGCGGGGGTTACCTCGCGGTGGAAAATGGCCGACACCGCATATTGACAATGTAATCGGCTTCGCTGACAGCTCCCATAACTGCTCTCTGATATCCCGGAACGTTGTACCATCGACATCGCCGATAAAACGGAGTGTCAGGTGGAGTTGGTCATCTGCTACCGGACGAGCTCCGGAGACCTGCCCACCCAGCCCGGAGAGCAGGGCACGTGTCAGGTCGTCAATTCTGAGAGCAAGAAAAATCCTTTTCATTATTTGCTCTTAATCAATTTCATGATCGTTTCGTTTGCCAGCATTAAACCAAATATTCCTGTCAAAGTAGGGAGGCTGCCTAGCGTTCGACGCTCCCGGCCTCTTTCTGAATGGGGGAGCAGGTCTTCGGGTTTTTCTGGGGGATGATATTCAAATGTAACTTTTTCTGTAGAGTAGATACAGGTAATACCTTCATAAATGTTATTGCTGCGCAGCCGCTTTCTGACACGCCGGGCCAGAGGACAGTTTTTTGTCCGGGAAATATCGTCAATTCTTATCTGGGTAGGATCAGTACGCAGGGCTGCGCCCATTGACGAGAGTGTTTCCACACCATGCCTGACAGAAGCCGTTAAAACCTGGATTTTAGGATTTAATGAATCGATGGCATCAATAAGGATATCAGGTGCTTCATTTATGATATTAAGGATACTTGCCTCATCGGCGAAGAGCTGCATTGAGTGTACCTGACACGATGGATTGATCTCCAGGACCCGGTTCCGGGCAACAAGTGATTTTGGCTGACCAATTGTTGATTCCAATGCATAAAGCTGCCTGTTGATATTTGACAGCTGGATAGCATCGAAATCAACGAGTGTCAGTTTGCCGATTCCTGCCCGTGCCAGCCCCTCAACAGCATAGCCGCCGACAGCGCCAAGACCGATCACTGCCACATGAGCGGCTGACAGGTGTGCAAATGATTGTTCACCCACCAGGAGTTTTGTTCGTGTAAATCTGTGCATTACGCCATATTTGTTGTTTAAAATGGGATGATTCAATATTTCTTTGTTGCGCTGCCCATTGATAAAAAGCAGGGATCAGTATCGGTTCGCTAAACGTGGTAATTGTTTTCCTGTTCTCCAGAAGTAGTGGACTGAGCCGTCCTGGGGCATCTGTTTCAAGGAGAAGGTGTCCAAGGGGTGTCCGGGTAAAGACTTCACTGATTTTTTTCCATTGTGGGTCCATGATGTTGACCGAATAGGAAATATAGCAGCCAATGGTCGTGAGCCGTTTCATCGTTTCATATGAGCCGCTGAAGGAGTGGACCATTGTTGCCGGTAAACGGTTTTGTTTCGCCTTTAATTCAAGGATCTCGACCAATTTACCCCAGCTGCGCACACAGTGCAGCGCAATGGGCATTGACAACTGGTGGGCTATATCGAGGTGTTTTTCAAAAAGATCGACCTGGCATGTGAAATCAGTCGCAGATGTTTTATCCAACCCCGATTCTCCAATACCTGAACGTTGATTGAGAGATCCCAGCAGGTCAATTAAACGTCTGTCCCAACCACTTGCAGCACTGTCCGCGTGCCACGGATGAATACCCAGAAATGGCATAACAGAACCATGTTTTTTGCCAAGATCCACAATTATCGACCAGTCTGGTTCTTTTACTGCGTTGCATAAAAGAATGGCAACATCTGCATGGTTGGCATTTTCAATAAGAAAATCTGTTTTACCGGAGAAACGATCATCCTGAAGATGAAGATGTGAATCGATAAAACAGGCGTTCATATTATTCATTCCAGGAAAAGAGGGCGGCGGCAAGTGTGAGAAAGATAATTGTTGTCAGTATCATCAGACCGCATTCCAGCTGGATATGGGCAAACCCGACCCCTTCATTCATTACTTTTCTTGCTGCCTTCAACATATGAGTCAGGGGAAAAAGCCATGATATGTTCTGGACCCAGGCTGGCGCTCCTTCAAGTGAAAACCATACCTCTGAAAGAAACATCATTGGCCAGGAGATAAAATTCAAGGCACCTGAGGTGAATTCTTCGCTTGTACCACGAGCAGCGAGGAAAAGTCCGATGGAACAAAGACTCAACCCGCCAAGAAAGAATGTCAGAAAAAAGAGCAGCATGGACCCCTGGATTTTCAGGTCAAAAATCAGATCTGCGCCGATCCAGACGATCGTGAAGGTGAACATAAGCAGGAAAATTCGAGAAATCATTTGAGCACTCAGGTACTCAAATGCAGTCAGCGGGGTGGCTTTTAATCGTTTAAGAGCACCATTCTTTCGATACCGTACAACGACGTACCCAACACCCCAGAGCGCTGAAAACATCATATTCATTGCCATAATGCCGGGAAATAGCCAATCAATGTATCTGACCTGTTCTCCGTTAATGATGTTCCGATCAACAACCACGGTATCATCTGGTTGTAGTGCAGCTTTATACATCTGTTCGGTGATATAACTTTTGGGGGACGAATCATTAACCCAATAACGGTTTTCTGATGATCTTCCGTCAATGAGGAGATCAATCTTGTGATAATGAATTTTATCAAGCCCCTCTTCAAGAGTCGAAATGGCGACGAAACTAACCGCAGAATTATTTTTGAAATGCTGTGGAATGGTCGTTTCAGAAAATATAACAGAGACTCCATTCTGCGGGAAGATTCCAACCTTGAACGTGGAGAGTGTTTCTCCGCCGAAGATGATCCCGAATCCGACAATTATCAGAAACGGAAAGGCAAAATTCCAGCCAAATGCAGCCCTGTCTCTGAAAAATTCCTTGTTTCTGGCATTGAACATCGCCCAGATTCGCTGCAGCTGCATTACATTGATCATGCTAATCTCTTAGTTTTCTTCCGGTAAGATAAAGAAAAACATCCTCAAGATCGGGTGAATCGACAACCATCTCCTTGAGTTCGATGTTTGCTGCCATCAGTGTCCGTAGGGTTTCCTCCACATTCCTGGAACGGACAGCAACAGAATCTCCGTGTAAACTGAAGTCTAAATCCAGAGCTGGAAGTTTGTTTTCAATTACTGAAAGCGGCAGGGTAATGGTATTGGTTTTACAATACGTTGTTATGAGTTGTGCCGGACTGCCCTCGGCAATTATGCAACCCTGATCGACAATTGCAATCGTATCACAGAGAAATTCGGCCTCTTCCATGGAATGAGTCGTCATTACAATCGTTTTACCATTACCTTTGATATCTTCGACAATCTCCCATAAATATCGTCGAGACTGTGGGTCAAGTCCTGTCGAGGGCTCGTCAAGAAAGACTAATTCCGGCTTGTTCACGAGTGCCAGTGCCAGCATGAGTCTCTGCTGTTGTCCACCCGATAACTGATTGTTTCTTTTGTGCAGAATTGAATCGAGATTACAGCGTGCTATGAGCCTGTCGAGTTCCTCAGGATGTTTAAACAGTTTCTGATAGCAGTGAAGGGTTTCTCTGACAGAAAGGAAATTGAGCAGAGAGGTGTGTTGAAACTGGATGCCTATTTCTTCCCGAAAACTTATATCTCGGGTTCTGCCTTTATAGAGAATCGTTCCGCTTGTCGCAGGAATGATATCTTCAACAACCTCCATTGTTGTTGTTTTTCCTGCACCATTGGGGCCAAGCAGCCCATAACATGTTCCCTGGCGGACAGAAAATGAGATATCTTCAACAGCAACACTATTCCCATATTTTTTTCTCAGGTTTTGTACCGATAAGATTGACATTTTTTTATTATAAGCAGGTATGCCAATCATTTCGAGCAATAGATTTTTAAAATCACCATGCCCTTTCAGGCTCAGGTAATAATTGACGTGTAAGATCCTGCGCTATCCAGTTGTTGCAGCTGAAACAGATTGACATGCTAATGATTATCAATTACAAATAGAAATTCTTATTAGAGGGGAGCGGTGATGCATTTAAGAATGACAAACCAGCGTGAGCTCATTCTTCAAGAATTACAAAAAAGTCGTAAACACCTGACTGCTGATGAGTTGTACGAGCGCGTTAAAAAGATAATGCCGAGGATCAGTCTTGCCACTGTTTACCGTAATCTTGAGACGCTGTCAGAGGCGGGAATTATTGGTAAACTGGAAATCAGTGGCCGCCAAAAACGTTTTGACTATGATGTTTCTGACCATGATCACATCTATTGTGTTCAATGTCACCGGGTAGATAATATTACGCTTGATCGTGACACCGTTCAGTCACCACCTTCAGTGTCATCGAAGGGGTATAAAGTTACCGGATTCAGGGTAGAGTTTGCCGGTTTGTGTCCCGCATGCAGAAAAAAGAATCAAAGATTAAAGGAGAAATTAACATGAGTGGATCTGCAGCCAAAGAAAAACCGTTAACAGATGAACAGGTGAAGATTTTGAAGGCGCTCGCTGATACGGATGGACCATGTGGTTCTAAAGACATCTCTGCGGCCACTGGTCTGGAATCAAAAGTAGTCAGCAGCCGCATTACTGCACTCAAGAAAAAAGGTCTGGTCGAGAGTCCGGTTCGCTGTAAATATAGTGTCACGGACGAAGGGAAGACTGCGATCGGTTAAGCAGAACGAAATTATGGTTTATAAAGGTCTGTGATTACATGGTTGATCACAGACCTTTTTTATTCTATCACTTAAAACCTGGTCCTATGGCCTCGGATATTTACTTTTATCCATGCAATATCGGAAATAACGATCAGTGTATATAGATATATCTGATTAATCAATTTGATTCAGGAACCACTGCTTATTATTATCTCGACAATTAAAAATATAACCAGGGAAATCCATGTATCTACACCCCAGAGAAAGTGATTTTTCAATAAGTCACAATAGACACTCGTTTTTTTGCTTGCATGAGACTGTGCTCGAACAGGGAAGTGGCAGAGAAAATGAAGATATGCTTTCTGTTGAAAACGATATCTATGTGGTCTGCGATGGAGCGACAACCATTGGCGATGGCCCGAACGGCTGTTCAATCAGCGGGGGAAGGCAGGCGGCAGCTCTAACCGCAGAAGTTCTTTCTCACAACCATGGTGACCTCCAGGACCTTGTTCAACAGGCCAATACTGAGATATTTCAGGCTATGACTGAATCATCAGTCGACCTGGATGATCGAGAATCGCTCTGGTCCACAAGTTTTGCTGCGCTCCGCTTTGATGGTGATTGTATCGAGTGGGCTCAATCAGGGGATTGTATGATAGTGCTGATCCATCAGGATGGATCGACTGAACTGGTAACAGAGCAGCCAGGTCACGACATTGCGACTCTGCAGAAATGGAAAGCAAGAGGACCCCGTGAAAAGGGGAGTATTCACCAGGTACTTGCCAGGGAGATTGCTGAGGTTAGAAGAGGAATGAACCGAAATTATGGCGTACTCAATGGAGAACAGGCTGCACTTGATTTTGTGAACTACGGTGTAAAAAATGTAAACACGGTGACAGACATTCTGCTGTTTAGCGACGGTCTGTGGTTGCCGGATGAACTGCCTGAAAAGCCGCTTGACATATCTACGACCGTACAACTTTATAAAAAAGTCGGACTCAATGGCATAAAAGACCACATTCGTCGCATACAGAGAGAAGACCCCCGTTGCTATCGATATCCTCGATTTAAAATGTATGATGATATCAGCGGAATTGCGCTGAAGAGGGTGTCGTTTTCTTATTCCGGAAGCATTCCGTAAAAATAATTCAAGATATCTGTTCGAGTGACAATCCCGATTATCCGGCCTTCGTGTTCAACAGGCAGGTGCCCGATATTCCTCTTTACCATAAACTGAGCAGCCTGTGCCGGTGGTAACCCGGGTGCAGTGGTGGCCACGTCTCGGGCCATGAAAGCCTTTACGGGGCTTTTCCACTGTTTATCCAATTTAAGCTTTTTAAGATCCCAGAGTACAATAATTCCCTGGAGGTCTGTTTCGCTGCCAACGAGAATGCCCCTGATTTTCTTTTCCTGCATAAGTTCGCGCACTTCATTCATCGGGGTATCTGGTGAAATAAAGGTAACTGGAAATGACATCAGGTCCGCGAGGATAGCGCCGTTCGATCTGATTTCCTTTATATTTTTAATTATTTTCTGCTTTAACTGCTGTGGTGAATAGATGTTGCTTTTGACGGTTGCAGAGCCGGCGGCAGGGTGACCGCCACCGCCAACCGTTTTGAGCACCGCCCCAATATCAATTCGGTCAACACCACTGCGGCCGATAATAGTCGAGCTGTTTTCATCATTGATGAAAATGACGAAAACAGCATCTGCATTTATAATTTTTCTATACATACTGACCACGGCGGCAAGCATGGGCACTTTTTTCTCAAGCGCGATGACATTGATACCGACGGTATAGTTGTTGAGTCTCACTTTCTCGGTATCCTGCATCATGGTGAACAGGATGTCTTTTTGTATCTCCTCGTAGGGCGGGTTCAAGAATACTGCGGCGACATTGAGATCTGCTCCGTGCTCAAGCAGGTAGGCAGCAGCAGCGGCATCTTCAGACCTGGTAGATGGAAAACTCAGATGACCGGTATCCTCATACAAGCCGATGAGCAATATGGTGGAAATGAGCGGGTTCAACTCCATTTCCTTTTTTTTCATTTCTCTGACTAACAGGGTTACTGTCGCACCAACTCTTTCCTGACAGATCCAGTCTGCATCGATATCACCGCCATTGTTATGGTGATCCCATATAGCTATTGTAATATCATCCCGCTTCCTGAGTGATTCCATGCGGTCAAGTCTTCGCCATTGATCGGTATCAACGACAGTAAGTCGATCAACTTTTTCAAAGTCAACTTCTTTGGGCAAGATAATATTAAAGGCGGTCTTGTGGGTTGAGAGGAATTGGGCAACATTATTATTAACTGATGAGGGGATAACCCCAACTGCTCCAGGATAGAGCAGCGTGCCTGCGATAACCGAAGCAAGTGCATCAAAATCAGTATTTTTATGAGTCGTGATGATGTGCATATGGTCCCAGTGACAGCCCCTTTAATTTTTAAACTGGTAGACTGGTCTTACTCCGGTTTGCTGGTAAAGGTACATATATCGGGGAGCCAGGTTTGTCAGGGCGGTCTGTCTATTGACCGGTGCTGGATGAGTACTGAGAAATTCAACAGGCCCCTTCCCACCAACGTTTTCCATTTTCTGCCATAGTGTTGCCGCCGCATAGGGGTTATACCCAGCTCGGGCCGCGAGTTCCATTCCCATCACATCGGCTTCCGTTTCCGCAGTCCTGCTATTGGGAAGCTGAATGGCGAGTGCTGCAGCAAGGGCAGTGCCCGTCAGTGCCGCTCCGCTATAGCGACTGTTCGATGCAGCAATACCAACAGTCATTATCCCGAGTTGAGAGGCGAGTGCGACCGACATACGCTCTGCTGTATGGTTTGCAAGGGCATGTGATATTTCATGAGCCAAGACCTGGGCAAGTTCATCGTCTGTTGGTTTTACCTTGTTGATCAGACCAGTATAAATAGCCATTTTGCCGCCAGCCATACACCAGGCGTTTACAACCGTCGGGTCATCAATGACCTTGATTGACCAGTCCCAGTTTGCAGTATTGGGATAGAGCCCGATTACCTGACCTATAATAAGGCCGGTAATCCAGCGAACCCGCTCGGAAACTTGCTGGTCGGAGTCAATTTTTCCCTCCCGGGCCAGTGGTTGAAGTGTCTGGATATATGCCTGTTTTGACGCTGAAATCGCCTCGTCAGGTGAAACCAGCATAAGCTGTGATCGACCCGTAGGGCTGGTTGCACAGCCAGATATAAAGATAAATGCAACTAATGTGATGATATATTTAATGTTCATAACATAAAAGAGAAAACAGACTGATCCCAATATATCGTATGACGAACCTCAGAGGCGGTGCCGTTTATTAATTATCCAGTCTATCATAAAATCAGGCTTTTATCATTTCTTCTGCAAGCATCTTATCTATAAAATCGAGGATAAATTGCCTCTGGACAGCAGTTGCATAGGCAATGCAGCTGCAATGAAGATTAGTTGTACTCCGCACGAGGAGTTCAAAGCAGAGTCGAGAATTTTCCAGCTCAACGGCCAGGTAGAACGGTCCACAATCATCATGCCCCTGCTGGGCCTCTGAATGAAGGTCTGAAGGTAAAACAAACCAGTAGATTCCTATCACCGGTCCCGGTTTAAGTGTTCGCTTCAAAAACGAGTCTAAATTATCCCGTTCCATAGGTGAAAGTTCATCAATAACAATCTGTCTCATAGCCTTGCAAAATGTAGTTTTTATCTCTAAATGTTTGATCCCTATCGAACATGTCTCCTCATCGAACAAACAGACTGACAGGGATTGTCCATGCTCATATGTCGAGCCAGGTGTCATCCTTGTTCAGCGTTTCACATCCATCTTCGCGAACAACGACCATATTCTCAAGTCTCACGCCCCCCCATCCAGGAATGTAAATACCAGGTTCAATGGTAATAACCATACCCGCTTTTAATTTTCTTCTGCTTCGGGTTGATACACGGGGTTCCTCGTGGACAGCAAGGCCGACGCCGTGCCCCAGTGAGTGGCCGAAATATTTACCATATCCAGCGTCACTGATTATTTTCCGGGCAGCCCTGTCCACATTTTGAGCGGTAACACCCGCTCTTACTGCACGAATGCCGGCTGTATGAGCCTTCCTTACCAAGCGGTGAATGTCAATGAAACGTTTGTCCGGCTTGCCCAGCACAAAGGTTCTGGTCATGTCTGAGCAGTATCCGGATAGTATGAGGCCCATATCTATGATAATGGATCTGGCACGGCCCAGAGCAGCAGTGGTTGGAACGGCATGGGGAAGCGCACTGTTAGTTCCTGCAGCAACGATTGTATCAAAACTGGGTGATTCTGCACCTGCTTTGCGCATTGCTGTTTCCAGTGCAATGGCGACATCGATTTCACTCATTTGGGGTGATAAGTCATGAAAGATCTGGTTAAAAACCTCCTCATTAAGCCTGACTGAATTGCGGATCAGGTCGATTTCTTTTTCACTCTTGATGACCCGCATTCTCTCGACCGGATCAGAAAGTGGTATGAATTCTATTTTCTTCTTCTCACCAATCTTATTAAACTGCACACTGAGTGAATGGAGCGTGTAATGGCTTTCAAAACCAAATCGTTTGATTTGGGATGCAGATATCAGCTGCTCCAGCAGAGAAACCATACCTTTCAAGTAGAGTTGGACGGGCAGATCAGTCTCCTTTTCTGCCTGAAGCTTGTATCGAAAGTCAGTGAGGAGAAGAGATTTGCCACGAGCTGGTATGTAAAGGAAACCAGAACTCTCTGTAATCGTATGGTCCTGCGAACTGAATCCGCTCAAGTACCGGCGATTTTCCGGTTGGGCTACCAACAGAGCATCAATTTTATTTCGTCTGAGTTTTTTTTTCAGACGCTGGCGACGATGTTTATAATCCATGCGGTACTGTTGTGTTGAATACAAAAAAATTCTGTTCAGCCGCCAAGGCGCTGCCTGATGGCGTCTCTTCTCTGTTCGATCGCCTGGTTGTACTGCTCATTCAGGTCGCTGGACATACGGGCAAATTCTTCCTGGTACTGGGGGTGCATCGACGGATTAATAGACATTTCATCATCAACACTTTGGCCCTGTTCAAGAAGTTTCTGCTTTAGCTGAGCCCGAATTGCGTCATCAAGTTGCTGCTTGACCTGTTCCCGATGCTGGGCATATTGGTTCAGAATCTGTTGCAGTTCGTTGCAGATGGAGCTGATTTCTGCTGAATTCCCGGCAAGTGTCTGAATTGCTGAAAGACTGGCAAGAGAACTTTCCGACACTGAATCATCTCTGGGCAGCACAATGTTTCTCAACAGGGTGCGGGCCATACCGCTGCGAACATCCATCTGTTCACCGGCCGGTTGCTCTTTTAAATAGTTGAGCAAATCTATTGCTTCACCGTTAAGAAAGGATGCGGCAGTGCGCATGCCTCTTCGTTCTGCATCATCATTTTGAGGTGTTTCGGCAACTTCCGCGGTCATACGGGCTGCACGTTCCATTACCATTTCAAGAGTACTTTTTATCTCTGCCATTCCATACCTGCTTTGTTTATAAATTATTGTATTTGTGACTGTCTGAAATTCAAACCGGTTTCAATGTACCGTTTGGAAAAGAGTAAAGCAAAGATTAATCACTTTCAGTCGCCGAAGTAAGCCGGGCTGCAAAGAAACCGTCAATATCAGCCGCGGGCAGAGGAGCAAAGCATTTATTATGAATAAGGGGGTGGGCCCGGGGGGGGAGATAATCACGACAATCTGTCAGTGAATAATGTGGATACTCCTTTAGGAATTGACTGACTACCTGGTAATTTTCTTCAGGTTCTATGGAACAGGTTGCATATACCAGCACCCCGCCGGGTACGAGCAATTTTTCAGCTTGTTCCAGGAGATTTAGCTGTCGCTTCTGATAAGAAATCAATTGGTTCTCTTCTCTGTTCCAGCGTATGTCAGGATGTCTGCCAATTACTCCAGTACCCGAACAGGGGGCATCTACCAGGATTCGATCAAATTTCTCTTTGTATGAGTCTGAGTATTGTTGAAGCGTCTGATTGTGAGCAGAAACAGCGCGCGAGTCAGTTGTTCGTCTGATCATTTCTTCCAGCTGATTGAGGCGTTCCAGATGAGGCTCGAGGGCAACGATGCTCGTGGTTTCAGGACTGATCAGCGACAGGAGATGAGATGTTTTTCCACCAACGCCGGCGCAACAGTCAAGCAATCGTGCCCCCTCGTGAAATGGTCCCATCAGGAGGGTAGCAAGCTGTGCTGCCTGATCCTGGACCTGAAAAAAACCTTCTTTAAAGCCTGGCAGTGCAGTGATAGTTCGCTGGTAGGACGCAACGATGATGGCATCAGGTGCGTAACGTCCCTGACTGGCCGAAATTTTGTTTTGCCTGAAAAGATCAATAAGCTCAGTCCGTGTTGATCGTGGAGTGACCCGCAAACAGAGGGGTGGTTCTTTGTTGTTGGCAACACAGATCTGCTTCATGGTCTGTACACCGAAATTATTTTGCCATCTCGCCGTTAGCCACTCTGGATGATTGAGCAGCAGCTCATTGTCTGGCTGGGGAAGTTCTGAGCGTTTCCGAATCGACTGACGGAGCACTCCATTTACAAATCCCTGGATCGATCTTGATAAGCGAGCCGCTGCCACCGCTTTTACTGTTTCGTTCACCGCAGCCGACTCCGGCACCCTGTCGAGAAAAAGCAGCTGATAAAGACCGGTTTGGAGTGCGTGGTAGGCAAATGGTTTTATTCTTTTAACCGGCTGATTGCAGAGGTGAGACAAAACCAGATCGAGGTATTCTCTTTGCCGGAGAACCCCATAGCAGATCTTCATGGCAAGCTGCCGATCGGAGCTGGTCACCTTGTGTTCAGCAATCGTTCGTTCAAAAATCTGTGATATCGGTGCTCTCGTCTGGTTGAGCTTATACAGGGTTTCTATAGCAGCATAACGAGCTGTTTTTTTCTGGAAGTCATTTTTCATTTGTCACGAGCCAGGCGGTGAAAGAGGCGTATAGATTCTCCTGGTTGATACGCAGGTGCATGTATGACAACCAGTTCAGCTTATATCAAATATGCATAAAAACCACCCGTTTTCTTCCAGGCGTGTATGGTGGCAATTTTCTTGTCCCTCATCTCTTAGCAGGAGTGCAAACGTTTTATCGGTATTGATCGCATGAGGTTGTAGAATGTAGACAATAGTGCCACCTGTTGTTACAATTGGGCCTTGATGGGGTAGAAGACCTGTTGAAGGTTCCAATCTTGGAAGAGGGGAAAATAATGATTCGAGTGAAATGCTCTTTGATCACAGCGATGGTAACCTTATTTATTTCGGTAAGTGTCACTCAGGCCATAACCTTGCAGGAAGTCCAGAGGCGGGGAGAGCTATTATGCGGAGTTTCTACAGGCATACCCGGTTTTTCAAACCCTGATGAGAAAGGAACCTGGGCTGGCTTTGATGTTGATCTATGCAGAGCTGTGGCAGCCGCAACACTGGGGGATGCGTCAAAAATTAAAGTAATTCCGCTGGCGGCAAAAGAGCGTTTAACGGCTGTTCAGTCTGGTGAGGTTGATATGTTATCCAGTAATGCAACATGGACATTGACCCGAGATACAGCCCTGGGGCTTCATTTTGCCGGAATTAACTATTATGATGGGCAGGGGTTTATGGCCCTAAAAACTCTAGGTGTTAAAAGTGCACTGGATCTGAATGGCTTAACCATATGTCTTCAGTCTGGTACAACCACGGCGTTGAATCTGGCTGATTATTTCAAAGAGAACAATATGGAGTATAAAGCCATCGCTTTTGATACTTCAGATCAGACGGTGAGGGCATTTAAGGCCGGCCGCTGTGATGTTTTAACAAGTGATCAATCACAGCTTTATGCACTTCGCATTAAGCTGGAAAATCCCGAAAATGCCGTAGTCTTGCCCGAAGTCATTTCCAAGGAACCACTGGGACCTGTCGTTCGGCAAGGAGATGATGCCTGGTTTAACATTGTCAAATGGACACTGTTTGCGATGATCAATGGTGAGGAAAATGGAGTGTCGACTGCAAATGTTGATGAAATGAAAAAGAGTACAAATCCGAAAGTCCTCCGGTTGCTTGGAATGGAGGGTCTAAAAGGTAAAGGATTGGGCCTGAATGATGACTGGGCATACCAGGTTATTAAGCAGGTTGGAAATTATGGTGAAGTTTTCGAGAGAAATGTCGGTCGAGAGTCTCCATTGAAAATAGATCGCGGACTGAATGCCCTGTGGAATAAGGGAGGAATTCTCTATGCGCCGCCCTTTCGTTAATTGATAATCATCAAACTGATCGCACCAATCTATTCCTCGGCCAGAACCTCTCATGGATATTCACTGGTTACAACATGTTCCTTTTGAAGGTCTTGGCTCTATTCGCACCTGGGCCGAAAAAAAGAGCCACAACCTAATCGCTACCAGGCTCTGGGCCGAAGATGCACTGCCAAACCCTGATGATGTCAGAATGTTAATCATCATGGGTGGCCCGATGGGGGTGCACGACGAGGATACGTTCCCATGGTTGGCAGGAGAAAAGAATTTTATTTCTTGCCTGATTGACAGGGGGTGTGCGATTTTAGGAATATGTCTCGGAGCACAATTACTTGCCACGGTCCTGGGAGCAAGCGTATACAAAAACCGGGAAAAAGAGATCGGCTGGTTTCCTGTCAGACCGCTGGAGACGTCTCCACCCTCTTTCAATAATGCGTTTCACAGCGACATGCCGGTTTTTCACTGGCATGGAGATACCTTTGATATACCTTCCGGCGGCAGGCTTCTCGGATCAAGTGATGCATGTCGTAATCAGGCATTTATTGTTAATGATCGAATTTTAGGTTTGCAGTATCATCTGGAAATGACCTCAGCAGGACTATCAGATATTATTGATAATTGCCGTGGCGAACTTGTTGATGGTACGTGGGTGCAGAAAGCGGAAGAGATTATTCAAAAAAGTAATTACCTGGTAAACAGTAATATCATAATGGAGCGCATTCTGGATCAGTTTGAAAATCTATTGGAAAAGAAGTGATGACAAACAGGACAGCAAAAAATATCAATTTGGTCCCCTATCAGTCCTCGTTATTCCGCAGGAGATAGAACACTATTAACCAGCTGTTTTTGTTTGTAAAATGACTTAACGCGATGTCCACAGGATTGGGGTCTGATCATTCTCAGGCTCAACATGTTGAGTCTGAGTTGTGTCACGGAGTTTATATTGTTTCCACATCAGGCGACCAAAAATTGCCATAAGGAAGCCCACCTGGATTACCAGTACTGCGATATAGAACGGTTTCCCTGAGCCACTAACGATACTCTCGTAGCAAAATTCCAATGCTCCATCGGGAATTGCAGCAAGGACAAAGGTGGTAATTTTCAAGGCACTAGCATAAAGCAGGAACAGTAAACCAAAGATGCCGATACCTTTAATGGTTTTCATGGGTTTTTCCTCTTTACCTAATATGAATTTTTGTTACCATTTTATTACAGTCTCTTCGCTGATGATTCTTGTAACTGTCTGTAATCACAAATCAAACAAGACAGTAAACAGTTCGGGTTTTATTTTGTGCATGAGCACACAGAAAACTGCTGCGTGTTATGCACGCGGCCAAAGTAAAAAAAATTAAACCTGGAGGAGTAAATAATATAAAAAAATGCACTAAAGACGAAAGCAGCAGATCCACATCTCACGTCATTGTGTTCACTTCAACATTTCGTTATTATTATATTATCAATCGTTCAGTTTGCCGTTTGCAGCTGGGTAGATCACCTTGACTGTCACTATCTCGACAACTGGCTGCAATATTTATTCCATAACAGAGCTCCCAGACAGGTCGTCTTACGAACGTACCAAGACTGGGGAAAGATCAAGCGTGCAGAGTTTGACCCTGCACGCCTGAGTTGCTGTTACTTGCTGAAATATTGTTTGGTTTCGGAAACGACGACCGGTGTGAGCATAAGGAGACCGATCAGATTGGGAATTGCCATCAAACCGTTGAGGGTGTCGGAAATATTCCATACGAGGCTTAATTTTGCGATTGCTC
Organism: uncultured delta proteobacterium; assembly: GCA_963776075.1. GTDB lineage: Bacteria > Desulfobacterota > Desulfobulbia > Desulfobulbales > Desulfocapsaceae > MADRE3. The sequence goes on from CAVZLG010000011.1 coordinate 124,631, forward strand.
CAACCCCGATCAGTATGATGAAAACTATCCGATAAGGAAGTATGCTTTTGACACCGAAAAGATATTCAATGGATTTCTCACCGTAATAACACCAGCCGAGCATCGTCGAGTAGGCAAAGAGAACAATACCCACGGTAACAATGAGCGCCCCTCCCGGCATTGCCGACTGAAAAGCGATTGTTGTAAGTTCGGCACCTGTTTCACCGCTTGACCAGGCACCGGTCAGAATCAGCACCAGGCCTGTCATTGTACAGACGATAAGCGTGTCGATAAATGTCTGGGTCATGGAAACCAGGGCTTGGGTGACAGGGTGTTTGGTTTGAGCAGCGGCTGCTGCAATAGGGGCTGATCCCAGTCCGGATTCGTTGGAGAAAACCCCTCGGGCAACGCCCATCCGTATGGCGAGCATTACGGTGGCACCTGCAAAACCTCCGGCGGCAGCGGTAGGGTTGAAAGCCTGCTTGACAATAAATACAAGCGCACCTGGTACGCCTGAAATATTGATCAGGATGATATAAAGTGCGGCTGCCATATAGAAAACAATCATTATTGGCACGAGTATACTGGTAACCCGCCCGATACTTTTAATACCACCAAGGACAACAGCAGCGGTACAAATCATCAGTACAACGCCGGTGATCCAGTTGGGAATGTGAAAGGTCGCTTCAACAGCATCCGCCACTGAATTTGACTGAACCATGTTGCCGATGCCGAATGCGGCAATTGAGGCAAATATGGCAAAAATTACCCCAAGCCAGGGCAGCTTCAGGCCCTGGGAAATGTAATACATGGGGCCACCGCTCATTTCACCGTTCTCATCGACCACCCGATATTTCACAGCGAGCACTGCTTCAGCGTACTTGGTTGCCATGCCGACCAGACCGGTTATCCACATCCAGAAAAGGGCGCCGGGGCCACCCACTGCAATGGCGGTGGCCACGCCAGCAATATTACCGGTACCTACCGTCGCAGACAGGGCCGTCATCAATGCCTGAAAATGGGTAATATCACCAGGTTCATCACCATCTTCCTTCCGTTTTATCAGGGCAAGGTATAGTGCATGACCCAGCTTGGTGAATTGAAGTCCGCGTAGAGAAAATGTCAGCCAGAAACCTGTCCCGACAAGCAGAATTAACATGGGAGGGCCCCATGCAAAGGCACCTACTTTTCCGACAATTGCATCCAAAGTTTCCATATTGCCTCCTGTTTAATTGTTAACATAACCTTCCAGTCATATTTCCTGGACTGCAACCGGAATGCCACGCACATGCTTAAATGCTGCTCTGCAGGTTCAATGAGAATGATTTAAATGGCACACCTCCTGTGAATTTTTGAATAGAGCATTAACGTTTACCGATAAGGTCTTACCGGAGGTGCGGTGTATCAGGCGCCTGAACTAGTGTCCCCAGATTCAGTTCCGCAAACACTGGATGAGCATGGATCGTCTCGGCACGGTTGTTGACGGAGGTGCCCATCTGAACTTCACGAATTGCGGTAATATACCGGCCTGGTTTGACCTCAAGTATTACTAATGTAAGTTTAATAGCCTTGCTGCGCAAGCATAAACTGATACATCATTGGGTTAGAAGTGGTTAGAATTGTTACATGAAAAGCAATCCGGATAAGCAGATAATTGTCGAATACGATAAAAAAACACACTCCAGTTGACAATATCAGCACTATATCGTACATTATTTACGAAATGAACAGAGTAGGAGGGTGCCTTGGATATTGATGCAATTAATATGGCCATAATCAATCATCTGAAGGATGGCCGGGTCTCGTTTAAAAAGATTGCAGATGAATTACAGCTTGCCGAAGGAACTGTTCGCGCAAGAGTCAAAAAACTTCGAGATGAAGGCGTTCTCGAAATTTCCGGGCTTGTCGACCCCGAAGCTATTCCTGAAAAATATGTCGTTATGGTCGGCATAAAACTGAAGAGTATGAACCTTATTGGCAAAGGTGAGGAGTTCAGCAGACTTCGAGGGGTTTCCTCGGTTTGCGTGGTAACCGGTCGTTTTGACCTCATCCTCATGGTTATGCTGACAAAGGAGTTTGGTATTCTCGAGTTTTACACCGATGAGGTTTCCAGGATAGATGAGGTTCGTTCGGTGGAAACCTTTGTTGTGTATAAAAGTTTCAATCTTAAATTACCTTTAGTTAACTGAAACAGATGTCTTTTAAGATCATCTCAGGGAGGCTATCGATATGAGTGCGGAAATTAAATCTACCCTTCTGCATCAATGGCATGTTGAAAATGGTGCGAATATGGCAGCTTTCGGTGCCTATGACATGCCACTCTGGTACCCGCAGGGTGCAAAGGGGGAGCATCTGGCGGTTATTAACTCAGCAGGTCTCTTTGATACCAGCCACATGGCGGTAGTGACTGTTGAAGGAGATGGGGCCAGAGTATTGCTGCAGAACTGTTTCTCCAAGGATCTGGAGCATTGCCTTGGTCTGAAGAAAGGGCCGCTGACCATAGGCAGATCAGCCTATGGTCTTTTTCTCACACCGGAAGGGCATGTTCTTGATGATTCCATTGTTTCCCAGGTTGCAGAACGCTTCTATATGGTTGTTGTCAATGCCGGGATGGGGAAACGAGTCGCAGAATATCTTGCAGAATACAAGGAAACGCTGGAAGCTGAGATCACTGATTTAACGGATACGGTTGGTAAAATAGATATTCAGGGGAGAAACTCGGCAAAGATATTGACCAGGGTCCTCAAAGATTCTGATCAGGTCTTCAGCAGATTTCCATACTTCTCATTTAAAGGATGGTACGATAAGAGCCTCGATATTGCTCAAACTGTATTGCTCACTGATGATACTCCAATCATGTTGTCGCGTACGGGGTATACCGGTGAGTTCGGCTTCGAAATATTTGTCAGCCCGGAAAAACTGGTATCGGTATGGAAGATGCTGCTTGATGCTGGTGAAGACTACTTATTGCAGCCATGCGGGCTGGCTGCCCGGGATTCCTTGCGGGCTGGTGCGGTACTGCCTCTTTCTCATCAGGATATCGGAGACTGGCCATTTGCAAATAATCCATGGCCATTTGCTCTGGCCGACAAAGGTGAAGATGGCACCTTTACCAAGGAATTTATCGGCTCCAAAGCTCTTATGTCACTCGCCTCAAGCGATCATACGCTGCCGTTTGCAGGTTTCGATCCTCGCAAGATGGTGGTTTCCGATAAATCATATGTCACGGATGGAGGGGCGACGAATGTTGGCGTGATCCTGACATGCGCCACGGATATGGCAATTGGTCGTGTCGGTGAAGAAATAGTCAGTGCTGCTCCCCGTGACGGTAAACCCGAAGATTTTGTCCCAAGAGGCCTCTCTTGCGGTTTTATCAAGGTTGATCGCAGCTTTGATCCAGGCGATATTGTTGTGCTGACAGACGGCAAACGAAAAATTAAAGTAGAAATCCGTGAAGATGTCAGGCCAGACAGAACAGCCCGTTGGCCCATAAAAGAAATGCTATAAAAAAGGGGAAGAAAAAATGAAAGAAATTAATGAACTGAACTTACCGACAGATGTTCGATACAGCGATGATCATGAGTGGGCAAAAGTTTCCGGGGATACGATCAAGGTCGGAATCAGCGATTATGCACAGGATCAGCTTGGTGATATCGTTTTTGTTGAGTTGCCAGAGGTTGGGGATTCTTTTGAAACCGGTGATGAGTTTGGAACATTGGAGTCGGTCAAAGCTGTATCCGAGCTCTATATTCCTGTTGGTGGGGAAATTGTTGCCGTAAATAATGAACTGGAGGATGCTCCGGAGTTGGTGAACCAGGATCCCTACAAGGGCTGGATAATCGAAGTGAAACCAAATGAGATCAATGATTTCGAATCACTTCTCGACCGTGATGCCTACCTGGAAATCCTGAAAGGAGACTAATTTTCCGGGTGGATGTAAATTTTACAAGTGAGGACAGCATGCGTTACTTGCCACATACCGAATCAGATATTCAAACGATGTTCGACACAATCGGGGTAAAAGATTTTGACGAGTTGTTTGAGACAGTTCCCGAATCGTGTCGTTATGACAAAAAAATGGATCTGCCGGAGCCTAAAACCGAATGGAGTCTGAATGCGTATATGAGTGAGATCCGGTCGATGATGGAAGTTACTCCAGATCACACCGTACTTATCGGTGCCGGTCGCTACCAGCATCATATCCCAGCAACAATCCCCAATATTATGGGGCGTTCTGAATTTTTGACTGCTTACACGCCCTATCAGCCGGAGATGGCACAGGGGACCCTGCAGGGGCTTTTCGAGTACCAAACCCTGACGGCACGGCTTCTGGGCGTGGATGTGGCCAATGCGTCAATGTATGATGGGGCTTCCGGTCTTGCAGAGGCACTGCTGATGGGGCTGAGAATTGGAAGAAAGAAAAAACGGGTTGCTGTATCAACTGCAATTCATCCTCATTTCCGTGAAGTGGTGTCAACATACTTTTTACCGACCGATTTTGAGGTAGTTGAACTCCCTTTTCTTGATGATGGCAGCACAGACCTGTCTTCTCTTGCTGATGAAGATGATCTCGCAGCCGTCGCCTTACAGTCTCCAAATTTCTTCGGGGTGGTTGAGGATATGGATGCTGCCGTAACTGCTATCCATACTATTGGAGCACTTTGTGTTGCCTGTTTTTCCGAGCCGATGTCGTTTGGTCTTTTCAAGAGCCCCGGTAGCTGTGGTGCCGACATTGTCTGCGGTGAGGGGCAAAGTTTTGGGATGCCCATTTCCTTTGGAGGTCCCGGCCTGGGAATGTTTGGATGTCGTGAAAAATTTGTCCGCAGTATGCCCGGACGCCTTGTCGGAGAGACCAAAGACCTTGACGGCAAGCGAGGCTATGTTTTGACCCTTTCCACACGGGAACAGCATATACGGCGAGAAAAGGCGACATCCAACATATGTTCCAACCAGGGAATCTGTACGCTCACGGCATCTATGTATATGGCGTCACTTGGTGGAACAGGATTGCGTAAAATGGCGCGGCTTAATTACGACAAGACAGAGTACCTCAAAAAGGGGTTGCTGGAAGCGGGAGCGAAAGGCTGCTTTTCAGCTCAAACATTCAACGAATTCGTGGTCGAGTTCAGCAATGATTTCAGCCTGGTCCAGAAAAAGCTCATGGAGAAGGGAATCGTCGCCGGACTCAACCTTGGTAGATTCTACCCCGGTTTTGAAAACCGTTATCTCTTTTGTGTCACAGAAACAGTGCCAAAAGAGGTCCTGGATATCGTAATTAGTGAGGTGAAAAAATGAAAAATGCACCAGGAAAAAGCGGCTTGATTATGGATGAGCCCCTTCTCTGGGAGAGAGGGAAAAAGGGGCGGAACGGTATGAGCATCCCTGAAAGTGACGTACCGGCCTCATCGATAAACGAAAATCTCTGTGGGGAAGGGCCAGATTTTCCCGATCTCAGCGAGGTTGAGGTCGTTCGTCACTATACCAGGCTGTCACAGTGGAATTTTGGTATTGATACCGGGATGTATCCTCTTGGCTCATGTACCATGAAGTACAATCCGAAGATCAATGAAAAACATGCCGGTGCGGCAGAGATTACCGCGGCACACCCAATGCTCGACGATGAGTACTGCCAGGGAACCCTGAGGATTATCTACGAGCTTCAGAACTACCTTGCGGAGATCACCGGTCTTGATGTCGTTTCTGTACAACCGGCGGCAGGCGCACATGGCGAGCTTGCCGGAATGCTCATTTTTGAAGCGTATCACCGGAGCAAAGGGAAAAAGCGGACTAAAATCCTGATGCCAGATACGGCGCACGGTACTAATCCGGCCAGCGCAGCTCTCTGTGGTTACAAACCAATACCAATTAAATCGGGGGATCGGGGAATCCTCAATGTCGAGCAGATTCGCGAACTGATGGATGATGAGACTGCCGGTATCATGATTACTAATCCCAACACCCTTGGGCTCTTTGAACAGAATATCAGGGAGATTGCCGAAATTGTGCATGACAAGGGTGGACTTGTTTATGGTGATGGAGCCAACATGAACGCGATCATGGGCATTGCCGATATGAAGAAATGCGGAGTCGATGTTCTCCATCTCAATCTCCATAAAACTTTCTCCACTCCCCATGGTGGCGGTGGCCCTGGTGCTGGACCGGTTTGTGTTATTGAGGAACTGGCAAAATTTCTTCCTGCTCCAAGAGTCGAGTTCGATGGTGAGATGTACAGGCTGGAGTCTGATCGGCCTGAATCTGTCGGCCGCATGCACTGTTTTCATGGTAACTACGGGGTGCTGGTCAGGGCTCTGTGTTATATCCTTACCATGGGGGCGGAGAACCTGAAGAAGGCCACCCAATACGCAGTGCTTAATGCCAGTTATATCAAGGTGAAACTCAAAGGGCACCTGCATTTGGCCTATGACAGGCCATGTATGCATGAGGTGGTATTTTCCGATAAAAAGCAGCTGGAGTTCAAGGTTACGACACTGGATATTGCAAAACGGCTGATGGACACCGGTTATCATCCACCGACCATCTATTTTCCTCTTGTCGTGCCGGGGGCAATCATGATCGAGCCGACAGAGACGGAAAGTCTTGAAGAGCTGGATACCTTTGTCGAGGTCGTGAAGGAGATCGTCAGGGAAGCCGAGACGACGCCTGAGCTACTGAGAAATGCTCCGCAGCGCTTTAAAGTCAAGCGACTTGATGAAACCCAGGCAGCACGGAAGCCATGCCTCTGCGGATAATACCGGATAGGCTGTTATGAATGGCTACCTTTTTGACATCGGAAAGGTTGATTATCATGACGCACACCAGTTTCAGCTGGCGTGCGTTAATTACCGTCTTCTTGAAGAGGGGCGACCCGATATCTTTATCGTAACCGAGCACCCACCTGTCTTTACCCTTGGAAAAAGGGGTGGCTTGGATAGTCTTACCGTCAGCCAGGAGTATATCACAGATCAGGGGGTGGGGATTGTGCAGACCGAACGGGGAGGAGATATAACCTATCATGGGCCCGGGCAACTGGTGGTTTACCCGATTATTCACCTGCGGGAATCGAAATTGTCCATCAAGGATTATGTCGACCTGCTCGAAGATGTGATGATATCCTGTGCGGATGATTTTGGTGTCACTGCCAATCGGGATCAGAGAAACAGGGGAATATGGGTCGGCAACAACAAGATTGGTTCCATAGGAATCCGGGTGAGGCATGGTGTTACTTTTCACGGACTTGCCCTTAATGTGACGCTTGACTTTGAACATTTTGGCTGGATTCAGCCATGCGGCCTTGCCGGGGTCGGCGTAACCTCATTGGCTAAGGAGACCGGTTGCACCATTTTATTTCACGAAGTTAAGGATTCAATTATCTCTCATCTGGGAAGGGTATTTGAAAGAAAGCTTGTCCCTGCACCTTCTACTCTTGTCACTGGTGAAGCAGTATGAAAATTGTCGATAAAGATGATATCAGGGTTCGTAAACCAGCATGGTTGAAACGCAGCCTGCCCAGCGGTCCCGAATATGGCCGCATGAAAAAACTTATTAAAAACAATAGCCTGTCTACGGTATGCCAGGAAGCACAATGTCCTAATCAGTTTGAATGTTTTTCCAAGGGAACCGCAACGTTCATGATTCTTGGCGATCGATGCACCAGGAATTGTGGATTTTGCGCTGTTTCTCACAAGCCGCTGACCATGCCCGATGCAGGCGAACCAGGCAGAGTTGCTGAGGCGGTTGCCTCACTGAAACTGAAGTTTGCCGTTATTACTTCAGTGACAAGAGATGATCTGGCAGATGGAGGAGCGTCTCATTTTGCAGAAACGATCCGGGAAATTCATCGCCAGGCTCCCGGTGTTCATATTGAAATCCTTATCCCGGATCTGCAGGGTAACTGGGAGGCATTGGCAGATATACTTGCTGCTGAGCCCGAGGTTCTCAATCATAACCTGGAGACGGTACCGCGATTATATCCGAAGGTTCGCCCTGAGGCTATCTATGAACGCTCTCTTCTGTTGCTGAGAAAATCCAAGGAGATTAGCCCTGATATTCCGACAAAGAGTGGCCTGATGGTGGGGCTTGGTGAAACCGCCGATGAGATGCGATCGACGATGGCCGATCTTCTGGAACATGGCTGCGATATACTCACCATCGGCCAATATCTTCAACCGTCAAAAAATCACCTGCCTGTGGAGCGATTTGTTGCTCCCGAGGAGTTTGAGCAATTGAAAGAAAATGCCCTTACCCTTGGATTTAAAGGGGTGGCAAGCAGTCCAACGGTGCGCAGCTCATTTGAAGCCGGCACGCTGTATCAGGAGGTTGTGCGTTCGACTGGGGCCAGGGAACGATTGTCAGAGTAAAAATTACAGCATCTACAAAGGAGAATCATGTCAAAAAAATTTCTATTAACTGCATTTAGCAAAGACAGGCCTGGTATTGTGGCAGATATCTCCCAGGTTATATTTGAAAATGGCTATAACATGGAAGACTCCTCAATGACCTATCTGGCAGGGGAGTTCGCAATCTTACTCTTGTTATCAGCCCCATCCTCTGCTGGAGAAGAAGAGGTGGTGGAAAAACTTTCCATCGAGTGTCGCAGGCTTGAACGGGAGAAAAATATAACCGCATACATCCGTCCCGTAACAGGCGAGGCAGCCGAGCCTCAATCAGGAGGTGCTGTTAAAACCATATCGGTTGAAGGGCTCGACCAGGCAGGTATTGTCTATAAAGTGAGCAGGTTTCTGGCAGATTCCAATATCAACATAAGAACCTTAAGCTCAGAAATAACGCTATCCCCACAGAGTGGCGCGTTACTCTATGAGATGACAATCAGGGTGGAGATTCCCCCCGATTACTCGCTCCAGGATCTGGAGGATGGGCTGGCCAGGATTGGAGACCAGTTGAAGGTGGATGTGTCCCTGACATAAGGGATAACGGCGGGCTCGTTTGTTATGTCTGTCAATTCCCCGTTGCTTTATCAGAGTGTCAGGAACGTGATGGGCACAGCCACAACGCAATTGATCACACGTCTCTTCAGGGGCTTTCCGAGCTTTCAATAGAGAAATCATATCACCGAACAGGTCAATTGATGTGAATATCGATCATATCCTTCTAAAATGACGTGATGAACTGATGATAAAGACGTTTCAAATTAAAATTCCACTCTCTTTTCATGAGAGTTTCGAGCTTATTCGTAAAAGTGGTGATGAGATTGTCAGCTGGAAGACGAATCATTCCGACGCGACAAACGGGTATATTGATTGGAAACAGAGTTTCTGGACCTTAACAGGAAATACCTTAATCGCAGCCCATCTGGAACAGGAAAAAGAAAATGAAACGTCAGTTACGGTCTCCGTCCATAAGCCACTCCAGGTCTTTGATCCAGTGGGAATTTGCCAGCGGGTTTTTAATAAGTTTTTAAAGTCTCTTGAAAGCAACCTGGCACGTTCAGACAATCATAAGGGGGCTAGAATCAAACTTGTCTGAATCACCCTCGCATATGGGGTAAACCCGATATGTTTAAGATAATGTTGTTTTTCATCCTCTCCTTCATGATGAGTTAAAATGGCTATTGGTGAAGCGTTCAATGAGAGTGTAGCGTATTACGACAGCTGGGTGCAAAAGGCCCTTCCCTGTTATGAAGAATTATTTTCAGTTGCGGTAGAGTCCATTCCACACGCCACCGGGCAAGGACTGACAATATTAGATTTGGGTGCGGGAACAGGGTTGTTTTCCTACCATGTTTTTCAGCGTTACAGGAATTCCCAATACACGCTCGTGGATGTTGCTGAACAAATGCTTGCTCTATCAAGAAAACGATTTGAAAAATCGAGTGGCCAGTTCTCATATATAACCGGCGACTATCGGACGACATTCCCTGCCTCACAATTTGATCTCATTATCTCGAGCCTGTCTATTCACCACCTGATTGATGATGAAAAGAAGAAACTTTTTAAGGAAATATACCGAAGGCTCAAACCTGGCGGAGCATTTATCAATGTGGACCAGATCAAAGCCCCCAGCGAGCACCTTCAGGATATTTACTGGTCTACCTGGCTGAGCAGGGTTCGTCAGTCCAGTGCAAGTGAAGAGCAAATTCAGCAAAGCATCCGCCGACGAACTGAATTTGATAATGATTCAACAATGGCGGATCAGTTGAAATGGTTGCAGGAATCTGGTTTTGAAAGAGTTGACTGCTTATATCATCACTATTTTGTTGGCGTATTCTTCGCACAGAAATGATACAGGTGTTTGAGAGAGAAAGCTCAGACGGGAAAAGTGGGTTGTATAGCGTAATCAATCGAATATTTTGGAGCATGAAACGGAACTATGAGTACTGATTCTGATGCGGTAAAAAGGTTTCTTGAAGGGAACGCCTGTTCCCAGGCTGTTCTCAGCCAATATAGTGAATTGTTTGATCTTGACCAGACGAGTGCATTAAAAATAGCTTCTGGTTTTGGTGCCGGAATGCAAATGGGCAAAACCTGTGGAGCAGTTACCGGGGCCTATATGGTTCTTGGCTTGAAATTCGGGACTGAAGAAAGCGCTAGATCGCATGGTCGCAAGGACGTATATAACGCTGTCGTCGAATTTACCAGAAAGTTTGAGGAAAGAAATGGCACCACAGACTGCAGAGATCTACTCGGGTGCGATATCTCAACAGCAGCGGGAAGCCAGTTTGCAAAAGAGCAGAAACTTTTTACGACAGTCTGCCCCCGGTTTGTTAAGGATGTTTCAGAATTACTGGACGCGATTATTGCTCAAGACCATTTCATTTCCGGGGTCATGGAGTGAGTGAGGTGATTCCTTCATCAGTTCCCTATCACTATTAAAGAGGTAATGTCATGAACTTTTTTACTCAACTAAAGAAACGGGCCCAGGAAAACAATCCTGTAAAGGTAGGAGTCATTGGCGCAGGAAAATTCAGCTCGATGTTTCTTTCACAGGCCCGTTTAACGCCAGGCATGCAGATCGTTGGTATTGCAGAGCTTGATACGGAAAGAGCGTTCCGTTCGCTGGATATTACCGGCTGGGGCAGAGAGAGTGCAAAGATCGCCGATTCAGCGGGCAACATCAATGATACTGCTGCTACTGGCAAAATTTCGATTACCGAAGATGCAATGGAACTCATTAAATCTGATTGTGATGTGATCATAGAGCTCACCGGTAATCCAGAGGTTGGAACTTACCATGCTCTTCAGGCCATAGAATCTGGCAAACATGTGATCATGGTGAACGTGGAGGCAGACTGCCTGCTTGGACCTGTTCTCTCCCAAAAAGCCGAGAGGCAGGGTGTTGTCTATAGCATGGCCTATGGCGATCAGCCGGCTCTCATTGCAGAACAACTGGACTGGGCTCAAACGGTTGGCTTTGAGGTCGTTTGTGCCGGGAAAGGAACGAGATTTCAGCCTGAGTATCATTATTCCACCCCCGATACGGTCTGGGGATACTATGGGTTCAGCGAAGAACGTGTTGCCAGTGGTGACTACAATGCCCAGATGTTCAATTCGTTTCTTGATGGCAGTAAATCAGCAATAGAAATGTGTGCGGTGTCAAATGGTTCCGGGCTCATTCCACAGAAATGCGGTCTGCAGTTCCCGGCTGTTGATATTGAAGACCTGGCGGAAGTCTTGAAACCGGCTGTTGATGGTGGAATTCTCGAGCATTCAGGAACAGTTGAGGTCATTGCCAGTGAAAATCGTGACGGTTCGATTATCGCACGGGATCTGCGATGGGGTGTTTATGTTGTTTTCAAGGCCTCTCATGCCTATGCCGAGCGTTGTTTCCAGGAGTATGGCATGAAGACCGATAAAAGTGGTAAATACTCGGCTCTTTATAGACCATATCACTATATTGGTATGGAGCTTGGGATCAGTGTCGCCAGTGCGGTCTTGCGCCAGGAGCCGACAGGACGGAGCCGTGCGTTTGTTGCTGATGTCGCGGCTCATGCAAAAAAGGACCTGCAGCCGGGTGACAGGCTCGACGGAGAGGGCGGCTTTACGGTTTTTGGAAAACTCATGCGGGCCGGGGAGAGTATTGATAAAAAAGTTCTGCCGCTTGGTCTCACCGGTCGGGCCAAAGTCGTTAAACCGGTGGCAAAAGGTTCACCACTTACCTATGACTGTGTAGAACTTGATACCACTTCCATTGTCTACCGTCTGCGAAAAGAGTTGGAGGCACAGTTTAAAGGTAAATGAGCACATACGTTTCTGTTTATATTCTGTTTCCCGGAGAGCGAAGTGTCCGTCAGCGGATCTGATGCTTTGCGGGAAACAGCAGCACTGTTTTTTTGATTATTCTTTGAGCTGAATTTTCAAAAAGCCCTCCACCACACTGATGGAATCGACACCGTCTGCAAAGCTATCCCAGAACCCCTCGTCCATGCCAAACTCCCTGATCAGATCGATGTTTTTTATGCCACCCAGCCAGGCATTGGGCATGGGTACACCCATCAGGCTGACACCTTTTAACTTTACCACGGGTCGACTCTCGCGATAGGCAAGCTCTGCCCCGGCTTTTATTTTCAGGGTTTTCCCGCCAAGGACAGGAAAATCAGGGTCGAGGGGGATGAGCAGTTTAATGCTGACCATATCCTCTGCAAGATCGATAGCAAGTTTATCTGCCAGATCAGTGTTTTTTGCCATCAGGGCATTGAGCTCGCGTTCTGTGAAACTAATTGACCGTGAGCTGTCTTCTTCACTGTATTTTTCAGGTTTTAATGTGCCGTCCACAGCATGTTCTTCAGCGCTGGGTGGGGGCTGGCTGCTAAAACCCTCGAAAATTTCAAGCTTGGTCGCGAGCTGTTGCTCTTCTCTGTCACTCAAGACGACTGGTTTAAAAGGTGAAGGGAACAAGTACATTTTCACAACAATGGCGGTTACAACGACTGCAATGCACATTGACGCAATCACGATGCCAAATACCTGCATCCCACTAAAGCCTTTGCTTGTTTTCTGTTCTACTGGGTTCACCAGTTCGTTTGTCATGCTCTTTTCCTGTTAATCATTATTCGTGAGCGGTTAATTGAAATACTGATTTACATCTCGTAATATTTATTGATCAAAGCTACCATATTTCTGGTATTATTTCCCAAGTCATTTGTGCGATAGGCGACAGGAACGCAGATAGCAACAGATTGTCCTGGAGATATCGATTGTTGCTGATAGGCTGGCAATAACCAGCTCAACAACCATAAAAGAGGCGCTAAAATGGAAAAGAGAATTCTTGTACCACTTGCTGAAGGATTTGAAATGATTGAGGCTCTCAGTGTCGTAGATGTCTTTCGGCGGGGAGGTGTACATGTCGATCTGGCAGCCGTCGGTGAGAACTTGCAGGTTATTTCGTCTCATAATGTACCGGTGATAGCAGACCGATTACTTGCTGACTGTACGAAAGAAAATTATGACCTGATAGTCCTCCCTGGCGGCATCCCGGGAGCGGAAAACCTGCAAAAATCGGAAATCTTAGCTCAGCTCCTGGAAAAACAGAACAATGAAGATAAGCTCTACGGGGCAATCTGTGCAGCTCCTGCATTAGTGCTTGAACATCATGGCTTGCTCGAAGGCAAGAAGGCCACCTGTCATCCATTCTTTATCGACAAGCTGGCAACACAGGATCACTCCGGAGAAAATGTAGTCTTCGATAAGAATTGTGTGACAAGCAAGGGTGCGGGAACGTCAATCGAGTTTGGTTTGGAACTGCTTGGAATTCTTTTGGGAGAAGAGAAAAAAAAGGAGGTCGCAAAAGGCATGGCAATCGAGCTGTAGAGCTCCAGAATATCGGGCCATAAACAGACCGAAGACGTGGAAACATCTCCGGCTGACACCAGAGAGCAGGAGATGTCCATATATTGTCTGGTGCCGGTAGAACGAACCGCTCTTTTGTATAGATTTATAAAATCTGGCTGAGGAAGAGCTGGGTTCTTTCGTGTTGGGGGTTGTCGAAGAATTCGTGGGGATTATTTTCTTCGACAATCTCTCCAAAATCCATAAATATGACTCGATCGGCAACGGTCTTGGCAAAGCCCATTTCGTGACTGACCACAATCATCGTCATACCCTCCTGGGCAAGATCGACCATGACGTCGAGAACTTCCTTGATCATTTCTGGGTCAAGGGCTGAGGTCGGTTCGTCAAAGAGCATGATTTTAGGCTTCATACAGAGGCTGCGGGCAATGGCCACGCGCTGTTGCTGCCCGCCTGAGATCTGGCCCGGATATTTGTTGGCCTGTTCGGGAATACGGACAATTTCAAGATAGTGCATGGCCAGTTCTTCGGCCTCTTTTTTGGGTGTTTTCCGAACCCAGATCGGGCCAACGGTTAAGTTTTCAAGAATGGTCAGGTGAGGGAACAGGTTGAAGTGCTGAAAAACCATGCCAACCTCGGTACGCACCCGCTCTATATCCTTCAGATCCCTGGTCAGCTCGATTCCATTGACAATAATTTTTCCACGCTGGTGCTCCTCCAGCCGATTGATACAGCGAATCATCGTAGACTTCCCGGAACCGGAAGGTCCGCAGACAACGATCTTCTCCTTGTGTCTGACCTCCAGGTTGATATCCTTGAGAACGTGGAAATCATCATACCATTTATGCATTTTGATAATTTCGATGATCGGTTTATCGTTTGATGCCGGCGTCTGTTTATTGACCTGTTCTGAACTCATGCTGACTCTCTATGGGTAGGTTCACGAAGATTGTGGTGTGTTCGACTTGTACTCAAGTTCTTTTTCTATTTTTCGGCTGTACTGTGACATGGAGAAACAGCAGACATAATAGATCATTGCAACAAAGATATATGCCTCGGTACTGAAGCCGGTCCATTCCGGTTCAGTCAGAATCGACTTGGTTGTGTTGAGAATATCGTACAGGGCAATAATAACTACGAGTGAGGTATCCTTGAACGCCGATATCAGAATTCCCACTGTCGGTGGGATGACAATTTTCAGGGCCTGGGGCAGGATGATCAGGCGCATCATCTGGAAATAGTTTAACCCCAGCGACTCTGCAGCCTCATACTGTCCCTTGTCCATTGCCTGGAGGCCGCCGCGTACAACTTCAGCAATATAGGCAGCGGTAAAGAGAATAATGGCCGCCTGGGCGCGTAAGACCTTGTCAATGGTTACACCTTCAGGCAGAAAGAGAGGAAACATCACCGAGGACATGAACAACATCGTGATCAGCGGCACCCCCCTGATCATCTCGATATAAACAACACAGAGTGATTTGATGATCGGCATATTCGACTGGCGGCCAAGAGCCAGAACCACACCCAGCGGGTAGGAGGCCAGAATACCGAAAAAAGAGAGAAGCAGGGTGAGTGGGAGACCACTCCATTTTGTACTTTCAACT
The DNA here is from genome assembly GCA_963776075.1 of uncultured delta proteobacterium. GTDB lineage: Bacteria > Desulfobacterota > Desulfobulbia > Desulfobulbales > Desulfocapsaceae > MADRE3. The sequence goes on from CAVZLG010000011.1 coordinate 139,956, forward strand.
GAAACCAGGCCCAGGAGACCACCTTTCATCAGGAGTCCCATCACGAACAGAGCGAAGAGCCATATATAACCAAGTCTTTTGTTCCATTTGTTCCAGTCCCGGCTGTATATCAGCATACCGATCAGAATGATCATGGCGATGAGCGGGCGCCACTGCTCTTCGTAAGGATAATAGCCAAAAATGTTGAAACGGATATTCTGCGTAATGACTGACCAACAGGCCCCCGTAGCTTCATGGCACTCCTGGCCAGAGGTGAACCAGACGCTGTCGATAAAGGCCCACTGGATAAACTGTGGGATACTCTGATCAGGCCGGCCAGAATCACAATTGTCGCAATGGAACTGAAAAGACCATTGAACAGGTTTTGTCTGATCCAGCCGATAACGCCGACATTGGTTGCTGGTGGTTTGATTTCTTCGATTGTTGTGCTCATAGATCGCTACCGCTCAATGATTGCGATTTTTTTGTTGTACCAGTTCATATAGGCCGAGGTAAGCAGACTAAGTGTCAGGTAAACCAGCATCATCAATGCCACCCCTTCAACCGCCTGCCCTGTCTGGTTGATCGTGGTTCCTGCAACCTGTACAAAATCCGGATAGCCAATAGCAACGGCAAGAGAGCTGTTCTTCGTCAGGTTCAAGAGCTGACTGGTCAAGGGTGGTACAATGACCCGAAGTGCCTGTGGAAAAATCACCAGCTTTAGTACATGAACCGGTTTCAAGCCGATGGATAGTGCCGCTTCCGTTTGACCGTGGCTGATGGATTGTATGCCAGCCCGGACGATCTGGGCAATAAATGAGGCGGTATAGAGCACGAGGCCAATAAGCAGGGCTGAAAATTCGGGACTGATATTTCGTCCACCACTGAAATTAAACCCCTTGAGTACCGGGATGTCCATCTGGCTTGGAGCGCCATTAATAGCCCAAGTGACAAGAGGCAAACCAACAAGAATAGCAAGTCCAGCCCAGAACACTGGGAATTGTTGTCCCGTCGCTTCCTGGCGTTTGACTGACCAGCGGTTGATCATAACGGTGATTGCACAGGCTGCCAGAAATGCCAGTCCGACATATAACCAGGCGGGATGAGCTGCCGGAACGGCAAAATCGATGCCCCGGTTGGTCAAGAAGACACCGGTAATCGGATTCAGTGCTTGACGGGGACTGGGGAACGCTTCGTAAAAAAGTGCATAAAAGAAAAAGAGCTGCAGCAGTACTGGGATATTCTGGAAAATTTCAACATAGATAAAGCCGAGCCGGGAAATCAGCCAGTTCTTAGAGAGGGTGGCGACACCGACGATGGTTCCCAGAATAGTCGTGAGGATGATACCAACGAGGGATACCTTGAGCGTGTTCAGGACGCCAACAATAAGCGCACGTCCATAACTGTCGGCAGCAGAATATTCGATAAGTGATTCACCGATCTCAAAGGCCGCTTCTTTCTCGATAAAGCCAAATCCGCTGGCAATGGATTGCTTGGCCATATTAGTCTGGACATTTGAAATCAGGTAGTAACCAAGAAGAGCGACAGCCACAGCAGTGAAGACCTGATACAGAATAGCCCGGGTCTTCTGGTCATTCCAGAAGTAGGTTTTGCCTGAATTGCTGTTCACTGAGGCCATAAATAGTGTGCAGAGTTAGTTAAGTTCAAACAACGTGACGTCTTGATTGATGGAGCAGTGACAGACTGCCAGCCTGGTCATCCCGACACCCTGCACAGGGTGTTAAGATGACCAGGCTGTATTTGAAAATACTGCAGAATTACATCAGTTATTTAAATGGAGGAGAGTACAGCAAGCCACCATTGGTCCACAGGGCGTTCAGTCCCCGCTCGATTCCCAGAGGAGTGTTTACGCCAACATTACGTTCAAACACTTCAGCGTAGTTACCTACTTGCTTGATTATGTTGTAGGCAAATTTCTCGTCGACTCCAAGCGCAGCGCCATTACCCGGAGAAACACCGAGAAATCGCTGGATCTTCGGATTCTTAGACTTGAGCATTTCGTCTACATTTTCAGAGGTAATACCAAATTCTTCGGCATTGATCATAGCCAGAACCGCATAGTTGACGATGTCTTTCCACTGGTTATCGCCATGACGAACGGCAGGTGCCAGGGGCTCCTTGGAGATGATTTCCGGAAGGATCATGTATGCGTCCGGTTTCGGGGCACTGGCACGAAGCCCGGCAAGCTGCGAAGCATCAGAGGTCATAACATCACAACGGCCAGCATAGAAAGCCTGGGCGAGTTCAGCGGTGCTCTCAATTGTTACTGTCTTCCAATCCATTGAGTTTGAGCGGAAGAAATCGGCTGCATTTTGCTCGGTGGTGGTTCCGGGCAGAACACAAACCGTCGAACCACTGAGTTCTTTGGCACTTTTAACGCCGAGTGCTTTGGGAACCATGAAACCCTGACCGTCATAGTAGTTAACCTGGACAAAATCAAGGCCGAGAGAGGTGTCACGGCCAAGCGTCATGGTGGCATTTCTCGCCAACAGATCTATTTCTTTGGACTGCAGTGCAGTAAAACGGGTTTTGGCGGTCAGCGGGGTATATCGAAGGCGATCTTTATAATCTCCAAAAACAGCAACAGCAACTGCGCGTGCGGTATCGACATCTAATCCTTTCCAAACACCTTTCTGATCTGCTTTACCAAATCCAAACAGATCGCCGTTCACCCCTACCTGGATATACCCTTTATCCTTGACGGATTTTAAGGTGTCACCATTGTCGGCCTGAACCATTCCCACAGAAAACATTACCAGCGTGCATCCGATAAAAAGACTTTTCAACATTTTCATTAATACCTCCAGATGATTGTAAAAATTGCCGAGAAGATAATCCCGGGTTTACAAATTGAGACAACGGAAACAGAGCGGTATTGTTAAAACCGTCATCTGCTCCGTTGTTACAAGTTTTCAATCAAGGCGGCACTTGTTGATACGCCGAACTGATTGAAAAAACCGTACGTTTTGTTTTTGAAATTTTTTGTGCAGCCATCGGTTTGACCGTTTGTCGCGTCAAAACAGATGACCTTGTGTTTATAATGAACACATTACTGCCTAGGAATACCACATATATAGGGTTGTTGGCAACACGTTAGGTGAGCGTAAAAAAATCTTTTGACAAAGAGATAGTATGAGAAACTGAAAAAAATCCAGTATCATAGATAATCCCCATCTGTCGTTTAGTTGATATGAACGAATTCCAGCCCACTTTTCAGACGGCGCCGCCGATTATAATGTTTCTACCGTCTGTTCCTGAAATTGCTATGCGTCGTGATGCACTGTTGTTTGCGGTTTTCGAAGTGTTTGGCGTCTGCTCTGATTCGATACTCAGTGGGTGATAGTTTATCTGCTTGCCAATGCGTCTTTCCATCTACTCAATTGCTCAATGGAAACACCAGCGCCACCGCAGACGATAATGAGAATGTTTTTTTTATCTGCAAGGAAATCAACCGGTTCTGAAAGTACTGAAAGCGATGCCCCGCAGGCAGGCTCAACCATGATTCTATGAGCGAGCAGGAAATCGAGACAGGCGTCGACAGCATCCAGATCGGATACCACATGATTGATTATCTTGTGATTGTGGCAGCATTGATATGCCTGCCGGGCAACTTGTTTGGCTCCCAGTGTGGTTGCAATACTCGTTATTTCATCAAGAGCGCTCAGGCGATTTTCCTGCATGGATAAGGCCAGAGAATGGGCGCCCCTGGTTTCAACGGCAAGGACGGGAATATTGCCCATACTGTTTCGCTGCAGCCCTTCGACAACTCCGCATAACAACCCTCCGCCGCCAACTGACAATATTATACAATCAGGAACCATACCTGATTGTGCAACTTCATCTATCATTGTGGCATGACCGGTCCACACTAACGGGTCGTCAAACGGATGAATAAGAATACTTTCAGGGTCCGCTATTTGGAGTGAATAATCATGCGATTCCTGCCAGCTCTCGCCTCTGATAATGACGCTGGCACCTTCCTGCTGTATTGCCTCAACAGCTCTTCTGGTTGTCGATTCAGGCACAACAACGGTTACCGGAACCCCAAGCTGCCTGCCTGAATATGCAACGGCGATCCCCGCATTTCCTCCTGATGAACTGATAAATCGTTTTGCCCCTCTGGACAGATAACTCCGGCATGCATGCCCGATTCCCCTGAGTTTAAAAGAGCCGGAAGGCTGCAGGGCTTCCATTTTTAACCACACCCTGCCTCCTGTCTTTGTCGCCAATGGCAATGATTCGATCAATGGTGTTTTAATGTGTAAATTATTCATTTATATCAATCCAATCTATCAGCCGAGAGCATCTGCTCACTATCTAGGTCGGGGGCTACGCCTTCCTTCAGAAACGATTTTTTCCTCACTTCCTAAACGGTAGAAAGCAAACAGCTACATTTATAATTAAGATATTGTTATAATTCTGATATTGTGTCAAACAGTGCTTTGTCAGTCTCAATTTTTGACCGATTTCCAATGATGGAACGGTGACATTTCTCGTTCATTTGCTCGAAATAGGCTCCAAACGCTTTTAGCTTATCACGGGTTGTTGCGGTTATCTCCGTTAATCGCTGCTGTTTGAGTTCTTTGTCTATACCGCTGAGATATTCGTTTCTGGCGTTTGCCCCACGTGCGGCGGCGTTCTGATGAGGATCAAAGGTGCCATAGGTGCCGATGATGAGTTGTTCCAGCACCTGATCCGAAAGATCAATTTCTGAAATGACTGCCGGAATTCGGTTGTAGGCGTCATATGTTTTCTTGACCTGGGGGTCTCGGTAACTGACAAAGGCAATATTTCCTGAAATATGGCTGAACTGGATAAAACAACCATATGCCCCGCCCATCTGCCGTACACTGTTCCACAGGTAATCACGGGAAAGATATGTTTTTAAAACTTCAAATGATCCGTTATAGCCAATTCCATTTGGAAACAGGGGCCCACCCTGCACAGCAAATACAACCTCTGCGGCGGTGACAAAGGCCTGGTGTCGAGGAAGATTCTGCGGGCTGAGGGGCGGCTGCACCTGGTTGGCTGCCGTTGCTAAAGATTGTGGAAGTCTGGCGCCTATTTCAGAAAATTTTTCAAGTTCCTGGGACTCAGCCGTGATTGATATTGTCAGATTGTTACGATTCAACAGGATCGTTGCCATCTCCTGAAGATCAGCGATAAGTTGTTCTTCCTGTTTATCATATCGGGCAACAATATCCTTAACACTCTGATATGCGGTAACACCGTTGTATTGCTCCTGGTATCTCCCCGGGATGCTTAAATGAGAAAAGACACGGGTTGATGGAAGGCTGTATCCTTCACTCTGGGCAGCATGTTCAGCCCAGGCAAATTCACGTCGAACAATTTCCTTAATTCTTGTTCGGTCTCTAAATGATACAGCTGAAAACAGATCGCTTAACAGATCAACTGCACGCTCAAGGTAATCCGGCAGAGCACGCAGGCTCAGCCACAATATGAGTTGTACCTTGTCAGGTTCTGCCCGCTTAACATAGGTGTTGATCGAGTGACTCAGACCACCTGTACAGATTCCTGCTTCTTTGGCAAACTGCATGTAATTGAGTTTTTCGGTACCGATTTCAGTAAGTACTGCTCCAAACAGGTCAAGAAGCGGCAGAAAACGATGAGGCAGACAGGAAAAATCGAAGCCGATATCGAGGTAAGTAATGCGGTTTGTCGGCAATTCGTTGACAAGGATCTGGTGATCAAACATATCTGTCGGGATTACCGAATGGAATTGCACGTCCGGAGGCAAATCCCGGAGCGAGAGGTTCGGCAGCAGTGCCAGTGTGCCCTGGTCATTTGGGGTTTGCTGCCGTTCCATTAATTCTCTTGTTCGATCAACCAGTTGTTGTTTTTCACGATCGGTTAATGTCGCCTCATATTCGTCCAGTTCCTTCTGTTCGCGTGCTGCACCGACCTGGAGCTTGTCAGGATCGGGCTCAAGGCAGAGCGTTACCGTAGCAGCGTTATCAATGAGATATTCTTGTATAAGCTGTTCAAAATAGCGGTCATTCAAGGCCCGGTTACGGATGGTCCCGAGTAGCTCATCTGTTTTCAGTGATTCGAAAGGGTCGGTTGAGTATTTGAAGGCGGCAAGGGCCTTGGACATCAGGTCGAGCCCTCGCTGGGCTTTGCTGGCATCTTCCCTGACCCCGAATTCGTATTTGTTGAGCTCCGAGATAACCAGGTCCCGGTCCAGCCCGTCAGCTACCATTTCCTTGAGGGCTTGCCGGTAAATTGATTGAAAGGACTCCAGGTTATCCGCCTCACTTCCCACCAGATAGGTAATCATGATGGTGTTAAAACATGATGAGGAAAGATAAATGCCGCCGAAATCTTTGCAAATTCCGGCTGAGACAATCTTGTTTTTGAGCGGTGAGCCATCAGAGTTATAAAGAATGTTGGCAATAATTTGGAATGCGCCGTTCTGAATGCGGTCGGATACCGATCCAACGTGCGTCCCCACGGCAAGAAATGTTTTTTCAGCGGTGTCGGATGACTCGACACTATAGTTATCTTTAACCAGCAACGGTTCCTTGATGAGTGCACCCAGCTCTACAGTGCGACGCTCCTCTCTCTGATCAAACGCTTCTAAAAAATTATCCTGCAGATAGTGCAGTTCGTCCTCAATCGGAGCATCACCATATAAATACAGGGTACAATTGCTTGGGTGGTAATGCTGGCGGTGGAACTGGCAAAACTGCTGATAGGAAAGACGGGGAATTTCCTGGGGATCTCCTCCTGATTCGTGAGCATAGGTTGAACCGGGCATGAGTCCGCTAAATATATGATGAAAAATGAGCCGAATCGGGTCAGAAAAAGCGCCTTTCATTTCATTGAAGACGACACCCTGGTATTGCAGTGACAGGTCAGCATCTTCCTTATGATAGTGCCACCCTTCCTGTTCAAATGTTTCAGCAGCAATCAGCGGATTAAATACCACGTCACAATAAACATCCATCAGATTGAAGTATTCCTTGAGGTTTCTTGTTGCAAATGGGTAGTAGGTTATATCCGAACCAGTCATTGCATTGAGAAAGGTCATCAGGCCGCCTTTGTTTATCTCCCCAAAAACATCTTTAACCGGATATTTTTGTGAGCCCATCAGTACCGAATGTTCAAGGATATGTGCGACGCCTGTCGAATCTGTCGGGATGGTATTGAAAGCGATAGAAAATGTTTTGTTGTTGTCTTTGTTCTTGACAGCAAACAGGGGACAGCCAAGCATCGTGTGTTCAAAGAGAAAAACATCTGCTTTGATTTCATCATTATATTCGTGTTTTTTTAGAGTAAAACCGGATAGTTCGCTCCCAGGTGTGATTTGCATAATTGGTCCGTATTCCTTATTGATATATTCTCTAGAGAGAGGTTTTAAAATTTCTTATCAGAGTCTAATAAAAGTGTGACTGGTCCATCGTTTACGAGTGCGACATCCATCATGGCCTGAAATCTGCCCGTTGCTGCTTTTATTCCTTTTTTTCTTACCTCATCGACAAACCGGTTATAAATTGGTTCAGCAATTTCAGGTGGTGCGGCCCCTGAATAACCTGGTCGCCTGCCTTTGCGGCAATCCCCGTAAAGGGTGAACTGCGAAACAATAAGCATCTCTGCATTTATATCAGCCAGAGAGATGTTCATTTTCCCGTCGGGGTCGGGAAAAATCCGCAGATTTATTATTTTATCAGCCATCCAGGTAATTTCCTGCCTGTCATCGCTGCGATGTATTCCAAGAAATGTGACAATTCCTTTTGAAATCGTGCCTGTCTTGATGCCATTGACATCAACAGAGGCATTTTTAACTCGTTGAATAACTGCACGCATGTCTAGTGGTTTGAGCGCTGGAGGTGGAGTGGTGAATTAATGTATTAACGATTCCGACACAAAAGCATACCCGGATCAAATGCTCTCTCTCAATCGATTCTCCTGCCACCCGCTGGAGAAGAATTTTTGTTTTGTGTACGCTTTTTCCGGCCGGAACTGTTTGCCAGTATAACGCCGGAGAATACCAGCAACCCGCCGGTGATAACCGACGGTTTAAAGGTTTCTCCAAGAATCAGCCAGGAGAGCAGCAGGCCGAAAACCGGAACCATGTTAATAAAGATACCCGCCCTGCTGGCCCCGATAGTGTTGATTCCTCTATAATACCAGGTAAAGCCCAGAGCGGTTCCAAATATACCAAGGAAGGCAAGAGCTGCCCAGCTTTCCAAACTAATTTCATGTAATAACCCCGGTAACCCCTCAAAGATAGCCGGAAGCAGGAGCATCGCTGCCCCGGCGACAGTTGAGTAGAGAACAGAGCTGAGCGGTGACATTCCAACCAGAACTGAGCGACCGAAGATGGTATAGGCTGTCCAGCTGAATACACAACCGATTATTGCCAGCTCTCCTTGTCCGAATCCACCCGAAAATAACAGATTTAAGTCTCCGTTACTTATAACAAAAAGGGCTCCGATAAAGGACAGGAAAATACCGGAAATTTGGATGAAAGTCAGTTTTTCTCTGTATACCAGTGATGATACCAGGGTGATAATAAGCGGGGTTGTCGCAATGATCAGCGCAGCCCTGCCAGCAGAGATCTGCTCCAGCCCTGAGAAAAATAGAATGTTGTAGGAGAAGACACCGGTGAACCCGAGTAACAATAACTTCGGCCAATATTGTTTTGGGGGAAGGGGGGGCAGATTTCTGTTAACGAACAGAATCAGTACAAGAGCAATTGTCGCAATAAAAAAACGCAAGAAGGAGCTGCTCAGCGGGGGTACCTGTCCGGCGAGCAGTTTTCCTGCGACAAAGGTACCGCCCCAAAAAAAAGCAGTGAGAATGAGAAGCGTATAGATCATGGCGCCTGGGTTTAAAGATCTGCTGCAAAGTTTACTGATGAAGACAGCATCTTACCACATAAACGATCCGGACGGTGGTTTCCTGTTGCCCTATAAAAGCAAAACGAAATGGTATATAGACAGGAACACTCCCTCCTGTCAATTAACATCGCCGGTAACGGTTACAGAATCTTTGAGCATGAACGGTGATATTCTGGACTATTTCTTTTCTTTCCGCCGTTAACACTCTATAGTAACCAGACATGGCGGTCATATTTTATTGAGGCCCGCCACAGAGATGGGATGATCGTGAATTTTTTCTGAACGGCAAAACAATAACGGCTTTACTGGGCGAGAGTGGTGACCAGGAAAAATGTGGGTAAGCTATGTTCATGACTAAACATCTTAAATTGAGATGGAAGTTGCTTATCATGATCGTTCCGCTTGTCCTGGTGCCAATGGTATTATCGACGATTATCATCGGTTCTGTAGCGATCAAACAGATTTACCAGGAGGTTACCATAGCCAATAAGGCAGATCTTGAACACATGAGTGTCTTTACCCACGATCTTTTGAAAGGTTATCACCAACAGCTTGAATTCCACAATATAGAGATGCAGACCGAGCGTCGACGCAAACTGGGCGACTTGACCGAGCTGGCGTTTCGGCTGGTTGAAAGTCAATATCGTCAGTTTGCAGATGGGATATTATCTGAAGAGCAGGCGAAAGACTATGCCTACCAGAGTCTCAAAGATGTGGGCATTGTTGAATTTGGTTATATTTATGTTATGAATTCATCAGGGGATCTTATTGTTCACGTGGATCGCGAAGGTGATAATGTCATTGACGCTGCTGATGAAACCGGGCGTAAATTCATCAGGGAAATTTGCCAGAATGCCGTAGAATCGAAACCGGGAGAAACCCTCTTTATCAGTTATCCATGGTCGAACAGGAGTGACGGCTACCAATTACGGGAAAAAGAAGTTGCTTATCGATATTTTCGTATGTGGGACTGGATTATTGCTGCGGGAACTAACCTTGGAGAAGACGATCGCCAGAAACCGTTGTCAGAAGAAACTTTTGACGGTTTACGTGCGCGGGTAACAGGGAAACCGGTAGATCGTCCAGGACAGATTTATGCTATGGATTGTTCTTCAAACTTGATTCTGCATGCAGCGCGCGAAGGGGAGAATATCTATCAGCATTTCGATGAATCGGGAAGAGTTCTGATTTCGCAACTCTGCCGGGGAGAAGTGAGCAGAGGGTGGCTCTATTATCAGCCACAATTTGACAGTGAGGAGGAAGGAAGCAGGAGATTTGCCCGACTCACCTATTTTTTGCCATGGCATTGGATTGTGGTGGTTGAAATGGCAGAGGAAGACCTGGTACGCCCTGCCAAGGCAATTGCCGGACGGATTTTACTGGCCATGTTTTTCATGCTGGTAGTGGTTGGAACTATTGGCGGCATGCTCGCGTTCCTGGTTGCAAAGCTGTCTACCGATCCAATCCATACCATGACTGCAGCGATGCGACGGGTCAAGAGTGGTCATCTGGAGGAGCGTCTTGAAGTGACCACGGATGATGAACTCGGTGAAATGGCGACCGCCTTTAACCAGATGTCTGAAATGCTGAAGAGAGATTTTGCCCTTGAAAAGAAACTGACCAACCAGCAGAAAATGGCATCCTTGGGAGTTTTCTCTGCAGAAGTTGCTCATGAAATCAACAATCCAATGGGGATTATTTTAGGCTATGCCTGTCACCTCGAGTCTAAGATGGACCCCGAAGATCCACGATATCATTATGTCCAGGAAATCAGGCGGGAGAGTAAGCGGTGTGTCGGTATCCTCAGGGATCTTCTTAATTATGCCCGGCCACCGGAGCCAACCTTTCAGGCAACTGATCTGGGACATTTCCTTGACCAGATTCTCGATTTTGCCGGCGGTCACAATGAATTGAAAAATGTGATCATAAAAAAAATAACTGACGAACAATTGCCCGAAATCATGATCGACAGAGACCAGATCAGGCAGGTGGTGATGAACGTCGTCCTCAACGGCGCTGCTGCGATGGTCGATGGTGGAGAGCTTATTGTCAGGCTGTCCATGCATGCCAATAACATGATAATGATGCTCTTTCAGGACAGCGGTGAGGGGATCAGTCAGGAAAATAAGCAAAAAGTATTCGAGCCTTTTTTCTCAACGAGAAAACATGGTACCGGACTTGGGCTGGCAATCAGCAAACAGCTGGTTGAAGCTCATCTTGGATCAATCGAAATTACCAGTATACCCGGCAAAGGCACAACAATATATGTCTATCTACCAATAAAACAGGACGGCTATGAAGGGCATGTTTAAAGCACATATTTTAGTAATCGATGATGAAAAAGGGCTTTGTAATATGCTTGTTACGATCCTTGGTGATCTTGGATACCAGGTTACAACATTTACGGACCCGATATCTGCAATCAAGATGTTTGAGCCGCATGTATACTCGATGGTGATAACCGATATTAAAATGCCTGGTATGAGCGGTATCGAGGTTTTGCAAAAAATTAAAGAACGTGATGCAGATGTTCCGGTCTTGGTAATTACCGGCTATGCGACGGTAGAGTTATCTATTCAGGCCCTACGCAGCGGTGCGTTTGACATCCTGACGAAACCGTTTGAGCCGGAGGAAATGCTGAACCGGGTAAAAAACGTCCTGAGGCATAATGAACTTGAGGAAGAAAACCGTCGGCTCCGTCTTGAACTGACAGAGCAGGAGCAATTTGGTGATGTTGTCGGAAAATCACCTGAACTCCTGAAAGTAATTGATACCGCGCAGAAAATCGCCCGGCGTGATATTCCCGTAACCATTGCCGGGGAATCGGGAACAGGGAAGGAACTGGTCGCACGGGCTATTCATCAATACTCCCTGAGAAAGGACCAGCCATTTGTTGCAATAAATTGCGGTGCGGTTCCTGAGACCCTTCTTGAGAGCGAGCTTTTCGGCCACCGGAAAGGAGCGTTTACCGGAGCGGATCATGACAAAAAGGGGTTGTTCGAAGAAGCGGACCAGGGAACATTGCTCCTTGATGAGGTTGGCAACCTGCCGATGAATATCCAGAAGGCGCTGTTACGTTTTTTACAGGAAAAAGAGTTTTATCGCCTCGGAGAGACGAGACCGACAAAAGTCGATGTCCGGATCATTGCGGCGACCAATGCTGACCTCAAAATCGAGATGGAAAAGGGGAGTTTTCGCGAGGATCTTTATTATCGTCTGGCAGTGGTAAAACTCAATCTACCGCCCCTGAGAAACCGACGGACCGATATCCCCCTGTTGGCGATACACTTTGTAGACCTGTTTAACAAGGAGTATTCAACACGGATCAAAGGTATTTCTCCTCAGGCAATGGAGTTGCTCGTACAGAATCACTGGCCCGGAAACGTACGTGAATTGAGAAACGTTATCGAGGCGACACTTGCAATTGAAGGAGACGGAGAGCAGATCGGTGCTGACTCCCTCTCCCGCCTGATGGATGTGGCTGCCAGCGCAGATTCTTCTGACTTTGCTGAATCTTTTGACGGCAGCTATAGTGATGCTCTGGCATATTTTGAACATCGTTATTTCGTTAAACTGTTATCTCGTGCCTCAGGTAATGTTGATAAGGCGGCACGTCTTGCCGAACTCAATATCGCGACGCTGTACCGAAAGATAAAGAAATACCACCTCAGATAATTCGTTATTAATTATTTTCGCATTTGTGCGAAAATAATTAATGGTGCGGTTTTCCAATAATATATATTAATATCGTATTGTTAACCGGTTTTTATCTGGTTTGTCGCTGCCCATGCGTGCCCATATTGCTTTGCTTTTTTGCGAATTATTCTCAGTTAGTTATCATTCCCCGTTGAGTATTTCTTATAAGTATATGAATTTTAATGTTTAAGTATAATGTTTTCTTGATGGACCAAATCTTGCAATACATATAAAGCCGGAAACCCGTATCCGGTCTTTCTGGAGTGATGTCTGACCAACATTCTCCGTTGTAGTAATAAGGTAAATGCCTGGCGCGTCGTTTGGGAATTTGCGTACTCTCCTCCATGATTGTTCCGATGCTCCTTGTCGGTTTATGCAAAGCAGGTAACGACACCAGGCATAGCCTTATGTACTCTCCTGTTTATCAGCGTTTCTCTCTTGCTGTTTCTGCAACCGATTTCATACCAGCCTGAACCATATGTGATCCAGGTACTATTTAGTTTCAGTCCGAAAACTGCCCTGGTCTCGATCAAAATACCTAGTTTTCAGTTGGAAACTATTTATGTTCACAATAAGAATTTTCGGTGGTATAAGTGGAGGAGTGTGATCAATTTATGTGTCATGATAATTGTAAGAGATAAGAACATATTTGGAAGAGATAATGATTGATAAAGTACAGGAATTAATTAGAGCGATGTCCAATGAGCTGCCGGGTATTCTGGCGGCGGCGGTAGTTACTGTTGATGATGGTTTATCTATTGCGGAAGTAACAAAAAAAGAAGGAGTGGAAACAGCAGCAGCCTCGGCTTATTTAGCTTCGATCGTCAAATCAAACGGTAAGGCTATCGGCTTACTGGCTGATGATCAAGTAACCGATGACATTCTGATTACCACAAGTCAATATCATTTTATTATCAGGCACATGCCTGATCAGCCATTTTTTATTTTTGTGATGACATCCAAAGATGAGTGGCTTGGCAAAGCACGACTGCTGATCAAAAAATTTGAAGTTGAGCTCACGCGTTTTTCGGATGAGATTATAGATCAGTTTCGACAGGCTGGAATATAGAAATACCACTTGCTGTGGGTCGCCTGAAGAAAATATATCATTGAGGAAGCAGGGTTTTAACGATGGTTGCGTTTAAACCCTGCTTTTTTTTATAGGTCTGCTGCCTGCTCAATAACTTTGGAGTTTTTCTTGATCGTCAGCCGAATCCAGCCCAGGTTTGTTTCTTTATCTGCAACTATTACCAGAAACGCTTCACTTCCGACAGGAGCAAACATTACCGGCCCGTCCGTGTATTCGAGCATTGTCAGGTTTAAATCGCCCTGGCCGAGCTGATTACCCATAGATTCTGCCGAACCGAATCCAGAGGAGGCAATGGCGCCGATCATTTCTGCGTCAATACCCGATCTGGCAATGTTATCAAGAAGGAAGCCGTCACGACCAACCAGGCAGGCAGTATGGACACCATCAATATTGGTGAATTCAGCAAGAATTTTTTGAATGTTTGTCATTTCAATGTCCTCAGTTGTAATTGGTTCTTCTTTATCTGTGTGCGTCAGTTTCGTTTCTCGTTGAAAGTTATTACCTAAGGTTTTTTCACTCGTCGATGCTTCGTCTGATGGTTCCTGCTCACCACCATTAAAAATATCGAGAAAGGATGTTTGAGAGTCAGCGCTCTCTGACTCATTCTTGCTTGTTTCTTCATCATTACGGACGGCAGATTCAAAGAGAAGTGATTCGAGGTTTTTATTAATACTCACTATGGGAGGTTCGACTCCCCGAATATTCTGAAGTGTGCCACCCTGGAACTCAAGTACTTTAAAAAAGGCCTTCTCACCACTCATGTTGTCACACATGGCATGAACAACTTCACCTTTCTTAAAAAAAATCATCCCTTCCTGGTCGGCAGTCGTCACCTTGAGAGCCGAGGTGGCCTTGGAAAGACCGTTGAATTGAACGATGTCTATCAGGTCAATTCCATCGAGCGTACCTTGAAAACCATCGCTGGTTTTTAATACGTCCCCGACGATTTTACGCATATCGTTGATATCAAATGGTTTTTCGACAAACCTGAGACTCCCTCCCATCATTGCTTCGCGTTCAAAGCTGTTTGACGGGTAGGCAGTCATGATTATAACACCCGTGTCCGGGTAGCGGTTGTTCACTTCAATCAGTAAATCGAGCCCGTTGATTCCAGGCATATTAATATCGGTGATAACCAGATGTACTTCTTTATCGCTGAGGACTGCAAGCGCTTCTTCGCCTGAACTGGCTGCTAGAACTTCAACCTCCGACATGCCCTTGTTGAGGTTTCTCTGGAGCATCCAGAGCATGTCATCTTCGTCATCAACAACCAGCACTCTCTTCATAACGTTCCTCGGTAAATTATCTCAGTATAGGCATCTACAGAATACTGAGGACTAGAAAAAGTCTATCACTTCCTGCAGGATGATTTCCAATTATTTTTTATATTAGAACGGTTATAGCTGAAATAGTTGATTCTCAATGGATGGTCCGAGGGGTAAAAACCTGCATTCTGCTCCACGCTGTTTTACGTTGAGGAAGGGCTTCAAATGAGTTGAAAAAAAAGAGTAGTGACACGCTTCTATGAACAGATGGCCGGGCTGCTCGTTTATCCACCGGCTTTGAAGAACATGGTAAATGTCGTACCTTTTCCCTCGGTGCTCTCAACACTGATGGTTGCGTCATTTTCTTTTAGTGTTCGATAGACTATCGACATGCCAAGCCCTGACCCGTTCGCTTTTGTTGTGTAAAATGGCTCAAAAACCCGGTCAGTCCCTTTATGATTCATGCCAGCCCCGTTGTCTTTGAAATGTACCATCACATAGCGTATTCCCCTTTTCAGGAAATGATTTTTTTTATGATACATTGATACATCATTGCTGTTCAGCTTGCGGGCTACGATTTCAATGGTGCCTTCCTGCCTGATTGCATCAATGGCGTTGAGAAAAAGGTTAAGGAAAACCTGCTGGAGTTGATTGGGATCAGCAATAACAGAAGGAAGATCATTATGGAAATTTTCAAGAAGATGTATCCTGTGCTTTTCAAGTTTATTGCCGATCAGTGGTTTTGTCTCAGAGAGAATATGCGTAAGAGAGGTCTCACGTTTTTTGGGCATGACGGGACGGGCGTATGAAAAGAAATCAGTGAGCAACTCGTTGAGTCGGTCGACCTGCCTGATAATTCTTCGGGAACACTCGATTCGTTCATCCTCGGTACCGGAATCTTCCTCTATGGATTGAGCCATAATTTTAATGCCGGCGAGCGGGTTCCTTACCTCGTGAGCGACCGCAGAGGCAATTTCGGCGACCGTCGAGAGTCGGTTCATTTTTTCCATTTCTTTCCTGACATGCCGCCATTCGGAGATATCGGTGAGTGAGATAATCTGTCCGATTTCTCCGTTGTCAGAAACTGACCGGGTTATTGCCGAATAACGGAGAATAAGCTGGTTTCCTCCCTCTGTTGTAATTGACAGCTCCGCTTCCCCCGGTGCCGTTGGGCTTGAACTGTGGTTCAGGAGTCGTTCGCTGTTCTCTTGCCCGATTAATGTTATCAGGTTTTTTCCTTCCAGCCCGTCAGAAAACCCGTTGAATATGGATTTGGCAACATCATTGCACTTCTGAATATTTCCATATTGATCGGTAATGATGAGACCATGCTGCAACCCCTGAATGATCGATTCTGAAAAGTTTTTTTCTTCCCGCAAGGCAAGGACAGCTGTTCTTAAATCATTCACCAGATTGATGAGCTGCAGGTCCATTTTCTGGTTATCAATCAATGCCGCAATTACCTGTGCCGCAAGCGTCAGGGTTTCTGTCGTCAGTGCTGAGTGTCGGTGATGTTTGGGCGTGTAGAAGCTCATCACGCCAATGACAGTATCGTCGATCGCCAGCGGGATACAATAATGGCCATGGGTCTTTGCGTGGTTATTCCTGGTGATGGGGATATATTGTAGGGCATTTGTCTGTGCCGCCCTGCCGCAGTAGCAGTGACCAAAAACGACCTGCTCACAGCTGGTGGGATGTCCGTCAGGAATACCGTACTTGATGCTGCGTACCAGTTTGTTGGTATCCTGTTCAACGAGAAAAAGAGAGGCCATCGGGCTTAGGTTGAACGCTTTAACCGATGTTAAATAGGCGAGAATTGAGGTGAGTCGTTCCTTGAGCAGGGTTGGCTCAAGCGACATTCTCAGGATGGTGTTAATAATTTCAAGCTTGAATGACTGCTTGGACTTTTTTTTATCAGTCAGCTCCGCTGTGTCGGTATTTTGAATAAAAATCGTAAAATACCGGTTTTCAGGCAACCGTGATATGAGAAGTTCAACCGGGAGCCTTGTTCCGTCCTGATGGATTGCCTGATCCTTGATTTTCAGGGTTATAGATTCTGTTTCATGATACGAGCGGAATAATGAGTGCAGGTGCCCCTGTTCTGTCACTTCGCGGTTCTCGGGAAAAATCAGAGCAAAGATTGATTTTCCCATAACATCACTCTGTTCCCAACCGAAGAGTGCCTGGGCATTGGCGTCCCACGATACTATTTCATCTTTTGAGTCACAGCAGATGACACCAAATTCTGTAAGGTTTTTCATAGGTTGACTGCTTTTTTATCGAAGGTGTCACCGGTGGGTTAATACCGATAGTTTCCAGGCTCAAAGGTGTTGCCAGAATTGCTGGTACCTGAAAGTCATCTGCAATTGGAGTCTTAAAAGTCTTAATCTCTCTCTATTTTTATCAAAACGAAAATGAAGTGACAAGGAAGAGCTGGAAATACAGATCATTCACAGATAAAATTTTAAAACAGGCTGGATATGGTTGACAAGGCGTATGGGAATTAAAATATTGCATGGAGAGCAGAACTCGCTGCAGGTTATCAAGGACCCTGGTATTCCTGGTGAAGAGTGCTGCCATACTATTATCTATTTCTGTGAAAGAGGAGGGTAAGCAGTGAAACGTTCGCTCATCATCTATGGTTCAACAACGGGCAATACCGAATATGTTGCCAGGTACATTGCAGATTTCCTGCTTGATCGCGGCGTTGAAGTTGAGACGCAGGATGTCGCACAGACCCGCGTTTCAGATA
Organism: uncultured delta proteobacterium; assembly: GCA_963776075.1. Taxonomy (GTDB): domain Bacteria; phylum Desulfobacterota; class Desulfobulbia; order Desulfobulbales; family Desulfocapsaceae; genus MADRE3. The sequence continues at coordinate 157,623 of CAVZLG010000011.1, forward strand.
TGACTTCGACTGGCGGTCTTGTCATTATGGGGTGTTCCACCTGGGGCGAAGATGAAATTGGTTTACAGGAAGATTTTGACTCGTTTCATTCACAGCTGGTAGATACCGATTTGTCGGGAAAACAGTTTGCGTTGTTTGGCTGCGGGGATTCTGGGTATAAATATTTTTGCGGTGCGGTTGATCTCATTGAGCAGACACTGGAAAAAAACGGTGCACAACTTGTCCAGCCATCTCTGAAAATTGATGGTGAACCGGAAGCGTCCCTCGGCCAGATAGATAACTGGCTCAATGAGCTTGCCTCAGCTTTCTGATCATTGATTGTAAACAAGTTATTCTTTTATCAGGGAACGCTATTAATCCTATATAGTTCTTCATCTGGCGTCTCTTCTCTTTCGTCCGGCTCATCTGGCGCAGTTCAGCGTTCGGTCGAACTATCGATTGCTTATATAAGCAATGGGTTTTTCCTTCTTCTTTTATCCCTCCACTATTGTTAATATTGGTAATAAATGGTTGCTTTAGTCTTTTGAGCTACCAATAATTGACAAAATATGCTGGCCTGGTAACAAAGGTTTGCTGAATATGGATGGAGAGCGCACATGGTTACAGGGAAACAATACCTGAATACAAAAGAAGTAGCTCAACTGCTGCATGTAAACGAGAAGGTGGTATACACCCTGGTGAGTGACAAGGGGCTGCCGGCGACGAAAGTGACGGGAAAGTGGTTGTTCCCCCGTAATCTCGTTGAGGAGTGGCTTGATCTTTACATTGTTAATTTACCGGTGTCAGGGAACCTGTCTCTTGAAAGTGGGCGGCTCTTTCTGGCTGGCAGTGACGATTTGCTCATCCAGAGGGCCCTGACTCTGTATAACAGTCAGAGTCCTGAATCGGTTGGTTTTTTTGCAAATATTGGCAGCATGGGCGGGTTGAAAGCCCTACGCCAGGGGACGTGCCATATTGCTGCCTGCCACCTGCTGCAGGACGACAACAAGGAATATAATTTTCAATTCGCAGATACTGAACTGGATCGCTCTCCTGTCTTTGTCAATTTCAGCAAACGGCAGCAGGGATTACTTGTCGCAAAGGGAAATCCGAAAGAAATTTTTTCGATCACTGATCTGGCCAGAGAGGATGTGAAAATCGTTAACAGGCCGTTGAATACCGGGACCCGACTCCTGCTTGATTACGAAATAAGTCGCTCAGAAATCAGTTCAGCCAGTATTTCAGGTTACCAGGAGGAAGTGTCCAGGCATATTGATGCAGGGTTCGCGGTGCTCAATAACAATGCAGATGCTGCTCCGGCCATCAGGCCGGTCGCCGAACTGCTTGGCCTTGATTTCCTGCCGCTTCGCTGGGAGCGCTTTGATTTATTGATTAACCGGGATCGTTTTTTTGAACCGGCCATTCAACGATTCGTAAACCTGCTTCATGACCCGCTATTCAGGGCTGAGGCAGATAAATTTATAGGGTATGATATGTCTCTTTCCGGGAAAATGATCTACCCTGACAACGCACAATTATAGGAGAGTTTGTAATGAGAATGATGAGTGTTCTGTCAGTCGCTCTGTTGCTGACAATTGCAGCCGGAGGGAATGTATACGGCAGTGATAAAGTGTTGTCAGTTTCAACGACGACGTCAACGCAGGCGTCCGGCCTGCTTGATATTCTGTTGCCTGAGTTCAAGAAGGATACGGGAATTGACGTTAAAGTTATTGCCAAAGGGACCGGTGCTGCGATCAGGGATGGTATGGACGGCAATGTCGACCTGATTTTCGTCCATGCAAAAGCACGGGAGGAAAAATTTGTCGCCGAGGGGTATGGTACCAAACGATATGCTGTGATGCATAATGATTTTGTGATCATTGGTGCCCAGGCGGATCCCGCCGGTGTTGCGAAAACCTCCAATGTCAATGATGCCCTGAAAGCAATTGCTGCAAAAGAGGCTGATTTTATTTCCCGAGGCGATGATTCCGGCACCCATACCAAGGAACAGACGCTCTGGAAAGAGTCTGGCGTACCCGTCAAGGAGCAGAAAAAGGAAATTGTCAAAAAAGGTGCAAAAGTTGAAGTCGCTTTCACCGAGCCGGCCGGAGCAGACAAATGGTACCGATCAATTGGTCAGGGTATGGGGAAAACATTAACCTATGCTGAGGAGAAACAAGCATACACGATGACCGATCGTGGCACCTACATAAAATATAAGTATGGTAAAACTCCGCCCCTTGATCTAACGATCCTCAGCGAAGGATCACCTGAACTTGCTAACCCGTATGGGGTGATCCCGGTTAATCCGAAGAAATTTCCTGGGATCAAATATGACCTCGCTCAACAGTTTGCAGAATGGATTGTCTCAGAACGAGGGCAAAAACTGATCGGCGATTATCGGCTCATCGGCAAGCAATTATTTTATCCTGATGCAATACCGCAATAAATAGGATAATTGTAGTATCGTCATTTATCCCTGGTATCGGGTTGTGTCTATTCACAGCCCGATACCTGTTTTAAGCCGTGATTGTTGGACCTATGCTTTTAGACAGCCTGAAATCAGCTATCCTTCTGCTCATATCCCTTGACCCTGAGCTTTTTGAGATCGTTGGTGTCTCCTTGAATGTCAGTTTCTTCTCAACCCTGGCAGCCTCGGTCATCGGGTTGCCGCTTGGTTTTATAGTCGCCTTTAACAACTTCCGGGGCAAGCGGTTTACCCTGACATGTCTCAACACATTGCTCGCACTTCCCACAGTGGTCATAGGACTCGTGGTATACTCGATGATCTCACGCAGGGGAGTTCTGGGCCCGCTCGAACTTCTCTATACCCAAAAGGCAATCATCATCGGCCAGGTCATTCTTATCATTCCCCTGATAACGACACTGACGATCGCCGCCATAAGTAAAATTGACAAACGGTATCGAAATACTGCGTTGACCCTGGGGGCAAACCAGCGCCAGATGGCCTGGGTTATTTTTCGAGAGGCTCGTTACGGGATTGTCGCGGCTATTATCGCAGCATTTGGTCGCGTAATCGCAGAGGTTGGCATATCCATGATGCTCGGTGGCAACGCCAAAGGATTCACCCGTACTATGACCACAGCCATGGCCCTGGAATATGACAAGGGTGAGTTTGTCCTGGCCGTGGCCCTCGGCATTATTTTAATGGCCTGTGCCTTTGGTATCAACATGGTCTTTCATTTTTTTCAGGGACGGGTCAAGTCAGATGTTATATGAACTTCACAACCTGAAAAAACAATTTGGGGACAGGGTCGTTCTTGATATTGCCTCACTGTCCATCACCGCCCGGAAAGTGTACGCATTAATCGGCCCTAACGGTGCCGGCAAAACGACACTACTCAATCACCTGGCTTTTCTTGACCGGCCAACATCCGGGATTCTGAGGTTTCGTAGGAGCGTTATTAATTATGATAACAAACACCTGGTCGATCTGCGGCGCCGGGTTATTCTGGTTGACCAGAGCCCAATCCTCTTTTCCGGTACGGTGTGGAAAAACGTTGAATTTGGTCTCAGGGTTCGAGGCATTTCCAAAAAAGAGTGCGCCATTAAAATTCCAGCAGCCCTTGAACGTGTTGGCATGTCAGATTTTGCACAGACCGATGTTCATGGGCTGTCAGGGGGAGAAGTAAAAAGAGTCGCGCTGGCACGGGCACTGGTGGTGGAACCGGAGGTTCTGCTCTGTGATGAGCCCACAGCAAACGTTGACCAGGAGAACCAGGAGGTAATCCTGAAAATACTGGAACATGCCAACAGCATACAAAACACCTCCATCATCTTCTCCACTCACTACCTGTCACAGAGCAGACGGCTCGCCCATCAGACCTTCCTGTTGCAAAATGGTGAGATTTCAAATGAGAATAATGAGAACACCTTCGATGTTAGCATCAGGGAAGAAAGGGCGGGGTGGAAGCAGTTATATCTGGGCACCAGGGACAACCTGCTGCTCGGGGAGGTAGCGTCATCACGGTTGACTGAGGGAACGACCCGAATTCATATCAATGCACACAAAGTTATCCTTCATGTACCAGCGTCTTCTCAGGTAAATAAAACCTCATTTCCAACCGGAATCGTCAAAAAAATAGCAATTGAAAACAGTACAGTCCGGCTCTGGGTTGATATGGGTGTTGAACTCACCATTTTGATGGATATTTCACGCTATCGGGAAAAACCGCCTCTGGTCGGCCAACTGTGGAGGTTGAAATTACGGATAAAGCGATCGTTCTTCCATGATATGGAACTTAAGGAGATTCGTCCCCTAAAAATTCTAATAATTGGGTGAGGGCTGATAGATGCTCAGATGTAATAGTTTCGTGAAACCTGGCACCCATCTTCACCGCATGAATTGAGGAAGAGGGGTACGCATCATTCTTCTCGGCCCAGACTGTCTTAATAGGTAAATCCCAAATATGGACTCCACTATTATTGACGATATCGATAGTCCATGTTTCTGGAAAATTTCGTTCACCGGTACAACCAAACGAAACTCCTTCTGAGCTGAGGTCAAGCACCTGGCAGACACCTTCTCGATTGATAATGAAAGTGTCTGATAGTTTGTGTCTGCGATATTTTCTGGATTCTGGATTCTTCAAATTCAGTTTATTCTAATGTTAGAAAAATAACATAAAAAAGGCAGGGCCAAAACTGAACCCTGCCTGATAACCTTTTTGTCATTATTTTATTTTTTCTTTCTTCTAAACCGTGCACCCGCAAGACCAACGAGGCCAGTTCCGAATAAAAGCATAGTTGCTGGTTCTGGGACAGGAGCAGCTCCACTAACTTCAACTACTAAATCATTAAAGTCTATGATCACCCCCACCATTCCAAGTCTTCCCAGGCAATAACGTAATTACCTACAGTATTTGCCAGCTCCTCCAGTAATTCGCCAAGTTACCATATGGTCTAGCTTATCACTGTTTTCATTGTAATGAGGTCCAAAGGGGCGCTCCACTAGGTTTAAGTGCCCACACAAATTTATCTACAGCAGGCATAGATTCGGTCGTAAGGTGACGTCAGGACAGTGAGCAAGAAACATTGAATAAGTGGCATCAAATGCCTGAACTACTGTTTTGCGGAATGTATCCAAAATTTTGATCGTAACCAGCGTATTTAGCCACTGCAGGTTACTTGCGCCACCTGATGCAGTATTCCAGATTTGATCTGATTCATCGTCAACCCGAGTGAAGTTTCCCACACCATAGAGTTTCTTAAGTATTCCATCCAAAGGATTCCAGAGTAAAGAGACTCATTGCCAGGGCTATCAGATATCAGTAAAGGGAAGGGCAAGGGCAGTGCCAGCACTAAGAAATACTCCCAAAAAGGAAATGTATAGTACTGCTGTAATTTTTCTCATTTTAATTTCTCTCCAAAAATGTTTTCTGATGATTCCTACAACTATTGTTCATAGAAACGTTCCACTCGGGCATAAATTGAAACAATTTGTTGGAGCACCTAAAGACACAAGGGTTTCCAAGCTAAGCGTGCGATCAGGGAGGGCAGAAAATAAGAATTATTTTCCACCATTGGGGAATAAAATTCTAAAATTATGGATTTTTCATTCAGGACACCAGCCGAGACAATTGAATAAAAAAGAGTTAGTTATGGTCAATTAAACCTGGAAGTCGCTACAATCATTTGTTAAATGAGAAATGTAATACTACATGTTCGACGTATCATCTCTGGGCGCTGTAGACCTGATAGTCGAAGGTATCACGAGGTGTGATGATACCCCTGCTCTGTGTATCAGCAAGTTTCTCTCTTATCCTGAGATTTACCACCCAAAAGTGGTCTGGTACCGTTTGCCTCTTGCGAACAGTTTGAACAGGTCCATGTTCCAATGAGAACCATGACTTTTTTTATGAGTTGTTGGATTCACTGTACCTTTAGCATCTGATCATGCCGGCTGGTTTCCGCGGTTAAGGTTACCAATGGTTTTCTTTTAAATATTTTGTTGTTTTATGTGGAGATAAATGGAAATTGTGGTCAGATACAGGGAACCATGATGTAGATATGCCAAGCGTTAAACCTTTTCCGGGTCAAAATAACATGAACAAGAAGCCGGCAGCCAAAACAGGATTTGCAAGGATATGGGCCGCCTTTTTTTATTCTCTAAACGGACTGTGGTTCGCTCTTCGCAATGAGTCTGCTTTTCGCCAGGAACTCTGTTTATTTGTTATTCTGCTGGTAATCTTAGTTTTTCTGCCCATATCGACTACTTTTAAAAGTATACTGTTTTTCGCGAATTCCATCGTCCTTATCGTCGAATTATTGAACTCAGCTATCGAGTCAGTCGTGGACCTGTCATCGCCGGAATATAATATACTTGCCAAACGGGCAAAGGACTTGGGGAGTGCTGCTGTCTTCGTCAGTCTTGTCTTGGCAATTATTTTGTGGCTGGTTGCACTCTTGAATATTATTTATGGTGGCAGTTTATAGGCAAATATCTTCTCAAATCGATAGAATAAATATCTGGCAGTCTGGTCTGAAACTCGTTAATTTCATGGGCCAGAATTCAAAAAGAAGGGAGTCTGATTAAATACGAACATGCCAGGCAGTCCTGTCAAGGATTCCGGGATCTGTGGCCTGCTTTTTCCAACACCAAACCTTATGAAACCCAAATTTCCTGTTTTCAGCCGTAAAGAAAGATCGCTCTATTGCTTTGCCGACTCATTACCGCTTTGCCAAGCCCTGCTTGCTGGAGGTGCGCGAATAATCCAGTTAAGGGCAAAGGGGGTAACTGACAGCTCGTTTCGTGAACTCGCAGAAGAGATGCAGGCAATGGTTCGGGCATACCCTATACCAGCGACTCTGATCATCAATGACCGGGCAGATATTGCTCTTGATATAGCTGCTGATGGACTTCACCTGGGACAGGGCGACTCAGATTATCGCAAGGTCATTAAAGCGGCCCCCGCAGAGATGGTCGTTGGAGTCTCGGTCCATACTGTGGCTCAAGCACTCGAGGCACAGGATGCAGGGGCGACATATGTGGGTGCTGGAGCAGTTTTTTCCACTGTCACAAAATCTGATGCCAGGCTGATCGGACTTGAAGAGCTGGAACGAATTGTCGCGGCAACGACAATTCCCGTGGTTGCAATCGGTGGTATCGGCTCTGAGAATATCGACCAGGTCGTGAGCGCTGGTGCACACTATTTTGCTATTATCTCAGACATCAACCAGTCACCTGACATAATGTCCCGCATGAATGAATTGAACCGGAAAATCAGTGAAACACTCTGCTCGTAAGTATATCACCCCATAGTTATTAAATCATCGTCCGCAACTAACGGAAAGGATAAAAGCAGAGAGAAAGGGTTTCTATGATTCATCGGCTTAAAGATTATCTCAAGAAAATGGGTCCCGCCTGGATTATCCGCACCACAGAAGAACATTTAGGGAAAACCTGGGCCTGGATTTTGACCATCGACGCCCTGATTGCAACATGGTTGGCCGCCATGGGAATGCTGACACTGCTGGTAACAACGTTTCTAGCTTTTCGTTTTGTGCTGACCAAACTATCAGGATAACAGCACTACTATCCAGCGAAGGCCCACAAACGCTCGTTGTCCACAATTCCGTTTTCGTCAACCAGTACATCGATAAGATCCATGTCTACCAGGTCGTGGGAGTGAGTCGTAAGCTGGTAGGTCGTGCGTGAGGAGGACACATCGCTTTTTTCGTGATGAATGCGTTGTGAATCCCCGAGACCGTGAGAGAAATGGTAGGAATTGGCAAAAAGATAGCTTTTAATGTTATTGAAACGACAGAGACTCAGGGTTGCGCTGGTACCCACCGGTGCAACAACTTTTAGATCCCGGGTGACACTCACCGCCCCGAGCAGGATTTTATTGGCCTGGTCCAGGTAATGGCAGAGGTTAAATGCCGGGATTACCATATGGGGAATTTCTTCCTGGCGGAGTGAGAAAGCAACCTGGGGAGTACGTACCGGGTCGAGCTGAAGCACAATGACGTTGAAATCTCTGAGCAGGACCTGTTTGGCCTGAAGCAGTATATTGGTGACAACGGAACTTGCCGAATGCACGATGATACCGTCACCCTCTTCGATGAACTGCATACCATGTCGTACAACAAGCTCTGCACGGGAGTTGTAGAGCTTGACCTTGTTCTTCAAAATCCTGATCACCTCATCCCGCAGGACACTGCCGTCTGATTTCAGAAAAGGGCGTATCTCATCTTCAAACTGCTCGATCATGTGAATAAGCGGCGTAATGCCTGGACGCAGGGTACGAATGGCTGTTGCCAGTTCATCGTAACGCTGCATGATGTCATCCTTCTCGCAATCAAGCTGAGTGAAGGCGCTTATCAGCGCATTGAGGGCCATTGTCGTGGTACGTGCCGCGCCCAGTGCATTGCCGTGGTAGAGAAACAGACGATCCAGGTTTTCTTTTTCAGCAGGATTCATAGGGTCAGCCAGAGGTAAATAGTCAGGTAGGCGGAGGCAATACAGAGGCAACCAAGCGCGATGATGGCACTGGTCTTCATAAATTCAATAAAGGAGATGTCCACTCCCGATTGTTTAGCCATACCGACTGAAACGATGTTGGCAGATGCACCGATCATGGTAAGATTGCCGCCAAAACAGGCCCCAAGAGCGAGCGCCCACCAGAGAATGTTGTGCGGCACAGGAGTCGTTTCCATCATGAGACGCACAACAGGGATCATGGTGATGGTGAAGGGGATGTTGTCAAGAAATCCGGAGGCAATACCTGATACCCATAACACGGTCAGAACAACGATATAAGGGTTGTCACCGATCTTCAGGAAGACGTTGTGGGCAATCCACTCTATAACACCTTTATCTTCCAGAATACCCACCAGGATGAACAGGCCGATAAAAAAAAGCAGGGTACTCCACTCTATCTCCTCCAGCATCTGTTCGACATCCACATTCGAGATGCTGAATAGCAGCATGGCCACCAGCATGGCCACGACACCCGGGGATAGACCGGTAACCGTCTGTGTCACAAAAAGGGCGATTGCCAGTACCAGACAAATCAGGCTCTTGATAAGCAGGGGCGGGTCAATAGGAGTGTTTAGAAAATCGAGACGAATTTTTTCAAGGAGGAGCTGAATGGAAAACAACTTGGAGAGGCTTGTGTTGACCGGTCGAAATACGTCCCGGTTAACCGCCCAGATAAAGAGCAGAGCCAGAACAGAAGATATGACTACAGGAATAAAGAGGTTGACGGCAAACTGGTTAAAGGTGAGGCCCACCTTTGATCCGATGATAATGTTGGGCGGGTCACCGATCAGGGTGGCCGTTCCACCGATATTGGATATAACCGCCTGACTGATTACGAAAAGTCGTGGGTTAAGCCCCATACCTGAAGTCAGTTCGACGATGATCGGGATAATAATGAGTACCGTCGTGACATTATCGAGAAAGGCAGACATCGTTGCCGTAACCACAGAGAAGAGAATAAGGATTTTCAGTGGACTCCCCTGGGTAAGTTCAGCGATCTTGACGCTCAATAAAGTGAAAACACCTGATTTCCTGAGGATGACGACGATACTCATCATCCCCAGCAGCAACATGATAGTCTCCACATCAATAAAACTCATCGCGTGATGCTCATCAACAACATGGAACGCCAGGAGTATCATGACGCCAAGCATGGCTGCCACTGCCTTATTCATGAGCTCGAATGTGATAGCAATGTAGACGACAACAAAAACAGCAATGGGGAGAAGCACACCTTCCATGACTGGTTCTCCAGTGATGTGCATCGGGCTGTTAATCCTGTATGCAGGTTATCGCACGACGCGAGTGTTAAGAAGTTATGTCTGGAAGAATCTTTAAAACAGATATTCCTGTTGAATGCCAGAGAGCACCCCAGCTAAAAGGCAACTCAATTAATACGATTTTTTCAGATCTAACGAAATTTCGGTTATGACGAGATATTTAAAGAATACAATCAAAGATATTTTACCCGAAAAGATAGTAATTTACGATGCATTTGTGTTGAGAAGTTGGGTGACAGCAACCTGGATCTATCGTTTGAATGAATCTCGTGAGAAAGGAGACGGTTCTTTTTCCCCATCCATGATTCTGCGAAGATAATTGCACTCGGCTTCTGCGCGTTTAAGTTCATTGCGCACCTGATCTTTCTCATCAAGCGATGCTGTCTCAAGTCTGTCCTGCAGCCGGTGTACCTCTTGCTGGGCCTTGTAGAGCTCAATGGCAAGCGCCTTGATGGACATGGAAATTCTCCTGTTTTTCAGGTTGTACTGGTATTGAAGACTATAAATATTACGGGGGTGCCGGACATACGTTTGCCATCATTTCCGGGCGAGCAGGGAGGCATATGCCCCGCTTAGCTCAATAAACCGGTCGTGGTTGCCGCCGCTGTCCGGGTGAAGTTCCTTAGCACGCTGTCTGAAGAGCCTGGTTAAATCTCTTTTATTCATCTTTTGAAGATCTTGCCAGCTTGTCTTAAATATTTTTGCTGCATCATCGGTGCTGACAGAAGGTTTCTTCTTCGGCCACCTGAATGCTCGATGTCTGCCCATAAATTCCCGGACAAAATCGTCAAACAGTGAGCGTCGCCCATAGCCATGGTCAAAGAACATGATGATGTAGCGGACCAGGTGCTCATGGAGTGATGACCCCATTTGATATCCAGACCAGTAGGTGCTGTCCAGGTTCAGTTTACAGATATCTTTGCTGAAGTGATCGGCAATATCGAGCTGGTTGAGGGCTTCGGGCATTGTTGATGAAATGGATTCGGTAAAATGGCGCTGAAGGTCGAAGATGGCAAAAACGTAGGTTTTCATCTCGTTTGGTTTGAGCACCTTTTCAAGATCCATGAAGTAATATTCCCGTTCATCTCTTGATTGCCCGAGTAACGGACGGTAGAGTTTGGGGCTCAGTCTGAAGAGTCTTGATTGATCAACCGCGCCGTATCTCAGATAGTAGAGGCGCCTTCGGTCAAAAAGATGAACCTCGCGCTCTATTGCCGTTTTATCCTCACCTGAAAGCGGCCGGATTTTAATTGCGCCGCGATTTCTAAAGAGACTCAGGCGATGCTGCTCCTCTTCAGGGAGAAAATTCCAGAGAAGTTCTTCCAGTATCCGAGTTGGGTCATTGTCGGTCATTTTACCGACACAATCCTCGAGATCAGGGGAAAAATAGCAGATTTCATCGGAGAGGTGTTCAAGGTATTGTCGCGGGTCACGGCCAAGATCAAAAACAACACGGTGACGGTAGCTGCCATCATTTTCGTGGAGAAATGACTGACGTATTTCATAGCGTGTAATGCCAGCCCGGGTAATTGCTGCGAGGTACATAGGACGGGTTTCCGTGCAAGGGTTTCAGCTACAGACAGGAACGGATTAATATGGTAAAAAACCACGACACAAATAAAATCGTCTGTTGATAGTGGTAAGGATAAGTCTAATCGACCCTTTATACCATCAACAATCGTTTAACGCTGCAGAGAAGGTGAAATCGATGTCACTATTAATTCCAGTTTCGGCAGGGGAATTGCTCGATAAATTGACTATTCTGCTGATCAAGAAAGAACGGATAACAGAAAGCAGGAAACTTAAGAACATCGGCCGGGAATTGGGTCAGCTTGAATCCGTCTATCAGGAACAGATAACGCAAAGTGATGAACTCGACGCGCTTGTATCAGAGTTGCGGCTTGTTAACGAACGGTTATGGGATATCGAAGATGAGATCCGCTCCTGTGAGCGGAATAAGGCTTTTGGTAATACCTTTGTTGAACTTGCCCGCTCTGTCTATAGAACAAATGATCGCCGAGCTGAATTGAAATATCAGATAAATGGACTGCTTGGTTCAGAACTGGTGGAAGAGAAGTCGTACGAAGCGTATTAATGGCTGAGATACTCGTCATCAAACTCAGTGCACTCGGAGACCTTGTCCAGGCGGATGGTGCGCTTCGAGATATTCGTGATAATCACCCCGATGACCACCTGACCGTCATGACGACGCCGCCATATCGACGTTTCATGGAACGGTGTCCCTGGGTGGATGAGGTATTTGTCGACCCGCGTGCCTCACGATTTAATCTCATCCAGATGATGAAACTCCGTAAACGACTGCATCGCAGGGACCTGCATCGCGTCTATGATCTGCAGCAGGTCGGCAGGACCCGTTTTTACTATCGTTGGCTGTTCCCGACCACCCGGTGGATGGGCGATGTCCCCGGTTGTTCTTTCTACCTGAAACGCGACGAGGATCGTATCTGTGCCGCCGATCATTTTGCTCTTCACCTGGCTCTGGCTGGTCTGAACGTTCGCTCTACCTTAAAGAGCGATGTTTCATGGATGGCTGATGATGTTGATCACCTGCTGTCAGCTGCCGGGGTCGAACGGGGGTTTGTTGTTCTCATTCCCGGGGCTTCACTGTCTCACGACCATAAGCGCTGGCCTCACTTCAGGGAACTGGCGTTGAAACTGCAGGCGTCTGGCAAAGACGTTGTAACGATTCCCGGGCCTGATGAAATTGATTTGTGCCAGGCAATTCCAGGCAAAATGCTGGTCCCGGCCGACGGCTATCATGATATCTTTACGCTCGCTGGCATTGCGAAACAGGCATCTTTGGTGATTGGTAACGATACTGGTCCGACCCATATTGCAGCTCATCTCGGTCTTCCCGGGATTGCCCTGTATGGTGCCCATACTGCTCCGCTGACGACGGGCATTCAGCATACCAGCTTCGAGGTCATCGAGCGGGACAACCTTATGGCATTATCACTTGATGAAGTGTGGCAGCAGGTTGAAGAATTACTGGCCGGGCAGGCAGGGTGACTCGGGCCTATGTCAACCTGGTCAATATATATGCTCAGAGATGAGACAAACAGTCTCTATACCGGCATTTCTACCGATGTTCAGCGGCGATTAAATGAACATCGACAGAACAACAGATCTGGGGCCAAATATACCAGGTCAAAGAAGCAACTGGTCCTGGTATATTCATGTGAGCTCGGTGATCGTTCCCTGGCCTCCCGGGCTGAATATCGACTGAAGCGATTGGTCAAGGACCAAAAAGAGAAGATCGTGAGTATTGGTTATGATCGAGCCGGCCTGCTTGCCTATCTCGGGTTAGCGGTCAATATAACCAGAAAAAAGCAGGTGTGTTTCAAAGACAATGAGCCCTTTTCAAAATGTTCAGAAAAGGGCTCATGATTGACTTACTCGATATTGATCGATGTGAGTTATGCGCTCCACATTGAATTGTATCTAGTAGGCGGCCTCCGGGAAATAAAATGCTTCCGCATTTTCCTTGACCACGAGGTCGGCTGCGATGATAACACGTGACGGAGTGTGGTAGAGCCCTCCAACGGTGTTGCCTCTGGCTCCTTCAACCCCAAAGACGATACCTGAGGCGATCATTGAAGGGTTATAGGTAACGGTTGCCCTTACCTGAGGATCATTATCCATGATCATTTTGATGATGTCTTTGGACCCGGCGCCACCGAGAACGGTTTTGATTTCTGTACGTCCAGCTTCTTTGATTGCCTGCATTACTCCTTTCAGCATATCATCGTCCTGGCACCAGACCGCATCAATATGATTGTGCTTCTGCAGGTAATTTTCCATCAGGCGAAGTGCTTTCTGGGTTGACCAGTCTGCCGGCTGTGAATCAAGAATCTCGATTTCGGGGTAATTTTTCATCACCTCATTGAAGGCGTCCACCCGCTGTTTGTTAATCGGAATTGACATACCTTCCAGCACAACGATTTTACCTTTTCCGCCCATCTCTTTGGCCAGCCACTGGGCACCAACCATGCCGAGACCCGGGTTGTCGCCTGCCATGAAAACGTGCTGGGCTGGTTTGGGTAATTCCCGGTCAACGACGACGGTATAAATTCCGGAAGCATATGCTTCCTCAACAACTTTCTGCAGGGTCGCAGGGTTGTGCGGGAGGATTACCAGTGCATCGATTCCCTTGACCATAAGATCTTCAACGTCACCAACCTGTTTACTTCCTGAGCTGGCAGCGACGACATAGAACGTAACATCCTTGTCTTTTGCCTCAATGTCCTTTACCGCCTTCTTTGCCCACCAGAGCAATCCGGCAGTCCAGCCGTGGTCTGCTGAAGGAACAGAAACCCCGACCTTGATTTTTTCAGCTGCAAAGGCGGCGGCGCCAGAAAAAAGAAATACACTGGCCAGTAAAGTAATCAGTACCTGTCTCACATTTTTTTTCATAACTTCCCCTCTTTGTTTTCTCTTTGACATTATCTGTTAAATTACCAGAATGGCTTCTGATAATCTTTGCCTCCGGGACCTTAGTTGTTCTTATACTGGGCAAAAACGGCGATAAGAATAATAAGCCCCTTAACGGTACCCTGCAAGTACGGAGAAACGCCAAGCATGTTGAGCATGTTGTTAATAATACCTAATATTATTGCGCCAATCACGGTCCCCCAGATGGTACCCTTACCACCTGAAAGCGGAGTGCCACCTATTACGACTGCTGCAATGGCATCGAGTTCATAAAATATTCCTGCATCTCCGGGGCTGACTGAATTGAGCCGTGAAGACAGCAGAATTGCAGTAACACCGACGGTAAAGCCGGTGATAACAAAAGTCATAAAGGTGATCCACTTAACTTTAATTGCCGAATATACAGCAACCTGCTGATTTGCACCAACGGCGCAGACATGCCTGCCAAAAGCAGTATTGTTAAGGAGGATATGGAATAAAAAGGCCAGTCCCAAAAAAATGATCACCGGATAAGGGATATTCATAAAATATCCCCCACCAATTTCCGGGTACAGGTCATTATCGGAAATGACCTCGCCGGCCTCGCTGATATAGAGCGTCAGAGACCTGAAAATAGACATCGTCGCAAGTGTTGCAATAAACGATGTTATTCTTCCCTTGGTAACAATAAGCCCGTTCAGTGCGCCACACAGCGAGCCTGCCGACAAGGCAGCGAACACGGCAACGCAGACGGCAAAGCCATCCCCTCCCAGGTAGTTCATCAGGTAGATGGTTAGAACACCGACAAAGGCAACCATGGAACCAACAGAGAGATCTATACCTGCTGCCACAATAACAAAGGTCATTCCCAGCGCGATCGTCCCCGTGTAGGAGACCTGCCTGAGAATGTTTGTAATGTTTCTGAATTTGAGAAAATGTTCACTGGCAAGAGCGGAGAGCAGTACAAGCACGACCAACGCAAACAGCGGCGCATATTTCGAATAGTCTATTCGCTTTAAATATTCAAAACTAAGCTTTTTTGTTTCCATATTTCCGTGTCATCAGGCCCAGATTTTATCTAACGCCAGCTGCGCAAAACATAATTTCTTCTTCATTGATGTGCTCGCCTTCCATTTCACCGGTTATTTTCCCTTCCCGCATGACGAGCACCCGGCTGCAGAGTCCGATAATTTCCTCAAGCTCAGAAGATATCAGGATACAGGAAACGCCTTGGTTAACAAGAGCGTTGATGAAATAATAGGTCTCTTTTTTGGCATTAACGTCAATACCGCGCGTCGGCTCGTCGAGAATCAGAATGAACGGGTCGGTGTCCATCCATTTTGACAAATATACTTTTTGCTGGTTCCCACCGCTCAAATATTCAAGATCGGCACTCAAAGAAGCCGCTTTAATATTGAACTGCTCAATGAACGACTCGGAACGCTGTCTCTCTTTTTTCTTGTTAATGAACAGGTTGGTATATTTAGACAGAGAAATCAGAGATATGTTCTCAGGTATACCGAAATTGAGGATCAGCCCCTTGCCTTTCCGATCTTCAGAGAGGTAGCCGATTTTATATTTGATCGCATCAGCAGCTGAGCGGATTCGGGTTTTCTTACCATTGACATAGACCTCACCGGAGGATTTTGATCGAAGTCCCATAATACACTCAGCGATTTCTGTTCTACCAGCACCGATGAGCCCTGAAAAACCGAGAATTTCACCTTTCTTGAGCTTAAAATTGATGTCTTTAAGCAGTGAGCCGTCGCTGAGATTATCAACCTGGAACACAACTTCATCCCCAGGCGTTGTCTTTGAAGGGAAAACCTGGCTCAGCTCACGGCCAACCATCTTTTTTGCCATGTCGTGCTCATCCACATCTTTGACATCATTGATGCAGATCTGATCACCATCCCTCAACACCAGGATGCGATCACAAACTCGCTTTACCTCATTGAGTTTATGGGAGATGAACAGGATGGTAACATTTCTCGCCTTTAACCTCTTTATCAGGCTGAAAAGAATTTCAACCTCAAGGTTGGTCAGCACCGTGGTCGGTTCATCCATGATGAGAATATCTGACTCATGAACGAGTGCCTTGGCAATCTCGACCATCTGCTTTTCAGCAACGCTTATATTCTGGATGAGCGCATCGGGCGAAAGATCGTTTTTTAATTCGTCCAGAAGCGAGCGTGTTTTCAGTCGCATCTCTTTTTTGTTGAGCAGAAGGCCGCTTTTAAGCTCTGATCCGAGAAATATATTCTCAAAGACGGAGAGGGTGGGGATCAGGTTGAATTCCTGGGGAATCATACTGATTCCGAGCTTTTTTGCCTCCGTCGGGGTGTTTATGGTTACACGTTTGTCTTTTAATAAGATGGAGCCGCTTGTCGGGGTGTAAATGCCACAAATTATTTTCAGCAGTGTCGATTTCCCTGCCCCGTTTTCACCGAGAATACCAAATACCTCCCCACTCTGAATCTCAAGGTTGATATCATTGAGAACTTTAACCCCTGAGAACGCTTTGTTGATATTCTTGATTGAGAGAACCGGGATGGTACTGTTATGCATGGTCTGGGAGCAGGTCAGTAAAATTGTTATTTTTTCATATCCCCGTCAAATGAGATATCAGAGGGTGCAAAATTAATCGAGTTAACGAACTCAACAGATTCAGCAGCCCCGAATTCCCTGTCCATGCCATTGTCTTCCCACTCAACGGAGAGTGGTCCGCCATAACCAATCGCATTTAGATTACGTATTATTTCCTCAAAATTTACATCTCCATGTCCAAGAGAGCGGAAATTCCACCCTCTTCTGAGATCTCCAAACGGCAGGTGGGATCCGATAATGCCTGCTCTGCCGTCAAGTGTTACCGCAGCGTCTTTCATATGGACATGATAGATTCTATCAGAGAAATCGCTTATGAAGACATGGGGTTCCATGCCCTGCCAGACAAGGTGGCTCGGGTCAAAGTTAATGCCAAGTGTCGGACGTCTGTCGAATACTTCAAATAATTTTACGGTTGTATAATAATCGTAGGCTATTTCTGTCGGGTGAACTTCAAGAGCAAATTTAACATCACACTTGTCAAATTCATCGAAAACAGGGGTCCAGAGATCAACAATCTTCTGATATCCATTTTCTATCATGTCGTCTGTCGTCGGAGGGAACGAATAGAGATATTTCCAGATGGGTGAACCTAAGAATCCGGTAACAACATAACACCCCATCTCTTTTGCCGCCCTTGCTGTACAGATCATCTCGTTGATTGCCCACTTCCTGACTTGTTCAGGGTTTCCCTTCACACTGTCGGGGGCAAATGCATCGAGCCTTTCATCCCAGTCATCTCCAACACACTGACCCGCCAGGTGAGCTCCAAGAGCGAAGCATTTCAGGTTGTATTTCTGTAGTATTGCCAACTTGTTTTTGACATACTCCGGATTTGTTGATGCTTCAACAGGGTCCATGTGATCTCCCCAGCAGGCGATTTCCAATCCATCATAGCCCCAGGAAGCTGCTTTTTTACAGATATCCTCAAAACTCAGATCTGCCCATTGGCCGGTGAATAGTGTTACTGGTCTTGTCATGTCTTCCTCCTCTCAGTGATCCATATCGATCCATGCTGAATTCTTTTCAGAGCTTTCAACACATTTTTCAATAAACGTAACACCTTGCTCTCCTTCAGCTGCCTTTGGAAAATCAAGGTCTTCAGGTAAAATTTCGGAGCCGTTTCTCTTTTTCATGATGAAGCTGATAAATGCCTTGTAGATGTTGGCAAATGCCTCGAAATATCCTTCAGGGTGACCGGATGGGATTCTTGAATAGGCGTCTGCCCCCGGATAGAGGGCGTCTCTTCCCCTGGAGATGATTTCTGTTGGTTTTTCGAGGTAAGAAATTTTCAGGTAATTTGGGTTTTCCTGTGCCCACTCAATAGAGGCCTTTGAGCCGAATATCCGAACCCTGAGGCCATTGTCATTACCGACAGCTATCTGGGAGCACCAGTAAACGCCTCGTGCTCCACCTTCATAATCGACCATAATCGTCGCATTGTCATCAAGTTTCCTCCCTGCGACCGTGGTGTCGAGTCGGGCTGATAGTTTCGTGATTTTCAAGTTGGTCATATAGGAAACCATGTTTTCGATATGACTGCCGATATCGCCAACACAGTTTGAGGCTCCGGATTTGTCAGGATCTGATCGCCAGCCGGCCTGCTTCTGTCCGGTTTCTTCCAGCCGGGTGCTCAGCCAGTCCTGCGGATATTCGGCGTTGACAAACCTGATCTCACCAAGATCGCCATTCTCGATCATCAACCGCGCATGCTTGGCAACGGGGTAACCGGTGTAGGTATAGGTGACGCACAGAGAAAGGGCCTTTTCCTCAGCCAGTTCTTTGAGCTCCCTGGACTGGGCTGATGTGACGGTAAACGGCTTGTCACATACAACGTTAATGTTATTTTCCAGGAAGGCTTTGGCTATTGCATAATGGGTGAAATTTGGCGTTACGATAACGACGAAATCAATCTTGTTTTCCCTTTTACCTTCTTCAACGGCCATCTCCTCGAAGGTGGCATATAACCGCTGCTGATCAAGGCCCAGGGCTATCCCTGTTCTCAGGGTATTCTGGGGATCTGTCGAAAAACAACCACAGGCAAGCGCTGCTTTTCCGTCCAGGGCAATTGCCTTTCTATGGACATCGCCAATAAATGCCCCCTCGCCACCGCCAACCATACCGTACGTTAAAGGCGCCTCAGCTTCTGTCATCTGGCTGCTTTCTATCATGATGTACCTCTTGGTCTATATTTTTTTCAAGACATCATTGTCAAACAAAAATGGACCCTCAGCACGAATTGAAATAACACTTCGTTTCATCAGGACGGAGACCAATATTTCATAACATGAAATAATCTCTTCAGGCGAACGAATTGCCATATAAGTCTTTGTGTGTCAAGTAATTTTTACCCGAGGCCTATCAATCCATGCTTTGTTTGGCAGCGCCATTTCATTTCTTATTTCAGAGGAGATGAAAAATGGGTTGACAATTGTAATCGCCCCTATTTAATTTAAATTGTGAATTAATGTCTTGAAAAGTGAGGTTTGGACTTCATGGCCTTAAAGCAGAACGATACCTTTTTGACACCCAGACGGTTCCAGCGTGCAATGCACCGTTCCAATATTCTGGCACTGATTAGAACCATGGGGTTGATTTGCCGGACAGACTTGGCCCGGGAAACAGGGCTCAGTCAAGCATCGGTAACAGGGGTTACTGCCGACTTGATAAAGGAAGGGCTTATAGAAGAAAAACAGGCTGGCGCCTATGAGGGCGGCAGGCGACCAACGCTGCTGGCCATCAGGCCTGATGGCGTGCATGTTGTCGGGGTGAACCTGGCAATCGATCAAATCAGGGTTGTTATTGTAAACTTTCAAGCGGAATTAAAAGCGGCGCATACGATTCTGCTTGATAATGACTACTACGCGCCGGAAGAGATTGTTGAACTGATGGTTCAGGCAATACAGGCATGTATCTGGGAAGCAAATTTTTCAAAAGATCAGATAGCAGGTGTTGGTGTCGGTATTCCCGGTCCGGTTGATTCAAAGCGGGGGGTTGTCAAATTTCTGCCCAATTATGGGTGGGAAGAAGTTTCACTCAAACAGATGCTTCAGCAGAGAATAAATCATCCGGTTTTTATGGACAACAGTTCCAATAACCTGGCTATTGCTGAGTATTGGTACGGTAGTGCAAAGGGAATGGATAATTTCCTCGTTGTTACCCTGGAAAATGGTGTCGGCGCCGGCATGGTCGTCAATGGCCAGCTGGTCCGCGGGAATAGTGGTATCGCAAGCGAATTTGGTCATATGTGTGCTGAGGTCGGTGGTCCGATCTGTCGCTGTGGCCGCAGCGGGTGCATTGAAGCCTTTGCCGGTAATTACGCAATTTTAAGGGAAGCAAGAAATCTCATTGGCAAAGGGAATTGGTCTTCTTCTGACAAATCTCCCGGAGAAATTAGCTTTGAGGATGTTTTGGTTGAGCTTAAACGCGGAAATGAAGCCCTTGAAGTAGTATACCGGAAAGCAGGAATGATTCTGGGGGTGGGTATATATAACCTGATGACTTTGCTCAACCCTGAGCTGGTGATTATTACAGGTAAAGGGGTTCAGGCAGGGAATACGTTATTCAAGCATATGTTCCACTCAATAGAGCAATTGAAGACGGCGAAGTTTGGGTTTGATCAGACAGAGATTGTGATCAAAGACTGGACGGATGAGGATTGGGCCCGAGAGTCTGGATCATTGGTTTTACGGGAGATTTATAAGTCTCCGTTTTATAAATAAGTTGTTGATATCAGAAAGCAGTCATCGGAGAAAAAGAGATGGCGTGGCGGACTGAGGATTACTCGTAAGGAGCTGAGAAAACTATGGACACATATTTCCCGGAAGTGACTGAAAAAATAAAATATGAAGGACGGCAGTCAAATAATCCGTTGTCCTTCAAGTGGTACGACCGGCAACAGGATGTCATGGGCAAATCCATGGAGGACCATTTACGGTTTGCGGTTGCTTACTGGCATACGTTAAAGAATGAAGGTGGTGATCCTTTTGGTGCTCCGACAATGGATCGTGACTGGAATAAATTTACAGACCCTCTGGACAGGGCTCGTGCGACCTGCGATGCGTCTTTTGAGTTTTTCAGTAAACTGGATGTACCCTATTACTGTTTTCATGATCGGGATATTGCTCCTGAAGGTGACAATTTTTCAGAATCATGCAGGAACCTCGAGAAAATGGTCAGCCACGCGGCAGCATTGCAAAAAACAACGGGAGTGAAATTATTGTGGGGAACGGCCAACCTCTTCAGTCATCCCCGATACGCTCACGGTGCCGGTACAAATCCCGATTTTCATGTTTTTGCCTATGCGGCAGCCCAGGTAAAACAGGCGATCAGCGCAACAAAAGAGCTTGGTGGGGAAAACTACGTTTTCTGGGGCGGTCGTGAAGGGTACGAAACGCTGCTGAATACACGGCTCAGGCAGGAGCAGGATCAGGCCGCCGCTTTTTTCCATATGTGCGTCGAGTATGCAAAAGAGATCGGCTTTAACGGTCAGTTTCTGATTGAACCAAAGCCGAAGGAACCGAGCAAGCATCAGTACGATTTTGATACGGCAACCGTTCTGAATTTTTTACAGACGTATGAGCTTATCGATCATTTCAAGATAAATGTCGAAGCAAATCACGCCACCCTGGCCGGCCATACTTTTGAGCATGAGCTGGCCGTTGCTGCTGCAGCCGGTAAACTGGGGAGTATCGACGTTAATCGGGGTGATCTCATGCTCGGCTGGGATACTGATCAGTTCCCGACAGACCTCTACTCAACGACATATGCCATGCTCGAGGTCCTGGCCGTTGGCGGTATCGGTTCAGGGGGGTTGAACTTTGACGCAAAAGTTCGGAGAGGTTCTGGAGATACTGTTGATCTGTTCCATGGCCACATCGGCGGCATGGATGGTTTTGCCCGTGGTCTTGTTATCGCGGCAAAAATAATAGAGGATGGGTTTCTTGAGGAGTTCAGGAAGCAACGCTATAGCTCATGGCTGCTACCTGCTGCACAGTCAGTACTTGCTATGGAATCTGGACTTTCTGAGTGTGAGGCGTTTGTCGTGAAACATGGTGAACCAGAGCTCAAGAGTGGTCGTCAGGAGTATCTTGAAAATATGATCAATAGCTTTATCTGACAGATTCTTCGGGTGTGGTGTCGGGAGGAAACAGCATGGCAGATAACTTATATATCGGGATTGATAGCGGGACTCAGGGTACTAAAGCGGTCGTCCTGAGTGAGCGCACTGCTACGATAATTGCCGAGAGCTATCACGGTTATGAATTAATTGAGAATGAGAGGGGAGGTCGAGAACAGAACCCGGAGCGCTGGATTCAGGCCTGCCGTGAGGTTTTGACAGAGGTACTGGCGTCATCAGCAGTTGATGGTAAGCAGGTTAGGGGTATTGGTGTGTCGGGACAGCAGCATGGCATGGTTCCGCTTGATCTGGCAGGGCAGGTTATACGACCAGCCAAGTTATGGTGTGATACCGAAACCGTGGCACAATGCCGCACGATAACTGAGCGGGCCGGGGGGCCGGAGGCAGTGTTAAGGAAGATCGGCAACCAGGTGGCTGCAGGCTTTACTGCCTCAAAGATACTGTGGTTGAAGGAACATGAACCCGAAAACTATTGCCGATTATCAACAGTGCTGCTGCCGCATGACTATATTAATTTCTGGCTTACCGGTGAGAAGAAAACTGACTGCGGGGATGCCTCAGGAACGGCATATTTTGACGTGGCAAATCGCTGCTGGTCTGATGACATGCTTAAAACCATTGATCCGGCCGGGACACTCGAGCACTGTCTGCCGGAGCTGATCGCCTCTGATGAACCGGTCGGTCTTATAACAAAAGATCTGGCCGATGAGTTCGGCCTGCCGACAGATGTGTTTGTTTCATCCGGCGGTGGCGACAATATGATGGCGGCGATTGGCACGGGCAATGTCAAAGAAGGAGTTGTAACTGCCAGCCTGGGTACCTCAGGAACGATCTATGCCTATTCAGATAGGCCGGTTATTGACAAGAAAGGTGAGCTGGCAGCCTTTTGCTCGTCAACCGGAGGGTGGTTACCGCTTGTTTGCACAATGAACGTAACGGTTGCAACTGAGCTGGTAAGGGACATGTTCAAATTTGATTTACCAGAGATGAACCAGCGCTCAGCCGCTGCTGAACCAGGAGCCGGCGGGTTATTACTGTTACCCTATTTTAACGGCGAGCGAACACCAGCCCTGCCGCTGGCTAAGGCCACATTAACCGGAATGAGTAGCCTGAATATGCGGGCTGAGATGATATGTCGCGCTGCGATGGAAGGTGCCACCTTCGGGCTGCGGTATGGTCTTGATATTATCAGGCAGAATGGTATTGAGCCAAAAGAAGTAAGGCTTGCCGGGGGCGGCGCTAAAAGCGGTCTCTGGCGGCAAATGGTATCAGACATTTTCGATTGTGAGGTGGTCTGCCTGGAGCAGGAGGAGGCAGGCGCGGCCGGTGCGGCAATGCAGGCCATGTGGTGTGTTGAAACAGCAAAAGGCAATAAAACAACCATAGATGAAATAGCAGCACGTTTTGTTCGGCTTGACGAGTCCAGCCGGTGCCGACCCCAGCCATCAACCGTGACGATCTACGACACTATCTACCGTAAGTACCTGAAGCTAAATGATTTAATGGCTCATTTTTATGAAGATGTGTAGCGGTTTCTTTACGAATCGTGTTGGCTATCCAAGTTACATCCCAACTCAGCGAGTATGTCGGCTGCGACTTCGCGAATCTGGGGCTGCTTGTCCTCAAGCATTGTTTTTATCGAATCGCAGGCACCTTTTGATCCGATAATTCCGAGGATACAGATCGCTTCGCCACGGATATGAGGCTTGTCTGATTTCAACAGTGGCTGCAGGGATGAAGTGGCTCGATCCAGTTCTTCCGGTTCCCGTTTTTTGAGCTCTTCAAAAAGAACGGAGACGCCGAGGCGGACATTAAATCGTTCGTCGTCTAGAATTGCTCCGGTCCAGACATAATACTCATGATGACGGTGAAACATTGCCACAATATTATCTACATGGCCCATTTCAAGAAAATCTTTGATGACTACTAACAGTTCCTCATCCATCTTTTACTTGTCCTTCCAGAAATTATTTTGTTGGGCCAGCGCTGATTTGCATCTGTGCTTAACAGAATTGGTCGACCTTACTCCCCTCTCTCTTCCTCCACTCTCATGAGCAATCATATAAATTATTGATAAAATAGGCACATTTATTTTTGGGAGTTATTCTCAGAAGTACGACCCTATGACAACAATACTATTTGACGAAGGCCCACTTTTTGACATATACCAAAGTAAGATATCACTATTAATCATATCATTGCTCTATGAGACAAAGAACGCCTAACAATTCTGAATTATTAGAAAAAAAAACATGTGGCAGAATTAATAAGATTGCTTTGTTCTCTTATTTTTGTCTGATCACAGCTGTTTTTTTCCTGTTATCTCTTTACCCTGCTTCCACTGTCTATGGGAAAATCGTTCTAAAAGTCGGTGTTTACAATAATAAACCGACTATTTTTCAAGATGATGACGGAAAAGTAAAAGGTTTATTTATCGATATTCTTGAAGAAATTGCTATCAATGAAGGATGGGAGCTTGAATATGTTCCCGGACATTTTTCAGAAATATATGACGAACTGAAAGCTGGTAACATTGATTTGTTGCCAGGACTTGCCTATGTAGATGAGCGAGAGCAATTTGTCGACTATACCTATGAAACCGTTATGGCCAACTGGGCTGAACTCTATGTCCCAGAGGGATTGAGTCTTACGTCCCTGATTGAACTTGAAGGAAAAAAAATAGCAGTGAAGCAGGGAGATATCCATTTTCAGGTTCTCAAGGATATGACCCAGAATTTCAACATTTCATGCAGGTTTTTCGAGGCCGATGAGTATGAAACCGTGCTTGAGATGCTTCATGCAAATTATGTTGATGTTGGCGTTGTCAACCGTCTATACGGCAATAGAAACAAGGTTAATTACCGTATTCAGGCGACACCGGTTATCTTTAATCCGATTGAAATGCGCTATGCCGTTCCTGAAGGGAAAAACGAGGAGATCATTGCGAAGATTGATGGCTATCTGACGTCATTCAAAAGTGATGAAAATTCCATTTATCATCGATCTGTTAACCGCTGGTTCGTCGTTAGCGGACAGGATAAACTTCCACAGTGGATATTTTATCTGCTCTATGGTGTGGTGGGAACCGTTTCGTTTTTACTTGGGGCAACAATGCTTTTCCGGTATCAGGTAAAGAAGAGAACAAGGGAATTGACGAAAAGCAACGAGCAACTTGAAGCCCAGGTGGAAGAGAGGAAAAGAGCTGAGGAGGAACTCCGCAAATACGCACGCATTGTTGAGGCTTCAAGTGATGCAATGGCGCTTATAGACCTGGACCATCGTCATGTTCTCTATAATAGTCAGTATCGTAACATTGTAACCGTCTCCGGGGTAGGCATTGACGGTATGTCTGTTAAGGATGTTTTTGGCGCAGATTTTTTTAAAGAGGAGCTTGAAAATGCCGTTGCGTCATGTCTGGAGGGGCGGATCGTTCATCTTCAAATCAAACCCCAGCCGAACCCCATTCTGAATCGTTATCTGAATATTACATTAAGCCCCTATCACTCTGACCGTGGTGATATTAATGGCTATGTGGTCGATATACGAGATGTAACACCTCAAGTTGAACTGCAGAACCGTTTGAAAAATGCCCAAAAGATGGAAGCCATCGGTCTCCTGGCTGGAGGTGTCGCCCATGATTTGAACAATATCTTGTCAGGTATTGTCAGTTATCCTGATATGCTGCTGATTGACAGGCCCCATGATGATCCGATGAGCATGCCGCTTAACATCATTAAGAAATCGGGTGAACGAGCGGCTGCAATCGTTCAGGATCTCCTGACTCTGGCCCGACGTGGAATTGGCAATCTTTCCATTCTTAATCTTAATGAGGTTATCAGCGATTTCTGGGAGAGCCCCGAGCACGGTGAGATAATTCGCCAGGCAGAAGGGGTTGATTTTAAACTGGATCTAGACGAAAACCTCTATAATATAAAAGGATCGACGGTACATTTATCGAAGGTTTTGATGAATATTTTTGTAAATGGGGTTGAAGCAATGCCGGGAGGCGGGGTACTGGTTATCAGAACAGAAAATCGTTTTCTTGATAGTGAGCACAACGGATTTGAAGTCATTCCTCGAGGAGACTATAGCGTCCTGAAAATTGTCGATACGGGCGTCGGCATGTCGGTGTCTGAAATTAATCGGATTTTTGAACCTTTTTACACCAGTAAGATTATGGGGCGAAGTGGGACTGGTCTTGGGATGGCTGTTGTCTGGGGAACCATCAAAGATCTCAAAGGGTTTATAGATATATCCAGTGCACCCGGCAAAGGGACAGAATTTGCATTGTACTTCCCAACAACCCGGGAGGAAATCCCTGAGTCTGACATCATAGAATTGCAGAGTTACAAAGGAAACGGACAGAATGTCCTGGTAATTGACGATATGGAGGAACAGCGGGAACTTGCCTCTCGGATTCTTGTCCTGCTCAACTACAATGTAAAAGCCGTTTCTTCAGGTGAAAAGGCAGTCGAGTTATGCAACAGTCAGCGGTTTGACCTCCTTATTCTGGATATGATAATGCCGGGCGGGATGGATGGCTGTGATACCTATGAGAAGATATCTGAGATCAGACCGGGTCAGAAAGCGATAATTGCCAGTGGTTTTTCAGATAACACATGCGTTAGAAAAGCCCAGGAACTTGGGGCTGGTGCGTACATCAAAAAACCATATACGGTGGAATCCCTGGCCAGAGCAATTTATCAGGAGTTAGCCGTCACCGCCTGACCTGCCTTCAATGTCCTGACTGCCAGGAGCATCACCTGGCGCCAGTTCAAAACTAATCTCTTCAATAGAAGCCAGATAACGATGAATCGCCATTGATTATGGTATGTCTTTTCCTATGCTGTCAATCGTGCTGTTGATAATTTCAAGGTCGCCATCGTCGAGTTGGAGGCTTCCACCACCAGCATTTTCCAGAACCTGATGAACCGTCCTTGCTCCAACGAGAGCATGTGTGCAACCTCGCTGGACTACTGTCCAGCCGATAGCGAGCTGACCCAGCGTTACACCATGTTTGTCTGCAACAGGCTGGAACTGTTCAAGCATTTTTATTACCCGTTGTCTGTTTTTCACATTGAAGCGGGGTTTATGGTTTCGCTGATCTCCATGGTCTCAGAAATGGGGGTTGTGCTGTCCTGCCAGTGTGTTTGAAGGAGATCGATATAGTCGGTCTTCAAGCGTTTCAGACTTTGCTCTACTTCATAACGGATTACGTCCGGGGCAAGACATCTGGATATCTTAAATTTTCCGTTCTTCGAAGGATGTTTCTCATCTGTAAAACAATGAAAATCACCTCTTTCTTCATGCCATATCAGACCACATTTGGTAGCCAGGACAACGTTATCCCGCCGGTCATAAACGGCCTTGCCGACAATCTCCTCTGAAGCACCGAAGCCATATATTGGAGCCGTATCAATCAGGTTCATACCCGAATCAATCGCCGCATGAATTGCCTCGACAGCCTCATTTTCATCTGTAAGGCCTCCCCACATCCAGCCCCCAATGGCCCAGCTTCCAAAACCGACAACCGATGCTTCTATACCTGATTTACCAAGTTTTCTCGATTTCATAATAATCTATTCCTTAAATATATTTTTTATTACCCACGATGATGACGATGAAAGAGTAATCTTCCTAACGATATATAGAATAAACGTTACCATTTAAATCAACGTCACCGTTTGAGAATGCTAACAGGAAACCCTTTAGGATATCTCTTGCAATCCAAGGAATACGGGTGGTAATAAAAATTGCAAAAACAATCCTGGCAAGGTAGCATATTTTTTTGAAACAAAAGGTTAATGGCTGAAAGGGCACTTTTAAAACGACCTCTCTCAGTAAACGAAGTTTTACCCTCTACACTCTATCACCACACCAATTGAATACGCTTCGTCTGTTAAAGGCAGTGCTTGTTTTTATAGCTGTTTTCCATCTTGTATTTGGTTTTGGCCTGATGTTTTCAATTGATTTCCAAAAAGCTACCATTGCCTTTTATGGCGGGAACCTTGAATGGAATAGCACGAACATCTACTTTATCAGAATAATAGGATCTTTTGCATTTGTTCTTGGCTTCCTTGCCTGGATGGCCTCACGCGATCCGATGCGCTATAAAATAATCGTTATTGGTTTTATCGAATTTTTTATCCTGCGGAATATACACCGTCACCTTTTTGCAGATGAGCTCTATGTTGCACTCAACATAAGCCCTATGATGAATGTAATGACTTCGGTATTTTTTGGACTGCAAGCCTTGCTATTAACGTATCTTTTGTGGAGTACTTCCAGAAAAGAAGCGAAAAATCTGAAGTGATGGAGCACATTGATGTCTGCTAGAGAACATACCACAGTATTACCGGCAAAAAGGAAAAGCTAAGAGTCGTCGAAACAATTACGACTCCCGCAACATCCTCTGGTTGCTGATTATATACCTGCGCGAAAAGATAACAAAAAATTGCTGAAGGCATTGAACATTGTAAAATCACAACACCAGCAGCGGCTCCATCAAGCTTCATCAGCGAGGCCAGAGCAACCCCAACCCCAAATCCCATAACGAGTCGCAGAATAGAGAGGAGAACAGGGATCTTTAACTGCCTGACTTTTAATCGTGACAAGGACACGCCAAGGGTGAACAGCATGAGCGGAATGGTGAAATCTCCAATTAACGCAGTTGTATTCTTGAGCCATTCAGGAACGTGGACACCGCTAAACAGGAAGAAAGCAGCCAATATTGTTGCCGGGATAATTGGCATTTTAACAAGAGAGTCAAGGGAAAAACGGCCGGACACAAAGGTGGCACCAATCGTCATCTGAAAAACAATATAGATCGCGAAAAAAGTGACCCCAAGAGCCAACCCCTCCTCATTAAATGCCAGGTAACATAAAGGCAATCCGACGGTTCCGACATTGGGGAAACTCAAGGTCTGAAGAAAAACGCGTTGCGGTAATTTGAAAATGGCCAGGATCAAGGCCCCGATTATAATAAATGCCACGTTGGCGAAAATGGCGGCTAGACCTATGTTTACCAATGTATGGGGGTAAAGGTGTACTGATGATAAGGAGCTAAAGAGCAGACATGGCGTTCCGAAGTAGGTAACAAGGGCGGTTATTAATTTCGTATCATAGGATTGACCCCTTCTGACCCAGAAAAAGCCAATTCCAACACAGATAAATACAGGTGCCAGGATTGAAGCAATGGTCGAAAATATCATAGCGTGTTATCCCAGTTTTATAACGTCTGAGTAACAATGTTGTCGTATGGCCGTATCAGGAGAAAAGAATAGACTCTGATGGTCAGTTTACTGCATCATGAGTAGGATGGCACACCTGTTCTTGTTAAAATTGATTATATTGCAAAAATGCGAACACCTCTTTATAGGGACGAACAGATCAGTCATTGGTGCGACAGGTTTCTACAGCTAAGAAAACAGCTCTTCGTCTCTTAAGAGGACTGTTATTAAAAGATCTCTGCATCTTCAGGTAGTACGTTCAACTGGTTATTGACCTTTGTAACTCCCTTGATGTTCAATATGATTTTTTCACATTCTGCCTTTTCAGCGGTGGATATGGTCGATCCTGAAAGATGGACGACCCCCCTTTCTACATCCAGATTGACCACCTCCATTCCAGCAACTTCGAGCAGGACTGCTTTCACCTTCTGTGTCAGTGCAAGATCACATAATTTTTCAGATACGTGAGGGCTTTTTTTGAATTCATCAGCGTCAACTGCGCGCCTGATCATTTCAACGCACGTGTCCATTGTCAGTATCCGAGTATTTATGATCATGTCATAAAGATCGCTATCGTCCCATTGTGCATCAAAGTACGTACGGATATAGCCCGATGAGTCGCGATCACTTTGTTGAATGATCCACCGTGCATTTTTCTCATCATATCCCCTCTGGTTCACGAGTCGTTCTACTCTTGTAGTTTTTGGTGCAATAACCCTGACGTGCAGAGTCCCTGGAATATTTTTTAATATTAATTGCGCCCCTCGGCCGACAATTATAACATTTTCTCTTGCCGCAAGTTCATAGACTGCAGCCCGAATTAAATGTGCATATATATTTTTCTGCTCGGAGAGGGTCTGCAACAAAGAAGGTTTTTTTTCATCGAATTTATCAACATCAGATGCCGAGAATCCATGCTTCAGGAGAATCTCACTTATCTGAGATTTTTCGATATGTTGGAAACCGAGCCTATCTGCTGCCGACTTGGCTATCTCATCGCCAAGACTCCCTGTCTGCCTGGAAATTGTTATAATGGCCATTGTTTTACCCTCCATTTATATACGAGAATTTCTCGTGAGTCTTTCAATGAGGTGTTTTGCTCCCCGTATCCTGAAAAACGAATACGCTATTTGCTGATTTTTACCTCAAGACTAAAAGCAATGGGTTGCATCGCACCGACCACCAATAAAAGCGTGCACGTTTTTTCGACATTCAGGTCTCTGATTATTAATCAGCGTAACGATATCCACAAGGAGAGAATAAACACTAAAACTAACAATAAAATGGCACGGTGTGGCTGTTTCTATATGTATTTATAGCAAATCGTGCTTGGGCCGACAATTCGTTGGGCATTGGCTGGAAGGATTGAATAATCCTACTTTAGAAGTTCAGAGTAAGATGTCAATAGGTGGATTGAGGCCAGCCAGCTTGATGTTCAGGGTGTTTCCCTTTCCGCTTCCTTGTAAAAATCACCAGTCGATTCGTTGCGACCAAGCGTTTCAAACAGTGCAGGGTAGTGGTGATGATAGGCAGAAAACATTTCTTCAAATGGCAAATCGGCAAAACTGCCATGGTCGTAAAGATACTCCATATGTTTTTGGCCTTTTGTATTGTATTCATGGAAGATTGAGTCATGAGTGCCATCAAATTCCAGTGGTTTTACCTTGAAACGCTTACAAAGAGTCAGGTTGAAAGCCGGGGTTACCTTGACCCAGCAGTCGTTCAGCATAAATTCGGTATAACCGTGATAATAAAACGTATCGGTACCCATCACCTGCCGTAAACGGCTGGTTGACAGATGATTGCGCACATCGGCAAAACCAAGCCTTGAGGGAATACCCTGTTGGCGGCCAAGAGCGGCAAGGGCGACAGCCTTGGCGACACAGTACCCCGAGCCCTTGGTGATAACGGTACTGGCCTTGAAAGCCTCACGGGAGTGGTTCAGGTCATAAGGATCGTACCGTATGTCATCTCGCACAGCATAGTAGAGGCGGAGGGCACGTTCCAGCTGGCTGCTGGCATTTAGACAAGCTTGCTCAGCGAAATTTTTCACTGCATAACTATTAAAATCAAGAAAGTAAGTAGGTGCCAGATATTCCAAATTTTTGTTATCACTCATAAAATATTCCTTTGGTTAGAGAGGCAAGGGGGCAACAGGTACTCAGAGCCATTTTGTATAACTCAGAAGTACCCAGAAAACGGGAGCGATCTTTGCGCCCAGCACCTGAAAACACTATTTCATTTTCTTCCTGATGATCGCAGGCTAGAAATTTTTCCGGGGTGAAATATATCAGCCGATAACCTTCTGCTTCAGTATAGTACCCACAAAATATTATTTCCTGGGCATCGACAGCAGGCGATTATGGCAATAGTTAGCAACGAGAACCCTGAATCCATAGTAGGATGTTGGTAATTGTTGCTACTTTATATAAGTGACTAAAGCCATTTGCTACCAACCTCACGTTATGCTAAATTTTATCCTCGGAATATCAATTATATGCCTCCGGTAAAATTTTCACATGCCTTGAAGACGAAAATCTTCATTTTGCAAAAGGCTCAAGTGAAAAGAGATATATCGTTAATAGAAATATAAAGCTATATTTTCCACCAGGGACAGAACACTCATGGGGGATGAGCCAGATGAAAAATGACAGACGTCGCAGCCATTCAGGAAAGAAAAAAGTGGATCATAACTCTTTTATCATAGAGCAGGAGGATTTGCTTCTCCCGAGTCTCATCAGTAACTTGCCCCATAAAACCCGAAAAACTATTAAAGCTGTTCTGAGAGACAGGCAGGTTATTGTCGATGGTGAAGTGGTGACACAATTTGATCATAACCTCAAGCCTGGCCAGTGTGTGGACGTGCGATGGAAGCGGGATGAAAAGGAGAAGCACCTTGGGCCGTTGGACATTGTTCATGTCGACCAGGACCTTATCGTAATCAATAAACCAGCCGGTCTTCTGACCATTGCAACGGATAAGGAAAAACGCAGGACCGCCTATTCGATGATCAGCAATTTTGTTAAAGCGGAAGACCCGGATAATAAAATATTCATTGTTCACCGGATTGATCGAGAAACTTCAGGATTACTCATGTTTGCCAGAAGTGAAGAAGTGAAACAACAAATTCAAAAAAGCTGGAATGCCACGATCAGCCAGCGAACCTATGTCGGTGTAGTAGAGGGAGAGGTCACCCCATCCGCCGGAACAATTACCTCGTGGTTGACTGAGAGCAAAGCGTTCATTGTCTATTCTTCACAGAAAAAAGAGCATGGAAAGAGGGCTGTGACCCGTTACAATAAAATTCAGGGAAACAATACGCTATCCCTGCTGCAGATTAATCTTGAAACGGGAAGAAAACACCAGATTCGGGTGCATATGCAAAGTATAAATCACCCGATCATCGGTGACAAAAAATATGGTTCGACGCTCAATCCCATCAGACGAATGGGTTTACATGCCCAGGTTCTGGCCTTTAATCACCCGAGAACCGGCAAATCATGTTATTTTGATACCGGTATCCCTAAAATTTTTCTGAAACTTTTCTCTTCTGGAAAGAGACAATAGGTTGGTAAGATCAGCGAGGAATTCTCTGGTAATAGTTTTGGTTGAAAGGGCAGCGTATCTCTAAAGAACACTATCTTGCCGAGATGGTTTCAGGATTAAAATTGGCTGTTTGAAACGCTGGTCTCAGGGTATAGACGGACAGATAAGAGTGCTTATTATGACCCAACCATGTTGTTTCTCAACGTATATAAAGGTTTGCAGTGTTAAGGGTTAAGAAAAAAAGAATCATTATCCCCTATCGACCGGTTATCAAATGGCTCGTCAGATTGAGGCGATCTCCGCGAGCTATCGCCGGTGGATTTGCGCTCGGTACCCTTGTCGCATTTACTCCAACGATGGGAATCCAATTTTTCATCGTTATGTTCCTGGCTACCATAATGAACATGAACCGGCCGGCTGCCTTTGTGACCATCTGGATAACCAATGTGGCGACTGTTACTCCGATCTATACGTTTAATTATTGGGTGGGCAGCCTGTTCTGGGAGGGGCCGTCGGTGGGTGAGGTGTACAGGACATTTATGAATCTGACAGCCAAGCTGGCCCGCATGGATCTCTGGGATATCATTGATCAGTTTAGTGTGGTAATGAGTCTTAGCAAGGATATCATCATTCCATTGTTAATCGGCAGCCTTATTGTCGGGTTGATAGCCGCTGCGCTTGTCTATCTTGTCTCACTCGGTATGATCAGATACCTGGTCATCCGGCGTAATCGAAAAAGGGTCCTGCACTAATATGAGAAGAAAAGGACAGGAAGGTGATGAACTCCTTTCACCGATGCCATACCGGCAGAACTGGTTTGAGTTTCTCAGCAAAAACGGGATTTGTCCAGTGTCGCTTCGTCGATTCCGGTCCATAATTTTTCATTATTACTTTGGCCATCGACGCAAATTTTCATGGAGAGAGGAGATCTCTCCCTACCGGGTATTTATCTCCGAGGTGATGCTTCAACAGACACAAACCAGCCGGGTTGTTCCCAAATTCGATGAATTTATCGTAAAGTTCCCCGATTTTTACTCACTTGCGCATGCAGACTTCAGTGAGGTTCTTAGATCCTGGAAGGGGCTGGGGTATAATCGTCGTGCCAGATATCTTCAAGAGGCCGCTGAGATTGTTGTTGATCGTTTCGGCGGAGACCTGCCCGATGATCCTGGCCTGCTCGTCACCCTTCCCGGAATAGGTCCTGCTACGGCAGCGTCAATCTGTTCGTTTGCTTTTAATATTCCCCTGGCGTTCATTGAGACGAATATCCGGACGGTCTATCTCCATTTTTTCTTTCGGGATGCTCTCGGGGTAGATGATCGGCAGATTATGGAGCTCGTTGAAAAGACGGTCGATAAAAAACGCCCGAGGGATTGGTATTATGCGCTCATGGATTACGGAGTGATGTTAAAGAAAACGATTGGAAACCTGAACGCCAGAAGCAAACACTATAGCAGGCAGTCCCGTTTTGAAGGATCCGATCGGCAGATACGGGGCAAAATACTTCAGCTGCTCCTTGATGACCCGGCTATCATGGTCGAGGCTCTTCCAGGTTTACTCGGAGAAAGTCCTGAACGGATAGAGCGGATCGTAGGGTCTCTATGTAATGACAATCTTGTCTTGAGAGCAAAAAACAAACTGACATTGACTTGAGCACCTGTCAGGATTTATTTGTTCTGAAGTTGCTGCGAATTAATTCCTCTGAAGAAGAGATGGAGAAAGAGACAGAAGAAAAAAGATGCAATGGCTGCCATCATCATGTTTGTTTTCCCCAGCGGAGCGAGTATCGCAATCACCAGCCAGTGAAAAGAAATGACCCACCAGGAGTTCAGTTTCAGCGGGAAGTCGTTCCAGCGTATGAGAATCAGCAGACCACTCATACTCCAGCCGTAGAGTGACAGGTATGAATGGCAGGTGAGAAGAAGTTTCCCCCATCGTGTGTAGAGTTCCGGAAAATGCCCAAGAATGATATAGAGGACCCCTGTTATACCGGTGAAAACCAGAAAAATCATCCCGGAAAGAAGGAAATATTTCTGCTGAACGTTGATACCAAGCAGCAAAAAAAATGAGAAGATCATCGTCACCGTAAAAAACAAAATAGTGGCGATAATGAACTTTTCCAGATCCATCTCAAAGACGATAAATAGAAAAAAAACGATCACACCAACATTTACCGTCCAGAAAAATATCTGTTTTACCAGTCGGAGGAACGGACTGATGTCACGCCTGATGAACGAAAACATAACTGACATGGTGATCAGTGAGACCGGAAAAGAGAAGCCTAAGAAAAACACGTTTAATGTCAAATTCTTATAGGGCAGCCAATGAAAGGCGTTATCGTTTATCAGAACAAAGGTGGCAATAAATAATGCGAGCGACAGGCAGAGAACCGAGGCATGGTGAAATTTGTCGACCACCGATATATGAAAATTAAAAAGATCGCTCGGTATAAATGGAAATGATCGCATCCGTATTACCTCGACCAGAAGGCCAAGCGAAAAAGAGAGCAGGGCTGCAATTGTATAGAGCTGCAGAAAAGCTGAAACCGCATAGACAAGACTGAGCACCAGAAATGTGTAACACCTGGGAGACGGCCGGGCTTCATTTTCTGTATGACAGAGGATAATAAATCCGCCTGCGCAGAGATTGAACAGGAAGATATGAAGCCGCTCAAAATTCTTGTCCCAGACCTGGTCGGCAAAACCGAACATGAATGCCAGAACCATCAGGGCAAGAATGAAGATGCGCAGATTCCTGTTTAGAAAGAACTGTCCATGTATTGTCTGGTCCGAACGCATATCATTTTGATGTGTAGGTTTTCAACGTTTTTATCTCTGCGGGCAAAAGAGTATTGAACAATTTATTGATAATTGCAAGTGGTACTCTGTCAGAAAACCGAGGTGAAGCCTGGAAAATTGATTTTCTGCCCTTTAAAAACAGCTGATCTTGGGAAAAATAAGGGCGTCACTATTAGAGGGGGCAGGTGTGATGATACGGGAGGCTGGGCGGATTTTTACCCGTCCAGGGGGTGAAACTGAGACGGCTTGAAAATTCTGGCTGGTGCCGGGAGTTCCGGGAAAACTGCACAAGGTGTTTTTCTGCTGGCAGTATCTTTTAAAATGCGACTCTGTTTCTGCCCTCGTGTTTTGCTTTGTACAGCGCCTGATCACTTTTTGAGATGATCTCGGTTCTGCTCATTTTGCCGTCAGCCATATCAGTGCAAGCCAGCCCGATACTAACGGTTATGGAGATTTTCTGTTTCTCAAAGTTGATCTTGAGCTGCTCTATACCTCTGCGGACACGCTGTGCCAGGACCTTCGCACTTGCTGTCGCAGTTTCCGGCAGAATAATGGCAAATTCCTCTCCTCCATAGCGGGCAACAGTATCACTTTGGCGAACCAGTTTTTTTAAAGTGGTTCCCGTTTCTCTCAGTACATGATCTCCTGCCGGGTGACCGTAGGTATCATTTACTTTCTTGAAGAAGTCCAGGTCAAGCAGGAGTAATGATACCGGGTGCTTATATCGTGCAGACCTGGTAATTTCATATTCAATCTGGTCCTGAAAGTATCGATGGTTAAAGAGCCCGGTCAGCTCGTCACGGATGGCAAGCTCCCTTAGCTTGTCGTTTGCCTCTTTTAAACCGACAGCCAGCGACTCTGCATTACGTTTTGCTTGTCTGAGTTCAAGTACGACCTGTTCATAAGAGAGGTTCAATCGTTGCAGTTCCTCGTTGGCTTCCTGGATTATCAATGAAAAAGGTTTCATATCACCAGGATCAATTGAGAAAAGATCCATCACCTCGCGTGCTTTTTCTCCGATGGCATCGATGAGTCCGTCCGTCTCTTCAGTTGACAACTGGTATTTGTCACTAAGACCGTCATGTACTTCTGTTGATTTTACATTGCACTTGGTACCGTGATAGATCGAAGAGATTTTGTCGGCAAAAGATAAAATCTGAGCAGATTCCTTGTAAGGTTTGCCTGGCTTTTTGCTATGATGCCAGAAAATTGGGCCATAGATTGAATCTGAGAGATTCCATGATTCAAGCAGGTGACTGCTGATCTCAGAGTGGGTGAAGGAAAATTGTTCTTTCTCGGCAGCACAGGTACTTTTTCCGCTTATGCGCTTGTCATCAATCACTTTCGTATAGCCTGCGGGATCTGATAAGAAGAGGATAAGGACCCCGATGTCTTGCAGCAGTGCGGAGACAAAGATATCACTATCTTTGCTACCCACTTTATCGGAGATAATCTCAGCTGCAACAGCGGCAGAAATTGAACGTCTCCAGAAGAGATCGAGATCAAATCCGCTGATTTCGACCTCTTGGAATTTCTTAACAAAAACAAATGATAAGGCGATATTCTTAAGGGTCTGGGTACCGATGAGCGCTGTTGCCTGGGATATGGACTCAACCTGTTTTGACAGTCCATACAGGGAGGAGTTGGCAATTTTTAGGATTCGAGCGGTGAGTGCTGGGTCGGCCATTATGATATTTGCCAGCTCGTCAAAACAATTATCATCACTCTGAACCGCGTTAAGAATTTTTAGAGCGACTGCCGGCGGCGAAGGTAGTTTAACTTTTTCTTCAAAAAAGTCCTGTATTGCTTCCATCAATATACTCCATCGGGAAATGACCAGTGATTGCCATAATTTTTTGGGGAAAGCTATTTACTTGTAACATAACGAAATAAAAAAGAACAAATGAAATTATGATTATACTGATTCTGGTACAGGGGGAATTCCCTGACATCTGTGGGGATTAGGTTGATTTTGGAGATGGTGCTGATAAGGAGCACTGCGGTATGGCTGAAGTACTGCTGATTTTTGAGAGGATCGGAGATTATTAAAATATACCAGATTCTTATTTCGGAGGCCTGGTGCTCTGTCAGGTGTTATGAAGGTGGCGCAGTAATTGTGATGCAGCTGCCGCAGGTGAAATTGTCTGGTTTTTGATATCCCTGGTGAGGATGGGCAGCTTCCTGGCTATTTCGGGATGGTTGTAGAACCAGTCTTTAAGCCCTTCATTAAGGAGGAAATGCATCCAGTCCAGCGCCTGCTGTTTGCGGCGTAGTTCATGCTCTCCGTTTGTCAGCATGACCGAGCGATGCTGGCCGATCATTTCCCAGATTTCTTCGAGACCGCTCTGTTTTAATGCACTGCAGGTGAGAACCGGGGGGCTCCAGTCTTTGCTGCCGGGGGTTAGAAGGTGGAGCGCTGTTTCGTATTCTCTGCGTGCCAGCTCAGCACGGCGTTTATTGTCTCCATCCGCTTTGTTGATGACGATGGCATCGGCCACTTCCAGCACACCTTTTTTTATGCCCTGAAGTTCATCCCCGGCCCCGGCTATCATCAGAACGAGGAAAAAATCGACCATTGAGGAGACGGTTGTCTCAGACTGGCCAACACCAACCGTTTCAATAATAATCACATCAAAGCCGGCAGCCTCACAGACAAGCATGGTCTCCCTTGTTTTCCGGGCGACGCCGCCGAGTGTTCCACCTGAAGGCGATGGTCTGATAAAGGCTTTTTCATTCACCGATAGGTTGAGCATCCTTGTTTTATCACCGAGGATGGAACCGCCGCTCCGAGTACTGCTCGGATCTATTGCCAGGACAGCAACCCGGTGACCGAGCTGGGTGAGTAGAGACCCGAAGCTGTCGATGTAGGTACTTTTGCCGGCTCCGGGAACACCGGTAATGCCAAGTCGGATCGCATTACCGGTGTGGGGAAGGAGTCGATCGATGATTCCACGAACCATTTCCTGGTGTGCGGGAAGGGAACTTTCAATCAGGGTGATGGTCCTTGAAAGCATCAACCGGTTGGAATCAAGGACACCCTGGATGTAATATTGTGGATCTTTCTGCATGTTTTTGTATTCTAATCAGTCTGCGATTGCTTCGATCAGATCCAGTGTTCTGGTGGCAGAATCAATAACCGATGTTCCGGGACCGAAGACCGCTTTTACGCCTCTTTCATAGAGATAATCATAATCTCCCGGAGGAATAATTCCGCCGGCAACCACCTGAATATCCTCACCACCCTGTTTTTTCAGCTCTTCCACAAGACCGGGTACAAGCGTTTTGTGTCCCGCTGTCAGGCTTGAGGCACCGACGATATGAACATCGTTTTCAATTGCCATTTTCGCGGCCTCTTCAGGGGTCTGAAAAAGCGGTCCGATATCAACATCAAAGCCGATATCTGCGTATGCACTGGCAATGACCTTGATTCCACGGTCGTGACCATCTTGTCCCATCTTTGAAACCAGTATCCGGGGTCTTCTTCCATGTTTGTTAAGAAAATCTTCCGTTCGTTTCCTGAGAATCTCCAGTATCTCGGGATTTGCGGTGAATTCAGAGGCGTAGGCGCCGGAGATACAGCGGGTAGTGGCGACAAAACGGTCGAAAACCTTCTCCATTGCCTGGGTGACTTCACCGATTGTCGCCCGGGCTCGAATAGCAGGAAGTGCCAGCTCCAGCAGATTACCGTTACCGCTCTTTGCTGCTTCGGTCATATCATCGAGTGCCTTCTGAACAGCATCATTATCACGTGATGCCTTAATTTCGTTGATCCTGGCTACCTGATCATCGCGTACCGTTGACGGGACCTCTCTGATCTCAAAATCAATTTTTTCGTCTTGTAATTTGTACTTGTTGACACCGACGATAACATCGAGACCCTGGTCAATTCGTGCCTGCTTGCGGGCAGCAGATTCTTCAATACGCATCTTCGGCATGCCGGATTCGATTGCTTTGGCCATGCCACCCATCTCTTCAACCTCATCAATGATTTTCTGTGCTTCTTCAACAATTGAGTTGGTTAGAGACTCAACGTAGTAGGAGCCTCCCAGTGGATCAATGACATGACAGATCTCTGATTCCTCCTGAAGAATGATCTGGGTATTTCTGGCGATACGAGCAGAGAAATCTGTAGGCAGTCCAATTGCCTCATCAAATGAATTGGTGTGCAGGGACTGGGTGCCGCCAAGTACCGAGGTAAGTGCTTCAAGTGTGGTCCGGATCACATTGTTATATGGATCCTGCTCGGTAAGACTCCAGCCTGAAGTCTGGCAATGGGTCCTGAGCATGCTGGACTTCGGGTTTTTCGGGTTAAACTGACTCATCAGCCGATGCCAGAGGAATCGTGCTGCCCTGAGCATGGCAATATCCATAAAGAAGTTCATGCCGATGCCGAAGAAAAAGGATAGGCGCGGCGCAAATTCGTCAATATCGAGGCCGGCGTTCATGGCAGTTCTGACGTACTCCAACCCATCTGCCATGGTGAATGCCGTCTGCAATACACTGTTTGCACCGGCTTCCATCATGTGATAGCCGCTGATACTGATAGTGTTGTATCGGGGCATGCTTTTTGAGCAGAAGCCGATAATATCAGAGACAATCCTCATGGAGGGAACCGGCGGATAGATGAAGGTGTTTCTGGTCAGGTATTCCTTGAGGATGTCATTCTGGATGGTACCGGTGAGCTTGGCATGTTCGACTCCCTGTTCTTCTGCAGCAACAATATAACTTGCCAGGATCGGAATAACAGCACCATTCATGGTCATTGATACAGACATCTGGTCAAGCGGTATGCCGTCGAAAAGGATTTTCATATCTTCAACGGAGTCGATGGCAACTCCAGCTTTACCGACATCACCCGTCACGCGCGGATGATCTGAGTCATAACCACGATGGGTGGCGAGGTCAAAGGCAACCGATAAACCTTTCTGGCCGGCATCAAGCGCTTTACGGTAAAATTCATTGGACTCTTTCGCCGTTGAGAAACCGGCATATTGGCGAATGGTCCAGGGGCGGCCGGCATACATAGTTGCCATCGGGCCCCGGACATACGGAGCAAGCCCGGGTAATGTGTTTAGCGATTCGAGTCCTTCAATATCTTCTGCCGTATAGAGTGGCTTGACGCCAATACCTTCAGGGGTCTGCCAGTTAAGAGAATCCAGAGGTTTACCTTTCATCAGTTTGCCGGCGAGTTCTTCCCACTTTTGAAAATCTGGGTGTTGTGACATGGTGTACTCCTTAGGCCGTGGGGTATTTATACCCATATTTTAAAGGTGAGAGGGTTATGATCTCTCGCATAGTTCCACAAGGATGCCGCCGGTCGCTTTTGGATGCAGAAAGGCAATTCTGGCTCCACCGGCACCGATTCGGGGCTGTTGGTCAATAAGCTGTATATTTTTTGCTTTCAATTCTTCCAATGCCTCGTCAATGTTTGCCACACGGAAGGCAATATGCTGAAAACCCTGGCCCTTTTTTTCGATAAATTTAGCCACAGGACCATCAGGGGCGGTTGACTCAAGCAGTTCGACTTCACTTTCTCCGACGGGAAAAAAGGCGGTCTTGACCTTCTGCTCTTCAACGGTTTCAGCACCTTCAAATTCAAGCCCCAATACCTCAGACCAGAAATTCTTCCCGTCATCAATGCTGTTAACCGCGATGCCAAGGTGGTCAATTTTCAGTATCTGCATGTCGTTCCTCCGTGTCTGGTTAAAACGATAAAAGATTTATTATATTCTCTGGTTGTTAGGATGGTGAATCTTTTCCATTTCCTTCGTGATCAGGGTCGGTCATACCTTTCCAGACCATCTCAAACATCTGGTTTGCCTGGGCGGACAGACTCTCTTTTTGTCCTCGAAGAATCCACATAAAGAAACTGCGCTGTACGAATCCCATCAAAAAGTCAAGCAGGGTTCCCGCCCTGACATTTGAGTTGAGGATTCCTTCTTTCTGACCCTGCCTGAGAACATCTATCATCAGTCCCATCATTCTCGGCTGGGCAAAGGTTTTATCGCCCATCCAGGTGTTCATGGGCAGGGTCATAAAGACAATGCGTCCCAGCCCCACATGACGCTCGTAATAGTCAAGCTGGAGCCAGAAAACTTTTCGCAACTTCTCTTTGAGATCTTCAATGCCCTGGAGGTGATCAACAATTCGATCAGTCAACTTGCCCATCCATATATCAACAAAGGCAAAAACCAGTCGCTCTTTACTGCCATAATGTTTGTAAATGGTTGTAAAGCTGACCCCGGCTCTATCGGCTACGTCGCGAATGGATGCTTTGTGAAAATCGGAATTGGAAAAGATTTCCCACACCGCCTTTTCCAGTCGCTGGTGGACATCGGGATGAAATTTATCTGCCATTGCTTCTCATTGTTAATTTGATTTATTATTTGGTTTGGTCAGCTCTTCGCTTTTCATTTGCCAAATAATTACTCATGATCGCCGAGGCTATAGCTCTGCTCATTACGCTGATTCGTCAGTCCTGCGCCAATGCCGGAAACAACAAGTCGAGGAACCAGAGCTGACCGTTGTTACTGATAAAAGATTTTCCTCAGAACCATCTCGGAATCGTCTGCACCCTGCGGGCGATAGAGTGTGCAGACGATTATTTATCAGTTGATCACACAGAGCACAGCTCCTTTGGTGATGCTGTCACCGCTCTCAAAATCAATTGCCGCAATGGTACCGTCACACGGTGCCGGAAGTGCATTTTCCATCTTCATTGCTTCAAGGACAACCACCGTATCACCCTGCGTCACTTTCTCTCCAACCTTTTTCTCATATTTGACAATCATGCCGGGCATGGGCGCGAGCAGCAGTGTCCCGGCCTGTGAGGAAGGTGAAGCTTGTTCCTTTACCGGTGGTGCCGGTGCTGCAGGAGCTGCTGCTGCGGCCGGCGGTGGTGCAGTAACCTGCGGCTGGACGGCCTGCGGGGCGATGGCTACTGGAGCGCCACCGATAGGGTCAACGTCAACACTGAAAAACTCATTATCGACAAACACATTGAAGGTACGCACCGCTTCGGTCTTGGCCGGTGTATTCTGTTTTTTCTCAACCAGTTCTCCGGCTTTGGCTTTCTTGAGAATTTCGTCACGCTTTTTCACTTCCTCAAGAGATATCGGTTTAACACTGTCAGGTGCCGGGGTTATACCATATTTCCATTCCAGAAATTTCTTACCGGTTACCGGGAACTGGGCATAAAGGATCACGTCGTCAATATCTTTCGCAAGGCTTCCGACCTCCTCTCTGGCTTTTTCAAGCTCTGGTTCAAGGACCTCTGCCGGCCGACAGGTGATCGGCTCTTCGCCACGTGGATATCCTTTAAGGGCCTTTTGCTGAACTTCAGGGTTGATCGGAACCGCTGTTTTGCCGTAAAGCCCATAGCAGAGGTCTTTAACCTGGCCGGTGATCATTTTGTAGCGCTCATCCGGGGTGTCATGGAGCACGTTGTTGACCGTCTGGACGCCGACAATCTGGCTTGTTGGTGTAACCAGCGGTATCTGCCCCAGATCTTTACGGACACGAGGTAGTTCCTTGTACACCTCATCAATTTTATCAAGGGCATCCATCTCGCGAAGCTGGTTGACCAGGTTGGAGAGCATGCCCCCCGGTGTCTGGTGCAGCAGGACGTTAATATCGATGAGTGATACCTTCGAATCATCGAGCAGATGTTTGTA
The DNA here is from genome assembly GCA_963776075.1 of uncultured delta proteobacterium. Classification (GTDB taxonomy): domain Bacteria; phylum Desulfobacterota; class Desulfobulbia; order Desulfobulbales; family Desulfocapsaceae; genus MADRE3. The sequence continues at coordinate 200,806 of CAVZLG010000011.1, forward strand.
TTTAGGCAGAACTTCTTTCTCAAAAATTTCATTGATATGAGCGAGTTTTCTGATATCAAATCCGGTATCCCTGTTTGTACCCAGCAGGGTCATGACAAGCGGCTCCACTGCTGCATGGGAAGTTCGGTAAGCATATGGGGTCATGACAGTATCAATTATGTCAACGCCGGCTTCAATTGCCTTGAGGTGGGTCATAGGTGACATGCCCGAAGTGAAATGACTGTGAAGATGGATTGGTATCTTCACCGTGTCTTTCATTGCCTTGATTACCTGATAGGCATCATAGGGCGCCAGCAGGCCAGCCATATCTTTTATGCAGATTGAGTCGGCCCCCATCTCTTCAAGGTCAGTCGCTTTTTTCAGATAATATTCGAGATTGTACACTTCGCCTGCGAGTCTGGGTTCTGTCAGTGTATAACAGATGCAGCCCTGAAAGTGTTTGCCACACGCTTTGATCTGTTTTACAACTGTTTCAAAATTGCGATAATCGTTGAGTGCATCAAAGGTGCGGAAAATATCCATACCGTTCTCTGCCGCTCTCTCAACAAATGCATAGGCCAGATCATCGGCATAATTCCGGTAACCGACGAGATTCTGAGCTCGGAGTAACATTGAGAAAGGTGTTTTTTTAATATAACGCTTGAGTGTTCTCAACCGTTCCCACGGATCTTCATTAAGAAAACGATGCATGGTATCAAAGGTTGCCCCGCCCCAGGTCTCGACGGCCCAAAAGCCTACCTCGTCCATCAGTTCAGCTACCGGTATCATGTCTTCTGTGCGCCCCCTGGTGGCAAACAGTGACTGGTGTCCGTCTCGAAGGGTTAAGTCCATTATTTTTACAGGGTTATCAGCGGCGGGTCGGTCGCTGTCGTAATTCAATGACGTCATTTTAACTTGGTCACTCATCGTCTATATCTCCTCTTGCCTGATCCTTAAATTGTCAAATTAACGACAGCGTTCAAACGCTCTCATCTGGATAAGTCTGCGCATGCTCATCATCTCCTGGCGGCCACTCTGCCCCCAGAGATTCATCTGCGGCTGTGGTCCGGTGGGTGCTGCTCCTGCCTGCTGGGCGGCGGCCATTGCTTCCTCGTCCTGCAGGTAAGTGCTTACTGCGGCAAGTGCGGCGCCCATTTTTTTCTGCATATCTGCCATCGTCTTGTCACCTTTTGGAGTTTATTGTAACCGGCATGCAACCGGTTTTCTGCTATTCGTAAATAGAATAATCTGTTTCCTGGCCGAGTAACAGATCAATCTCATCCTGTATTGCTACTCGTTTTTTGTTGTTTACCCAATTATTCCAGTCCTCTACGGATCTCCACGTGCTGATCACCATACACTCGCCCACCTTGTCGAGTCTTTTGAGTGTCTGACCTGAAATGTAGCCCGGCTGCATAAGGGTGATACTCCGCAGTCTTTTGAGCAGCACGGTCAGTTCGGGAATACTGTTGTCTGGTACAATTCTCTTGATGAATATTTTAACCGCCATCGTTTTTCTCCCTTTTTGGTTGCCTGGTTATAGTGGAATATTACCGTGTTTTTTCATTGGGTTTGTGTCTCGCTTGTTTTGCAGAATATCAAGGGCCCGAATAATCCTGATACGGGTTCTCGACGGTTCAATGATATCATCAATATAGCCACGCTGAGCTGCCACGTATGGGTTGACAACGGTGTCATGGTATTCTTTTTCTTTATCATTTAAGAATGCTTCGGGGTCTTCTTCTTTTTTGGCCTGCCTGCCGTAGAGGACCCCGACGGCGCCTTTTGCACCCATTACCGCAATTTCAGCACTTGGCCAGGCGTAGTTAATGTCACCCCGCAGGTGCTTGGAAGACATTACGCAGTAGGCGCCGCCGTAAGCCTTTCTGGTGATAACGGTAACTTTGGGAACGGTCGCCTCTGCATAGGCATAGAGTATTTTGGCTCCGTTTCGAATGACTCCTCCATATTCTTGTGCAGTGCCTGGCAGAAAGCCGGGAACGTCTACGAAGGTGACAATTGGAATGTTAAAGCAGTCGCAGAACCTGACAAAGCGAGCTCCTTTAATAGAAGAGTCGATGTCGAGTACTCCTGAATTGTGTGCCGGCTGATTTGCAACAATGCCGACGCTCATGCCATTGTATCTGGCAAATCCTACAATAATATTTGGGGCGAAATCCTTTTTGATCTCAAAAAACTCAGCGTTGTCAACAGTTTGGATGATAACCTCCTTCATGTCGTACGCTTCGTTGGCATTTTCCGGTGCTATATCATTGAGTGGTGGGGCAAGACGTTCCACCGGGTCAGAACAGTCAAGCACTGGCGGATTTTCTATGTTGTTCTGGGGAAGGTAGGATATCAATTTTTTGATATAGGTAATGGCATCTGCTCCGGACTCAGCGGCATAATCAGAAACACCGCTGCGGGATGCGTGCATGTCTGCACCGCCAAGTTCCTCGACGGTAACATCTTCGTGGGTAACTGATTTTACGACCTTGGGCCCGGTAAGGAACATATATGAGTTATTCTTAACCATGACGACAAAATCTGTCAGTGCCGGAGAATATACAGCCCCTCCCGCACAGGGGCCGAAAACTGCCGAGATCTGAGGGATTACCCCTGAAGACATGACATTGCGGAGAAAAATATCTGAATAGCCGGCAAGACTTTCTATCCCTTCCTGAATCCGTGCACCGCCGGAATCATTCAAACCGATGACAGGCGCGCCGTTTTTCAGTGCCAGATCCATGATCTTGCATATTTTCTCTGCAAATGTTTCCGACAGTGATCCGCCGAGTACGGTAAAATCTTGACCAAAGACGTAAACAGTCCTTCCATCAATTGTTCCATGGCCGGTGACGACACCATCACCGGGAATTTTCTGGTTTTCCATGCCAAAATCGGTACATCGATGGGTCTTGAACATGTCAAATTCTTCGAATGAACCAGGATCCAGCAACAGGTCAATTCGCTCTCTGGCGGTCATTCTGCCAAGTGAGTGCAATTTGTCTATTCGCTTCTGGCCACCGCCTAATTTGGCTTGTGCTCTGAGTTTCTTTAAGTGATCCAAGCTTTCTAATGTGTTCATGATCTCTCCTTATGCAGGACAAGCAGTGAGGAAATGTTGTTGCCCTGGTTTCGGGGGTTTGATTATGGTTTTAAAATCACAGTCTGTTTCCCCTCTGGTCAGCCGTGAGTAGGAGCGGAGCTAAGAGAAAAATCGAGCGGCATGACGGTAGGTCATGGCAGATCCGGAGCTGCTGGAATACGCTCTCTACGGATAATTGAAAAATGATGGTGATGCTGTCCTCCTTATTATTGCACTATTGAACATATATCTAATAACTGGTGGCGCAAAGGTAACATTGTTATTCATGTTTCATTTAGTCGCAATAATTGCCGCGACCTGAACCAACAAAAAACCGTTAAAAATATAAAAAAGAACGATGTTACACGTCTATTTTTATGAAAAGTTGCGCAACTTGTCAAGAGAAAAAAACCGGGAGCGTCCGGCAATATCTTGAGGGGCAAATAATTCGTTTATAATCAGATTGTTATGAAGTATTCTTTTTGGGCCTCCTGCAGGGGCTTTTTGGTGCTTTATGCTAACTTTATACAGATACAGGATACAGGTGTGGAAAGGTGACGCGGGTGTGCTTGAAAAAGAACACTGTTCTTGTTGTGCATAAGATATGAGCAGATGTGGATGAAAAAAAGAAAAGGCGGGATTGTATCAGTGTTGATCATGTCCCGCCTGGCAGGCGATTTATGCGAAAAGTATAATTACGATTCAGGATTTAACCATAAACTTCCTTGCACAGCTTTCCAAGTGTACCCAGATTCTGGCAGACGTGGATGCCGCTCTTTTCCATCGCCTCTATTTTAGCTGAGGCAGTGCCTGAACCACCACTGACAATTGCTCCGGCATGCCCCATGCGACGACCAGGAGGTGCCGTGATCCCGGCGATGAAGCCGACAACCGGTTTGCTCATATTTTCCGCAATCCAGGCTGATGCTTCCTCTTCCGCGCTGCCGCCAATTTCGCCAACCATGACAACGGCTTCTGTTTCAGGATCTGCTTCAAAAGCGGTGAGACAGTCGATAAATCCTGTCCCATTTACCGGATCACCGCCAATTCCAACACAGGTGGTCTGGCCGAAACCTTCCTGTGTTAATTGGTGGACGACCTCATAGGTAAGCGTACCAGATCGGGAAACAACACCAAATGGCCCTCCTGCCTGGTGAATGCTGGCAGGCATTATGCCGATCTTGCACGACCCGGGCGAAATGATGCCAGGGCAGTTTGGACCAATTAGGCGGGAGGTCTTGGTGGCAAGATAGCTTTTAACTTTCAACATATCCATAACCGGTATACCCTCGGTTATGCAGATGATCATTTCTATGTCCGCATCTATCGCCTCCAGGATTGCTTCTGCAGCAAATGGCGGAGGAACAAAAATCATCGAGGCATTTGCATCCGTCTTTTTACGCGCTTCAAGAACAGAATCGAATACCGGGACTTCATCCATCTTCTGGCCGCCCTTGCCAGGTGTAACTCCACCAACGACGTTGGAACCATAACTGACACACTGGCGTGTGTGAAACTGGCCTTCCTGGCCGGTGATTCCCTGTACGATCAGGCGCGTATTGTTGTCGACGAAAATAGCCATAATTTACATTCTCTCGTGTGGTATTAGTTGTTTTGTTGTTGCCTTTTTACATTTTCCAGTAAAAGCTCTATGGTGGTTTTATTTTTTTTCCCGGAGCTGTTATCAGGTAATTGGTTCTCCATAAATTCACGCATAAACACATCTCTTTCGGTGATCAGCCCATCGGTGCCAGCGGTGAAGAGACACAACTCAAGAAACGACTCAAAGCTCGTGGCAAAATCCGGCAGTTCATCGGCCACCTGGTCAACAGGGTTAACAATAATTTTCAATCCAAGGATATGGGCATCTTCTACATATTCCTGATGAAGAAGATCACCGGTGTCACTTATCAGAAAATCATGCGAGAGGCTGATCATATCAGCATAGGCGGATACTGCCTTGAGACCAAATTTGGTATAGAGCCAGTCATAATTATAGTTCAGCCATCTGCCCAGCTCAAAGTGCTGGGTCTCTTTGCCTGAGTTTTCTTCAATCAGCTGAAAAATCTTCAGATCCACCCCCGCTTCAGCAAAAAGCTCGTCGTGGATTCTCTGCAGCTCTTCCGGATCATACGATGCGATATAGAGCCCGCTGTCATGGGTTGCGTAACCATGCTGACGGCAAGTATCAATAACAGCCTTACTGATGTCTCTGTTTTCGTGCAGATATTGCCAACTCTTTTTGATCTCGCCGATAATCTCAATCCTGCGGCCCAGATTATTTTGCATTGTTTTGATGAGGTTTAACGCGTCACTCAGCGTTGCAATGCGGATCTGCGGAAGGGGGGTGAGATCTGCCCGGGGTGTCTCCGTAGACGATGTTACCTGGGGGGAGTTGACGAGAGAGAGCTGCTGCAGTTCTTCAAGGGTGAAATCCATGACAAGGTACGAGCCATCTTGTCGAACCTTATCCGGAAACAGTTCAGCTGCATTGGTAATCTCGTTAATGACCGTATCACTGAGAATAATTACCTGATTATCTGCTGACATAGCCAGGTTGAGGTGAACAATTTCGGCACCCTGTGCGATTGTAATTGCCAGAGCCGGGAGGCTGGAGCCGGACAGAAAATGGTCGTTACTGCGGGCAATGACCATTTTTGCCCAACATTGGCCAGAAGCGGCGAGAAAAATAAGAAAAGATGTTACGACTGCCGTTATGAACGAGACGGTTCTCACGTTTATTGCCTTAATTTCGGGCTATCTCGGCAACCTTTGCCGCGGCGTCAGAGAGATCAACCGCATTGATAAGGTCGAGCCCTGATTCTGCCAGAATTCTTCTGCCGTCTTCGACATTCGTTCCTTCCATTCTCACGACAACCGGAACTTTCAAGTCAAGAGACTGGGCCGCCTGAACAACACCCTGGGCAAGAATATCGCAGCGCAATATTCCACCAAAAATATTGATCAGGATACCCTTGACGCTTGGGTCGCTGAGGATGATTCTGAATCCGTTTTCAACGCGTTCTGCACTGGCCCCACCGCCAACGTCCAAAAAGTTTGCCGGTTCCGCCCCTGCCTGCTTAATGATATCCATGGTTGCCATGGCAAGTCCTGCGCCATTAACCATGTTGCCAATGGTACCGTCCAGTTTGATGTAGTTCAGGTCGTACTTGGCTGCTTCAAGTTCATTCGGGTCTTCTTCCAGCGGGTCACGCATCTCTTCAACGTCAGCATGTCGAAAGAGGGCGTTGGAGTCAACATCAATTTTCGCATCAAGCGCTATGAGTTGGTCCTCTTCAGTAATGATCAGCGGGTTGATCTCCAGCAAAGAGCAGTCGTAGCCGACGAATAGCTTGTAGAGGTTCCTGAGCAGTTGACCACATTGTTTTGCTACTGCAGGGGGCAGCTCAAGACCGATAATAACCTGCCTGACATGATATCCCTGAATGCCGAGCAGTGTGCTGATACCAACCTTGATGATCCGCTCGGGCGTGGCAGCAGCGACTTCTTCAATATCCATGCCGCCATCCTGACTGGCCATGATGGTGACCGTGGCATCATCTCGATTAACAATGAAGGACAGGTAGAGCTCTTTCTTAATGCTTACCCCCTGTTCGACGAGAATCTTATTGACTGTTCTGCCGCCAGCTCCGGTCTGCTGGGTGACAAGAGACATGCCAAGAATGGCCTGCGCTGCTTCAAGCGCTTCATCAAGGCTCCTGGCGACTCTCACACCACCACCCTTGCCTCTGCCCCCTGCATGAACCTGCGCTTTTACGGCAACCGGCAGACCAAATTTTTCAGCTGCCTTCCGAGCTTCCTCCGGTTGGTGGCATAATGCTCCGTCCGGGACCGGAATATTGTAGGATCTGAAAAGTTCTTTGGCCTGGTATTCATGAATTTTCATAGTTGTTCCTGGTAGTAATAGTAGGTGTGTTCGGAAATATTATAGTGAGGTAATAAGCAAAAGGTTGGTTTTCCTTCAAATCATCCATGAAACGAGCAGGCACGAGCGCTAAACCAGTGCCTGCCCTTTGGGTCATTGAGAATATTCTCTGTTATTTCGGCGGATAACCCATCTCTTTGAGAGTGTCGGTAATTTCATCAAGGATCGTCGGATCATCTATGGTCGAAGGCACCCGGTACTCTTTACCACTTGCAATTGAACGCATGGTCCCTCTTAAAATTTTACCTGATCTCGTCTTGGGCAGTCTCCCGACGTCAGTAGATTCACGAAAACAGGCGATCGCGCCAATCTGTTCTCTCACCATTTTGACAAGTTCGGTTTTAACCTCTTCAACATCTCGGTCAACTCCTGATTTCAAGACAAATAAACCGACCGGAAGTTGTCCCTTGAGCTGGTCATCGGTTCCGATGACCGCACACTCTGCAATATCCGGATGAGTTGCGATTACCTCCTCCATTGAGCCGGTGGACAGACGGTGCCCGGCGATGTTGATAACATCGTCCATTCGGCCCATGACATAAACATAACCGTCTTCATCGATATATCCACCGTCACTGGTCTCATAATATCCGGGGAAGGTTGTCATGTATGACTCTACAAATCGCTTCTCGTTTCGCCAGAGAGTGGCGAGGGTTCCCGGAGGCAGCGGTAGTTTGACGACGATATTACCCTCGGTATTTGGGCCAACTTCATTTCCTTCATGATCAAGAATCATGACATTGTATCCCGGTGCAGCCTTGGTCGGCGATCCCGGTTTGATTGGGAGCTCTTCTATACCGCGACAGTTGGCAACGATGGCCCATCCCGTTTCTGTCTGCCACCAGTGATCAATGACCGGAACTTTAAGGAGATTGGTTGCCCAATGGTAGGTGTCTGAGTCGAGCCGTTCACCGGCGAGGTAGAGGCACTCGAAGCAGGAAAGGTCGTATTTGCTGACAAATTCTCCGTTGGGGTCCTCTTTCTTGATTGCTCTGAACGCCGTTGGCGCGGTGAACATAGACTTGACCTTATGCTCTGAGATAACGCGCCAGAAAGCGCCGGCATCGGGGGTGCCGATGGGTTTCCCTTCGTAAAAGATTGTTGTTGCACCCCTGAGGAGCGGAGCGTAGACGATATAGGAGTGTCCGACGACCCAGCCGACGTCTGAGGCCGACCAGAAAACGTCTCCGGCATCGATGTCGTAGATTGCTTTCATAGACCAGTTCAGCGCAACGGCGTGACCGCCATTATCCCGCATGACACCTTTTGGCATTCCGGTAGTACCCGAGGTATATAAAATATACAGGGGGTCGGTTGCTGCAACGGGTACGCAGTCAACCAGCGGCGCCTCTGCCACGAGATCATTCCAGTCGATGTCCATATCGTTCTGCATGTCAGCAGTGAGAAACGCACGCTGGAAAAGTACACACTTTTCTACCTTGTGCTCAGCGATCTGAATCGCCTCATCAACAATCGGTTTATAGGCAAGTGTTTTTTTGCCTTCAATCGCACCGGAAGCTGTCAGGATTACCTTTGGCTGGGCATGGTTGATTCTTATAGCTAGTTCGTTGGCGGCAAACCCTCCAAAAACAACAGAGTGAATCGCGCCGATTCTGGCACAGGCGAGCATGGCGTAGGCAGCTTCAAGAATCATCGGCATATAGACGATAACCGTGTCGCCCTTGGCAACGCCCAGTTTCTGAAGGCCACCGGCCAGTCTTGAAACTTTTTCCTGAAGCTCTTTGTAGGTCACCTTAATCTGGGTATCGGTAACGGGACTGTCGTAGATAATTGCAACCTGGTCTGCTCTGCCGTTTTCTACATGGCGATCTACCGCATTGTAGCAGGTATTCATCATGCCGCCGGGAAACCAGCGATAAAAAGGTGGGTTTGAGCTGTCAATTACATTGTCATATTTCTTGTACCAATCGATTTCTTCTGCAGCCTTTGCCCAGTATACCTCGGGGTGCTCAATGCTTTCTGCGAATTCTTTTGCATAGTCAGCCATGTGTCTACCTCTCTTGAAATTATCAGGTTGTGGGTAATTTCTACGCTTGTTACATGCTTGCTGTTGTCTCCTCCGTGTTAATGGTGACACACCATCCTCACCACATATACTAAATATTTCCAGTAACTTCAAGTCTTGAGTGTGGAAAAGATATGGTAGCTGGTGTTGATGAAAATAATGTGTAATAAAAGTAATATATCTAAAAAAAAGAACATTGTTCTGTTGCTATTTCAAAAAAAAATCTGCCAACTGCCAAATTTTTTTTTGAAGATTAACAGAATTTTTGATGAAAAGAAGCTAAAAACTGAATATCCGCTATTACAGACTCCGGAGCATTCTGATAAAGATATGCAGATCTAACGGTGTAACTATGGTTTACTGGGACCGAGTTGGCAGTTGAGAAGCACTACCTGGGCGGTGACCTCCGTGTCAAATGCCGGATTGTCACTCCAGAGTCGGTTATGACCATAATCAACGAGAGGACCCGCATTGTTCCAGTCACGAAAACCAAACTTCCACCCTTCCCACCTGTTCTTGAATGAATAAGGAGATTGCGGTCCATACGATCTGAAATAGATCTCCTCAACCTCTTCGTCACTTTCTCTTGCCATACCGACAAGTATATAATCGGCTCCATTTTTCATACCAAACTGCTCAACCCGCTCTTTTATCTTGGATTCATGCATGGATGGCGGAATAGTAACCAGCAGGTGGGAGAACACTCGACATTGACCGGGAATCTCAGTTTCATTAAAAGTGATATTCACCTGTGAGGTAGCAGGGTAGGTCTGCTCGAGAGATTCAGGACGAGGTTTGTCTGTTGCACAGGATATCAGTGAGGAACAGACAAAACCTGCAACAATTGCAGAGCGAAATAAATTTGATTGAAACATTGGCTTTATTGATCGAAAAGAGAAAGATGAATAAATTTCTCCTTTATTACTGTATAACGACTATGAAGGCAAAGCTTTTTCGATCCGGATACGTTAAAAATTCAATAAGGAATATCGAATGAATCCGCTAACAACGGAAGGCAAAAGCAGTCTGGTCAAGCTGGCGTCACTGGTGATTATTGTCGCCGGCATGAAGGCCGCCAGCTCTCTGATTGTACCGTTTCTACTGGCAGTATTCCTGGCAGTCATCTGCGCGCCATTACTGTTCTGGCTGCAGCGCAAAGGTATCCCGGAACTGTTTGGCCTGTTAATGATTCTGGCACTTGTCGTTGGCCTCTGGCTGATGCTGGCGATGCTCGTTTCCACTGCACTCAGTGAGTTTTCCAGAAATGTCCCCTATTACCAGGACCGGCTGAATTTAATCCTGCGGTCCCTGCTGGCCTGGCTCGCAGGATACGGTATTTCAATTGACAGCGCACTTGTCGTGGAAATTTTGAATCCGGGGAAAATTATGAAACTCATCGGCGGCACCCTCAATGGTCTTGGAGGGATGCTTACCAATGCTTTTCTCATCTTGCTGACCTTTGTCTTTCTGCTCCTTGAAGCGGCCGGGATACCGGATAAGATCAGAGCAATTCGGGGGAATTCTGAAAACTCTCTAAACGAATACGTTGAGATAACCAGCGGAGTGAACCGCTATCTGGCTATGAAAACCTTGACCAGTCTTTCAACAGCTCTCATTATATATCTTTTTCTTTCACTGCAGAATGTTGATTTCGCTATTTTATGGGCAATTTTTGCCTTTCTGCTGAATTTTGTGCCCAATATCGGTTCCATCATTGCTGCGATTCCTGCAGTTCTTATTGCACTCATTCAGCTGGGCCCATTGAATGCGCTGATTACCGCAATCGGTTACCTTGTCGTCAACATAATAATCGGCTCGATTATTGAGCCAAGGGTGATGGGGAAAAGTGTTGGGCTTTCCACACTGGTTGTTTTTCTTTCCCTGACGTTCTGGGGGTGGGTATTGGGGCCGGTGGGGATGCTGCTTTCCGTACCATTGACGATGACCGTCAAAATTGCCCTGTCCGGCAATGAGTCGACCCGGTGGATTGGGCTTCTACTCGGCTCCACAAAAGATGTGTCTCTTTATTTAAAGCAACATCAAAAATAACGAGTATTAAAAAATTAGTTCATTGAAGCGGGCAATGGACGGGAATTGTGAAGAATATTCGATCGGTTTTTGGGAGCTGGGTTTGGCGATGTGTATTAACTCCTTGATACCGTATTGCTGCGCTGACTCGAGAACTTTGGCGGTATCATCTGCCAGCAGTGTCCGCTTTCTGTTGAATCCGAGCATCTCTTCAAGTATCTGCCAGAACTGAGGATTTTCTTTTGCCGTGCCAACTTCTTCTGCGCAGATAATCTGGTCAAACAGTGGTTCGATTCCTGTTTTGTCCACCTTGATTTTCAGTGTTTTATTGTGAGCCGCGGTAACAAGGATGATTCGTTTCTTCTGAGCTCTGACAAATTCCAGAAAATCTATCACAAAGGGGTGGATGTTTATCATGTGATCTATCTTCATCTTCAATCCTGAAATATCGAGTCCCAACTGCTGAGTCCAGTAATCAAGGTCAGTCCACTGAAGCGTGTTTTCGACTGAACGGTATCGCCTAAAAAGCTCATTACGGGAATCTCCAAGACTGAGCCTGTTCTTTTCAGCATATTGCTGGGGGACGTAGTGTTCCCAGAAATAATCATCAAAGTGTTTATCGAGCAGGGTACCATCCATATCGAGCAGAACAGTATCGAGATCGTCCCAGTGAAAATTCGGTTTTATCTGAACGTTAATGTATTGTTGATTCATGGCTGAGTTGATGGAGGTCCTTCAGGGCCGTTTTAACTGCTGAACTTATATCCGGCATGGATTGTGCTCTACTCTTGATCACCAGTCTGCCGTCAGGGGTCAGGCGAGGAGAGCCTCCAGCTTTTTGCAGGTATTGTGTCAGATGGGCTGGGTCAACCGGCGTGTCGGGGAGGAAAGAAAATACCAGGCTGTCAGGTCCGCGTTCAAGTTTGTTGACTCTGAGTGGAATGAGTTCTTTTTTTATGGCCACAACAGAGAATAGATTGTTGAGTTCTTCAGGGGGCGCACCATAGCGCTCAGAAAGCTCATCGAGAAGATCCTGGAATGATGCAGAATCACTTTGGCTCAGCGCCGCAATTCTGCGATACATGATATATCTTTGACTGATATCAGCTATGTAGGTCTCAGGAATATATGCAGAGACGCGCAGGTTTATTTCGGGATCAATGTCTTCAGCCGGAAAAATACGATCAGGATCATCTGCCCGACTTTTCAGATCGGCGACTGTTTTTTGCAGGAGGTCAAGGTAGAGATCATATCCGATTGCGGCGATGTGACCGCTCTGGGATACACCGAGCAGGTTCCCTCCCCCTCGAATCTGCAGGTCGCTCATCGCCAGTTTGAAGCCCCCTCCGAGTTCATTGTACTCCATCAGTGCACGCAGGCGCTCTCTGGAGTCTTTTGACAGGTGATCGATTGAGGGTACCAGAAGATATGCAAATGACTGGATTGGCGATCGGCCCACCCGACCGCGGAGCTGGTAGATCTCGGCAAGGCCGAGCCGGTCTGCCCTGTTAATAATGATTGTATTTGCTGTCGGAATATCGAGGCCAGATTCGATAATGGTCGTGCTGACCAGAACGTCCAGACGATGGTTAACAAAAGAGACCATTATTTCCTCGAGTTCTTTCCCGGCCATCTGCCCATGGGCCACGGCGATTCGTGCAGCAGGGATAAGCTCCTGGATTGTTGCAGCCATGCGATGTATTGACTTGACCCGGTTATGGACTATGAAAACCTGCCCGCCCCTGACGATTTCTCGGCTGATTGCCTCTTTAATTACCAGCTCGTCGTATCGGGAAACGAAGGTTTTGACTGGTCTGCGATGTTCGGGAGGGCTTGAAATTACAGAAAGATCACGAATTCCCAAGAGGGACATCTGCAGCGTTCGGGGAATTGGTGTGGCCGTCAGCGTCAGAATATCAACCTCAGCCTTGAGCCGTTTTATCTTTTCTTTATGGCTAACACCAAATCGGTGCTCTTCATCAACAATCAGCAATCCAAGTCGTTTAAAAGAGATGTCTTTTGAAAGCAGGCGATGGGTGCCTATGATGACGTCAATCGACCCGCCGGAGAGATCTGAGACGAGTCGCTTTTGTTGGGCATGAGATTTAAATCGATTGATAGATTCAACACGTACCGGGAAGCCCTGCAGTCGCTCTTTGAATGTTTTGGCATGCTGCTCGGCAAGGACAGTAGTGGGGACAAGAAGTGCCACCTGGAAACCATCTTCAATAACTTTAAAGGCTGCCCTGATGGCAACTTCCGTTTTTCCATAACCCACATCACCGCATATCAGTCGATCCATGGGGCGCTCAGAAGTCAAATCATCAATTGTTTCTGTGATTGCCTGATACTGACCGGTTGTTTCATCATAGGGAAATGATTCTTCAAGCTCACGATAGAGTTCTGATGGGGGAGAAAATGAGCGTCCGTTCCGGATTTCCCGATGGGCATAAATATCCAGAAGCTCCTGGGCAACCTTCCAGACCTCCTCAGAAACTTTCTGTTTGGTTGCTTTCCAGGACTGCGCTCCCAGCTTATCAATTTTCGGCTGCTTATCAGACAGTCCTTCGTAACGGCTGACAAGATTAAGACGGTCGACAGGCAGGTATAGTTTATCTCCTTCCCGATACTCGATCAGCATAAAATCATTGGCAATTCCCTGGAGCTCAATGGTCTCAAGGCCACGGTACAGACCAAGACCATGCTCCCGGTGTACGACGACATTTCCACTGGTGAGTTCAGTAAAGTTGACCGGTGTTCCCTTCGGCCGCGGTACTTTTCTCTTCCTGCTGCCAATCCGCATCTCTCCAAAAAGCTCATTTTCAGAGAGCAGGTGCAGCCGATGAAGCGGCAGGCTGAACCCCGAGCTGAGTGGAGTGTCGCTCAGGTAAAGAGGCCTTTCGCCGGATAAAGGCGGCAGCTCAGTGATGTTGACAGGCGCTTCCAGACTGGCAAGAGGGATATTAAAGCGGCCCAGCAGTTCGGCAAGTGTTTTCTGACGTCGTTCAGATCTGCAGCAGATAATAACGTTGTCCCCTTCGCCAAGCCAGTTGGAAACCTGGTTTGCCAATGGTGAGAGGAGCCCCTCCTTCTTTCTGAGCATTGAAATTTCCTGCTTGAGCAGCTGGTGATTATTCGTCTGAATAATCTGATGCTCTGCATGTTCAGGGACGAATTCTGTTAGCTCAATCCGGTCGAATGAGGTTAAGGAGTCGACGAATGCTTCTTCCCCTATAAAGAGCTCATCTGCAGGGAGGGCGGGCTTCCCATCAACAAGAGCAGTCTGGTAATTTGCCTTTATCCGTTCCCAGGTTATCTGGCTCTGCTGGTTAATCGCCTGGGGATCCTGGAGAACGAAGAGAGTATCGTGTGGGAGGTAATCAAAGATTGTGGCACTGCGACTCTCTTCATTGACAGAGAGCAGGGGCAGAAAAAACTCTATTCCGGCAAAGCGTTGTCCGCTCTTGATCCGTTCCATCAATTCGGCCGTTATTTCAGCTGACCAGTTGAAGCGCTCGCCGCACTGATGGAACCGGTCTCGGGCTTTTCTCAGATATGAGCGGTTATCAGTGGGAATATAGATGTCACTCACCGGCAGTAATATCGCCTCGGGGATATGAGATGATGAACGCTGGGTAAACGGGTCAAATGCACGAATTGACTCAACTGTGTCACCAAAAAAATCAAGGCGGATCGGACCTTCGTGGAGCTGCGAGTCCGGCAGTTGGAAACTGGGAGGGAAAATATCAACAATGCCACCACGAACTGAGAAATCCCCGATGCTCTTCACCAGTGATACATGTTCATATCCCATGTTGATGAGATTAATTTTCAGTGAATGGAGATCACACTCTTCTCCTTCCATCAAGAGTTCGGCGTGTTTTGACAGTACGGAACGGTCCATAACCCGTCGCAGGAGAGCCTCGATGGAAATAGCCAGGATGAATGGCTGCCGGCTTTCGGTCAGCCTGTAGAGTGCGGAAAGACGTGCTGCAGTCGTCCGCTGATCAGGGGACAGCGGGGTGTATGGTGGAATTTCATAACCGGGGTAGCCGATAACAGGGCAGTTGGTGAACAATTGCAGGTCCTGTTCAAAGTCCTGGACCATCTGCTCACTTGGCAAGACACAGCAGAGTGGCTGCTTTTGTGCCAGGGTTGAGCAGTACCAGGCTGGACTTGCCCCTCGAAGACCAGATACCAGCAGGCTGCTCTTCCTTTGATCAAGAGAACGGTTTTTCATAGAAAAAAGTGCCGGCTGAGTTGTTGATGAAACCGGCAGAAAACATATGTCGTCAACCAACAGGAGGGATTAAAATTGTCCGCCAATGCTGAAATCCCAAACGGTTTGGGGTTCATCAGGCAACGGGTCAAGATTATATCCCCAGACGACGCGTAACGGACCCATCGGTGAGATCCAGCGTATTTCAAGGCCTACTGCCTTGGCGACTTCGTTGAAAGTCCATTCCTCATCATCTGCGAGTGAGTCGCCGGCATCAAAGAAGGCAACACCAAAAACGCCCTGCTTTTTCAGAACCGGGACAACGATTTCGAGATTGGTGTACCACATTCGATCGCCACCGATCCTGTCTCCGGTCAGGGGATCAATTGGGCTTACTTTGCCATATTCGTAACCCCTGATACTGCTCATCCCGCCGAGGTAGAAGCGCTCGTATACCGGTAGCTTGCCTGTCTCGTTCTCCCATACCTGTCCAGCCGCTCCAAGGGCGTGGAAGACGGTACTGAACGGTAGAGGAAAGTACCAGCTGGTAGATCCTTCCGCCTTTGTAAACTGAGAGTCTCCGCCAAGAATACCGCCGGCATATTTGACACTGAGGGAATTTCTTGATCCGCGAGTTGCACCATACAATTTATCTCGGGTGTCACGCACAAACGAGGCCTTGACAGCACTTGTTATTGGTATGTCCTGGGATTCCCGGATTATGAATGAGGCATCTGGCAATACGTCGCTCAGTTGAGTGTCAGTATAGCTGTAGCTCTCGTACATACGCCACTTTTCCCAGAGCGGGTGGCCAAAGCGCAGGGCACCACCCTTGGAGTTCTTTGTATAATCGTCGTATTCCCGCTCCCAGTTGAACAGATCGGCACCAACCGAGACATTTGAGTCATAAAGCCTGGGATTAGTCCAGGAGAGATTGTATCTACTGCTGCTGCCGCCAAGGTTAGCGCTGAGTGCCAAGCGGTGACCAAGGCCGAGGAGATTGTTTTCAGATATTTCACCCATCAGAATGAGGTTGTCGACTGACGAGTAGCCTGCTCCTATGCTGAACTGTCCTGTGGACTTTTCTTTTACATTAATCGAGATGTTCATTTTTGACGGATCCAGTGCGGGTTCCGGAGTAACGTTCACCTCTTCGAAAAAATCCAGCCGCTGCAGCTTCTGGTTGCTGGTTCTCAATCCTTTCGCATCAAAGACACCGCCTTCTGAAATCTGGAGTTCCCGGCGGATAACATTATCCCGGGTTCTGCTGTTGCCTTTGATTGAAATACGATCGATATAGACCAGTTCTCCCTTGTCTATCGACAGGTCGATATCGACCCTGGATCCCGATTGAGATTTGTTCATGTTCGGGCGTATGTCCGCAAATGCGTATCCTTGTTCTGCATAAAAGTCGGTAATCTTGAGGATATCTTCTCTCAACACCTGCCTGCTGAGAAAGTCTTCGTTTCTTATCGACAGCATATCAAGAATGATCTGCTTGTCTGCGATCAGGTCTCCATCAATGTCAACGGTACCGACCTTGAAACGAGGTCCCTCGTCAATGATGAATTTGATATAGAGCCATTCCTCTTCCTGGGTTACCACAGGCTCACCGACCCGGGCTTCAAGAAAACCGTGGTTATTGTAGAAAGCGATAACTCGCGACGCATCCTGGTTAAGAAGATCTTTGTCCAGCAGACCTGAGTCGGTCAGCCAGGAGAGCCAGCCTTTCTCACTTGTTTCAATGACATCTTCAAGGTCACCGCTGTCAAAATTTGAATTTCCTTCGAAGCTGATCTCCTTGATATAGATTTTTTCACCCTCATCAATAACAAATCGCACCGCTGCCGTCTCAGGGGTGGGGTAGCTGATGTTGGCATCCACTTCAGTGTTATAGTACCCTTTAGACCTGTAAAGTGTCTTGATTGCTTCCGCGGCGCCACTGACACGGGCAGGATTGAGAATTGCATTTTCCTTCAGAGTTATTACCTCGGTGAGGTCCTTCTTATCAAGTTCGTCAAGACCCGAAAACGTGATAGAGCTGATTGCCGGTTTCTCTATAACTCGAAAGAGTATCTGTTTGCCCTGGTTTGTATCGGTTACGTCAATTTGAACATCATTGAAGTAGCCCATTTTGTAAATTGCCTTGAGATCTTCACGAAGGACAGCAGGGTTATAAGAATCGCCAGCCTTGGTCTTAATTTTTCTCAGTATTGCGCCAGAGTCTATCCTCCTGTTGCCTTCAGGAGCAATATCAGCGATAAACTGATCTCTTCTGACATAATCGTGTACCTGGCCAAGGACATCAGAGAGAACGACGTCCAGAGAGGCTATCGAGGAAGATTCCTGGAAAAAATATTTTGGGCGTGAGGGGTCAAGAAGATCGAAAACCTTGAAATCTACACTGATCTGGTTGCCGATGACGGTGAGTGTACCCGCAGCAACATTGTCGTGACCTGTTGCGTTGGCTATTTCTTCCAGGCTGTCAAGTGTCGGCGGCCATTGATTTTTCTCAATCATGGTCTGAACAGAGGAGCGGGGTTCCATGATCAGTTCATGCCTGGCAAGAACTGACTCCATCGCCGTGTCCACCTGGGCGATAAACGATGTATCTACCTGGGGTGCGATCACATGGAGCGGCAGGTATGCCGTATTTTGTTCTGCTCCGTAAACAGGTTGGTAAATGATGGTTACCAGGCTGATCATCATCGTCAAGCAGATTGACTTTAAAAGCCGGCATGATCGGTTTAGATGTTGTCTGTTCCTGTTACTTGTCATGGACGATACCCTTTAAAAAGTGATTTCATGAAGAAGATTATCTGATTTTATATTCCTTTTGAAATCAACTATCTATATTTATAATGAGCAATAAAGCGGTAAAAATTCAGTCCATTATGCCATGTTTGGCTAAAAATGCAAAGCACACAGATTTGGGTCGCAGCAATATTTGTATCGTGCACTCAAAGCGTGCGGGCAGGATACCGGGCTCTATCCAGAATGGTTGAGAAGCAAAGAATGTTTTTCCACCAATTGTTATTGGGTTATAATGGTCGGAACAAATACTACAGAGACGAATGATCAGTGAGCATGTTTGAAATCCACGATAATAAGAAAATAAAGCGTATTATTTCCCGAACAGGCCACTCTTTTCTCGACCTGTTATTTCCACCCCGCTGCCATATTTGCGATATACAGATGACGGTGCAGAGGCAATCGTATATCTGTGCTGACTGTTTTGCCCAATTGGTTTTCTTACAATCGCCCTTATGTCTCAGGTGCGGGTGTCAGTTTGAGATTTTTACAGGAGCGAAAGACCACTACTGCAGTGACTGTTTGCAGGACATGCCCTCTTTTGACACGGCACGTTCCCTGCTCAGGTATCGCTCACCGCTGCCAGGTCTCCTGCACCGCCTTAAATATCGAGCTGACAGTTCTGTCATCGGAGCGATTGAAGCAATCCTCGCGCATAACGGAAAAATCTGGGAACAGGAAAAATGTGAGCTGATTATCCCGGTTCCGCTTCATGCAAAAAGGCTGCGGCAGAGGGGGTTCAACCAATCTCAACTTCTTGCGCGCCTGGCATTCTCCGGTTTTCAGGAAAAAATAGCTATAAATCTTCTATTACGATCTAAAAACACCACTTCTCAGACCGGGTTAAGTGGGCTTGAGCGTCGCCGAAATCTGAAGGATGCATTTTTTGTAACGAGTAAAGGCATGGTAGAAGGTAGGTCCGTCTGGCTTGTTGATGATGTGTTTACAACAGGGACAACTGTTTCCGAGTGCTCGAAAATATTAAAAAAAAATGGTGCCAGCGAAGTCCATGTATGGACATTTGCCCGCGCCTGAATATTTTTTTTTCGTTATAAAAGCAATATTTTTTTTTAAAAAAAAATAAAAAAGATAAATTGATGCAGAGCCCGGATTTAATACATTAACGCGATTTTTATAGTAAAAAATAAAGTTTATTTTACCTATTTTTAGAAAAATAGAGAAATGTTGAGTTTAATATATTTGTTAAATTGTTGATAAGTGTCCCTCTTTTACACTAAAATATCAGGATAACGTTGAAAAATTGTGGTGAGCTGAAAGTCGCTTCTGGCAGGCAGATAGATCCGCCCTCCACTGCTATTCCCGCAGCTATGGGCGCTGGTGGGTGATGTTGATAACAGTTTATGGTGATAAAAAAATCTCTTAAAATCGTCTTTGACCAAAAATCCAATATGATGTTTATCTCCATTCATACTTTGTGCCCCTGGATTTTCTTTCCGGAGAGAAGAGGATCCGTCGGTTGTTTCTGTTTTTGTTGTAAAGCCCCATATAGTTTTCGGTTTGTTTTGTCTGATGATAGGTTCTAACTATTATTGGACGGGATTTTCTGGAATTGTGCTTAATCGACTTATTCTGAGAGTTCGTGGATGATGATCTGGAGAAAGGCAAAAGAAAAATTGCAGGAAAAACTGACAGAAAGTGTCTATGATTTGTGGATAGAGCCTCTAGAGGTTGAGAGTCAAAATGAATCCTGTCTTTATCTCTCCTGCCCGGATCGTTACTTCGGGGCATACGTGAGTCAGAATTTCCTCGAGGTCATCACAGAAAAAGTTAACGAGATTGATCGTTCAGTTGAGCGAGTCAAGATAAGTGATGAATGTCACGCTCTCCCTGTCAGAAACAATAAGCCGAAGCAGCTGCGCTTACCTGCGCTGCCGTCCGGGGGCTCGCATGTCCGGTCACTTCATCCCCGCTATACATTTGATAATTTCATGGTGGGTGAAAGTAATATCCTGGCAGAATCAGCGTGTCGTTCAATCTCAGTCTCTGATGACTCGATCGGCCCATGTCTCTATATAAACAGTTCTACCGGGCTGGGTAAAAGCCACCTGGCTCATGCCATCGCCCATCAGGTTCTTGATACATCACCGATGGCCCGGCTTCACTATCTAACGGCACAACAATTCGCCTCAGAAATGGTGCAAAATATAAAATCCAATGATATGGATATTTTTAAACGTAAATATCATGACCATTGCGACGTTTTGCTCATTGAGGATATTCAAAGTCTGACCGGAAAAAAGAAAACCCAGGAGGAACTCAACGAACTGCTTGACTCTCTCATTAAACTTGGTAAGCGCGTTGTCCTGACCGCAAACACGACTCCACGGGAGTTGGTTGGAATTGATAATGAGTTCAAATCCAGAATGACATCTGGCCTGGTAACTTCTATTCGGGAACCTGATCTTGACACTCGCCTGCGAATAGTTCGGCGCAAGGCCTCCCAGCACAAGCTGGAACTTGTTGACGAATTTCTAAACTATCTTGCCCAACACATTAAGGGAGACGTGAGAAGGATTGAGTCTGCTGTGGTTGCTATCAGGGCCCGCGCTGCTTTGCAGGGAGGAACGGTCGACGAGGCTATAATTGAAGATGTGGTGCAGTCAGTCGTCGGTACCCCGAATAGCCTTAATGCCCAATTGATCAGTGAGCTGGTTGGCAGCCAGTTCAAGATTTCAATTCAGGATATGCAGTCCAAGTCAAGGAAGAAGAAAATTTCCTTTCCGCGGCAGATGGCGATGTACCTGAGTCGAAAGCATACGGATGAAACTCTTGCCGATATCGGCAGAGTATTTAACCGTGATCATTCAACAGTTATGCATTCGATTAAAGTTATATCCGGCTTGAATCGCCGTGACAATTCAGTATCGGCTCAAATAGATCTATTAAGTGATAAGGTGAGTAAGCTTTGACAGAGCCCCTGAGCGATGTTTCACTTTAAAAATACACTTTTTTGATTTCCGCTGCTTCCTGATCCTGTTTGCTTCCTTTGCTGATCTTGTCGGCTGTTGATGTGGCAGTTTTGACCATGTCGTTGATACCAATCCCGTCCCAGCCAAAACCACAGATAAACAATCCATCACTTTTTCTGGTAAGGTTGTTGCGCCAGTTGAGGAGGTCCGGGTACCCAGCTTCGAGTTGGGGAATACCGCCCTGGGGTCTTAAAACCCTGGTGAATACAGGGGCCGGGGGAAGATCGAGCAGTCCTCTCAGGTCTGCAAGACTGCGTTTGATCAACTCCTGATCATCAAGTTGCAGTCGCTCCGGATGTCGTTTCCCGCCAACCAGTGTTTCAAAGACGATCGTGCCGTCAGGCGCCCTGTTGGGAAACATATTTGATGAAAACAGGGTCCCGAGGGTAAATCTTTTTTCCACTTCCGGAATCAGAAATCCAAAACCTGGCGGCAGGCTCGCACCCTCAAATCCAAAAACAACAGTCGCTATCCAGGCTTCCGGAATCTCTTTGAGTACCATTGAAGAATCGATTTCGGATAGCAGGCCGAGGGCCTGGTTTACCGGCAGGGCAAGCACCAGGTTGTCACCATGAAAAGTGGTTTCAGGTGTGTCAACAGACCAGCCCCGTTGCGTTTTGCGGAGGCGGGTAGCCGGGCAGTTCAGAAACAATTCATCACCGGCTATCAGTGATTCTGATATCTTTTGAGGGAGCCGCTGCATCCCATCCGGGAAACTGGTCATTGCCGGCATCTCCAGTTTTTTCCCTGATTTGTTCTTTTTCTTTGCGGCTCGTGCCTTGGCAATCAATCCCCTGATGACTGAACCGTATTGTTTTTCAAGAGCCCTCACCCCGGGCATCACCGCATCGATTTTCAGCTCATTGTAATCACCGGCGTAGGTGCCGGTAAAAACCGCATCAAAATAGGGCAGAAGGGCTTTGCCGAAGCGGTAATCAGCCCATTTCGCCACTGTTGGTTCTCCTGCCAGCGGTTCCCTGAAGAGTTCCCCAAGGACCCTTAACTTGTCTTTCCAGGGGATGAGGGGAGCCTTGATGATTTTCATCGGAGTCTGGGGAATCATCTTTAGCCTGCCGTTCATACAGACGTAACGGACAAACGTTGAGAGCGGTGCCTTGACACATTCCCGGTCCAGCCCTGTTTCTGCCAGCAGCTCTTTGCTTTCCGGACAATTGTCCAGGAAACCGTGAGGACCTATCTCCGCCAGGTAGCCATTTTCCTGAAATGAGCGAATGACCCCACCGGTATTGTTGGTTTTTTCAAGGATTACAAAACGATTCTTCGGGCTGTTCAGCTTGAGCTTGTGGGCAATAATGAGCCCAGACAACCCACCTCCGACGATGATGGTATTTCTATGGCTGTTCATGGAGTGTCGTCTCTCTTTCCGATTTGTTTATGTGTATCTCAAGCCAGCCGCCATCACAAAACATACCCGGGTTATAAACGACTGTTTTTCTGATCAGCTCACGTTTGTTTGCTTCATGAATATAACCAGCTATGCAGAGATCCATTTGATATTCCACAGTAAAATTGTGTGTCGCCGATGAGCCGATATGTTTCCCGTTTATCAGGAGATCGATTGTTGTACTGACCGGTGGTATATGTGTGACCAAAATAAGCGGTATTTAAATTTTTTCAATGGGCTCTGCCAATTGCAGGTAATTTGCTGCCTGTTTGCAAGGAAAGACTTCAAAACGTGCTTGGCCTCCCGGCAAGAGGTCATTGGTGAGATCACCATTTAAAATGATTAGTTCAGCGGTTTGGGCAAAATCAATCCGATTTCCGTAGCCAGTAGACATATGGATATCGCCTCGGGCGAAAATTTTTAGTGTAGAACACCCTGAGGAGAATACAAGAACTGTTTCGCTTCTTGACACGAAAACATCTGTGGTTAACATTTTCGCCGACTTTAATGAAAAAACCAAAATGACGATCTTCGGGTCGTAAAACAGTATCATTATTCAGAAACGAACGAGGAACCGAAAATGAAAGAAGATACCACGACATTTGAATTTCAGGCAGAAACAAAGAAGCTTCTTGATATTGTTATCAATTCACTCTACACCGAGCGTGATGTTTTTGTCAGGGAGCTGATATCCAATGCTGCCGATGCCCTGGAGAAATATCGCCATGAGAGTTTGACCGCAGAAAATCCTTTTGATGAGCATGTGCCACTCGAGATTTCAATTGAGCTGAATGAGGACAAAAAACAACTGACGATTACCGATACCGGCAGTGGTATGACACGGGAAGAATTAAGCTCCAATCTTGGCACGATTGCTCGTTCCGGGTCCAATTCCTTCCTGGCCGAGCTTGCAGAAGCTGCCCGCAAGGACGTGAGCCTGATTGGTCAATTTGGTGTCGGGTTCTACTCTGCTTTTATGGCAGGTTCAACGGTACGCGTGCAGAGCCGGTCGTTGGATGGCAGTGAAGGTAACGAGTGGATCTCGGATGGTACCGGTTCTTTTACGATAGGTGAGTGCCCGGGGTTGCACCGGGGGACAAAAATCATCATCGAGCTAAAAGAAGACGCCCATGAATATGCACAGAAGTGGAAAGTGGAATCGATTATCAAGCAATACTCAGCTTTTGTTCCGTTTCCCATTAAGCTTGATGGTGAAACCGTTAATACGGTACAGGCACTGTGGGCTCGTAATCGTGCCGAAATTAAAGACGAAGAGTATACTGAATTTTACAAGTTTATCGGAAATGCAACGGATGACCCGATGTTTCGTTTGCATTTTTCAGCTGATGCTCCCCTTGCCATAAATGCGCTTCTTTTTGTTCCCCAGGAGAATTTTGAAAGTATGGGATTTGGCAGAGTTCCCCCGGGAGTTAATCTTTATTGCCAGCGCATTCTCATTGATCAACACTCTGAAAATATTTTGCCGGAGTGGCTGAGATTCTTGAAAGGCGTTGTCGACAGTGAAGATTTACCGCTCAATATTTCACGCCAGGCGCTGCAGGATAATGCCCTGGTTGCAAAGCTTCGAAGAGTGATAACCAAGCGTTTCCTGAAATTTCTCGACGAAGAGGCGAAAAAGGATGAAGAGGCATATCTGAAATTCTGGAAAACATTTGGTATCTATCTGAAAGAGGGGTTGACAAGTGATTATGAATTCCAGAAGGAACTCGGCAAACTGGTGCGGTTTGAATCGTCCAAGTCAAATGACGGTACCCCGATCAGTCTGGCTGACTATATCCTTCGAATGAGCCCTGACCAGGAGGAGATCTATTACATCAATGGCCCGAACAGGCTCGCTCTTGAGTCAGGACCATATACCGAAATGTTCAGGAAGAAGGATGTGGAAATCCTCTATACCATGGAGCCTATCGATGATTTCGTACTCAATCACCTTGGAGAGTTTGACGGTAAAAAACTGGTTTCTGCTGATCGGGCCGACCTTTCTGTCAAAGAAGATCAATCGTCTTCTGAGCTGGACACTGCGGAACAGAGCGAGAGACTTGATGAAAAAACAGTTGAAGTATTGATCTCCTGGTTGAAGAAAACACTTGAAAACAAAGTGGCTGATGTCAGTGTCTCGCAACGTCTGGTCAATGCTCCGGCGATGATTGTTAACCCTGATGGCTATATGACATCGTCGATGGAACGGGTGATGGCGGGCAGCAGGTCTGAAAAAGGAATAATGGGTGAGGTAAGCAAGAAGAATCTTGAGATAAACAGTTCCAGCGAATTAATCGGTAAACTGTCAGAGCTGATGGTTACTGATGAAACATTTGCCGCTGAGGTTGCTCTGCAGATTTATGACAATGCGATGATTCAGGCCGGCCTGAGCGTGGATCCTCTTGAAATGGTCGAGCGTAATTATCGTATTCTTGGCAAAGTGATGGGCTGATAGCTTGTTCGTAAAGAATAAAGAGGCAAACCTTACGGATCTCCGGGGTATCTTGTTTGTTCAAATTTGGAGAGGATGATGACAATAGAGTTGAAAAATCATCCTCTACAGGATATAGCTCTTGTGAGTTTCGAAGTCATCAGCGCGCTTAAATGCAGTCTCTGACCTTTTCGGTGCAGCTGTGGAGCGGCCTGGGTGGCATCGGGATGGGATATGGTATGAACAGCGATGTTTTACTGTATGGGCTACGTTATTCCGGAGAATATAATGTCATCAATACGTAAAATAATTATCTACCTTTTCACCTTATTGTTGCTTGCATCCTGTGCTGACAAGCCGATCAGGCATCTGGCCTCAGACGCCAGCCTGATCAAGCCGGGAACAAGCAAGGAGGATGTGCTGACGTATCTTGGTGATCCCGATGCTCAACAGATGACGTCTGAGACGACTGAGCGCTGGATCTACTACGAAGAACGGCAGTCTGCAATGCAGAAGACCCCTTATATCGGAGGCTTATTTAATGCCCGCGGTTACAGCAGGATAGTGGTAACATTTGAGGGTGATACTGTTGCTGACTGTACGTTCAGTTCACATGAATCAGATGAATTTGACTGGGCAGATGATTATTCCTGGCAAGAGAAACGGGAATAATGGCTCGATTTATTACGATTCGGGAACGTATGGTGTCAGAACAGCTCGTTCCCCGAGGTATCAGAGACGACCGGGTTCTTGAAGTCATGAGAACAGTCCCGCGTCATTATTTCGTTGATGATGCGCTGCGGTCCCGGGCGTATGGGGACTTTCCGCTGCCGATTGCTTCCGGTCAGACGATCAGCCAACCCTATATCGTCGCCTGTATGACAGAGGCTCTGAACCTGAAAGGCCATGAAACGGTACTTGAGATAGGAACCGGCTCAGGCTATCAGGCGGCAATATTATCAAGGCTCTGTACAAAGGTCTATACGATCGAGCGTATCAATGTACTGCTTGCCGGAGCTCGAAAAGTTTTCGATCAGCTCAAATATTTCAATATAATTGCAAAACTGGATGACGGAACGATGGGGTGGCCGGAGAACGGGCCCTATGACGCAATCATGGTAACAGCCGGAGGCCCTGAAGTGCCGAAACCGTTGGTTGAACAACTTGCAGATAATGGACGGATGATTATCCCGGTTGGCGATCAGCACGTTCAAGATCTTCAGATGGTCGAAAAAATTGATGGTGAGCTACGGGTTAACCATCTGGAAAAGGTCAGATTTGTGGACCTGGTTGGTGAATATGGCTGGTAGCCATGGTGAGGCGCAGGCGCGCGGCCCTTTTAAACGACTTTATGATCGCTGCATGGCCTGGATTGCCGGGCCGTATGGGATCTGGGTGCTCTTTGTCATTGCCTTTGTTGAATCTTCTTTTTTCCCGATTCCGCCAGATGTTTTTCTGATCGCCATGTGTATTGCCGCACCGTCTCGGGCATTCAAATATGCGGCAGTTTGTGCCATGGGCTCTGCTGCCGGTGGAGCTTTCGGGTACGGACTCGGGTTCTGGTTTATGGACTCTGTCGGTCAGCAGATAATCGCCTGGTACGGGTTGGCTGATAAATACCTCCAGGTACAGGAACTCTACCGGACCTATGATATCTGGGCAGTTGGTGCAGCAGGCTTTACCCCGCTGCCATATAAACTGTTTACGATTACAGCAGGTGCATTTCACCTTAATTTCCCGACCTTTGTTATCGTCTCTCTTCTTTCTCGATCCGCTCGATTTTTTCTTGTTGCTGCCTT
Organism: uncultured delta proteobacterium; assembly: GCA_963776075.1. Taxonomy (GTDB): domain Bacteria; phylum Desulfobacterota; class Desulfobulbia; order Desulfobulbales; family Desulfocapsaceae; genus MADRE3. The sequence continues at coordinate 227,528 of CAVZLG010000011.1, forward strand.
TATCTGGAAATTCGGAAAACCGGTGCAACGCTACATTGACAAGTATTTTAATATTATTTCCGTCGTTTTTATGGTTTTGCTTGTCGGTGGATTTATCCTTATCAAAATGCTATTGTAAAGGGTAAGAGCCTGTGCATGGCATTAATCATGATGCCCGCAGGTTGACCCTTTGATGAGTCGCTGACTCTGCCCTGTTTTATATGGAGTATAGAGCATGGTCTCTACCAGATTACTATGCCCGTTTTTATATCTGCTTCTTCTGATATTGCCAACTGCCCTTGCTGCCCATGAGGTGCACCTGAAGAATGGCTCCGTCATTAAAACGGACTATGTTGATCGTGATAACACGCAACTCACCTACCGTCAATTCGGCGGTGACGTTTCCATACCTCTTTCTGAAGTCGTCAAAATTACCTACACGGACAAGAGACCAAAAAATAACACCGGTTTTAGCAACGCTGTCAACCCGGTGAGCGGACTTGACCTGAAGGCCATTCTTGAGTCAAAATTGCTCCCCAGTGGACCGATTGAAAATGCCAATCTAGCGGTCGTCTCTGTAATAACCTCAGCTGGATCGGGATCAGGATTTTTTATTAACGATGATGGTTTAATCGTGACGAATCGGCATGTAATCAGGGGCAGCGAGGTCAATAATCAGAAGGTTGAGCAGGTAATGGCAGCGGCCACACAGCGTCTTGCCGAGTGGGAACGGAATTTAAAACGTGAAAAATCCCATATTGACCAATATCGGAAAAACTTAAAACAGAATTGGACATCGTTTAGGAAGACGATCAGCCAGCAGGGTGATCGAGTATCCAAGGATCGTCGTTTGGCGGTTGAGAATTCTTTGAAAGAAAAATCACGATATTTTGAGGAATGGGCCCGGGATTATGATGGCAGGAGAAATGAGTTTCTGGCAAAGAAACGAGAAATTGACCGGGAAAAAAAGGATTTTGAACAAAAAAAGAGGAAGCTCTCCTACCAGTCCAGATTTACAATCACCCTTGCCGATGGAGAAGACAAATCAGCTATTCTGTATCGGGTCAGCGACCATCTTGATCTGGCACTTTTGAAACTTAATGGCTACCAGACACCTTACCTGGAGGCGGCTGATGCCGGTTCGGTTACGCTCGGGCAGCAGGTCTATGCTATCGGATCACCGCTTCAACTTCAAAATTCAGTGACATCCGGGGTTATCTCAAATTTTCGTGGACAATATATCCAGACCAATTCAGAAATATATCCAGGCAACTCAGGAGGGCCTCTTGTAACAGAAGATGGTCGGGTTGTCGGTGTCAACAGTATGAAACTGATCACCGAGAAATTTGAGGGGATCGGTTTTGCCATTAATATCAGTGAAGTTCTCGCTGAATTCCCAGATTTTTTCACAGAATAGATCCCTACTATAATACTTTTTCCACATGTTCCTTGGGAGTAATGATGTTTTGTGATACGATATTGTAATCGGGTGACGTATTTGCGCCAAAACAGTTGAAACTGTTGCCAGCAGTGAACAACGTGTCGATTTTAAGTAATTGATAATAAAGAATATGTTCGTGAGTAAATTGCTAGTATGGCAATTGGGTAAATTTGATATCGGAGGACACAAAGGTGGACAACATCCATGAGATCCGTAAAAAAAGACGGACACTCCAGGAGACCATGAATTTTATGGCTGCACTTTCCGCAGGGATTGAACCGATCCTGGGAAGGGGTGCAAATAGTATGACGATGTCGGCAGGTCGTAATCTCGGACGTAAATTTTCACAGGACGCCAACAAGACAGATGATCTGCTTGCCGCAGTCGAGGAAGTTGGCAGGGTATTGGAAAGCAATCACTGTCTCTGGGGGTTTGAGCCATTTAAGCCTGCCAGCCAGGCTGAGCTGATTAGCATAAATGAGGATGGTGAACGACAGATGCTCCTTGTTTTCAGAGATTGCATGATTCGCCAGTCCCTTTTCAGGTTCGGACACCCACAGCAGGGGTCGCTCTGTAATATGATGTATGGTTTTTTTGCAGGAGCTCTTGAAAATATTATGGGGAAAAAGGCAAGACTCGAAATCAAGCACGCCGGGGAAAACGCCTGCCTTAAAATATTGACCGTAGCAGCATAATTAAAATATGACAATGAGGAATCAGTAATGAGCAGTGGAAAAATACGGTTGAATACTGACTGGCTCTGTGACTGTGGCGGCTGCCATGTGGCACTGGTTGATCTGCATGAAAAAATACTCAATGTTCTCGAATCTATTGAGATCCTGCACTGCCCTGTGTTAACAGACATAAAAAATTATCCGGAAGCAGAAATTGGCATCCTTACCGGTTCTATCAGAACTGAGCATGATCGACATGCTGCAGTGGAAATGCGGGAAAAATGTAAAACGATAATCGCCTTTGGAACATGTGCAGTATATGGCGGTTTACACGGTGCCGGTCTTGCCCATTCCCGCGAGGAGATCATGGACCATGTCTACCGGAAAAGTCCGACCACACGGACTGATACCATTCCTGATACAGATGTCAGCGAGCTTGCAAAAATGGTAACACCTGTGGACGAGGTTATCGACGTGGATCTCTATCTGCCCGGCTGTCCTCCCCATGCACATTTTATTTTTGAGAGCTTGAAAACATTAATTGAAAACCGTGAACCGCGTGTTACTCAGGATTCAGTATGTGGCCGCTGCACCAGACAAATGATCAAAGGTGATGCTGCAGAGATAAAAAACAGCCTGGATGGTGTACCAGATGAAACGATATGTTTCTTAAGCCAGGGGTATATCTGTCTTGGTTCTGCAACGCTTGACCGCTGCATGTCCCCGTGCCCGAATCACGGTATTGCCTGTACCGGATGTGCAGGCCCGACAATGCAGATTCTTGCGGAACCCTACCTTGATATCCGTTCAGAAGTGAGTGATCGAATGTCGAGACTCACCGCGATTGAGCAGGATACGATAAAGACGCATATGGAAAAGACAGCAAAAACGCAATATGCGTATGCGATGGCGACAAAGATGATAGGTAACAAACCGACATTCTTGATTAAAAAATGGATTGCAGATGTGGAGGCAGGTTAGATGGCAAAAACGATAAATATAGACCCTGTTACCAGGATAGAAGGTCATGCCCGTATTCTGCTAGAATGTGATGACAGCGGCACTGTTGAAGAGGCCTTTTTTATAGTCAACGAACTTCGGGGTTTTGAGCGTATTCTTGTTGGTATGGAAGCCCACACGATGCCTCAGATAACTGCACGAATTTGCGGTGTGTGTCCGACAGCTCATCATCTTGCATCAGCAAAAGCACTTGACAATGCAGCAGGTGTTGAACCACCTCCTGCAGGAAAGCTGATGCGCGAACTGATGTACATGGGCCACTATATCCATTCTCACGCATTATCTCTTTATATACTTGCCGGGCCGGACCTGGTCTTTGGTCTCAATGGTGAAACAGCAACTCAGAATGTTGTCGGGATGGTGGAGAAAGACCCTGAATTAACCAAAAAGGGTTTGAGAATACGGTCGCTTGGTCAAAAAATTAACGAGGTGGTCGGCGGCCGTGGTATCCATCCCGTTACTGCTATTGCTGGCGGCATTGCTACAAAGCTGAGTGATGCACAGTACTCAAGGCTTCGGGAACTGACCGGCGAGGCAGTAGATCTGGTCAGTGAACTGGTACCGGTTACGAAAGAACTGCTGCTGAGGTTGCTCGATGAGAACCCGGTGCTGCTTGACAAACTAAATGTTCCAAGCTGGTATCTGGGGACCGTTAATAACGGCAAACTCAATGTGTATGACGGAAATCTCCGGGCAATGGATGAAAACGGTGAGATTCGAGCTGAATTTGCCACAGAAGCGTATGCAGATTATCTGGTGGAGCGTGCTGTGTCACGTTCCTATGCAAAAGAAGTGTACCTGGATGTCGATAATAGTGAGCACATGTATCGGGTCAGCACCCTGGCACGGATGAATGTTGTTGATGGAATGGAGACGGAACGTGCCCAGAAAGAATTTGAAGAGTTTCGCAGTCGCTTCGGTCGCCCGTGCCATAATGCCGTCCTGCAGATGTACTGCAAACTGGTTGAACTTGTTTATGCCTGTGAAAAGGCAGATGAAATAATGAACAATCCCGATCTTCGCGGTGAATCGCGGGTTGCCGCTCATTTTAGCGGTGGTCGAGGTGTTGGTCATGTTGAGGCACCGAGAGGAGTCCTGGTGCACGATTATCAGATTGACGAGGGTGGCATTGTTCGTGGGGCAAACATGATTATTGCAACCCAGCAGAATACGGCCGCGATCAATAAATCTTTAAAGGAAGGTGCGATAAATCTGCTGGACGGCGGTGACGACGAGAAGATGCTGAATGGACTTGAATTTGTTGTTCGCTGTTATGACCCTTGCCTTGCCTGTTCGACTCATGCCCTCGGCAGAATGGAGTTTGAAGTCGAAGTTACAAGGGGTGGAGAGACAATCCGCAGAATCAGGAGGAACTAACGATGCTTGAAATGGAAATCCGGGAGAAGGGTTGCCGCGGTTGCAGGTTCTGCGCAGATATCTGCCCAACTGAGGCAATAGCGTTCGACGATGAAGCGCAAAAAGCGGTCGTTAAATCAGTAGAAGATTGCATTGAGTGCCTGAGTTGTGCATTTATCTGCCCATCCGGGGCGATCAGTCATAAAGGCCATCATGTGGTGAAAAACTTTTATCGAAACCTCTATTTCAGCCGCCGAATGGAGAAATTCTTATGATTGACTGTATTGAACTGAAACAAACCATGGAAGATCACGACAAGGCGTTTATTGAGGTATCATTTCTGCTGGATATGTTTGTCGATACCATCGAAATCTTTGTCGGTAAGTCAACCCCTGCACTGGCGGTTGCTTCAGGTCGGAAGATGGCACAAAATATGCCGATTTACCTGGAAGAACCAAGCGGTGCCAGTGCCCTTGAAGAGATGATCAGGGTCTTTTCAGAAGGATTCGATATAGCAGGGAATTTCGATGGGAAAGAAGCGACAATCGATATTGATCACTGTCCCATTTATTCGGTCTGCAAGGAAAGGGGTTTGGAAATGAATGGGCCGACCTGCCAGATGTTTCATTACTATATTGCCGGAATCATGGCTGAATTAACGGGGAGTCCTGCAAGGCCAAAGACAATTGAAGCCGGAGAAACGTGCAGTTTCAAATTGATGTTCAGCGGGCTGAAGGGATAATGGACAGCAGGAGTCTGGTTGTCTGTATCGGAAATGATCTCGTTGCCGATGATGCCGTTGGACACGCTCTTTATCACCTGCTCACGGCAGCAGGACTTGGCAAGGATGTGCGTGTCTGTCTGCTTGGCGTGGGTGGAATGGCCGTGGTTGATGAGCTTGAAGGAGAGGAGCTGTTGATCGTTGTCGATGCGGTGCAGTTCGGAGCAGATCCGGGGACCGTTCACGTACTTGACTGGGACCAGATTCCAGCCAGTGAGATGCGTCCGGTCAGCGGTCACGGAATCGGGGTCAGAGAGGCACTGCAGGTAAGTCAGAAACTCTACCCTGAAAAAACCCCGCAGGCTATTTATCTGGTCGGTGTTGAGGGCATATGCTTCAACGCGGTTGGTGCAGGACTGAGCCCGTTGGTAAAAGCGGCGCTGCCGCGTGCGGTCGAAGAGATTGCTCAACTCACCCGATAAAGAGCATCATTTCGATGTAAAGATCCGGTCCTCATTCTGATTCTTTTGGAAGTGGAATGACATAGGGACCTTCCGGTATAATACCAATATCATTACTGCCCTGCTCGTTAACGCTTGCCAATATCGCCTCTTGGATTGAATCGATATGTTCCACACAGGTCTGTTTTTGCTCAGATTCTGATAAATTGGTTGTATAGAGTTTAACTGATCCATGCCTGAGCGGTTTGAGGAGCATTTCAGTCTGCCATTCATCAATTAAAGCTTTATCCCGGCCATAGAGTGTTCTCATGAAATTGTTCATTCCCTGTTTACACAACATCTTTTGAGCTAAGACAAATTCCGGGCTGCCCATTCCTTCCGAACATTCACTGGCGATAATGAGCGTCCCACCTTTTTCAAGTATACCTAATGGGCCGACCATGCCCTTGACCGTCTGGTAATAGGTTTTGTCGAGTGGGTAGCCTCCGGCCGATGTGACAATCGTCCTGAATTTTTGGTCAATCTCAATTTCTGCGTATTTTCTCATGAATTCAACGGCTTGAAGATGACTTGCTTCGATATCACCAAAGGTGACTTTCCCGAGCCGTCGCTTGTCATCAATCACTGTGTTGACAGCATAGATATCGCCGATGGTCCTGATAATTTCGAGTTGTGCCTGGTGGAGCGGATTTCCTTCAAGAATGCAGTTGTCAGAATTTTTATCTTCAAGGATATGTGCGGTGTGGAACTTGAGAATGGTATCCTGATAGGCAACTCCCGGTGCAACAACTTTCCTGCCACCAGAGTAGCCGGCCATGAAGTGGGGCTCCACAAGGCCTGTTGCAATTCTCAGATCGGCCTCAATAAAGCGCCGGTCGATGCCAATTGGAATATTGTTCGAGGTATAACCAAGATCAATATGGGCTGACCTGTCCCTGGCAAAATGATTTTCAATACGAATAGTATTATAGATTTCATCCGAGCCCACCAGTTCCCGAAGTTCTTCACCTTCATTTGGTCGATGAAGCCCGGTTGCCACCAGGATCATGATGTTCTCTTTTTTTATGCCCGCATCGACCAGCATGTTTACAAGCGGTGGAAGAACCAGACCATTGGGCACCGGCCTGGTAATATCGCAGATCAGAATACATACCGTTTTCTTATTCTGGGCCAATTCAGGAAGCGTTGGGCTTTGAACCGGATGTAATAATGCTTCAGAAATAGATTCTGAACTGTCGGGGAGGACAGGCATCGGGCGTTTGATGATAGGAGTTACCTTTATATGTTCAGGAAGTGTAATGGTGAGTTCCTCTTTCCCGTAGAGCAGCTGATGGTCCATTTTAAAAATCCTCCTGATGACTCAGGCCTGATTGGTTATGAAATATCTGATATTATGTTGGATAACCTGTTTATTCACTCTTGTCTTCGAGAATTGATGCCACAAGCTTTTCGCCGGTTGACTGAAGGTGTGACTCCAGGGCTTCCTCAGCCCCTGCACCATCACCTGTCTCGATTGCCTTAACGATGGTTTCATGCTGTTCATATACCTTTTCGTATCCCCAATCAAATTTGGCTTTTTGCTCCATCCAATGCCGTGTCGGTTGTCGCATTTCCGAGAGAAATTTTATTAATACACTGTTATGGCAAGATTTTGCGATGGCCATGTGGAAATCAAGATCAGGCCCTATCGGCCCATCATTATTTTTGAGCGCCGTTTTAACAGCCAGGTGTTTAGCTCTGATCTCTGCCAGGTCCTCTGCTGTGGCGCGTTCGGCGGCAAGACGTACAATAACCGTTTCCAGCTCTATTCTTGCCTCGACAAGTTCGCGGACTTTCTCCCTGCCGATGCCGAGCAGTCCAAAGGATTTCAGACGACTGTCCGGCGTGAAGCTGGCGACATGGGTTCCCTGGCCCGGGCGCACGGTTAAGAGGCCGACAAGGGAGAGGGCGCCGATTGCTTCTCTGATTGAACTCCTGCCGACGTTGAATTGTTTCATTAACTCGGGTTCTGACGGTAACCGGTCTCCGGGGCTGAACGTGCCATTACCTATCATGTCCATTAACGTATCGGCGATTTGATCAGCCAGCCGTTTCCGTTCTAACTGGACCCCTTCAATGTGCATTATGTCCTCACATCAGTAGAATAAGTGTTCTTCGTCATGATTGCCCATACGTTGTTAATAAATTATTCCGGTTCTCCTGTTGATGGGCTAGGACCGGGGGTGTCTTTTGCTGTATGGGAGTTTTTTTATTGACACAAACTGAAAAAAGCAATAGTAAAAATCATATCATCTGATGTTATGCTTATCTGATGGTCTTCGGAATGTCAAATAATAAGATTCATTATGCAATTCATTTCAATCTATGATTGCAATCACCAGAAAGGAAAAGATATGCCAAAATTTAATGCCAACTTGACAATGCTCTTTACCGAGTTTGATTTTTACGATCGTTTTGATCGAGCAGCCAACGCAGGTTTTTCAGGGGTTGAATATCTTTTTCCGTATGAGTGGCCGGCCGCGGAGCTTGCGGAAAAACTTCAGCAGAATAATCTAGAACAGGTTTTACACAATCTTCCAGGGGGTGACTGGGCTGGCGGGGAGCGGGGTATTGCCTGCCTGCCGGGACGCGAGGGGGAGTTTCAAGACGGAGTTGGACAGGCAATCGAGTATGCCAAAGCACTGAAATGTCCGATACTGAATTGTCTTGCTGGTTTAACTCCTGATAATGTACCCGGTGAAACGGTGAAAGAAGTATTGATAAATAATCTTCGGTTTGCAGCTGATGCACTCGCCAAAGAAGCAATAACACTTCTTGTGGAGCCGATAAATTGTATTGATATGCCTGGCTTCCACCTTGTCAATTCTAAAGACACGATGTCCCTGCTTGAAGAGATTGGTCATAACAATATTCTCCTGCAATACGATATTTATCATATGCAGCGAATGGAAGGTGACCTGATAAATACCATTACCAGACTTATTGACAAGATTGGCCACATACAGCTCGCAGATAATCCGGGCAGGCATGAACCGGGAACGGGTGAAATTAATTTTACCAATCTGTTCAAGGCGATTGACGAGCTTGGTTATAAAGGGTGGATAGGCTGTGAATATATACCTGCAGAAGACACCGAATCCGGACTTGATTGGCTGAAGCGTTATTAAACGAGACACGGGGCGGGGTTATGAAAATAGGATTTCTCGGTACCGGTATTATGGGCGGGCCGATGGCCGGGCACCTGGTGGATAATGGTCACGACATCTACGTCGATGGATCCCATAGGGTGCCAGATAGCCTCAGGGAACGAGTCTATCTTTGTAATTCGGCAAAGGAAGTGGCGGAACAAACAGAACTGATTATTCTGATGGTCCCTGACACCCCTGACGTTGAGGACGTTTTGTTTGCTGAGACCGGCGTTGCAGCAGGGTTGAGCTCCGGCAAGGTCGTTGCTGACATGAGCTCAATCTCACCAGTTCAAACCAAAGAATTTGCAAAGAAAATTAATAACCTTGGCTGTAAATACCTGGATGCCCCGGTATCAGGTGGACAGGTTGGTGCGGAAAATGCTGCCCTGACGATTATGGTTGGTGGAGATCAGAAGACGTTTGATTACGTGCTGCCGGTTTTTAAGCTGATGGGACAGAATATTTCCCTGGTTGGCGGCAATGGAGACGGTCAGACCTGTAAGGTGGCTAACCAGATTATTGTTGCCCTGACGATTGAAGCGGTTGGCGAGGCGTTGCTCTTTGCCTCAAAAGCGGGCGCGGATCCGGCAAAGGTGAGGGAGGCCCTCATGGGGGGGTTCGCCTCATCCAAAATTCTTGAGGTTCACGGTGAACGGATGATTAACAGGACCTTTGCACCTGGATTCAGGATCAATCTTCATCAAAAAGATCTTAACCTGGCCTTGGCAAATGCACGTCAGCTGCAGATTGCTCTGCCAAACACTGCGACGGCCCAGGAACTGTTCAATGCGGTGTCTGCCATGGGTGAAAGTGAGCTTGATCATTCCGCAATGGTTTTAGCCCTGGAAAAACTTGCTGAGCATAAAATCGGAGACTGAATTTCCCAAGTCTGTAACAATGAAGTGTTGTTTCCATTGACAAGGGAGTTCATGGCCAGAGAGCCACAAACTCCCTTGTTCGTCTGAGGTGTTCAGCGAAAAAGAGCAATGCAGTTCAGTTGGGCCGGGTGGATAAATGTAAAAAAAGGAGGGACTGGCTGATGTTGATTACTCCTTTTAAGAGGTGAAGATCACCGCCAGGTTAATCGAGTGTGGTTATAAATACCAGCTCACTGCGGGTCGAGAGGTCAGCAGCAAATGTATAACCGCCCGCATCGAACCCGGTAAGCTGCTCAATGTCCTTGATGCGCTCTTTTATCAGGTAGTCCACAAACATCCCTCTTGCACGCTTTGCATAAATCGCAATACTTTTCAAAACAGTGTTTTTCTTTTGTTTGAAAGTTATCGTAAGCATTGGGCCGATGAGCAGGTTCTGCTTTACTGCCCTTGAATATTCTTTTGAGGCACAGTTTACGATTACCCGGTCCTGCATTTCTTCTAAATCACCATTGAGGGATTCGGTGATAGTGGAACCCCAGAAGTCATAAAGATTTTTACCCCTGTCCGATCGCAGCTTGGTACCCATTTCAAGGCGGTAGGGTTGCATCAGATCAAGTGGCCGCAGGATACCATAGAGACCTGAGAGAATCCGTAGGTGAGCATGGGCAAAAAGTAAATCATCAGGGCTGTATGATTCTTTGTTCATTGCTGAAAAGGCATCCCCCTGGAAGGTGGCCAGCGCTATTCCAGCAGATTCAGCGGTATGGGGTATGGTGAAATCATGAATCCGTTTATAGGTGAGATCTGCCAGTTTCTCACTGATGTTCATGAGTTTTGCAAGTTCAGCGCGGTCAAATTGTCTCAGCAGGCTGATGAGGGTAGCCGTGTTTTCCATAAGAGGGGGATGAGAGTGCTGGCTGCCTGGGGGGCGGACAAGGTGCTGGGTTTTTGATGGTGAAACAATGATTATCATGTCGAGTCTGTTTTATATTATTTGGAAAGGTGAAATGCCATGGTACGGATGTCAAAATCATCTTGAGATAAATAATTGTACAATGTTTGCTTCTCGGCGTCACTTTATTACCGGGCGAACTCTTTGATATTTTAATGTTTCTGTGAGATAATAACAGTTAACTAATCTGTTTCAGTGATAATATTGTTGATAGCACTTTGCAGGGAGAGCAGAAATGGTATCTGAGAAAAGCAGTGATAATACCAAACAAGGTCATACTCGTGTCCCCGATGTCGACATGCTGACTGAGCAGATCAAGAAAATGGCCCGCGCCGGTTCCTTTCGTGAAGCGGAGACGCTGCGGGAGCAACTGATGAAAACAAACCCGATGGCTATCGATGGTATCGTCTCTTCGGCTCAGGTAATTGAAGCAGAGAAAACCAAACGGCTGGACCCTGACCACCTTGCCACCTGGAGTGATCTCTATGATGAGCTGAGCGGTGAGGAAATCAATAGCTTATTTTACAACCTGAAGCGGGTGAAGGTTGAGTCTGGAAAACTTTTGTTTGCCCAGGGACAGCCGAACAACCGGCTGTTTTTTCTGGAAAGCGGCCGGGTGACGCTCTTCTATCGAAAGGGTGAAAAGAATTATCCGGTCATCCAGCTCTCCGCAGGGGATATTCTCGGAGAAGATTCATTTTTTGGTATCGCGCTGTGCCCATTTTCTGCAGCCACCCAGACCGATGTGAAGTTGTGGTACCTGAACCGGAAGATTGCAGATGACTGGCACGAAAATCAGGCAGGTCTCTACGGGAAGATTGAGGAATTCTGCCAAAATCATGGTATCGGTGAAGAAACTGCAGAACAGAGGAGCGGCGGTCGTCGTGATCACCGACGATATCCGATGAGGGGGCGTGTTACGGCCTACCTGCTGGATAAGCAGCGAAAGAGAACCGCTACCTATTTTAAAGGAGAGTTGTCTGATATGTCACGCTCCGGCGTCTGTTTTTCGATTCATTGTTCAAAGCAGCAGACTGCCCGCGCACTTCTCTGTAAAGATACCGATATTTCAATTGTATTCGATGACCAGGATGATAAAACAATCGAGCTCAGTGGCACGATCGTCAAACTGTCTTATCATCTACACAGCGATTACAGTGTACACCTGAAATTTTCGGAGATTCTCAACATTGATCTCTTTAGAACATTTCCGTGTGACTGGTCCGCTGAAGAAAAATTTTAATCGCGCAGATTTCAGCTGAAATTCACGGGGTGTCTCCTGGGGTGATGATTACCACTGAAAGTTACCCGCTCCTCATTGTTGTCTGGATAGCCTGGTGCGGGCTTCATAGCGTTCTGATCTGTGTTCCGGTGACGAATTATTTTGAAAGACTGCTCGGCGCGAATTTTCGGTTTTACCGATTGGCGTACAACCTGATTTCAATAGCAACGCTTGCCGTTCCGGTATTTCTCACTTTATCTATTCAACGATCCGAAACGGTACTCCTTGCCTGGACAGGGATGGCAGAGACCATTCGTTTTTTTTTGATTGGAATGGCAGTTATTCTTTTCATTTCAGGGGGAAAGCACTATGACCTGAACTATTTCCTGGGAGTATCACAGGCTCGCACCAGGCACGCCAGTCATCTGCTCAAGGATGAACCTGTTTTTACTGTGTCAGGTGTCTCCCTGATGATCAGGCATCCGTGGTATCTCGGTGGTATCCTTATAGTCTGGTCGGCACCGAACAGTTTTTTTCCGTCAACCTTGATAACAGCCGTTATCATCTCAGTGTATTTTCTTGTGGGTACCATGCTTGAGGAACATAAACTGGTCAAACATTTTGGTGACGCTTACAGAAATTATCAGCGGGATGTATCGATGCTGTTTCCTCTGAAATGGCTCAACCGGCACTTTATAATTAACAATAAACGAGGTGAATAACATGGCAATAGAAGTAACCGCTTTGGTCAGGCAAATATCGGGTTCCACGTCTGAAGGGAGTGCTCGAAGTCATCGTGTGAGATGTGATCGTCCCGAAGCAAAAGGCGGAAGCGATGGTGGGCCGATGGGAGGAGAGCTTTTTCTTATCGGTTTGGGCGGCTGTTTTATGAGTAATCTCCTGGCCGCAATAGCCTCACGTGAGGCTGGGATAACTGATGTGGAGGTTGCGCTGAGTGCTCAACTTGATGGCACACCGCCGCGTTTCACAGAAATAGAGCTGCAGGTCAGTGGTGTATACCAGGATAAAGAAGAGCTGGAAAAACTTGTTATTATGGCGGAACGGGGCTGTATCGTGGCCAACACCATCAAGGAAGCCGTGGTACTGAAAACAAGGGTAAAATAAACCGTCCTGTTAACATTCAGCCCGTGCCCCTGTCTGCAAAACCACTGCTGATGTCTTTCAGTGCGTTCTCTTTTGAGTAAGGGTGATTGTTCTCACGGGGGAGCGGGGTTGCCGCTCTGAGCCACGATGCCAAATAGAACAAATCCACCCTGGCGTTTAATCTCATGTACGGCTATTGAATGGCTCAACAGGCGACCGTAATAGTAGTTTGTGGTAATCCCGACAGAGATATCCTTCTCATCAAACAGTGCTGGCAGCTGCTGGATGTTTCTGTCACTATGATAGATGGTGCGGCGGTTGGATGCAAACATCACACTTGGGCGATCACTGACGTTGTACAGGACAATACGTTCGTCGGCTTGAGTGTGCTCCGCAGCTTCCAGGGCCAGGCTGGCAAGAGGCAGATTCATGAGCCGGTCGTAGAGTGGCATGATCGTGAAAAATATGGTGGCACTGACAATAAATGATGACAGAAGCAGCGCCTGAAAAATCTGTTCGATGTGTCTCTTATGGATCGATCGGATGATCATGAAAGCACTGAAGATGAAAAGTATCGCCGCAACCCACACCCCATATCCAAGCTGAACAGGTTCTGCCAGGATTGGTGCTTTTCGACTATTTTCTCCGAGCAGATCGGGCAGGTATGAGAAAATAAATGGTGCTGCAGCGATAACAATGCCGAGCAGGCCAATAATGGCTGCAGATACCCATCCCGCTGTCAGCCAGATTATTGGGTACTTAATGCTTTCCCTGTTGAATAAGACGGCGGTAATCAATGCAAGACCAGGAAGGACAGGTAATATATAGTTCGGCAGCTTGGTCGCCGCGGATGAAAAGAAGATAAAGACGATTATAGAAAAAATAACAAAAAGGCGCACAAATCTCGAAGCAGGTTCTTGGCTGGAGACTACGGGAGCATGGATTGCCGCCACTGGCAGATAACTGAACCAGGGGAGGAACCCAATTAACAGGACGATGAAGTAATAGTAAAAAGGGCCGGAGTGTCCCTCCATCGCGCTTGAGAATCTGCCGATATGGTGTTTTAAAAATAAATCCTTCATAAATCCGAACCCTTCAGGATGAAGAAACCCAAGCAGTACATACCAGGAAAATCCAACCATAACGAGAATCAAGGTACCCGGCAGCAGCCAGTTTTTCTTGAATAACAAGCCAATTCGATTGATCGATATCAGGTATATGACAGCCGTAATTACTGGGAAAAATGCCCCGACTGCTCCTTTGCTGAGCATCGCACCGCCGGCGGCAAGACAGCCGAACCAGAAGAGAAAATGACCATTTTGTCCCTTTATCGATCGTTCAACGCCATACCAGGAACTGACCAGACAAATCGTCAGAAACATGGTGAGCAGCATATCAGTCATTGCCACCCGGGAAAGATAGACAAAGAGAAACGAGCTGCCGAGAATGAGTGAGCTATTAAACGCAGTCCGGCTGCCAAGTGGGATCCTGGCGCTGAAAAACAGGATCAATACTGTGGCCAGCGCGCAAAGTCCGTTGATTGCTCTGGCTCCCAGGGCGTTAATACCGAACAGTTTATATCCGAGCATCTGGGACCAGTAGAGCATTGGTGGTTTTTCAAAAAAATCTTCGCCGTTAAGTGTTGGAATTACTGGTTCAGAAGCGAGGTACATTTCGCGGGAGACCTCCGCGTACACACCTTCGTCATAGTCGATTACTGTGGTGCTTCCCAGATTAAAGAACAATAGCAGGGAAAATACTATCACCAGAATAAGAGGGTAGATGATCTCGATAATTTTTGACATGAGAGTACCTGCTTTCTGTTATTGCCTGCCGTTGGTCTGGCGGTAATTTCGGTAAATCTGGATGAGTTCATACGGGACTTTCGGGAGATAGCTCAATGGAATTTTTGATGCACCAATGTCAGACCAGCTTTCAAGCGGCAGCTCAAGTATTCTTTTGCTTGCCTCCTGTTTACCAAACCTCTCAACAACTCTGGCAATCAGTTCAACATCAAAAAGCCAGGTCGAGATAAACGGTTCTTTGAAGACCAGTCCTGCCAGTGTACGTTCAATGAGCTTGGCTCCACACTGGGTATCATAGATTGGTAACCCCAAAATCATACTGATGATGGTGGCGATGACGCGCCCGGGGTAGTGACGATACCAGTGCCTGTTTATCTCGGCCCCCATCCTTTGGACACGGGCTCCACAGATAATTTTTCTTTCAGGATTATGCCGAAAGCATTCCATGAACTGCGGGATGGCAGAAAGTGGGGTGGCCAGATCTGCATCCCAATAGCCGATGTATTGACAAGGTCTCCTGAGTGCGTGCAAAACTCCTTGACGGACAGCTTCTGCTTTTCCTTGATTTTTGTGAAGGTTTAGAGAAAATATACGCCCGGGAGCCTCATCCTCAAGCGTGTTGATCAGCCCTGCGGTGTTATCGGTGGAGCCGTCGTTAACAAAGAGCAGTTCAACTTCCTGGAACGCTTCAATAAATGATAAAAATGGAGCGATTTCAAGTCGGTCCGCTTCGTTAAAACAGGGGATGATGATTATCATCAACAACAGTCCTCTATAGTGATAGGCTCTGGGAGATAAAAGGGTGTTTCTTCAAGTTGCTGGATTTGACAATATATAAATCCGTGGGTAATGGCAAGCAGTTGACGCGCAAGTGAGTTGATTTCAATCGATAATGGTGAAATATGCTGGATGCACACATTTTTGTATTCCTCTATTGAGGAGTCATGCGGTTATTCATGCAGCAGAGCAGCCCTGATGAGAGATCTATTATCGTTTTGAGGTGAATCAAATAAGCAGTGGTGCCGTTATTTTCACTTTGCGTTGCTGCCGGAAACGGAATACGTTATCGGTTCGAGATCTTTTTCAGTGGTGGTAGAGTAAAATCAATAAGTGCAGAAAAACGTTAACGATAGTGGTAAGCACGCGTGTATCCTCTGAGTATGGCGATCATAATATTCTCTGCTGGTGCCCTGGCGCTGTTCTATATTGCACCGCATGACCTGGAATGGCTAAGCTATTTTGCAGATCACCAGGTTGACTGGTTCAACAAGTTGATGTCTGAATCGCTGTTTGAGCTGGAAAAGCCGGGTGCCGGTGACATCGTTGTTATCTTTTTCACCGTGTCTCTTCTGCTCTATTGTGCGGCCAGCCTGGTTGATACAACCCGACCTGCCGGGGGAATGATAAATGGTATTCGTCAGTGGTTGCTGAAACGGGCCAGTTTTTCAGAGTATTTGAGACGTCATCGACTGCAGCTTGAATTTCTTGTTGTCTCTTCTTTCTGTTGCTCTACCCTGATGGTGAAGACACTTAAATGGGTAATGGCTCGTCCGCGTCCCAAGAAAATTCTCAGAGGGACCAGAGATTTTTATGAATGGTATGATATCGGCCCATATTTTCTTGATGAAGGAAGCTACCGTGCCAGTTTCCCAAGCGGACACACAGCGTCAGCAATCACGCTGATCGGGCTTGCGTATGTGCTGATCTATACCAGTTCAAGTGATCGATGGAGGACCTGCGGTAAGATCATTATGGCAGCCACACTCTGTTTTACCATTGCAATGGCAGCAGCACGAACAATGACCGCTGCCCACTGGCCTACTGATGTAATATTTTCAATTTTCGGTGGTTGGCTGATAATTCATCTTCTGTTTTTCTACGGATACCGATTTTCGCCCGTTGATGACAGATATCAGCTCAGGAGCTCGGTTCCAGCTAGTGCACCGCCATTTAGAGGTCTTAGAATCTGCTGGTACCTTTCCTGGATTTGTTTATCCGGTGTTGCAATGATACTGGGCTTCAGGCATTATTTCCATGACCGATGGCCGTGGCTTATCCTGGTCTTCATCCCGGCACTGCCGCTGTTTTTATATTGTTTTAGAAAAATTTATCAGGAGAAGGTTGCTGCTGGCTAATTCTTGAAACTGTGAACGGGAGCGGGAATTCGTCCACCCCATCCGATAAATCGTTTCGATTTTCCGACATTTCTGATCTCCATAATCGGGCTTGCCCCGAATAACCCGCCAAAGCTCACTTTATCTCCGACGTCTTTACCGGGCACGGGTATAATCCGTGCAGCTGTTGTCTTGTTGTTGACCATGCCAAGCGCCATTTCATCAGCAATAATCGCTGAAATGGTATCGGCGTCCACTGAGCCCGGTATCGGGATCATGTCGAGACCAACCGAGCAGACGCAGGTCATCGCTTCAAGTTTTTCGAGGCAGAGCGCGCCGGATCCAACCGCTTCTGCAAGGAGCGCATCCTCCATAACCGGTATGAACGCACCGCTCAAGCCTCCAACAGTTTTCGAGGCAAATATTCCGCCTTTCTTTACTGCGTCGTTAAGCATGGCCAGGATAGCTGTTGATCCGGGCGCACCGATAGCATCGACTCCAAGAATATGGAGGATTTCCCCGACACTGTCGCCAATTGTCGGGGTTGGCGCCAGGGAGAGGTCAACGACACCGAAATCAACACCGAGTATTTCAGATACCTGGCGGCCAACCAGTTCACCGCACCGGGTTACCCGAAAGGTTGTCTGCTTGATTTCTTCGGCAATCTCGTCAAGTCTCAGACGATCATTACGTGATGATATCAGTCGCTCCAGGGAGCGGGCAATGACACCAGGGCCAGACACTCCTACATTAAGAACCGTATCTGCTTCTTCAACACCATGTATTGCCCCTGCCATAAAGGGGTTATCTCCAGGCTGATTGCAAAAGACGACAAATTTTGCGGCCCCAAAGCCGTTCTGTTCCCTGGTCGCTTCAGCGATGTCCTTTACCGATTGACCAAGCATGGTCAGGGCATCCATGTTTATACCTTTCTGCGACGAGCCTACATTGATAGATGCACAAATTTTATCAGTCACTGAGAGCGCTGTTGGCAGGGACCTGATGTATTGTCGGTCCGTTTCGGTCATTCCCTTTTCAACCTGTGCCGAAAAACCGCCCAGAATATCGACACCGACATTTGCTGCAGCTCGATCAAGGGCACGGGCCAGTTCAACGAATCCATCCTGGTTAAAACCGGCCCCGACAAAAGCAATCGGTGTAATCGAAATTCTCTTGTTTACCACCGGAATACCGAGTTTACGTGAGACAAAATGACATGTTTCAACAAAATTGCCGGCTTTTTCCGAAATTCGGTCTTCAATGTGACGACAGGTTGCGGCCACCGATTTATCACGACAGTCGAGAAGATTGATGCCCATTGTAACGGTACGAACATCAAGATTCTCTTTCTGGATCATCTCAACGGTGGCTAATATCTGGTCGGAACGTAACATTATAGAGGCTCCTCATTCCATGTTCTACTGCTGGAGTGATCTTGGCTGTTAGAAGTTAATCTCATTGGTGACCTTAAAAAGTTGATGATGCTGCATAACAACATGCAGGCCGCTTTGCTTCCCGTATTCCTGCAGCTTTTTGCGAACCTCAATAATTGAGTTCACCCTGCTCAGGTCAAGCTGGAGTATCATGGTATAGCGATTATCCGTTCTGGTGGTGGCCAAATCAAGTATATTGATATCATGATGGTAACAAAAGGAGCTGATACCATGAACCAGACCGCTCTTATTTTCCCCCTGGGCCGTTACGATATATGTCTTTTCGGGAAGTCCTGAATGACGTGTGTCCAGCGGGGTGTCCATTTCTTTGACAATCACCTCAAGTTTTGTGGGACTCTGGATCCTGGCTATTCTGGCGAGGATGTCCTTTGATGTTATCTGGGCGTCAAAGGTTGCTATCAGGATCATGGTCAGGTAGCCAAAAAGAACTGACTGGTTGAGGTCTGCCAGGTCTCCGTTTAGTTCGTATATTGCCCCGGTGATATCGGCTATTATCCCCGGTCGATCCTGCGACATAACCGATATAATGATCTGTTTCTGCATCAAACGCTCCGTGTTCTGAAATCATAAGTTTAGAGAGCTGCGAGTTTTTTGTGAGGGAATTTGCATATACTATATTAATGGCAAGAACTCACGGATTTTATATTCGCTGAACCGAGGAGGAAATTGACGCCATCAGTGACGGTAAATATGGCTCTCGGTGCGCAGTTTGCTATTAATATGAGAGAACGTAAGAGGATAAAATTATCGCCAATGCCCCATCTTTCAAGCCCGACTCAGGATCGTTTTCTATAAATGCTCAGTATTAGACTGATCATGATGCATTACCATACTGGCAGTTTTCTCTTATTGACCTCGTGGCAAACTTCATCAAGGTCAAATGAGAGAATCTGTCTGTCCCGCATTATAATGTTTCCATCGATGATGACCGTATCAACATCACTGCCGGATGCTGCGTAAACCAGAAGGTCCTGGCTGTAGAACGGGCACAGGTGTGCAGCATGCGTGTTGATAATGATCAGGTCTGCACAGGCCCCCGGCACGATGGTGCCACAGCCGGTGATACCAGCAGCGCTGGATCCTGAAGAGGTGGCGCAGGCAAGCACGTCCCGTGCTGCCATGGAGGTTGGGGAGCCGGTGATTGTTTTCTGAATTTTTGCCAGAATGTCCATTTCCCGAAACAGATCAAGACTGTTATTTGATGCACAGCCGTCAGTGCCAATGCCGACACATATGTTGCGATCGAGCATGTGCTGCACCGGTGCAATGCCTGAGGCAAGTTTGAGATTGCTTTGCGGGCAGGTGACCACCTTGGCTCCGGTCTCAACAAGGATATCGAGGTCGTCATTGTCGAGCCAGATCGTATGGACACAGGTTGTATTATGGTCAAGAACATCAAGGTTAAAGAGATGTCTCACCGGTGTTGAACCCTGTGGATCTATTATTTTTTCATGCTCAGATCTGCTCTCTGCTAAGTGTGTGAATAAGCGAAGGTTATGCTTGTTGGCCTGATGCTTCGCTTTCTGAAGTGTCTGCGGTGAGCAGGTATATGGTGCATGGGCAAAAACAGCTGGGGTAATTCGTGGTGACTTGTTGAGCCAATTATCAATGAAAATTTTGACACACTCAATATTTTTACCGGGGTCAGGTACGCTTGGGGTTGGGAAATCAATGACACCATGGGCGACAACGCCACGCATTCCTGAATCGTGCAGAGCCCGTGCGGCCTGGTCTGAGAATAAATAGCAGTCAGCAACGGTGGTCGTGCCAGACAAAATCATTTCCGCTGCCGCAAGCTTCGTGCACCAGTATACTGTGTCAGGGTCGACATGTTCAGCTTCTGCAGGGAAGATATATTCAAACAACCAGGAGTCGAGGCGGAGATCATCGGCCATCCCGCGAAAGAGTGTCATGCCGCAATGGTTGTGGCCATTGATTAATCCCGGCATCACCAGATTTCCGCCTGCGTCCAGGAATTGGCTTTGGGGGGAGGCATGGTCTGTAGCCATGGTTCCGACGTCACTGATTCGACCGTTTTTGATGAAAACATATTGGTCGGTCAGCAGATCCGAATATGGTTCGGACATGAGCATACAGTTGGTAATAAGAAGTTCTTCTCCCATAATGGCATGTGACTCAAAAAGGGTGGACGTTTCAGGCAGAGGCCGGTTATTATGAGCAACTCCATATTTTTGCATTATAATTTGCCTAGAACAAATAACTATATGCTGAATGAGTCCAAATATAAAGGTGAAAAGCGTCGGGGGACCGAACCCTGATGCGGAACGGGTGATAAGAGAACGATGGGAAAAAATAGATTTATTGAAGATCTTGTTGAGGGAGAGTCATTCAACGACCTGTTGATAGTCAAGAGTGCCCGAGTGAGAGAAACGAGAGCCGGTAAACCTTACCTGGTCCTGGTTCTTGGCGACAAAAGTGGTGAGATCAGCGGGCCGATCTGGGAAAATGCAGAAGCGCACCAGAAGAGCTGTGTACCGGGTGCGGTGGTAAATATTAAAGGGCTGGTCCAGACCTATAACGAAAAACTTCAGTTAAAAATTGATACGGTATCGATCGCCGATGAACACTCCTATGACAGGGAGGCCTTCGTTGCCTCTTCCCACCGTGGGCCCGAGAAAATGCAGGATGAGTTGAAAAAACTGATCAACAACATGCAAAACAGCTACCTCCGTGAGTTACTTGATCGTCTGTTCTTTAAGAGTGATACCGGGAAGCGCTACCGGCAGTCTCCGGCAGCCAAGGGTATTCATCATGCCTACATGGGGGGACTGCTGGAACATTCATTATCAATGGCCCACGTCTCATTATTGCTCGCCGCCCATTATGAAGGGATTGACAGTGATTTGCTGCTTGCCGGCGCGCTGCTGCATGATATCGGGAAAACAGTCGAACTGCAAAGTGCGACTGGAGTAATCGACTATACTGACACGGGCAGGTTAAAGGGGCACCTGGTGATCGGCTGTGAGATGATTGGGAGAGAAGCGAAGCATATCAAAGACTTCCCCGATGATCTGCTTACCCAACTCCAGCATCTTGTTTTGAGCCATCATGGACGGCAGGAATTTGGATCACCGGTTGTACCGATGACCGCTGAAGCACTGCTTTTGAGTTTCATTGATGACATGGATGCCAAGATGAACCTGGTGGAACAGCTCAGACGAAAAGTTAAATCCGGCGGGATGCAATGGAGTGAGTACCAGCGCAGCCTTGAGCGCTTTTTATTGCTGAAGCCTATGGCTGGTCAGCAGGAGCAGAGCCTTTCCGTACCTGAAGAAAATGTGACGGGAAAGCAGCGCAGCCTTTTCTGAGTGGTAAGAGATTATGACAGAACAGACATTGCCATTGAGTTTTGCAACAATCCTCGGACAGGAAAAAGCAAAAAAATTCCTTAAACGCTCCCTGCTCTCGGGACGGGTTGCTCACGCCTATCTTTTCCGCGGACCTGACGGGGTCGGAAAACAGCTTTGTGCCCGGGTTGTCGCGGCACGTATTAACTGCACTGAAAGCCAGACGCAGGAGCCGTGTGGCAGGTGCCGGTCCTGTCGAAAATATTTATCGGGAAATCATCCTGACATTACAATTATCAGCCCCGAGGGAGGTACAATCAAGATTGACCGTGTGAGGGATTTGTGTCGCTCTCTTTCATACCCGCCGTATGAGTCGACAATGAGAGTTGTCATCATTGAAGATGTTCATACCATGCGACCCGAGGCTGCGAACAGTCTGCTGAAGACCCTTGAAGAGCCGCCTGAAAACAATCTGCTGATATTGACGGCGGGAGCAAGCAGAGAAATCTTGCCGACAATCGTTTCCAGGTGCCAGACGATACCGTTTTATGGGTTGTCCATCGACCAGACAAGGACCATTCTGGGTAAATTTCGACCCGACCTGGAGACGAACGACGCAAATCTGCTCAGCAGGCTTGCTGAAGGGAGCCCCGGGCAGGCACTTTTATTTGAAGAAAGAGGACTTGTCGATATATGGAAAAAAGTCGTGAAGGTTGTGCAGAAAGAAGCCAATGATTCCTCCGAATCTATTTCAACGATATTGTATCTGGCAGATACACTCACGACACTTAAGGAGAACCTGATACCCTTGCTTGGCCTTATTCGTATATGGGTGCGGGACCAGATGGTCGGTGAATCGGGGAGGTCAGCGTCGGCAATACAGCGGCACCAGGCGCGACTTGCAGCGCTGGATAGGGCAGAGCGCCAGCTTGCAAGAAATTGTAATCGGGCGCTGGTTTGTGAAGTGCTCCTTTTTAATTTACAATCACCTGTCCCTGGAGTATTCTTTTAGATTCCGCTTTGTAAACATTCATTCAGAAAAGCGAGTGATGAATAGATGAGTCAGCAAGAACCAGCAACAGAAAATAACAGCACAACGGACGATGGCGGTAAAACGTTTTACCGTATCAGGTTCCGTGATGAAGCCCAGGAATTTACGGCTGCTTCCAAGCTTGTCAAATTGATAAAAGGCGACAGCGTCATGGTGAAAACTGACCATGGACTCGAACCTGCTCGAATCTATGGCTCGGCGCCGGTCTGTTTCGACGAGAAATTCGAAAGAAAGGGGAGTTATGAGGTTTCTCGTCGACCGACATCTGAAGAAGAGAATCGTTACAGAAACCTTGCGGGCCACGAAAAGCGAGCCTTTGACATTTGTACTGACCTGATTGACAAACATGAACTGGTCATGAGGCTGGTGCGGGTCGAGAAATTTTTTAACGGCAGTAAGATGATTTTTTATTTTACCGCCGACAACAGGGTAGACTTTCGAGCCCTGGTTAAAGACCTGGTCCAGGAATTTCGTACCCGGGTTGAGATGCGTCAGGTTGGAGTACGTCATGAAACGAAAATGCTCGGAGGACTTGGCACCTGTGGAAGAGAACTCTGTTGCTCCTCTTTTTTAAAAAAGTTTGACTCTGTTTCGATCAAGATGGCGAAGGAACAGGATCTTCCCCTGAATCCGACGAAAATTTCAGGAGTATGCAACCGCCTGCTCTGTTGTCTGACCTATGAGTTTGACACCTATCGAAAGCAGCGTAAAGGATTGCCAAAAGTCGGGCGGAAGCTTAAACTGGGTAACGAAACAGTTCGAGTCAAGAGGCAGAACCCGCTCCAGCAGACGGTTCTGGTTGGTAACAGCGACGGAGAAGAACGGCTCCTCCACAAGGATGAGTGGGCTGGTGCAGAGTTGATAAAGGGAGAACGAAGCCCCAGGAAAGAGAAGAAAAAGAGTGACGGACCAGCCGCTGTTCCCCCAGAAAAAGAAGATAAATAATCGTTAGTTCCAAAAGCTTATGATTACCTACATTACCACCCCGATCTATTATGTGAATGCCCAGCCTCATCTTGGCCATGCCTATACGACGATTGTTGCAGACACCTATAATCGTTTCTGCTCGCTACGCGGAGACCAGGTCCGTTTTCAAACCGGAACTGACGAACATGGCGATAAAATTGTTGAAGCCGCGGCAAAAGAGAACATTGTACCACAGGAGTATGTCGACAAGATTTCGGAGATGTTCAGACAGACCTGGCCGCTGCTCCATATAGAATATGATCGGTTTATCAGGACCACTGACCCTGACCATATTGCTGTTGTTCAGACTATTTTGCAGAAGGTCTACGATGGCGGTGATATCTATTTTGATGAATATACCGGCCTCTATTGCACCGGCTGCGAGCGGTTTCTCATTGAGCGTGAACTGGAAGACGGGAAATGTCCCGACCATCAGGTTGAGCCCAAGGAGATCACCGAGCAGAATTATTTCTTCCGGATGTCGAAATACCAGCAGCGGCTCATCGACCATATCAATGATAATCCTGAATTCATCACCCCGGAACGTTATAGAAATGAGGTTCTCTCTTTTTTGAGTGAGCCACTTGAAGATCTCTGTATATCACGTCCAGCCAGCCGTCTTGACTGGGGTATTGTGCTGCCGTTTGACGATAAATTTGTAACCTACGTGTGGTTTGATGCATTGATCAACTATTTAACAGGCATCGGCTATCCGGACGGCACTGATTTTAGCAGATTCTGGTCGGGAGCTGAACACCTGATCGCCAAAGATATTCTCAAGCCGCATGCGATATACTGGCCGACAATGTTGATGGCTGCGGATGTGCCGTTGTATCGAAAACTGCATGTCCACGGTTACTGGAATGTGGATGAAACCAAAATGTCCAAAAGTATCGGCAATGTTATCAGGCCTGCAGAACTTGTCCAGGAATACGGTATCGATACCGTACGATATTTTCTGCTTCGTGAAATGTCTTTTGGACTGGATGCCTCTTTCAGCAGTGAAGCCATTGTCGCCAGGAAAAATGCCGATCTTGCCAACGATCTGGGTAATCTGTATAGTCGATCGGTGTCGATGATCGAAAAATACTGTGACGGTATTGTTCCAATAGCTCATCAAGAATCAGATCAAGACCGTGAACTCATCGATGCAGCAGCGCATATGGTTGCTGAGTATCAGCGGACAATGGCTGACTTTCAATTCCATCGAGGTCTCAAAGCTGTTTGGGATCTGATTGGTCTGGCAAATCGTTATATCGTTCAGAATGAGCCGTGGGCATTGGTGAAAGACCCTGATTTGCATTCACGTCTTCACACGGTTCTCTATAACCTTGCTGAAATTTTACGGATAATCTGTCTGGTACTGAAGCCGGTAATGCCGGAAACTGCAGCAAAGATGCAGCACGGGCTCGGCCTTGAACCCGGGAACCATGAGATGGGGACAATCGAGAGCGGGGCATCCTGGGGGACGATGCGGGGTGGATTAAAACTGAATCCAATAGAGAACCTGTTCCCTCGAGTTGAGGTTAAAAAGAAGCGAGCTCAACGTGTTGAAAAACCCAGAAAACAGAAGCCTGATACTCAGGCAAAGCAGAACAAGAGCCAGGAGCTGGTGGATGGTATGATTACCTTTGAGCAGTTCCACACTGTTGAGCTCAAGGTTGCCAGAGTGGTCGCTGCAGAAAGGGTCCCAAAGTCGGACCGGCTGCTGAAATTGCGTGTTGAATCACCCGAAGAGCGTATTATTGTTGCGGGTATAGGTGAATTTTACGAGCCCTCAGATGTGGAAAATAAAAATGTTATCATTGTCGCTAACATGAAACCGGCAAAACTGATGGGCATTGTTTCGCAGGGAATGGTACTGACAGCTCAGTCAGAAGACAGTAATGGAGAAAAAATTCTTGATCTGCTCACGGTACGCAGCGATGTTGCGCCGGGAAGCAGTGTCGCCTGAAGGGATAAAGACTATGTTTGTTTTAAATAATTTCATGATGGCTGTTGCCGGAATAGTGGATTTTCTGTTCACGGTCTATATCTGGGTTATTATCGGCAGGGCCGTTGTATCGTGGGTCAGTGTGGATCCTTACAACCCAATAGTCCGGTTTCTTTACGAGATAACGGAACCGCTGCTCAGCAGGGTCAGAAGGATCATTCCGTTTAATACAGGAGGAATCGACTTGTCTCCGATGCTCCTGATCCTCGCAATCATCTTTTTACAGAGTTTTTTGGTACCGACACTGAGGCATATGGCTCAGAGTTTTGGCTAAACAATTCTTTTACCACAACGTTCATTGAACCAGAGGGGCTTGACTATGGCAATTACTCCGCAGGCGATTAAAGATCAGGAATTCCAATCAAAATTCAGGGGATATGACCCTATTGAAGTAAAAGGGTATCTCGAACTTGTTGCGGAAGAGTTTTTTGAACTCCTGGAGAGACTGCGGCAGCAGGAAGAGGAGCTTGAAGAACTGTCTCATGAAAAAGGGTTGCTGGAAGAGATGAATATAAAGCTCGAAGCTGATATCGAAACCGCTCTGAAGACAACAGACGATGTGCGTAATGAATCTTCTGAAAAAGATGATGCCCGGGCTGATCTTGAAAAAGAGATAGAAGAACTGCAGACGGCCCAGGCCGATTTGGAGGAAGAGCAGAAGGAGTGGGAGGATGAGGTCATTGCCGCAGAGGGGCGGGTTGCAGAATTTGAAGAGAAGCTGCGCAAGAGCGAATCTGAAAATGATGGGTTGCAGAATAGAGTAGAGATGCTTGAAGAGCAGATCAAGGAGCTCAAAGGCGAAGAGATCGATTTCAAGAGAACAATCGGGGCTGCTCAGCGATTTGTTGACGATTTGAAAGCGAGTTCTGAAAAAGAGGCTTCTGAGCTCATTCAGTCCAGCGAAGAAAAGGCCTCGGCTGCACTGCAGGCAGCAAGAGATGAGATAGAGCGATTGCGCCAGGATGCCTTCACCGAATTGTCGAGGCTGCCAGAGGAAATTGCTCAGCTGAATCAGCAGAAGCGCCAGGTTCAGGAGGATTTGAGAGAAACACTCCATACCTATCTGGAGCAGATCGAATCTTTTTCAGAGGCCGATGAAACGGTTAAAGAATATGAGTTTGATGAGCTGTTCCAGAAAATAGAACTTTCAGATGAGTCTGCTGAAGAGTCGGATGAAGAAGACTCCGATCAAACATCTCCTGACGAACGGCCAGAGGATGGTGATGGGCTTGACCTGGAACTACCTCTGGACACTGAAGAGGATGATGATGAAGACGAGGAGAAAGATGATCTGAGAAAAAAACTGGAAGAAGGAGGAATCGCTTATCTCAGTGATGACTCGTGACCAGTGTTTGATGACGTTGTCAGGCAGACCAAGCAGGGGCAGGGACTGCTTCGGGTCTATGTTCAGCCACGCTCTTCAAGAAATAGGATCTGCGGGATACATGGAGATTCGCTGAAGGTGGCGATAACGGCGCCGCCGTTGGAAGGCAGAGCGAATAAGGCCATCATCCAGTTGTTTGCAAAACTTTTTTCGGTACCAAAAAAAGACGTCACCCTGTTTGCAGGTGAGCAGTCGCGCATCAAAACACTATTGTTTTCAGGTCTGAGTGCGGCAGATCTCAAAGGGCGATTGCTGTCGCATCTTGAATCTCCATGAGAAACGGCGGCTGGTTGCTGTTTCGTGGTATAAACGTATGGCAAAAGAACAAACCTCTTTCCCACGCTACCTGATAGGTAATTGGAAGTGTAACAAGTCATTGTCTCAAGCCCTGAACTGGTTTGATGAATTCGCCGGTATGTACCAACCTATACCGGATGTAGAGGTGATAATTGCACCCCCTGTTGTTGTTCTGGCCCAACTTGCCGATCATTTGAAGAAGTTAAATGTGCCCGGGATTTCTCTTGCCGCCCAGGATCTTTCACCATTTCCCCCCGGCAGCTATACCGGTGCCATCACCGCTGATATGCTCAATGGTATTGCTGATTATGCAATTGTCGGCCACTCAGAAAGACGTCGCTATTTTCATGAAACCTCTCAGGATGTAACCAACAAAGTGAGTGAGGCGGCAGATTCCCGGATCAAACCAATTGTCTGTGTTGATAAATCATATGCGATGTCTCAACTGACTTCACTGCTTGATATAGACTGTGAACATCTGGTTATAGCCTACAGCCCGGTTGACGCCTTGAGCTATAGAGCCCCTGAACCGGTGGAGATGGTGACCGAAGCCGCGGAGTTTATCGGTAACATCTACCCCAATCAGCCAATCGTCTATGGCGGATCCATCAATCCGAAAAACGCGGCTCACTATACAGCTATTAGCGGTATAGCCGGCCTGTTTGTCGGCGCGGCAAGTCTCGAGCCGCACGCTTTTAACGAGGTTCACCAGATCGTATCTGACCCTGTTACCAGGGACTAGACCGGATTTCTCATGAACATTGTGTAACATTTATCACTCAAAGTGAACGGGAGGTAAGCTGTTACAAAGAAACCAGTTTCAGAAAATTGGCACAATGTTCATGAGAAATCCGGGCGAGCCCTGGCAGCTTGTGACTATTTCTTTTTCTTTTTGGGGAAAAGGAAGGAGGCCACCAGTCCCGCTGAGTAGATACCGGAGAGGATAAGGCCGATAATACCGAGTACTCCAATTACCCCGTGCTCTTTTGCCAGACTGTCCGCAAGGATAAGGATTGAAGAACCGATGATCAACGCCGAGATGACCATGGCCATGCCCATCATTCTGCTTGAGAGGTCTAATTTCTCAGCAAGGTGTTCAATACGCATCAGTTCGAGATTGAGCGTAAAACGATTATGGCGGGCGTGATCAAGGAACCGCTGAATATCACCTGGAATATCCTCCAGAAGGAGCAGGTAGTTACCCAGTGTTTTCTGCATCCGTTTTTTGATGGCGCTGACACCATATCGATTTGTCACCACTTCCTCAATTTCCGGCTCGACATGGGCAAGTACATCGAAGGAAGGATCAAGTTCAGCGGCCATTCCTTCTATCGTTGTCATCGCCTTGACCAGCAGCATCAGATCTCCAGGACAGCGGATTTTGTAGCGCTGCAGCATCTTGAAGAAATCGGATAATAGTGATGTAATATCAATATGCTCGAGCGGAGTTGACTGAACCTGATCAATCATACTCTGGAGTTCGAGTCGGAAATCTCTTCTTTCGGTGACGGCGGGGTCAACGTCGGTGAGCTCAATTACAACCCTGCAGAGGCGTTGTACATCACCTTTTATTACCCCCGCGATAAGATCAACAAGCTGCTCTGCTGTTTTCTTGTCAAGGTGGCCGGTCATCCCGCAATCGATGAAACAGAGTTTGCCTTTTTCAAGCAGGAAAATATTGCCTGGATGGGGGTCTGCATGAAAAAAACCAAATTTCAGGCATTGTTTGAAAACCGCCTTTGTGGCGTTGGCGACAATTTTTCTGCGTATTTCAAAACTCAGATCATTGGGGTTGATCAAGGAAAGTGGTTTACCATTAATTTCCTCGAGCGTCAGGACGTTTCTTGTGGTTGACGACCAGTAAACTTTAGGGAAGAAGACTTCCGTGTCATCTTCAAAATAACGTCTGAGCCGGTCAGTCGCCTGGCCTTCCTGGATAAGGTTTACCTCCCGCAACAGTTCCCTGGAAAATTCATTTGCCACTTCTATAGGACTGTAGCCAAGGTCTGAAAAATATTGTTCGACGATCTGGGCAATACCCTCCAGAAGAGAGACATCTTCTTCAACTCGCTGTCTGTTTCCCGGGCGAAGTACTTTAAGGACAACCGTTTCTCCGGAAACAAGACGCGCCCGGTGAACCTGAGCCATTGAAGCGGCGGCGAGCGGCTTTTCCTCTATGTAATCAAATAAGCTGTCAAGCCGTCCGGGAAACTCTGTCTCCAGGAGTTGATGAATCTGCTGGTAATCAACCGGGGAAACATTACCCTGAAGGTTGGTAAACTCTTCGGCCCATTCCGGCGGGATGAGGTCAGGCCGTGTGGAGAGTATCTGACCTATCTTGATGAATGTCGGGCCAAGCGTTTCAAGGACCATGCGGGCTCTCACCGGCCTGGTGAGGTCCTGGTATTGCAGGGCCTGATCACTTTCAATATCTTCGCGGGTTTTGCCGAGCAGACGATAAAGTCCGGTATCGGTGATTACTTCTCGGAACCCAAACGTGGAGAGTACCTTGAGTATTTCTGCTAACCGTTTGGTGTTCTGAAAAGTTCTTTTTATCGAAGAAATTTTCATGGTCAGGAGCAAAAAGCCTAAGTCGTAATAATCGTTAAAATTGCACGATCACGATCGCTGCTTACAAGGAGTTCCTGCTGCCACCGTGCAAAAAGAGTATTGTTCCACTCGAGATCATAATCATTCCATACTGTTTTTACATCTGGAATATGATGATCGATAACGGAGGCAAGGTCAGAGGTGTCAACGTCATCCATACTGCAGTGAAGATGTGACAACATATCGGCGAGTTGAATGACGGCAGGGAAAAGAGAATCACTGGCTGAATCAACTGGTTTATGGTGATACCCTGTTGTATTTAAGAGCGATTTCGGAAAAAGCCAGCGTTTCAGTAAACGGTATCCAACCTCATCGTGACTGATCGAAAACAGCTCCTTTTCCTCAAGGAACACAGCGAGATGATTTGCAGATGACGATTCAAATAAAGCGGTGTAGTTACCATTCAGGCTGATCAGCATCGCCAGTTTGCCAATATCATGGATCAGCCCTGCAATGAAAGATTCACTTGGAGATATCTTGATATCTTCTGCTATGATTTTTGCCGCAAGCCCTGTTATAAAGGAATGTTCCCAGAAACTGTTTATGATTTCCCGATTGTTTCGATAGGCTTCTTTAAACGAGTTAAAAACAGCTTTGCCGAGGACAATATTTCTGATTTCATTGAATCCCAAAACCATAACTGCCTTGTCGATGCTACTCACTTGTCTGGGCAGACCGAAAAAAGCAGAGTTTGCGATTTTCAGGATAGTCAGGCACATCGCCTGGTCAGGAAGCACGGCTTTCATCAGGTCCTGGGCAGAGCTTTCAGGATCTGCGGTAATAGTGATGACGTTTGATACAGTGGATGGAAGGGCTGGAAATGCATCGACCCGATTAAGGATGGTTCTACTCAGTTCGGTTGTCATAATTATTGGTTAGAAAGTGATTCATTTATACTGTTAACAGAGTTGTCGATATGTTCGTCTGGCAGGTCCATCAGGTTATTGGTTTTTATGAGCTCCAGGATCTTTACTACCAGGTGCGGGTCAAATTGTCGCCCGGCTCCCTGGGATAACTCGTCAACGATCTGTTCAGGTTTCAGCCTGTTTCGATGCGGCCTGTCTGCATTCATCGCAGCCAGCGCATCAACGAGGGCAAAAATACGAGCGCCTAAAGGTATTTCGTCGCCTTTCAGCCCATCGGGATAGCCACTTCCATCATATCGCTCGCCGTGGTAGAGCAAGATTGCCCGCTCGTTTGAGAAATAATCAAACATCTCAGTTATTTCTGCGAGTTTATAGGGGAAATCGTCCATTATCTCCCTGTCATCATCCGTAAAGAGTTCCTGCTTATTGATCATTTCATTGTGAAGCAAAAAACGTATGGATGTATGGAGGGTAATGGCATTTCTGAAAGTCTCTATAATCGTTTCCGGTAAATTCATATGTTGTCCCAGTAATGCAACATATGTCCGAACATTTTCAATATGACCCCGGTTTTTATTGCCACCGATATCCTTGGCGAGAAGCTGGAGAGAATCAAGTGCAGCAGTTCTGGTTCTGGTGAGAATACGCTCGAGTGTCTCCTTCAGAAAATTGAGGTTATGTTGTGTTTTTTCAGCAGAATCAGCCGTTTGCTGGCTAAAAACAGCGATACGATCCCTTCCCTCAGATTTGGCAGTATAAAGAGCACGTTCCGCCATCGAAATAAATTCATCTGGATTATCAGGCCGATGGTCGACCAGGGAAACAATACCGGTAGAAACGGTGATTGTTCTCTCTTCCCTGTTTCTTAGGAACGGACGTTTTTGCAGATCCTCTCGAAGGGCTTCTGCGAGCGATACCGCCTCGGGAAGGCTGGTGCTGTTCAGGAGTGCTATAAAAATCTCGCCGCTAAAACGAAAGCAAAGCCCGTTGGGCTGGGTGGCCGCCGTCAGGCGGGCAGCAAAATCGTTGAGAACAAAGTCGCCAAATGAGGTTCCAGCAGATTTGTTGAGTTCATAAAAGTAGTCAATATCCACGATCAGCATTGTCAATTCGGAATAATTGACAATGCATTTTTCGAACTCTCTGGGCAGTAAGGTATTGAGATGCCTCCTGTTATACAAGCCAGTCAGGCCATCGCGCAGGGCCACGATGTCGAGGAATTCGCTATGCAACTCCATCGACTGCTGCTGCTGTTCCAGTTTATCTGTAATCTCTTTAATTTTGGTATCTTTTTGACTGATATGGTCTTTAAAATCTCTGATTTTTAGTAAAAATTCTATTTGGTTGTGAAGATTAGTCTCGGTCAGGGAGTGGGGAAAACAGCTGACAATGCCCTGAAAGCTACTATTGGCAATACTCTTGATCCCGAGGCCAAGTATCGGAATATTTTCCGGCAGATCGGGGCGTGAGAAAAAGGCAGAGACCCCATTTACGGGTCGACCAGTAATAATGAGACCAATACTATGACGCGTACATAACGACTGAATATTCGCCGAAACGGTCGTGTTTATGAGCTGAAATCCCTTATCCGTAAGGGCCTGACAATCAAGGTCAGGGATGTTCTGACCTGCATCTATAATTAATATATTTATCTCTTTGGTCATAATAGCTGGTTACAGAGCGCCGCGAAAAGAGCGGCTCGTGCAAAATCATCTCCGGTACACAAAAAGTATATAAGCTCAGGAAATAAATTACAAATTTTCGGATGAAAAAGCGGATTTTTGTCGATCGAAAGATCGCTTTTCTCATTTTGTCAGATGGGCAAATCATGGAACAACGGCGAATGTTCTGAATCGATGATATTTAGTTGATGCTTCAGAACTTGATAGACAATGGATTTAAGACAATTACAGATAATAGTTGGGGTGATTTTGTGCAGATTGCAAAAGAGTATGTAGCGGTTCGGAAAGACCCCGATTAGAATGAGTCGAAACTTTGTCCCTTTACCGGTATACAAATGGCATGGCACTATTTACTGAATCAAGAGAAGAAATTACTGCAGAAATTAAAGAACGAGCTGATATCGTTCAGATTATTGGCGAACATGTAAATCTGAAACGCAGCGGAGTCAGATATCTCGGAATCTGCCCCTTTCACCATGAGAAGACACCTTCATTCTCCGTTCATGCGGGTCAGCAGTTTTATCACTGTTTCGGGTGTAAGGAATCGGGTGACGTATTCTCATTTATGATGAAATATCATAATCTTGATTTTCAGGGAGCCTTGAAAGCACTGGCACAGCGGTATCATATCGAGCTGCCCGAGAGAAAAAAGAGCAAGAAGCAACAGGAACTGGATCAACGACGGGAACTGATGTTTGCGGTCAATAAAAAAGCGGCCAGCTGCTTCAGGCGCTGTCTTCTCGAGTCGGAGGGGAGTAAAAAAGCACGGCACTATCTTGAAAAACGTGGAATCAGAGCTGACTTGCAGGAACGATATCAGCTGGGTTTTGCGCCATCACCTGATGATGTTGGCTGGAATTTTCTCGGTTCGCAATTCGATAACCGTGAACGTGATCTCGCTATAGCGCTGGGACTGCTTGCCCAGAAGCAGCACAGGGGGACGTACGATCGATTCAGGAATCGGATCATTTTTCCCATATATGACTCCCGGGGCCGTATCGCCGGTTTCGGAGGGCGTATTCTCGGCAATGAGAATCCGAAATATCTCAATTCCCCGGAATCCATTATTTATAACAAAAGCAGATTGCTTTTCGGCCTCTTCCATCAGCGGGACGCCATCAGAAACGAGCGAAGAGCTGTTTTGGTGGAAGGGAATTTTGACCTGTTATCACTGATATCATACGGATTTGACCCGGTCGTCGCTCCTCTTGGAACCGCTTTGACACGCGAGCAGGTAAGAAAACTCAAACCCCTAGTTGACGAGGTCGTGCTGCTGTTTGATGGCGATGAGGCGGGGGTTAAAGCTGTTGAGCGGTCTGTGAGTCTTTTTCTAGCCGAACAGGTCAGCGGCAGGGTGGTGGTCCTGCCGCCAGAGCATGATCCGGATACGTTTGTCAGAGAGCACGGGATCGGGGCGTTGAATAAACTTATTGAGCAGGCTGAGACATTGCCGGAGTTTGTTCTCGACAGGCTGGTCGCCCGGTATGGATTGACGCTTGATGGCAAGGGCCGGATTATCGAAGATTTACGGCCTTTGATGTCCGCCGCTGCATCACCGCTTCAGCGATCAGTATGGGCGTCACATTTTGCGAAAATACTCGGCGTCGATCCGGAGGTGATCCTGGCTCAGTCGCCAAAGGCTGCGGTTGCACAAATGCCGATTGAGCCTCAGTCTGCCGCCTCTTCACAACCAGCGCGGTTAAAGCCGCTCAGTGGGCCCTTAAAGGCTATTGTGACATTTATGGTGCTACACCCCGAACATCTGCCGTTACTTGAAGAGGATGGCCTGGCCGATGTGCTGTCCGGTACAATCGGTGAAGTTATTTTTCTGCAACTGGGCATTTTACGCGATCAGCAGCGTAATGAACTCTATCCCGAGGATCTGCTGACGGTTCTTCCTGAAGGGGAGGAGCGATCACTGGTGGCATCCCTGCTGTTTCATGCACCTGAGTATGATAAATCCGGCCAGGTGGAAGAAAATGATATGAGCGAGCTTGAAGAAATGCGGGAATGGTTGAAGATGTTTGGCTTGAGAAAGCGCTCGGATCAGTTGATGACCGACATAAATGAAGCACAAAAAAATAATGATTTTAATGCTATAAGCGAATTGATGCAGCAAAAAATGAAGATTGACAGTGAATTGAAAAAACGTCCATAGACAATTTCACTGTTTTGTTGATGCGGATCACGAAGAGAGTAAAAATAGAGAAAAATCATACTCGTTGTTGATTTTAGCGTATTTTTACTCTAAAAAAGGTTATATCCTGCGGTAGGGCGTATTATGTTCCTGGTTTTACATTGAAACGGAAGTGGAGTGAGTGTCAAGGAGGTAGGATGATAGCCGACGAATTTGATGCCAAGGATGGTAAGGATCTCGATATGGAAGATAGTGAAGAGGAAGTGGGGGAAGATGAGGAGTCATCGACCTGGGACCTGACCGGCATATACAACTCTGATGAAGCGCCAGTGCCTATCATGCTTCCTGAGGACGTATCTGAGGACAGGAGGGGAAAGGGGACTGGAGATCGTCGCAGCGGTCCATTCAGTGATCGTCGTCAGGGGGATCGAAGACGTTTATCCCGATCATCATCGAAGGCCGGCAAGCATTCTGCTGATCCTATGAATATCTATTTGCGGGAGATGGGAAGTCTCACCCTGCTCAGTCACAAGGAAGAGCTGAAGCTTGCCCAACTGGTAGAAGAAGGGAAGTTGCGTGTACAAAATGCCGTTCTCTCTACTCCGTTGGCCCAACCTGTTCTGCAGGAAATTGTTTCGGACCTGGAGAGCGGTAGTCGAAAGATCTTTCAGACAATTCACGGTATACCAGACAACGAGCCAGCGATTATTAAGCGGGAACTTAAATCTTTTTATGATCTGGCAAAAAAAGCAACAGAGCTTGACGAGCAGCGGGAATCTCTGCTTGAAGAACTCCGCAGCTCAGAATTTAATAGTGATAAATATCACCAGCTGAGAGAATCAGTTTTTGCAAAAGGGGTTGAGATATCAGCGCTGTTTAATGAAAAACAGATCTGTCACGAGTGTGTTCATTCAATCGCCAATGGTTTGGATGAACTTTCCAAACGGTTTCGCCAGGTACTTGTCGAAATGGTCAAGGATCAGACATTGACGGCCTCTTCTGACCAGGCTGCTGATGCAGCTGTTCTCAATGCCGTTGAGAATCAGGTAAACTGGCAGTTTATGGGAGAGTCTGGGCTTGACGCCGAGGCCTTAAAACAGTTGCAGTCGGAAATAGAGTCTGGACGTGATATTACCAAACACGCCAAGGAGTCGTTAGTGCGGGCCAATCTGCGACTGGTAATTTCCGTTTCTAAAAAATTTGTTAACCGCGGGCTCCAGTTTTCCGATCTGATCCAGGAAGGTAATATCGGTCTGATGAAGGCTGTTGAGAAATTTGATTATCATCGTGGATATAAATTCAGTACCTATGCAACATGGTGGATCAGGCAGGCGATCACCAGGGGGATTGCAGACCAGGGAAGAACTATTCGGCTGCCGGTCCATATGATTGAAACGATTAACCGGTTACTCAGAGTTTCGAAAGACTTTCTGCTGGAAGAACATCGAGAACCAACGCCGGAAGAGATGGCCGAGCAGTTGGGAACAGAGGTCGACAAGGTCAAATCAGCCCTTAAAATTGCCAAAGACGCGATCTCTCTTGATACCCCGGTTGGAGATGACGGTGAGACGCAACTTGGAGATTTTATTGAGGATAGTGACAAGCCTGGGCCTCATGATATTTCAATGACGGCGAGTTTGCGAGAGTGTTTGAATCTGGTGATGTCATCACTGACTCCGCGCGAAGCCAAAGGTTCTCAGGATGAGATATGGTATCGATGTTGATTGTGACCATACCCTTGAAGAGGTTGGCAAGTGTTTCGAAGTCACCCGTGAAAGGATTCGGCAGATTGAAGCGCAGGCAATCCAGAAGCTGAAACATCCTTCACGAATTGACGAGTTGCGGGTTTTCATGACCGACTGAAAAAGGTTTGATGATTCAACCGGTCACTGATGAAGAACATGCTGCCCTGCTTTGCTGAGGGCAGCATTTTTGTTTGCAGCAAGAGCTCTATAAACAAGACAGTATGACTGCTCAATGAACACGATAAGAGATTGGATAGGCCTCAGTATGGCATTGGGGCTGGGGCCGGCAGGGTTCTGGCATCTTGTTAAGTCCGTTGGATCACCCACCTCTGTCCTTGATTTGGCGTATAAGGATATCAGGCAGGTCTGCAGTCTCCGGGACACGCAAATCCAGGGGTTAAGGGAGACTGGCAAACTCAGGGATGCCGCCAGTGCCGAGCTGGAAAAGCTCAGCGGTGCACAGGGACAGGCGGTCATCTTGGATGATCCGTGTTACCCTGAACTGCTGAGAAAATGTGTTAACCCTCCTCCTGTCTTGTATATAAAAGGTAAAAAGGAGTGTTTGGATACCATTGCGGTTGCCATTGTTGGTTCCCGGGCTGCAACCAGCTATGGTCGCAGAACCGCCTTCAGGCTTGGCAGGGATCTGGCAAGGAGCCGGGTAACCGTTGTCTCCGGTCTTGCAACAGGAGTTGATGCAGAGGCTCATGCCGGCTGTCTGGACGGGCTGGGAGAGACGATCGGTGTCCTGGGGTGTGGTCTTGATGTGGTGTATCCCAGAACAAATAAACACCTGTATAAAAAAGTAGCAGAGTGTGGTGTCCTGGTAACAGAATATTGTCTGGGTACGAAACCTGAAGGGTTCAGATTTCCGGCGCGAAACAGAATCATAGCGGGGTTGTGCTATGGGGTTGTGGTGGTTGAAGCGGCGAAAAAATCGGGTTCTCTCATTACGGTTCAGCATGCGTTGGAGGAGGGGCGAGATGTTTTTGCCGTGCCAGGTCAGGTGGATTCGGCAAAAAGCAACGGTACTCACTGGCTGCTTCAGCAGGGAGCGTCACTCGTCGTTTCAGCAGCTGACATCGTTGATAGCCTGGGGCTTGACATCAAAAGATCAGCAGTTGGTGTTGAATCGCAGGGGCCAGAGGTTCAGCTTGATCCTGAAACCGGCGATCTTTTTGCGGCGATTGACCATTATCCGAAGCAGAGAAATGAATTAATAGAGCGCTCAGGCATGACCGCTGCCAAGATCAGCGAACATCTCCTGCTGCTTGAACTGGAGGGTTTGATTGAGATCCTGCCAGGAGATCAAATTCGCAGGGTCAGTAAATAGTACGAATCAGCGTGTGGAATAATCCTAACCAAATGTGATCGAAATCAGGATAAGAAATGAAAAAAATAATAATTGCTCCGTCAATCCTCTCTGCCGATTTTACAGAACTTGGCCAGGAAATCAAGGCGGTGGTTGATGGCGGTGCAGACGTGATCCATATAGATGTCATGGATGGACATTTTGTACCCAATATAACGATTGGACCACTTGTTGTTGAGGCGGCCAGCCGAGCTACTGATAAGCCGCTGGATGTGCATCTGATGATCAGCAATCCTGATGATTACATCGAAAAATTTGTGACGGCAGGGGCAGACTGGCTTACGGTCCATGTGGAAGCCTGTACGCACCTGCAGCGAACCGTTGCAAGGATTCGGGAAAGTGGGCTGAAGGCAGGTGTTGTGCTGAATCCTGCGACCCCGTTACAGACCCTTGATTACATCCTGGAGGATGTTGACCTGGTTATGATTATGAGTGTTAATCCGGGATTTGGCGGTCAGTCCTTTATTCCGGCGACGCTGGACAAGATACGAAAATTGCGGTCGATGATTGATGAGCGTGGTCTCGATGTGGGCATTGAAGTGGATGGCGGCGTGAGCCCGAAGACGATAGGAAAAATTGCCCAGGCCGGTGCCAACATCTTTGTTGCAGGTTCAGCCATTTATGGCTGCGATGATTATGGTCCGGTTATTGAAGAGTTGCGACGGGAAGCCCAAAAAGGATACGGATCCTGACCACGGTAACCGTCATGTCGAAATGGGAGGGTGAGATGAGTAAAGATACAAGCAGAAGTGGTTCCTGGCAGAAGTTAGAAAATCTCGCACAAAACCCGTACGACCTCTGCTCTGGAGATGCGCTCCGTGCTGATGGCAGAATCGGGTCGATGATCTGTCGATCCGCGGGTTTGAAACTGATGTATTCTACACAGCGGGTTACCGAGCCGGTCGTTGACGCCTTTCAGGAGTTTGTTGACGAGCATCAGCTGGTTGACAGATTTATAGGAATGAAGCACGGGGATGTGATTAACCGGATCGTTGATTGGGAAAGCGAGGACAGGCAGGTTTTGCATACTTCGTGCAGGGATTTGTTTTCAGAGTATCCTGCTGAACCGGAATCTGCTCGGCAGGCGCGAAAAGAGATGGACAAGCTGAAATCTTTTCTCGTCCAGATCGATGAAGGATCTTTAACCGGCAGTAGCGGAAAGCCGTTTACCACGATGATCAATATTGGTATCGGTGGTTCAGATCTTGGTCCCCGCTCTATTTATGAAGCACTGAAAGTGTTTTGCCTGCCCGGACGAGAAGTGAAGTTCATTGCCAATGTAGATCCCGATGATGCGGCCCAGGTCCTGAGCTCGATAGATCTGGAGCAGACATTGGTCAATGTTGTTTCAAAAAGTGGCACAACGCTGGAAACCCTGACCAATGAGGAGATTGTCAAGCGGGCATTTGTTGATGAAGGCCTTGACCCACGGCAGCATTTTGTAGCCGTCACCGGGATTGGCAGTCCGATGGATAATCCGGCTCATTACCTGCGTTCATTCTACATGTTCGATTATATCGGAGGACGTTACAGTGTCACCTCAATGGTCGGATGCGTGATGCTTGGCTTTGCTGTCGGCTTTGACAATCTCACCGAATTTCTTCGAGGGGCACACGAGATGGATCGTGTGGCCGAGTCAACGGATGTTCGAGAAAATATGCCCCTGCTGCTGGCGATGCTCGGTGTCTGGAATCATAACTTTCTCGGCTACCCCAGCGTCGCGGTATTGCCATATAGTCAGGCCATGCACCGTTTTCCAGCTCATCTGCAGCAGTGTGATATGGAGAGTAACGGTAAATCGATTACCACAGACGGGAAAGCTGTTCAGATAAAAACAGGCCCTGTCGTCTGGGGTGAGCCTGGAACAAATGGGCAGCATGCATTTTATCAACTTCTCCACCAGGGAACAGAAATCGTCCCTGTGGAGTTCATCGGTTTTCAGGATTGTCAATATGATCGTGACATAATTGTTGAGCAGACGACGTCCCAGCAAAAACTCGTGGCCAACCTGCTTGCTCAGGCTGTTGCTCTTGCAGCAGGCAGGGAACACCAGAACCCGAATAGACGATTTGAGGGTAATAGACCGAGTTCCATTATTATGGGAAACAAGTTGGATCCGGTTACCATGGGGAAATTGCTGTCCCTCTATGAAGCAAAGATTGTCTACCAGGGCTTTTCCTGGAATATCAACTCATTTGATCAGGAGGGAGTCCAGCTTGGCAAGGTTCTGGCAATGCGCTTTCTGGCGCTGATGAGAGGCGATAAAAATGATGCGCTCCAGCTGGAGTCTGAGTTGCTCAGGGCACTTGAAAAATAAAGGGTAGAAACAAAAATGGGTCAGTGAATCACTATTCATTTTCGCCCTCAGAAATAGTTCATTTTTTGTTGACAAAAAAATCGTTCAGATATATCCTCAACTGCTACAAGATTATTCGTCGGTTTAGTGTTTCATCCCTTCGGCCTCAATCTGCACCCGAGTCGAAGGAGTTGCAGAAAGTAGCAGAAAGTCCTGTTGAGGGGTGGTCTCGCTTTTCTGTTGGGATACTTGATCAGCAATAAGAATATTAATTGGTTAGGGTAGAAGTACAAACTGTAATTCAAAGGAGGAAATCATGGCAAAACATGAGACACCCTTGTTGGACCAACTGGAGAGTGGCCCATGGCCAAGCTTCGTTACCGACTTAAAGCGGCAAGCAGAAAAGAAACCTGAGTGTTTTGATATTCTCGGTCAGCTTGAATTGTCCTACAGGGACAGGATTACCCATTGGAAGCATGGCGGTATCGTCGGTGTTTTCGGTTATGGTGGTGGTATTGTCGGACGTTATTCCGATATGCCTGCAGATTTTCCGGGAGTTGAGCATTTTCATACGCTTCGTGTTGCTCAGCCGGCGTCGAAATATTATTCATCAGCAAATCTTCGCCAGTTGATGGATCTCTGGGAAAAGCATGGCTCCGGTATGACCAACTTTCATGGTTCCACGGGCGATATCATCCTGCTTGGTACCAAAACACAAAACCTGGAGCCGTTCTTCTGGGATCTGACCCATGACATGGGCCAGGATCTTGGTGGATCCGGATCCAACCTGCGGACACCTGCCAACTGTGTTGGCCAGTCACGCTGTGAATGGTCCTGTTACGATACTGAAGAGACCTGTCACCATCTGACCATTCATTATCAGGATGAGATTCATCGCCCGGCATTCCCCTATAAATTTAAATTCAAGTTTTCCGGATGCCCGAATGATTGTGTTGCAGCGATTGCCCGTTCAGATGTTGCCGTTATCGGCACCTGGAGAGACGAGATTCGTATCGACCAGGCTGCCGTCAAGGAATATGTCGCCGGAAACTATCCAGCAAACGGTGGAGCTCACAGTGGCAGAGACTGGGGTCCATTTGATATCCAGGCTGAAGTTATCGACCTGTGTCCGACAGAGTGTATGTGGATGGAAGGCGGTGAGCTGAAGATTGACGATAAAGAGTGTACCAGATGTATGCATTGTATTAATGTCATGCCTCGTGCCCTTCGTCCTGGTGTTGACCAGGGAGCCTCTATCCTCGTTGGTGCAAAAGCTCCGATTCTTGATGGTGCTCAATTTTCCACATTGATCGTACCGTTCATGAAAATCTCCAAGGATAACGATTTCGAAGAACTGATCGAGTTTATCGAAACCGTCTGGGACTGGTGGATGGAAGTTGGAAAGAACCGTGAGCGTGTTGGTGAAACCATGCAGCGTGTCGGCCTGCCAACCTTTATTAAGGTCATGGGCGTTGATCCGATCCCACAGATGATTAAAGAACCTCGTTCGAATCCTTACGTCTTCTGGGCTGAAGAAGAGGTTGAAGGTGGTTTTGAGCGTGACGTTGATGAGTTCCGTGCACGTCATGCGGCATAATGGCGGGTATTGACTTTAAACACATATTTATTTTACCAATTATTATATAAGGAGACGAATCATGGGATATAATCCGGAAAAGCCGATGGAAGGACGTATTACAGACCTCGGCCCACCACATTATGAGCAGTTTTTTCCGCCTGTCATCAAGGCCAACAAGGGCAAATGGCTGTGGCATGAGATTACCCAGCCTGGTGTGCTGATGCATAAATCAGAGACCGGAGACGAGGTCTATAGCGTTCGCGTTGGTACTGCCCGTCTGGTATCCATTGAGTATATCCGCGAAGTGTGTGATATCGCAGATGCACATTGTGACGGCTTTATGCGCTGGACCACCCGAAATAATATCGAGTTTATGGTTGATTCCAAAGACAAGGTTCAGCCGCTGCTCGATGATCTTGCCAGCCGCGGCAACAAGTTCCCGGTTGGTGGAACCGGAGCAGGTGTAACAAATATTGTTCACACTCAAGGCTGGGTGCATTGTCATACTCCAGCAACCGATGCTTCTGGTCCGGTTAAAGCGGTTATGGATGATCTGTTTGATTATTTTACCTCCATGACACTGCCGGCCCAGGTACGTATTGCACTTGCCTGCTGTCTGAACATGTGTGGTGCGGTGCATGCATCTGATATTGCAATTCTCGGTATCCATCGCAAGCCGCCGATGATCGACCACAAGCGTATTACCGGTGTTTGTGAGCTTCCTCTGGCAATCGCTTCCTGTCCGCTTGGCGCGGTCAAGCCTGCCAAAGCCGAAATTGACGGCAAGGAAATCAAAACTGTTAAGGTAACCGTTGAACGTTGTATGTTCTGTGGTAACTGCTACACCATGTGCCCTGCCATGCCGCTTGCCGATCCTGAAGGTGACGGTATTGCAATCCTGGTCGGTGGTAAGGTATCCAACTCTCGATCTGCACCAAAATTTTCAAAATTGGTTATACCGTTCCTGCCAAATACCACACCACGTTGGCCGGAGACTGTTGAAGCGGTAAGAAAAATTCTTGTAGCCTATTCAGAAGGTGCCAAGAAGTATGAACGTGTTGGCGAGTGGGCAGAGAGAATCGGTTGGGAGCGTTTCTTTGAGAAATGCGATATCCCGTTCACTGAAAAGAGCATCGATGATTATCGCCTGGCGTATGACACCTGGCGTACGACCACTCAATTCAAGTTCACCAGCCACATCAGCTAGTTAACTGGTAGATTATTGAGCGAAGGCCCATGCCGGAGTACCGGTGTGGGCCTTGGTGCTTTCTTCTTCCATATTTTACAAGGAGAAAAATTATGCCATTGAGTGATGAAGATCTAAAAGCTGCTATTATCGAGAAGGCAACGAAATCACCAAAACCACAATTGTATATCAAGGATTTCTACAAATGTGATCCTGATTCAAAACCGCGTAAGATCAAGAATGTTGCCAATGAGCTGGTTCGTGAAGGAGAATTGATGTTCTGGTCTTCCGGATCTACTACCATGTATGCACGTCCTGATCGTATTCAAGACGAGGAACACACGAAGGGTTAGTATATCCATCCGTACCATAGTTGTTCGAAGTGCAGAATGTGAAAACATTCTGCACTTTTTTTTGCCTTGTGGAGGTCGCCAGTCTCACTGGGAAAGGAAACTGCAGTCCAGTTATATCTGGAAATTTATAATAGGAAAGGGGGCAAGCCGTAGCCGACTGCCCCCCTTTAAACGTTGATTGGGTAGACGTTTTCTTAGTAGCGATAGTAGTCAGGTTTGTATGGTCCCTGAACGGGTACCCCGATATAATCGGCCTGCTCTTGCGATAGAGTCGTCAGTTGAACTCCAATTTTCTTGAGGTGCAGTCTCGCGACCATCTCATCGAGTTGTTTGGGGAGAAAGTAAACCTTGTTATCGTAATTTTTAGAATTTTTCCACAGTTCAATCTGGGCAAGCACCTGGTTTGTAAATGAGTTGCTCATGACAAAACTGGGGTGACCCGTTGCGCATCCAAGATTAACCAGTCTGCCCTCGGCCAGAACAATAATTTTCTTGCCATCCGGAAAGGTCACATGGTCTACCTGTGGTTTGATAGTATCCCAGGGTAAATCTCTGATTCCTGCGATATCAATTTCAGAGTCAAAGTGGCCGATATTGCAGACAATGGCCTCGTTTGGCATGGATTCCATGTGGCTCCGGGTAATGACCTTTAGATTCCCGGTGCAGGTTACAAAAATGTTACCGACCGATACCGCTTCTTCCATGGTAACGACTCGATAGCCTTCCATGGCTGCTTGAAGTGCGCAAATAGGATCGATTTCAGTAACATAGACGATTGCGCCCATTCCGGCCAGCGCCTGTGCACACCCCTTACCGACATCGCCAAAGCCGACGACAACAGCAATTTTTCCCGCGATCATCACATCGGTTGCCCGCTTAATCCCGTCAATCAGGGATTCACGGCAACCGTAGAGATTGTCAAATTTGGATTTGGTGACACTGTCATTGACATTAATAGCCGGACACTTGAGGCTGCCGTCAGCCGCCATTTCATTAAGTCGGTGCACCCCCGTGGTCGTCTCTTCACTGATACCACGAACGGCGTCCATCTCGTCGGGATATTTCTCGTGCATAACCAGGGTGAGGTCGCCGCCATCATCGAGGATCATATTAGGTCGCCAGTTGTCCGGTCCGAAAATGGTCTGGTCAATGCACCACCAGAATTCCTCCTCGGACTCGCCTTTCCAGGCAAAGGTGGGGATTCCAGCAGCAGCCATGGCTGCTGCTGCATGA
This sequence comes from uncultured delta proteobacterium, assembly GCA_963776075.1. Lineage (GTDB taxonomy): Bacteria > Desulfobacterota > Desulfobulbia > Desulfobulbales > Desulfocapsaceae > MADRE3. Next base: position 271,955 of record CAVZLG010000011.1, read on the forward strand.
TCCTGGGTAGAGAAAATATTGCAGGAAGACCAGCGCACATCGGCGCCAAGTTCTACAAGGGTTTCCATGAGGACAGCTGTCTGTATTGTCATGTGCAGGCAGCCGGCGATACGAGCCCCTTTCAAGGGTTTTGATTCCGAATATTCTTCCCTCAGGCTCATCAGCCCGGGCATTTCTGTCTCGGCAATATCAATTTCTTTTCTTCCCCAGTCAGCGAGACTGAGGTCGGCAACTTTATAATCTTTTATCTCTTCACTCATTGTCTGTTCCTTTGACAATCTCACCCTGATCTTTAGAGGTACAGGGTGAAATCGATACGTTTAGCTAAATTTTTGCAGCCTCTTTTAGTTCTTCTGCTTTGTCAATTCGTTCCCAGGTGAAGTTCTCACGACTGCGTCCGAAATGACCATAGGCGGCAGTTTCACGATAGATGGGTCTTAAAAGGTCTAGGTGCTGGATGATAGCTTTCGGCCTGAGATCAAAATGGATGTTCACCAGTTCTTTAATTTTCTCATCACTGATTTTTCCGGTACCAAAGCTGTTAATGTTAATTGAAACTGGTTGCGATATACCGATTGCATAAGCAATCTGCACTTCAAGCTCTGAGGCAATACCGGCTGCCACCAGGTTTTTGGCAATATAGCGTCCCATATAAGAAGATGAGCGGTCAACCTTGGAAGGGTCTTTACCGGAAAACGCCCCTCCGCCATGTGATCCTTTTCCGCCATAGGTATCAACAATAATCTTTCGTCCGGTAACACCACAGTCACCGACTGGACCACCGATGACAAATCGGCCGGTTGGATTAATGAAATACTTGGTGTTTTGATCGATCATGTTTTCGGGAAGAATCGGTTTAATAATCTCCTCCATTACACCTTCTTTCAGATCGTCATAATCAACAATGGCGTCATGCTGGGTAGAGAGCACAACGGTATCAATCCGTTTTGGTGTATTGTCTACATATTCAATGGTTACCTGACTTTTTGCGTCAGGTCGCAGCCAGGGAAGCAGTCCTGTTTTTCGTACTTCAGCCTGACGTTTTGTCAAACGGTGTGCATAATAGATAGGCATCGGCATAAATACTTTAGTATCATTGCAGGCATAGCCGAACATGAGCCCCTGGTCACCGGCTCCCTGGTCTAGGTCAACACCATCACCCTCATCGACACCTTGGGCGATATCAGGAGATTGTTTATCAATGGATGTCAGGATGGCGCATGACTGCCAGTCAAAGCCCATATCAGAGGAGTTGTAGCCGATTTCTTTAATGGTCTGTCTGACAACTTCAGGCATATCCACCCAGGCAGTCGTTGTTATCTCCCCGGCGATCAGGGCCATACCCGTTGTTACCATGGTTTCACAGGCGACTCGTGCGACCTTATCCTGTTCGAGGATTGCGTCCAGGATCGCGTCGGAAATTTGGTCGGCAACCTTGTCAGGGTGTCCTTCCGATACGGACTCGGAAGTAAATAGATATTGAGACATGATTACTCCGTTAAAATTAAATAGTGGAAAAAATACTCGATTAAAGTAGTAATTAATAGGAGATTAGCAAGCAAAATCGGTATTAGAAAACCTGCTATTATGAAGATCTTTCTCTGGATTTGTCAAGAATAAAAGCTGGTCTGCGCCACTATCAGGTGCGTATATCGGTCGATTCTCTGTTCTTTTGGTCAGGAAATGGAAAAAATGGGGTACTGTTTTGTCTTGACCCGTTTGATGAAATGATTAGGATGGCGGCTCACCCCTTTTAAGGGATTGTTGCAGCAGAGGAGTTGATCTTCTCTATACCTTTGAATTGATTTAATAACGGCATCACCATACAGGAAAGAATATGTCCATAGAAGAAGCGCAAGAAGTAATTTTGATAGAAGAGCAGGGGCTGGCGGCTGTAAGAGAACGGATTGGCAAGGAATTTCTTGATGCGGTCGATGTAATTCTTGGTTGCTCGAGTCGATTGATTATTACCGGTATCGGAAAGTCCGGGATAATTGGTCAGAAGATATCCGCAACCTTGAACAGCACGGGGACCGCTTCATTCTTCCTGCACCCTGTCGAGGCTATGCATGGTGATCTTGGCATGGTACAGACGACGGATGTGGTTATCGCTATTTCCTACTCTGGTGAAACGGCGGAGCTCAACAGGCTTCTTGGCAATCTGAAGCGGCGGTGTAGCACCATCATTGCCATGACTGGCAACCCCGAATCAACGCTCGGTTCATTTGCGGACATTGTCCTTGATATCTCCATCCCCAAAGAAGCCTGTTCCTTGGGACTTGCTCCGACCACAAGTACAACGGCAACACTCGCGCTGGGTGATGCCCTTGCCGTTGTACTCATAAATCGTAAACAGTTTCAGGCAGCAGATTTTCGCCAGAATCATCCCGCCGGCAGTCTCGGTGAACGCTTGAAGGTACGAGTCAATGAAGTCATGCTCACCGGTGCTAAAGTGCCGCGGGTGGCCAATGGCGCTACTGTTGCAGAGGCCGTAAGGGAACTTAATGAAAAAAATCTCGGTGCGGTCCTGGTTGTCGATGAAGAACAGAATATCGGTGGCATCGTCACGGATGGTGATGTCAGGAGATTTGTTGCTGATGGCGTAAATTTTCAGCAGGTTAAGGCTAAAGAGCTGATGACCCCGGACCCGGTCACGATCGTTTCAGACAAGCAGGCGGTTGATGCACTGAGCATCATGCAGCGTCATGAAATCACCGTTCTCCCGGTTACCGATGAGGATGGTAGGATGCAGGGTATCCTGCACTTGCATGATCTTCTGGGTAAGGGAGAGTTCAGGTTCCTGCTCTAATGGGGTCAAAACGTTACTATTTATAACGCCTTTGGTGAAGTGATACTGACTTTAAGCCCAGCAAGCAGTGAGCGCATAAAAAGAATAGTGCCGACGGGGGAGGGTCAGTTTTTGCTGCTGTAAAAGCTCCAGGTACCGTTGTTTAGATCATGAGCGTATTTCATTACCAGTTTTAAGGGTCGTCCTCTTCCTATCTCAATACACTGCAGCTTGAAAATGAGTTTCTGGCCAACCTGTTTTTCAAAAAAAACAGCAGGCTCTACCAGTGATTCGGGCGAAGAAATAGTATAGTGCGCTGTGAACAATTCCTTAAAATTGTCTTCGAGATAAATGATCTTGTCAGTAAGTAGGATATCTGTCTCTGTCTGTTTGATTAATTTCTGGGTGTCGTCAACGACCGCTGCAAATTCTTCCTCGCTCCTGAATTGGCTTGCAGTAATAGAGTCAATAACCGACTGCAGTTTATTGACAGCTTCTTCATATTCCTTATCTTTGAGAAATCGTGCAGCATCCTGTTTATCGCGGATAACCGAAGCCTGGAGCATAACACGGGAGAGTTTTTCCCGGTTTTCATCTGTAGAAGTCTGCTTCAGGACTTCCCGGTTGCTTTCCAGGATTTCAATTGCCTTCCCATAGTTGTCGATGGCATCGTCCCAATCAGCATTGGTAAATGCCTCCTTTCCTTCATTAACGGTGTGGTACAATTCCGCTTTGATGACAAGCTGATTCAGCTCTTTTATGGTCGGGTTGTCGGCGGCATACGATTTCTTTACGACATCGAGTGCTTGTTTATAGTGGACAAGGGCCTCTTCCCATTTTCCTTCAGCAAAGGAACGATCACCCTCTTCTTTTGAAGTGGCAAGCGAAATTTCAGCAAGTTTGGTTGAAATTTCATCGATTATTTCAGCCTTGTTTTCTATGTTGAGGGTTTGTACATAAGCGAGAGCTTTATTGAGATCCTCAGTGGCAAGAACCCATTTTTCTCGTTCGATCAGTTCGGTGCCCGACCGCAATAGCACCTTGAATTCAGCCATTTTCAGGTTTTCTGCTACCGTGAAGGTGGCCTGTGGATCGACACCTTCATTCTTGGATGCCATATCAAGTGCCTGTTTATAGCTTGAAGCTGCCTGCTGCCATGCCTCCTGTTGGAAGTGTTTATCACCTTCAGCCACGAAATACCTGAAAGCCTTGACTGTCTTCACCACTCTTCTGGGTAAATATTTTCCGTCGAGCAGCAGGTTTCCGGCGAGTCCCTCAGTCAATGCCGGTGAATTCTGAACAACTTTGACTTCCTCAATAAGACGGTCGCGCTCTCCAGCATTGAAATACTGAACCTGGCTGGCAATGTCGATAGCTATTTGACACTGGCGTTCAGCCTCAGAGAATCTATTCTGTTTAAGAACAGCTGTGCATTCTGCGAATTTTTCTTCGGCATCTTGCAGGGTCGATTGGCTGATGAAATAATAAATCCCGATTGTTGCTGCACAGAGCAGTATTGCAATGCCAATGGCAAATGGTACGACTTTTGACGTTTTTCGAGCGGTTTCCTCGAAAAACGTTCGACTGCCCGATTTAAGAGCGTCAAGGCTGTCACTGCCAAAAGAAGAAAGATCTTCTTGCGGCTCCATATCCTCTTCTGCACCATCTGAGAATTCATCATCGGGCATACTGTCAGGTTCGGCCCAGTCACCAAGGAGTTCTTTTGCCTGTTTTGTACGCTCAATATCTTCCTGGAGGCCCGGATAATCAGAACAGATATTTTCGACCTGCTGGAAAGCATCAAGTGCTTTACTCGGGTTACCCTGATGTTCGAAATCAGTTCCCTGGTTGTAAATTTCCCTGGCCTGTTTCAGCGCCTGGGCTGCCTGTGTTGCCAGGTTTCCACGACCATCGAATTGGTGCTGGTCTGTGAGGTCACCGAGCTCCATTTCTAGCTCGTAGAAACGTTTCTGTCTGGCCATCAGCCGGAACCGGTCAGCATCAATGCCTGAACCCTGTTCATCAGTTACCAGTTCTTCGGTTTGATCGTCTCCATCTTCCGGGCCGAGGTAATCAAAATCGGTGTCAAGGAAACTTTCGTCCAGGGTGTCAACAGGATCATCCAGGTTATCCGGCTCGGGCTCGCCCGGAATTTCAGGGGATAGTGACTCGGGCGAATCAAGACTGATATCGTCGAGAATGTCCTCAATTTCCAGTTCATCTTCATCAAGCTCTAAAGAGATTTCATCCTCGGGTTGAGAGTCCAGGGCGATATCATCAATAGAATCATCAACCAGATCATCACCGTGCTCAACAGGAGGGAGCTGGTCAAAGGGCAGTTTGGAGCGATTGTCCTGATACCACTTTGCCGCCTCCTCGTTAAAAGCATTGCTGGTCGAATAGACGTTGCCTGAAATCATCTGGCCGATATGGCTGATTAACTCAGAAATGGAACGATCTTTTTCCCAGAAGTCGCCTATGCAGATTGCGGCGGGATCAAAGTCAGGGTGAAATATGGCGGTTTTGGGTTTGCAACTTGGCGGAAAATGCGGAAATCCAAAGGGAATACTGATAGTGATGGTATGGCTGTCCTTCTCTTCTATATTGCCGGCGTCATCTTTGAAGACCCCGGTGGTATTATAGGTTATTTCATACTTCTCAGGAGGGTCACCGTCCAGTGGAGTTACCGTTATTACACGATCTCCAGAGAACCGTTCACTAATTTCCTGGTGAATGGCTTCTAATTGCTTCGTTGCGGTTGCCATACATTTTTCCGGTAGAGTATTTATAGAAAGGTTACCACCAATTGAAATATTATATCAACTTCTGGAAACAACTCAAAAAAAAAAATAAAAGAAACGAAAAAAGCTTCTCTTCTCTACTTCAGGGTAATCATGGATTAAAAGGTCGTCCTGTTACCTTGAAATTAAAAAAGATAAAAGAGTATAATGATCTGACCCGTTGTTACACACGCTAAGTAATCACTCTATTAAAGCCTCGGCATTCAGAGCCTTCAAAAGCTGAACACATTAATAGATAACTATATATCACTGAATGAAGTCATTTACAGCTGTTTTTGAAATTGTCGAGGATAATAACTGTCCTCTCTACAATCTTGGTGAATATTTTCGACTCACCGACAAATCGTTTTCTGCTCCGGAAAACAAAGAAGTCTGTTTGATCCTTGTCAGAGAGATGACAGAGCTGCTTTTTGTTTTCATGGACGAAAATGCGAAAGGTGAGCTTGAACAGAACAGGAATATCTATAGCTGCAGCGGTTGTAGCGGACTTATCAAGTTTCGTATCGGCAAAGATATCTCTGCGGTAAAAACCGCAAAGGAAGAACGGTTTTTAAGTGCAGAAAAGCAGACCCTGCTGAGTCAGATCCTGGGGTGTTCCCTCTTTCGGGCAGTACCCCCGCGTTACTTGACTCATCTCCTGGACAACTTCCGCCAAGAAATAGTTAGGAAAAAGGTTACGCTGATTCGAAAGGGTGAGCCAAACCTGAAGCTGTATATTGTCCTTGCCGGCGGCTTGAGTGTGGATGATGGGCCAGTGAATGTATCCACACTCGGGCCAAATGATATCTGTGGGGAGATGAGTTATCTGGCTGGAAACATTGCTAGTACGACCGTTTCGGCAATGTCCGATACAATTCTCATTTCTCTGGACGGCGAATATTTCAAAGAGATAATCGATCAGTCTCCTACGGTCCAATTGTTTATGGCCCAATTGCTGGCAAAACGACTTGATCAGGCGAATCGGGCACGGGCCCGTGATTTCGATTCGTGTATGCAGGGCAGGCTTAAAGATATGGCGCCGGCAGAACTGTTTCAGATCCTGAATATGCACCAGAAGACCGGTGTCCTCTCATTAACGTTTGCAGGCAAGGAGGCCAAGGTCTCATTCAGGGAAGGATGTATAATCAATGCATCCTACGGTAATTTGGAGAATCAGGAAGCCATTTTTGAAATTCTGGGTGAGAAGGAAGGGGTGTATTCGTTTAATATTGGTTTGTCGCCCCAGCAGATGAAAGCTGCGGAAATTGGAGACTTTATGATGTTGCTGATGGAAGGGGTGAAGCGAGTTGATGAGGAGTATGAGAACTCATAGGGTTATGCGCTCTAGAAACACTATGTTCTGTAGATCTTGCTTGTCAGCGCCCAACGATGATAAATCAGTCCGTAAATGGCGGTAGAGTACAAATCTCCATAAAGTTGCTGACATGATAGCTGGCATCCAGTCCGTTATTTTTAAAGGCGATAAGCGGAATACCAACCGATTGGGTGTGCAGCTGGTCGATAAGCGAATCGCCGATGAATATAGTTTCGGCGGCGGTGCATTTAAAATAATGAAGGATCTTGTGCAAAGCATCAGGGGCAGGTTTGGGATTTTCTACATCAGCAGCGGTTACCACTAATTCGAAATAATCAGCCAGCCTATACTCCTGCAGCAAGGGGTGCATCGTTGTCGTCCGGTTCGTAGAGATGGCCAGCCGAAAACGTTTTTTTGCATAAATCAGAAATTCAACAAGGTCGGGTTCCATCTTCATGTAGCGCAGGTAGTCAGAATAGTCAGTCTGTTGTCTGTGCTGATGGACTCTGCTCATGTCCTGATCTGGATAATGCCTGAAAATATGACTGATGGAGTCCGTAACATTGTGCATGTGCACGAATGATAACTCTTCATCACTCATAGCAGGATAATCAAAGGCGGCCAGTAAATCATTGTAATAGACTCTGTTTGCCTCCTTTGAGTCAAACATCACGCCATCACAGTCAAAGACAATCAATTTGAGCATTTATTTTTGTATGGTTAGGTTTTGCGTCATTGTCGGAGCTTCATTTGCCTGAACCAAACAGTTCGTCTTTCAGCCAGCGAAAGCTGTATGTGAGCAGGTCTTCATCACCGAGTGTCTCTATCGGAATAGATGTGTCGTCATCAACAAGACGCCCCGTCATTTTCTGTCTGAAGGTATCAATATCATAGAGAGCGAGCTTATAGGCAGAAATTTGGGTGGGTGTGAGTCTCATGCCGTTTCGAATTTTCTGATGCTGCTGGATCTCTGTGAGCATGTCATTAAAATGGTTGTACGTTGCAAGGTCCTGGGTTTTACTATAGCTGCTGACCGTCTGATCAGTTTGTTCGGCAAAACCGAGACAGTGGGGTTCACGCAGCAAGACAAAAAATTCTTTGATGCGATTATTTTCTCGGGCAACACCTCTGCCCATGGGGTACGCCCTGCAGGCACCGGGACGGTGTCGATATACAGTACAGCCAGCATCGGTGACAAACACGCAGCTGGCCTGGCCGTCATCAACCATGGTCAGGTAATAGCGGGGAAAGATGTCTGCTTCATTCTGTTCAATGATGATATAATTTCTCAACAGATCTGTGGAGTTTAATTTGGTCGCATGTCGTAATCGCAGGACATCATAGGGAGTCAACGCCAGCTCCAGCTGGCGGCAACAGTGGGTGAAGCAGCCGACTTCCTTGTGACAGAGGAATGAAAAGGATTCGCCCGGGCTGAGCCGGGCGACGTTTTCAGGCAGTTCTGGGAGTTTCATATCCAGTTATGCATTTTTACGCTTCCAGAATGTCAACAACGGGCTGGCGATAAATATTGAGGAGTAGGTTCCCACCAATACACCGCTGAGCAGGGCAAAGGAAAAATCGTGAATGACCGAACCGCCAAAGATGAACAGGGCGAGAAGAACCATAGCAGAGGTCAGCGATGTAACGATGGTTCTACCAATCACCTGGTTAACACTGGTATTTATAATCGAGGTGGTCAGTTTATAACGTTCAGTTTTCCTCATGTTCTCACGGATACGATCGAAGACCACCACTGAGTCGTTAAGCGAATAACCTGCCAGTGTCAGCAAGGCGGTGACAATAAGAAGCGTGATTTCGACATTTAAGAGCCAGCAGATGCCAAGGACCACCAGGACATCATGAAATGTTGCTATGGCTGCGGACAACCCAAAACTGATATCGAAACGAAATGCCAGGTAAATAATAACTCCTACAAGTGATATCAGAATTGCCTGTATCGCTTTATTTCTCAGCACTGCACTGACGCTTGAACCAATTTCTGACTGACTTTCAAGGACAAACCCTTTATCGCCAAGCTCTTTACTGAGAATTTCGTCAACCTGGTCACTCAGGCGAGCCACAACCGCTTCTGATTTTTTAACCTTGACGATAAGGCGATTTTCATTTTCAACTTCCTGAAGGTTAACCCTTTCCATGTTATTGCGATGAAATGCTTCGCGAACTTCAGCCATGGTAAATGATTGTTCCGCCTGATACTGCAGGAGTGATCCGCCGGAAAAGTCAACGCCGAGATTAGCACTGCCTCTGGCTATCTGGAAAAACGCAATAAGTCCCATCAAAACCAGTACTCCAGATATCGAGAAGGTGATGGTTTTAACTTTCATGAAATCGATATTGGGCTGTTTGGCAAACTGCAGAAAATTCAGTTTTTTGATTAGCTGTTTTGCGGTGAGTGTGTCAAAAATCAGGCGAGAGCAGAACAGAACGGTAAAGAGGTTGAAAATGATACCCAGGGAGAGTGTCACCGCAAACCCCTTGATCGGTCCGGTTCCGAATAGAAAAAGAGCCATGGCCGTGATAAGCGTCGTAACCTGGGAGTCGACAATGGTCCAGAGCGCCTTAGCAAAACCGCCGTCAATACTTGAGCGGACCGATTTTCCTATCTTGTACTCTTCCCGCATTCGTTCAAATATCAGGACATTGGCATCAACTGCCATACCAATGGAGAGAACAATACCGGCTATACCGGGCAGGGTCAGTGTGGCGTTTAAAATGGCCAGCCCGGAGAAGAGAAATAAAATATTCAATGTCAAGGCGAAGTTGGCAATAACTCCGGAGAGACGGTAGTAGATAATCATAAAACCCAGTACCATCAGAGCGCCGAATATACCGGATGTAAGCCCCTTGTTGATGGAGTCTTTACCCAGACTCGAGCCAACCGTCATGTTCTGGATTACATCAACCGGAGCGGGAAGTGCACCGACCCTGAGAACTATTGCCAGATCAGATGCATCCTCATGGGTGAAACTGCCAGATATCTGGGCAGCTCCGCCAAGTATTTTCTCCCTGATAACCGGGGCCGACTTAACGACACCATCCAAAACAATTGCCATACGCCGACCGACATTATTTTCTGTGAGTGTTGCAAAGGTTTTTCCACCCCGGGAGGTCAGGTCGATACTGACATATGGTTCATTAAAACTGCCTCCGATTCGGACCTGGGCATTCTTGACCATATCACCGGTCATCAGGACTGTATTCTCCAGAAGGATGGGGCGTGACGTCTCAATACCGTTTTGCTTGTTTGTTATCTTTTCGAAATAGATTGATGTATTGATCGGCAGTGAGTTGGCCAGGAGCCGGTTGAGTTTAGCAATCTCATCACGCTCGGCCCATTTTCCCGACCAGTTACCGGACTCTGTTGCCTGGGCAATGAGTTGGTCGATATTAACGCCCTCTGTTTCTGCAACCAGCTTAAATTCGAGCTGGGCGGTGTCACCAAGAAGTTTGAGCGCACGTTCCGGGTCTCTCACCCCCGGGAGCTGAATAACGATTTCGTCACTGCCCTGTCTGATTATGACCGGCTCCGCAACACCGAACTGATCTATTCTGTTCCGAATAATTTCCAGTGACTGGTTGACCGCATTAGACTGGATATAATCAATTTTTTCCTGGCTGAGATTGAGGATAATTCTTGGAAAACTACCCTCTTTGGCATCAATTGATATGTCGAGTTCATCTTCATAGCCATCACTGATGATTTCCTGTACTCTTTCTACGGCACTGGCGTTGGGCAGGGTAAAGACAATGGTGCTCTTGTCCGAGGAGGTGGTCTGGACAGCACTGATTGATTCTTCAGCAAGCGTGTCCTTTAGATCGTTTGCAGATAACTCAAGAGTATTTTCCTGGGCTCTTTTAAGGTTAACCTTGAGAACCAGATGCATTCCACCCTGCAGGTCGAGGCCGAGCCGTAAGCCTTCCGGAGCCATATATGTTTTCCACCATGTTGGCGTAGACGCATAAAATGATGGAACAATCGTGACAATGGCAAGAGCGATTAGAAAAAAGAGTAATCCGAGTTTCAGTTTAATTGTGGTGTTCATAAAATGTCCTGCAAAGGATTATTAAAATGGCAAATGAAAGTATGTCTGCAGTCAGCCTCGCGATTATACCGTAATGCCCGAATCTTGCAAGGTTAGCCTGATAATTTAATTGGAAAATGTCAAATCCAGATCCGAAATGTATCTTGAGCGGCTAGCAGTGCATAAAACAGATGGAAACTGCAGCTGTTTTCCTCACTTTTTATTAATGGCAACTGCCATGCAGGCGGCTCCGAATCCGTTGTCTATATTAACCACGGCGACCCCGGGAGCGCAGCTGTTGAGCATCCCCAGGAGTGCAGCAAATCCGCCGATTCCTGCGCCATAGCCAACAGATGTGGGCACCGCGATTACCGGACAACTGACGAGACCACCGATAACACTCGGCAGGGCCCCCTCCATTCCTGCCGCAACGATTATGACAGAGGCGTTTGACAACAGCTGTTGTTTGTCCAGAAGGCGATGGAGGCCAGCTACTCCGACATCATAAAGTGTTGTGACCGGATGTCCGAGACCCTGGGCGGTGATCCGGGCTTCTTCGGCGACCGGAATATCTGATGTACCAGCACAGACGATGACGATATCACCGCGGACAGCAGACATATCGACGGTTAGCCATCGGCAGGAAAGCATCCGTGCCTGGCGGTGATATGCCAGTTCCGGTACCGCTTGACTGACTGATGCCCCTTTCTCAGCATCAATTCTTGTTGCAATAACGGGTCCTGGTTTATCCAGCATGGCTCTGACAATGGTAATGATCTGTTCGTCAGTTTTTGAACTGCCGAAAATTACCTCCGGTATCCCTGTCCTGAGAGATCGCTGGTGGTCAATACAGGCGTCAGGGATCGACTCAGCTGGAAAATTTTTAAATGATTCCAGGGCGTCTGGCACCGTCAGCGTGCCGTTCTGGATTGCAACCAGTATGTTTTCAATATGTTTTTGATTCATCTTCTGTGTCAATTAGTTAATAGAGGGCTGGTTTTGCCGTATAGTGATATCTGTTCATTTATGGTGAGACAGTGTGTCGGGTGAGCATAACATGCGAGCGTGAAGGTTAATTTTGGTAAAGCGTTCGTCCCTGTTTACCACTATAGGTAATTCTGTTACAATCAATTTTTTTATGAATTGGAACTGCTGTTTGCATAAGTCAGGCCATTAGCCGTATCGATATGAAAACAATTCCTGGCTGATCAAGGGCATGAAGCATTCAGATGACAGTCTTGACTGATTTGATATGAACGGGATTCCCGGTTTCCTGCATGGCTGTTTACAGCCCCCTGGCTGGATTCTGTCTCTGATAAAACAGGCTATTATTTTAGTAAGGATTTAACGTGTATACACGAATTTATTTTTTCAGGTTTCCTAAAGCGACCAGCGATAAACCGATTATATATCGCCTCATCAAAGAGCACGATGTTGAAGTAAATATATTACGGGCAGATATCCTTCCCCAGAGCGAAGGAATTATGATCCTTGAGTTGAAAGGGACAAAGCGCAATGTGAAAGATGCACTGCTCTACCTGGGGGAGCTTGGCGTTGAGATTGAACGGCTGGCCACCAGGGTTCGCCGGGATGATGAAAAATGTTTTCAATGCGGCGCTTGCACCGGCGTTTGCCCGGTTGATGCACTTTCAATTCGTAGAGAGGATATGGCGGTTATATTTGATGCTGATAAATGCACCGGCTGCAGTCAGTGTGTTCTTATCTGTCCTGTCAGGGCAATGGAGATGTCTCTTGGTAAGGAATGGTTCGTGAAAGAAGCAGGGGAAACAGCTTGACAAGAGACTCACTATATTCTTACTGAACAGCCACCGTTTTACTGGTATGCCTACCAAGGGGTAAAATCGACCCAGTTGGGCAGCGACAGTTCCTTGAACCAGTCTCCGAAACCAGACGTTGGGGGAGTGCCCGCCTGAATCAGGTCGAGCATCTCCTGAGCTCTGGGTGCGATTTTGGAATCCGGATACATGGCAAGAAGGTATTTGAGACGTGTTTCGGCTTCTAAATATTTCTCTGTTCGCAAATAAAATTTAACAACATAAAATTCATGATTCACCAGGAATTCGTTTGCGGCTGCTATGCGAGCCCTTGCCTCCTGCCGATAGGGTGAATCAGGGAACGCACGCAACAGCTCTTCGAATCCCTGTATCGATTCGATGGCACCGGAGACGTCTCTGTCTATGCTGTCAATCCGGTTATAGCCGGACATGGCTTTCTGGTACATAACATAGGGTATTGCCTCGTTTGTGGGGTGCCTATCCTCAAATTCCTTATAGAGAACCACTGCCTCGGCGTAATGTCCCTGGTAATAGTTGCAGTCAGCAGCTTTCAATTCTGCTAAAGGCGCCTGGGGGCTGAATGGGTAGCGGTCCAGGATTTCGTTGAAATAATCAATTGCCAGGTAATATTTGCCAACGTTGAACTCATCCATCCCTTTCATGATCAACTGCTCGGCGGGAAGATAAACCTCCGCTTTTTCTTTACTGAAATTGAAGGTGTCCTTGATTTTGGCACAACCTGGAAGGCACAGCAGAAAAAGCAGTAAAGCGAAGATCCATAAAGTATGGACAGATACCTGGAATGGAATTGCAAATCTTTTTCTCGGCATTGACATTATCTTTTCAAATTGTTCTGTTCAACCACGATTGGTGAGGTAATGTTCTGCGGCAATAACAGCTGTTGCTGCTTCACCACAGGCATTAACGATCTGGCGCATCACTTTGCTCTGGATATCGCCAGCAGCAAAAACACCGGGTACACAGGTGAGGGTCTCTTTGTCTGCCCGGATAAAACCCCAGCCATCGGCATTGAGCTGTTCCAGCGGCAGCATTTCATTATTTGGCGTGACGCCAATCAAGATGAAGGCGCCCTGGACGTCAAGAGTAGATTTATTTCCCTCTTTATCCAGGAGTACGACCCGTTCAACTTCATCTTTCCCTTCTATTGCCGTGACCTGTGTGTTCCAGATATAGTCTATTTTTTCATTAGCAAAGGCGATTTCCTGAATAATCTTGGTTGCCCTCAGTTCATCACGGCGATGGATGATGGTCACCTTGCTGGCAAATCGGGTTAAGTAGTCAGCTTCCTGGACTGCGGTATCACCGCCACCGATAACGGCGACATTCATATTGCGATAAAATGGTGCGTCGCAGGTACCACAGTATGAAACTCCTTTACCGCTTAATTCAGCTTCCCCCGGGATACCGAGCTTGTTGGCACTTGCTCCGCTACAGATAATAAGCGCGTCACAGGTCATCTCAGAGTCATCAATAAAGATCAGTTTTTTTATATCGGGACCGTCGAGAACGACAGACTTGACTTCTCTGGTTATTGTATTGAGGTCAAATCGTTTGGCGTGGGCGGTCATTTTTTCCATGAGATCAAAACCTGAAACTCCCTCTGGAAAACCCGGATAATTGTCAACCCAGTCAGTGAGAAGAACCTGCCCCCCCGGTGCTCCTTTTTCGATTAGCACATGGTCGATTCTGGCCCGTGCAGCATAGAGCCCGGCAGTAAGCCCTGCAGGACCTCCTCCAAGTATCACGAGTTCGTAATGATTCTTTCCCATAAAAAACACACATCCGGCAATATAAAATTGTATTTAAAGAAACTAATGGTTGCAGTGAGGTAAACCTGAACGCTACAACAACTTACAGCGCCTTGTTGATCAGTTCAATAAGCTGTGACTTGCCAACTGCGCCGGTAATTTGATCAACGACTTCTCCATCCTTGAAAATAATCAGGGTCGGAATTGCGCGGATGCCGAATTTGCCCGGGGTAACAGGATTGTCGTCGACATTCATCTTGGCAATGGTAACCTTCCCATCGTATTCATCTGCAAGTTCTTCAACAACGGGACCGATAGCCTTGCAGGGGCCACACCATGGTGCCCAGAAATCTACCAGAGTAGGTTGGGCTGATTTAATGGTTGTATCGAATTCAGCATCACTTATTTGCTGGACTTTGTCGCTTGCCATTACAAAACTCTCCTTCGAAATTTTATTTTATCTTTCCTGTTCAATCAGTTACTGGTTGTCAAAGAGTGTGCAAACACTCGCCTACTTTACCTTCTGCACTACCGACTGACAAGCAAAATGTTGGTTCGCTGTCTGGCTGTGCAATATATACGTGAGTTCTATAGTGTGCATGAAATTTGAAAGATCAAGAGTCTATAAACGGGTTTGACAGGTAAATGACCTCCGTGATATATTCGCACCCCTGAGAAAGAGTGAGCTAAGATCATTTGTAGATATGCATTTTATATAATTTGGGTAATAGTAAGAGAATAAAACAAATTGCTCTTTTAAATAGGGAGGATGATATGACGATAAAGGAGTCAGCAAAACTGTTTGAACAGGCAAAAAAAGTGATTCCAGGCGGTGTCAACAGTCCGGTTCGAGCCTGCCGGTCAGTCGGATGTGATCCACTCTTCATAAAAAGTGCTCACGATAGAACCGTTATTGATGAAGATGGAAATCACTATACAGATTATGTCTGTTCCTGGGGGCCGATGATCATGGGACATGCTCATCCCGAGATTATTTCAGCCATTCAGAATGCGGCTGCTGCCGGAACCAGCTTTGGCGCTCCGACCAGAACAGAGATAACCCTGGCAGAAATGGTTGTCGAGGCAGTTCCGTCGCTAGAGAAAGTAAGATTTGTCAATTCGGGTACCGAGGCGACCATGAGTGCGGTTCGACTGGCCAGAGGGTATACCGGGCGAAATATCGTGGTCAAGTTCGACGGATGTTATCACGGGCATGCTGACTCGTTTCTGGTGAAAGCGGGGTCAGGACTGGTTACGCTGGGGATTCCAGGAAGCCCGGGTGTCCCTGACGATATCGTAAAGAATACCGTATCGATCCCCTATAATAATGTTGATGTCCTGGAAAAAACACTGTCAGACCCCCAGCTTGATATTGCCTGTGTGATCATAGAGCCGGTCGCAGGCAATATGGGGTGCGTACTTCCGGAGCAGGGTTTTCTCGAGCGGCTGCGTACCTTGACTGCCGAGCAGGGGATCCTGTTGATTTTTGACGAAGTGATAACCGGCTTTCGGCTGGCCTATGGCGGAGCCCAGGAATATTTCGGCATTACCCCGGATCTGACCTGCCTTGGAAAAATCATTGGTGGTGGTCTTCCCGTTGGAGCATATGGCGGAAAAGAAGAAATCATGAATCATATCGCACCAGATGGTCCTGTTTACCAGGCAGGGACCCTGTCCGGCAACCCGCTTGCCATGAGTGCCGGGATTGCCGCCCTGAAAATATTACAGCAACCGCGATTTTATGAGCGCCTCAACAGTATGGCCGCAGATTTTGCAGCTTGTATTAAGGAGGTGGCGGCCCGGTCAGCTGTTGATGTCCAGGTGAACAGTATTGGCTCTTTGATGACAAGTTTTTTTACCAATCTGCAGGTGACTGATTTTGACAGTGCGATGAGTGCTGATACCAAATTATTTGCAGCTCATTACCGGAATATGCTGTCACGGGGTATCTATCTGGCACCGTCACAATTCGAGGTTGCATTTGTGTCGGCTGCACATACGCTGAATGACATGAAAAACCTCGAAAAAATGACTGAATGGTCATTCAAAAAATTGGCGGAAAAGTAAAAAATTCATTGACTTTGGATGGGAGGCATGCTACCAAACCCTGTTATATTAGAAGCAAAGATGTCAGTGGATTATAGCGGTTCATAACATGTCCGATTTTAAGAAAGAGATGATGTTTTTGCTCGGACATTACGGGCATATTGGTATTACTCTTGTCGCTTGTATATTCATTGGCCTGGGGCTTGGTATTTACCTCGATCAGAAAGTATTTGACGGTCGTACCGCTCCCTGGTTTACATTTATTGGGCTGGCTTTTGGGATAGTTGCCGGTTTTAAAAGTCTGTTTGAAATTCTCTGGCGCAGCAGCAAGTCGCTGGAAGACAAGACAGACAAGAAAGAATAGACGGTGGAAGAGTTACTGTCCCTGAAAAAGATGCTGGTCATGAGCTGGGTTTACCTGCTCATTCTCGTGCTTGGTTCATGGATATTCGGTTCATGGTCATTTGCATGGGCGGTTTTGGCAGGCGGGATTATCTCCATTACAAGCTTTCACGTTTCACAGCGTGATGTAACGGCTTTTATGGATTCGCTTGTTCCAGGGCAGGAAGGTGCAGTCGAAAAGGGTACTATAAAGAAAAGTAAAAAGGGATTTATCCTAAAATTTTGGTTCCGGCTTTTCCTGATCGGTCTTGTTCTGTTTTTTTTGATAAAGAGCAGTAACATTAATGTGTTCGGTCTGATTCTGGGACTAACAACGGTAGTCTTCACCGTCACTTTGTCAGCAGTAACGGTGGTGTGGAGATATTACTTCAGCAGGAGGTAAAAAGGGGAATATGGAACATCCAATACTGTTTATTTCAATTATTCTGGAGAAACTCGGTCTTCCGGTCCCTCATGGACCAGTCGGGCACAGTTTTCTGGAGCAATTGTGTGCACCTTACATGACCTACACCTGGCTGGTTATGGCATTTCTGTTCTTTATTTCCAAGCTGACATTGAGCAATTTGGAAATGGTCCCGGGAAAAGGCCAGAATTTCTGGGAAATCGTCATTGGTGGAATGGATAACTTTTTTGTAGACAACATGGGAAGGAAATTAACCGATCAGTTTTTCCCGATGCTGGCCACTTTTGCGCTCTATATCGCAGTGGCTAACCTGATTGGTCTTATTCCTGGATTTATGTCACCGACCTCCTCTATTAACACCACGCTGGCTTTGACGATCATTGTCTGGCTGACCCATCATTTTATTGGAATCCGGGAGCACGGGCTCAGCTATTATAAACATTTCATGGGACCGATGTGGTGGCTGGTGCCGCTGATGCTTCCTATCGAACTGATCAGTAACTTTGCCAGGTTGTTATCACTTTCTATTCGTCTCTTCGGAAATATTATGGCAAAAGAGACATTGCTCGGCATCCTGTTTATGCTGGCCGGCGCTTTTTTTGCACCCCTGCCGATCATGATACTCGGTGTCCTTGTATCGCTGGTTCAGGCGATGGTTTTTGTCCTGCTGGCTGTCGTTTATTTCGGTCAGGCTCAGGAGCATGCACATTAAAATCAGCAGGAGCGTGTTCGTTTCTGTTATTAAATAGTTTTAGGAAGAAGGCCAAACCAACTAAATTTTATAAGGAGAAATTAAAATGGAAGGAAATCTGCAATTAGCATTGATTTGTGTTGCCGCTGCTCTATCTATCGGTCTTGCCGGACTCGGGGCGGGTATCGGAATTGGTTCCGTTGGTCAGGGAGCTACCATGGGCCTCGCCCGTAATCCGGAAGTTCAGCCGAAACTGATGGTTTTCATGATTCTCGGCATGGCGCTTGCTGAATCAATTGCAATTTATGGACTCGTTATTTCCCTGATCCTGCTTTATGCTAATCCGCTGATGTAGCAGGTCAGTTTGTTTGTCCACTGGTTGGACATCGTTACGCGAAAGGCTGCAGAATTATTCTGCGGCCTTTTTGCGTTTTATAGCTGCTGCTGGTTGGCAGTGAGCTTTATATACATCAGTTTGAACTGCGGGCAATGAAAGAGAACGAAGATGATATCCTGATACATCCAGAAAAGGGGCGAAAAGAAAAGTCATTGCCGGAGCGTGCAATTCTTGTCGCCAATCCTGCAGAAGCACGGATCGCACAGGAAGAAATGCGCCTTCATGGTGCTCAGCCGCGATTTCTGTACAACTCACAACTTCTTGTTGATCAGGATTTGCGACTGTGCCTTGCCGGTCCGTCACTGGGCGCTCCGGCTGCCGGGCTCATTTTCGAAAAGCTGATCGCCCTTGGGGTTACCAAAATATCTCTGTTCAGTTGTTGTGGCGCAATTAATCGAGATTACTCTATTGGAGATGTGATGATTGCTGTCTCAGGTGTTTCAGGCGAGGGAGTATCACGTTATTATGGTGGTATCCAGGAAAAACCGGTTTCTGACGAGGAAACAGAACGGTTGCGAATGTTTCTTAAAAATCTAAAAATGAGCTGGCGAGAGGGTGGAGTCTGGTCAACTGATGCACCGTACCGGGAGAGCAGGTCCGGGTTGAACAGACTACATCTGGAATATGGTATAGATGGTGTGGATATGGAGTTCACCGCCTTGTGCTCAATAGCATCTTTCAGAAAGGTTCATCTGTCAGCCCTATTTGTCGTCTCGGATGAGTTGTGGGGCCCGGACTGGAAACCGGGTTTTACTGACACAGTGTATAGGGATCGATGTAAATCTTTAATCTCAGCTCTTATTCGTCACAACTTGGAGGAAGGCAAAAAGAATGATTAAAACCTTCAACCTTATCAGCCTCGGTTGTCCTAAAAACCTGGTTGATTCTGAAGTAATGTACGGTTTACTGGAACAGCATGGCTGGTCGGCGAGAAATGATCCGGCAGATGCTGCGCTGCTGTTGGTGAATACCTGTGGATTTATACAGCCTGCAGTCGAGGAGAGCATCGAGGAAATCCTGCAATTGTTGCAATACAAGCAGTCGAATCCGAAAACAAAGGTTGTTGTGACTGGCTGCCTTGTTCAGCGATATCGGAACAAACTGGAGCAGGAACTGCCCGAGGTTGATCTGTTTATCGGGACCGAAGGGGTTGGTAATATACATCATTTCCTTGAAGCTCTTGTGACCGGTGAATCTTCTGAGCGCCTCGTTCTCCCTGATATGTATCTTATGGATGCGTCTGTCCCCAGGAGCCTCTCAACCCCTTTTTTTCGTGCCTGGTTAAAGATAACGGAGGGGTGCGATAATCATTGCTCATATTGCATGATACCGTCAATTCGCGGGAGACTGCGTAGCAGGGAGATCGGTGATCTTGTCCGTGAGGCCCAAATGCTTGAACGACAGGGAGTAAAGGAACTTTCTCTGGTTGCCCAAGATCTCACCGCCTATGGTAATGACCTTGATAAGGCAACTGATCTTGTCTCTTTTCTTCAAATGCTGCTCAATAAGACGACAATACCATGGATTCGGTTAATGTATCTTTATCCTTCTGGTATTTCGGACGATCTGCTGGATTTGATGGCTTTAAATTCCCGGATTGTTCCTTATATGGATATACCTTTGCAGCATGTCAGTGACCGTGTGCTTTCGGCAATGAACCGACGGTATCGCCATGATGGAATAGTAGAACTTTTTGGCCGAGTCAGAAAATATCTGCCGGCGGTGGCGCTGCGAACAACATTTCTTGTTGGCTTTCCCGGCGAGACAGATGACGACATCCTTCAATTAAAAGAATTTATTCGCACCCAGCGGATTGACCATGTTGGTATCTTCCCGTACGCAAATGAAGAGGGCTGCCCGGCTGAGGCTTACGCCAACCAGATTGAGGAAGAGATTAAAGAATTTCGACTGGGGGAGGTGGCAGAATTACAGTCTGAGGTATCAGCAGAAATTTTGCAAAAATACGTTGGAAAGACGGAGCCGGTTTTGGTCGAAGGGCTCAGCAGCGAGACAGACCTTCTCCTCACGGGACGGACCCGTTTTCAGGCACCCGACATTGATGGTTGTGTACTGATAAACGAGGGAGAAGCAAGCCCCGGTGATATTCTTGATGTAGAACTCACCGAGGCTCAGGTATACGATCTGGTTGGCAGAATTAAAGAAACAGAAGTTTGAAATGTTCTACCGGTGCACGGGTAAACAGAAGCTATCCTTTCTGGTTTACCTGCTCACGCAGATCTTTTCCTACTTTGAAAAACGGTAGTTTCTTCGGCTTCACCTTAATTTTTTTACCCGTCTTGGGGTTGCGGCCTTCGTACGAGTCATAATGTTTGATGACAAAGCTCCCAAACCCTCGAATTTCTATACTTTCTCCCCGTGCAAGAGCTTCTGTCATCGTGTCGATAACGGTATTGGTGATAGCAGCCGCTTCACGATGTGGTACATTGATGTCCTGAGCCAGTGCTTCAATCAGTTCTGATTTGTTCATGCTGAACTCCTGTTTAAATGATCTGCGAACCAGTTAGGGGTTAATCGTTACGTTCACATGTGGTCGAAAAAAATAATAAAGTCAAGCCTTTAGAGAATTACGTCTCGGGTTTTGTTTTCCCTGAGATAACAGACACTTGTTTAGGCTCGGGTTGGCCGGGAATCATGATGAGCCTATAACTGTTTAGATTTAATCAGCTATTTTGTTTTTTGTAAAGGAAAAATCTATAAAAAGATCTTTTTCACCTCATTTGGGCTAAGGAACCGATATGAGCCGGTTTTCAGGGAACCGAGTGTGAGCCGGCCATACGCTGTTCTTTTGAGATGGAGCACCCGGTGTGCGACAGCCTGAAACATCTTTCTTATCTGGCGTTTGCGGCCTTCATGGATAGTCACTCGAAACAGAGAGGTCTGCTCTTTTTGTTTGACAAGCGTTATAACGGCAGGCCAGGTCTTTTTACCATCGATCATGATTCCTTTTCTGAGGCTGTTGATCTTGTGACGGGAAGGCATGCCTTCAACCAGTACTTCATATGTTTTATTCGTCTCAAATTTAGGATGGAGAATTTTGTGGGCAAGTTCACCATCATTGGTCATCAGTAATGCACCTTCCGTGTCCAGATCCAGGCGGCCGACAGGATAGACCCGTGCCTTTATATCCCTCAACAGGGAGGTGACCACCGGTCTTCCCTGCGGGTCGGAAACAGTGGTTACATATCCTCTGGGCTTGTTGAGAAGGATATAAATGACCTCTTTCTTTCCAGCAGGTTCAATCAGCCTGTTATCGCAATGGATAACCTGGGTTTCCGGGTTAATTCGAATGCCCATCTCAGTGACCACTTTACCATCAATACGCACCCTGCCGGATTTGATAATCTCTTCAGCCTTGCGGCGAGAGGCAACGCCACTTAATGCGAGAAATTTCTGAAGTCTGATCCCTTCTTTTAACGCCATTGCCTTGGAATGATCCTCTCAAATTTTTCATCAACAAGCGCTTTTGTCTCATCGTCAACTTCCAGTACTTCCGTATACCAGGGCTTCATTCGGCAGTCAAAAACGACAGGTGGCTCCAGGCCAACATGGAAGCGTTTTACAGAGGTTGCCGAACCATAAATATCTGCTGCCGGTTCAAAACGGGTAAAGAAGGTCCATAGGAATTCCTGCATTGAAAGGGTAGCTTCCTCACTGCTGTCAACGAGAATAATTGCAGGCCATTGACTGAGTTCACGGCTTTCTGCCAGGCGGCTTGCAAGTAAAGGTTCTTCATTGTATGGACACCCTTCAATGACGAGGGTTCCAGGCATGAATGATACAGGCTTAGAGCAGTTGCCTGGCAGCGTACCACTGAATTCGCCCGGTAAATCTCTTATTTTTTCTTTACCAAGTCCCATGAGCATCGCCTTGGATCCTTTGTTGACAGAAGGCCCGGTATAATCAAGGGTATCTTGTGAAACATTGGCGAAGACGAAGAGATCCCGGTCCCAGCGCACTCGCTCCAGGACATGTGTCCATAACGATCGAAAATCTGTAATATCGATGCTGCCATCAGTGAGCACCAGAAATTTGGTCAAAGAGAGCTGACCTTCGCCGAGGATGCGTAATCCACAGCCAAATGCTTCTCGAGGATACCTGTTGGATACACGGGCTGCAGCAAGGCAGTGAAAGCCTGTTTCACCGAAGGTCTTCAGCTCTTTGACGCCTTTCATTACCAGCGGGAAAAGAGGTGACAAGAGATCCTGCAGGTAGTCACCGATGAAAAAATCTTCCTGCCTGGGTCTGCCAACGACCGTTGCAGGATAGATGGCATCATTTCTGTGGTAGAGATGGGAAACTTCAAAAATCGGATAATCGTGTTCCAGTGAGTTATAGCCATAATGATCGCCAAAAGGTCCTTCCGGTTGCCTTATATGGGGCGGTACGATTCCTTTTACTGCAAATTCCGCCTGAGCAACCAGGCGGTGCCCTCCCAGAGGATCTTCGCTCATCGGCAGTTTGCTGCCAATGAGCAGGGAGGTGAGCATCAATTCTGGGATATCTTCAGGCAGCGGGGCAATTGCGGACAGCATCAGGGCAGGTGGCCCACCGATATAGAGCGTGAGCGGCAGGGGACGATCTTTTTTCTCAGCCTCGAAGTAGTGATAACCACCCCCCTTGTGGATCTGCCAGTGTATACCAGTCGTGGTATCATTGTGTCGCTGAATCCGGTACATCCCCAGATTATGCCCTTTACCGTCAGGATGTTCGGTATAGACAAGTGGCAGCGTTACAAAGGGCCCGCCGTCACTATGCCAGGAAGTGAGCATCGGTAGTGAAGATAGACGGGCAGGGCGCTGGCAGTTTTCAAGTATCGGTGCCTCTTTGGTGTTTTTTAGACCGATTCGAGCGGCATCTAAAAAGAGTTGACGATTTTTCCATAATTTTCCCGGGGTGGGGGGCATTATTGTTTCAGCGAGATTGACGATATCTTTGACGAACTCCTGTGGTTTACTGCCAAAAGCCAGGTCGAGTCGTTTTGCGGTCCCGAAAAGATTGGTTATGACTGGAAAGGAACTCCCTTTAACGTTAGTAAAGAGAAGCGCCGGCCCGTGTCGCTCAATGACCCTGCGATGAATTTCGGCGATTTCCAGGCAAGGGTCTACCTGTTCATCTATGATCAGAAGATCCTGTTCCGATTTCAGCACCTCAATGAAACTGCGTAAATCGTGGAGTTGTTTTGTTCTCATATTTATCAGGGTATCCCCGTTAATCGTGATGATGGTCGTCAAGCAGAAAGAGACGATGATATTCCTGTTTTGTCAGGTACTTGTGTAATAATGAGCCAATCATGTCAACGAGGATTTCAATCTCTTCGCTTGAAAGTCTGTCGGCAAAGAGTTCAGAAAAATCCTTTCTACCGAGAAGTTGAAGATATGATGCACAGGATGCTCTGTCCAACTCACGGCTGAGTCCGAAACAGATTTTACTTGGATCAGGTGTCATATAATTTACTTATCCTTACTCATAGCTACAAAATTGCAGCTTATTTTCCTGGTACGCGGGCCGTCAAATTCGCAGAAAAAGATTTTCTGCCAGGTTCCGAGCTGTAAACGCCCCTTATTTACAATGACCGTCAGAGAGGAGCCCATCAATGAGGCCATGATATGAGCTGGGGAATTACCTTCCAGATGCCTGAAAGGGTAATTCATTGGCACGATTTCTTTCAGGCCTGCAATGATGTCGTCCCGAACATCGGGGTCAGCTCCCTCATTAATGGTAAGCCCTGCTGTTGTGTGAGGATTAAAGATGTAGCAAATACCGTCAGCACTTTTGTTATGCGCCAGGAATCGGGATATAATTGTGGTGATATCAATCAATTCCATCGTTTTGCCGGATTCAAGCGTAATCGTTGTATTTTTCATAAATCCTCGTACTTATTTGAATAAATTGATATATAATGAGATTCTGCGGGAACGTTGACACTATAGGTTTTTTTAGGGGCTGCGTCAATGGCGGCGGAGAGAGCAGCGGAGTGACCGTGGACACAATCTGGTCAATAAGGAAAACGGATGAACCCTGGAATTTGCATTTCTCCGGTTTTTGTAGTAGTAATCTGCTGCTTTATACGCTGCTGTACCTATCGAATTGTAGATGTCTAGAGGCTCTGCCACCATGTCCATTGTCCGATGGTTATCGTTAAAATATCAGCATTACAACGAGGCAGAATCCAGGTAAACGAGTTAAAATGAAACAATCATGTTTCCGCACTGGCGGGCGAGGTGGAGGAATATCTGTCTGCCTATAAATAAGGCGAGCGGCTCTCTGTTTCGATAGCTGATCTGATTATCGACACAGCTTCACTTGACAGAGCACAAATTGTTACCGATATTGTCAGTGATATTAGTTTAACCAGCACAGATGAAGCGGTTCAAAAACTATCTTTTACCACGCCTAAACAATCCCATGGGCAATTGAAGGATGAGGAAGAGGCAGCGAACCGGGAACCCGTGTCACAGACCAGGCCTAAAAACAACTATTGAAATGATAAAACGATCAAAGAATACAATTTCCTCGGTTTGGATGTTCGCAAGAGAGTTTGGACCCCTTGCTGGTGTCGGCGGTGTGAAGGATGTGGCTGCACAATTATCAAGGTCTCTCGCACGCTGGACCGGGCGGAAAGTAAAGGTGGTTCTGCCGCTGTATGGATTTATGAACCCTCAGGATATGGGATTCAGCAGACTTTCAGACCCTGATTTTGCAGATGTGTTGCTGGAGCTCGATGTGGCGATGAATTATACCGACCGGGATCGAACAGAACGTGTTCGGGTCTGGTACGGTGTTTTTGACCGGGTTCACCTCTATCTTCTGGAAGCGGAACGTTTCCAGGAAAAGCAGGGTGTCTATACCTATACCCGGGAAGAGTTTCAGCGAGAATCCTGGAAAACCCCGGGAACTGGCCATTATGATTTTTTTGCAATGAACATCCTGCTGCAGAAGGCTGGTCTTGACCTGATTATGATTCTTGGAGACCGTCCTGAAATTATTCATTGCCATGATGGCCACACGGCAGTGACACCGGCCATGATGCGTGAATGTCCCGGATATAATAATTATTTCAGGACGACGGCAGCGCTTGTAACCATACATAATGGCGGTATTGGTTACCATCAGGAAGTTTCAGACCTTCCTTTTGTGCAGGCAATAACCGGCCTGCCATGGAGGGTGGTAGATGAATCGTGCCTGGATCACAGTTTTGACCCGTTCATTGCTGCCAGCCAATATGGTTTGATGAGCACGGTGAGTGAAAATTATGCCAGGGAATTGCAGGAAACGGACAATGATTACCTGACCGGCTGGCTTGGTCACCGTTTAAAAGAAAGTGGTGTTGAGATAGCAGGCGTTACCAATGGTATTGATCCTGCCGACTTTGACCCGACTGATCCTGAACCTCTCGGTATTTTCGCTCCGTATGATATAAGGAACGAAAAAGATGATCTTGGCGGTAAAACAGCCTGTAAAAGAGAACTCATCAGAACATTGGCGGAAAAGCCGTTCGATCATGAAGGTGACCGGATCGGATATCTGACTGAGAATATCTCATGGCCGCTGTATACATTTATCGGGCGTCTCAGTGATCAAAAAGGAATCGATATTCTAACCGAAGCAATTAATCTCTTTCTGGCTGAGGAACCGGAAGCACAGGTTGTTTGTCTCGGTAATGGTGGGGAACGGGAAGAGGCTGCCCTGGCTCTGGCAGCTGTCGATAAAAACAATATTGGCAGGGTCTGTTTTCTGCGGGGCTTTAATTCAGAGCTTGCAAATCAGGTATATACTGCAGGAGACTTTTTTATTATTCCTTCACGTTATGAGCCTTGTGGACTGACCGACTATATAGCCCAGCTTTTCGGGAACCTGCCGATCGTGCATCATGTCGGAGGGTTGGTTAAGGTTGTCGATGGCGAGACCGGATTTGGTTATCGTGACAACAGCCCGGAAAATTTAACAAAAGCTATGCACCGGGCATTGCAGGCATATAAGGATAAATCGCTCCTTCGCGAGATGCAGAACGCTGCTGTTGACAGGATAGATCGGTTTCACAGCTGGAACCATGTAATGAAGAAATATATTGTTTTATATAAGAAGGCTATTACAGAATTGACTGGGAAAGTACGGTGATCGTACTCTTCTATTTATAAGCTTAAGGGAGATAGAAAATGACAGTTAGAATTGGTA
This sequence comes from uncultured delta proteobacterium, assembly GCA_963776075.1. Taxonomy (GTDB): domain Bacteria; phylum Desulfobacterota; class Desulfobulbia; order Desulfobulbales; family Desulfocapsaceae; genus MADRE3. The sequence continues at coordinate 298,581 of CAVZLG010000011.1, forward strand.
TTAACGGTTTTGGTCGAATCGGCAGAAATATTTTCAGAGCCATTGGCCAGGACCCTCTATTTGCGGATATCGAGGTTGCAGCGATTAATGATTTAACTGATAACGAGACCCTTGCACATCTCCTCAAGTATGACTCAGTGATGGGCAAACTGTCAGAGGAAATTGCCAGTGATGATAGTGGCATAACCGTCGAAGGTCGACACATTGCCGTTTCAAGTCATCGTGACCCGGCGGACATCCCATGGCAGGAGATGGGGGTTGATTACGTTGCAGAATGTACCGGTATATTTAGAGATCTCGAATCAGCGCAGAAACATATTGATGGTGGTGCGAAGAAAGTTGTCATTTCTGCTCCTGCAAAAGGGAACGTCAAGACATTTGTGATGGGCGTTAATGAGGATGAATATGATCCAACGACCCATCATGTTGTGTCCAATGCGTCCTGTACGACCAACTGCCTGGCGCCCTTTGCCAAGGTTATCCTTGATAACTTTGGCATTGAGCGGGGCTTGATGACAACGGTTCATGCCTATACCGGTGATCAGCGTCTGCTTGATTTCCCTCATTCGGACCTGCGCAGGGCTCGGGCCGCAGCTCTTTCCATGATTCCAACCAAGACAGGAGCGGCTGCGGCAGTATCTCTGGTCATTCCAGAGTTGAAAGGGAAATTTGACGGCCTTGCTGTTCGTGTCCCCACCCCGAATGTATCACTTGTTGATGCAGTAATGGAAGTCGGGCAGGAAACGACCGTTGCCGAAGTGAATCAGGCGTTAAAAGAAGCGGCAAACCGGTATCTTGGCTATACCGAATTACCGCTTGTTTCCATTGATTTTCAGGGGGACCCGCACTCCTCCTTCGTTGATGGCCAGTCCACCAAGGTGATTGGTAAAATGGTCAAGGTCATGAGCTGGTATGATAATGAGTGGGGCTATTCAAACAGAATGCTTGATTTAATTCTGCACATGGATGCAAAAAAAGTTCTGTAAGCAGGCGGGGCTGTCACATCGTTTGTTGAAAATGCGCTTTGTACTTTCATGTTCGAGGCGCATTTTTTTATGGTAGAGCAGTATCTTACTGTTCTTGAATCCAGGACAGGAACTACCGGTAGAAGGTTATGAAACAGATAGAGACAGATCTCAATATCGACTCTGATGCCCTCAAGGCAAATTTACTTGAAACAGCTGAGCATGTGGAAATACGACCAGACTTGCTCCTGTTGCTCGATATCGTCAAAAAATATCGGGGTATTCATTCCAGCCTTGAAAATCTCCTTTATGAAATCTGTCATCCTTATCGTAACTGGCAAATACTCGTCCCGCCCCTGCGATCCTTTGTACTCAAAAACTTTAATCATTACGTAAAACATGAACAGGGGCCGGAGGCCTTCGAACTCTTTGGCGGGCTGTTTTTTGAAGCAATAGATGATTCGGCCAGAAACTCCTTGCTTGTATCACAGGTTTTTGAAGCCCTTTGCGGCTGGCTCGATAAGGTTATCTCGCAATTTGACAGCGACGCTCTCAGGCGATTTGAGCCGGCGATAAACACCTTGTTTATTCGACTGGAGGAACTCGACTCAACAGATGATTCCATATTGATGCACCTTGTACACGGCCCGCATTCGATAAAACGGGTTATCAGGCGGTTGCTTGATCTTGTCGGGCGCAGCGATATGGCAATCGATATCGGACCTGCTGCATCGCTGATGCACCTCCTTCTTCAGAAGAATTATGAATATTGGTTGAGCGAAGATGATCCACTTCCCTGGTTTCTTGAACGCTGCAATCTCCTGGAAAAGGATTTCCCTGAGCAGCAGATTTTTTCGGCCATCTCCCATGAAGCGATGCGGCTCAGTCTTGATAGCCTGGAACGGACCGCAATAGACAGCGAGCCATCATCTGCGCTTGCGCAGATTCTTGAAATGCCATCACACATAGATATCGTTCGCCTGTATAAAGAGGTACCTCGGCATCTGAGTGATATTGAGAATGTGGGGGCAGATTCCACCCAGATCAGGGGCACCGCGGCTAACTACTTGACAGAGAATCAGAAACTGCAATTCATGTTTAAAATCATGGATATCAGGGGACTGCATCTCATTCATGAGGAAATATTACGTGAGATCAACCGCAGTCTTGTTGTTCTGGTTCAGCAGCAGAGCTATGAGGAAATTGAGGAATTTCTTCTTATTACCTTTCAACTGCTCAAAGTAAATGTGAGAAAATATCCCCATACTTCACTTCAATGCATCCAGGTCCTGGGGGGCGAGGTATTTAAACGGGGCAATAGCAGAATGGTGGAGGCGTTTCTCTGGGGCGCGGTGCGCTTTGGCTTTCAACCGGCGAATGTGACCGGTGTTGATGAGGATTGGCAACCCATTATCAATCCCGCCCATTTGAGTAATATCAGGGTCTGGCTCAACCTGATCCTGCAGGAACCAAAATGGTGCGCTACCCTCTTTTCTGCTTTGATCATCCATTTAAAATTGTCTGGAACCTGCGTTAAGGACACGGACCTCTTTCAGCGTGATATTACCGAGCTGCTGAATCATCCCATAGAACCTGTTTACAATCTGGCCAAACAGTTTGCCAAATTAATGCCGGTTTTCTTTAACGAAATTGGAGCAGAGGGAGAACTCAGGGATGTCTCGACCGAACTCGATGAAATACACCGAAGAAAAGATATTCTTATCCATTTTTTAAGAAAACAGAGCCATGTGGAGAGCTCGAACCTGATTGTCGATTTCATTCGGGCTATTTTCATGTACTGGAAAACACAGGACAGGGCCTATCTGAGTCCCTATCTGCCATCCGAGGTTTTGAGCCAGATAATCCCAAACGGCATATACGTGGACAGCCAGGTTATCTTGACAAGGCGAGTTATCAGGGAATATGAGCTTGACCAGCTAGACGATATTCTGGATATCCCTTACATTGCCCTGGAGCGTTTTCTCCAGCAGCAGAAAGATGTCGCCAAAGATGAGTGTCGGCGTTTCTATCTGCTTGTACGTATGTTTAAGCTAACTCATAAAAAGTATAACCTCGGGTTTCAGGAGCTGCGTTCGGAACTTGAACAGGCAGGTAATGACGGTTTTTTTCAGATGGACACGCTCCTTGACAAACTCGATGACCAGGATATTGAGGGGATTATTGAAGCCACCCTCGACGGTTTGACGCTGCTCAAAGAAAATATTCTATCTGACGAGCAGTTTGAGGCACGTGAGGATATTTACTATAAACGCCATATTGCTGTCGATATCCCGTCGGTATACGGGAAATATCGGGAGAAAAAATTTGACAGTCTTTCACTGACCTTCCGGCTGGAGAACTTGGCTAATATATACCTTGAGAAACTGCCGGAGACGGTCAACCTGTCATTGATTACCCAGGCTACGTTTTACTCCATAGGCAGATGTCTGAAACTGTATATGCGGGCATTGGCAATAGATGGCATCACTTCGCGCCGGCTGGATACCTATCTGTCACTGCTCACGAGTTCCTTGAAAATAAAGCGTTTCTCCTACACCCAGTATCTTGATATTTTTCGTGGCCTGTCCGAAGGAGTCAAAGATGTCATCTATGCTTACTATACCAATATCCATCAGAAAAATTTATCTTTGATCATTCCTCAAATCGGCAGGGAGAATCTGCTCTCACGCTATAAATCCCTGTGGAACGAAAAGGAGATGGCCAATACGGTCCACAGCCTGTCAGAAGCTTTTTTCAGGGACCTGATTGCCTCCACTTTCGGGTTACAGCATCTTGATAATTTCATACTTCGTGTGATCCAGACGCTGGAGAGTCAAAAGGATATTCTCGATGAAAAGACGCTTGATTTATTGATGACTTACAATCCTGAAACAACGATCTCACTGCTGGACAAAATCAATCCCTATACTCATGACCTCATTCATCTCGGTAACAAGGCATTTAATCTCATTACACTGACTGAAGACTTAAAACCGGTCCCGCCTGCGTTTGTTATTACCACTGAGGTTTTTCGTTGTCGTGATGTCATATTTGATTTTCCGAAAGCCAGGGAAGGCTTCATGCAGCGCATCAGGAGCGCTCTGAACAGTATTGAAAAAGCGACGGGGAAAGTCTTTGGCTCATCTGATCGTCCGTTGCTGCTGTCTGTTCGAAGTGGAAGTGCGATTTCAATGCCGGGTATGATGGCAACCGTTCATAATGTGGGGCAAAACACTGATCTGGTCAATGAGTATGCCAGCGAACAGGGGAATGAATATTTCGCCTGGGATAACTACCGTCGGTTTATTCAATCCTGGGCAATGATTTCAGGGGTTGAGCGTGAGGATTTTCAGGAATTGATGAACGAGGCCAAGGCCCGTCATGATGTTGCCCTGAAACGACATTTTACCCCCGCACAAATGAAAGAACTTGCTCTGAACTACCAGAAACTCGTACGTCAACGAGGACTTGGAATTCCTGATGATCCGTGGCTGCAGCTGGTGGGAGCTATTGAGATGGTTCTTGATTCGTGGGAAACCCAGAAAGCAATGGACTATAGAAAAATCATGGATGTTTCCCATTCATGGGGTACTGCCGTGATTGTCCAGGCCATGGTTTTCGGAAACCGGAGTGACCTCTCGGGGTCGGGGGTTCTGTTCACTGCCCATCCATATAGAAAAGTTCAGCGTGTCGCGCTCTGGGGAGATTATGCCTATGGCGATCAAGGGGAGGATATCGTCTCCGGACTGGTAACAAGTCATCCGGTTTCTCTGGAACAGGCAGAACTAGATGGGCGTTCAAGCAAAGAAGCGCTGGAGGTGAAATTTCCCCATATCTACCAGCGATTGCTGGCCATCTCAAGGGAGCTGGTTTACGACAAGCGATGGAATCCCCAGGAAATTGAGTTTACCTTTGAGGGGCCTGGTGCCGATGATCTCTATCTGCTTCAGACCCGTGACATGATTACCATTAAACAGAAAGAACATCTCAATGTCTTTGTCGAAACCGACAAGATTGAAGCTGCCGTCCTTGGAAAAGGGATCGGTGTTTCAGGTTCGGCGTTGTCCGGAAAGGCCGTCTTTACTGAGGATGATATTGCTGCGTTGAGAGCACAGGAACCGGATACCCCGCAAATTCTTATCAGGCAGGATACCGTACCTGAGGATATATCGGTGATTTCCCAGACAGATGGCTTGCTTACATCCCGCGGAGGGCAGACCTCCCATGCCTCAGTCGTTGCTGTTCGCCTTGAAAAAACATGTGTTGTCGGCTGCAAGAGCCTGAGGGTTTACGAGAGATACTGTGAAATAAACGGTCAGCGTATTGAGTCGGGCGACCATGTATCGATTGACGGAAGAAGCGGTCTGGTGCTGATTGGCAGTCATGCTGTTCGGGAGGAGATGCATATACTGCCGATATAGCCGGTCTTTTATCGCAAATGATTGAGCTTATTGTCCTGCAGAGGCGCAGATAGTGAGGTAGGGCAGCGGCAATCGATCTGCTGTCCGCTGTCGATAACCAGTTCTTGGTCTATCTGCTTTCAGGTACGCCGAATGCTTTAAGGATAGCTCCCATAGGGCAGAATTTAGAAATTCCAAACTGGAAAAGATTGGCACCGACAAAGGCTGTAAAAATAAGCCAGTATTTACTGTGAAAAAGCGGACTTACTTCTACACCGAGTGCGAGGCTTAAGAGTATAAACGTTCCAGCAAGTAAGTGTATCCAGTCGGTAATAATCATTATGTTGTCCCCCTGTTACGCTGAGGTTGCGGAAGGTGGTAATTAAATGTCAGGGCAGAAAAGGTGTCTCATTTTCTGGATCAACTCCAGGATGCGCTGATCAGTTATCCGGTTATAGATGAAATTTGCGTCTTTTCTGAAGTCAATGATTCCCTGGCCCCTTAAAATGTTGAGGTGCTGCGAGACATTGGCATTGGTCGTCTCTACCTGGTCACGGATATCTCCGACAGACATCTCCTGCTCCTGAAGCAAACAGAGAATTTTCAGCCTTATCGGGTGAGACATCGATTTCAGCAGTTTTGATATCGCTTCAATCTGTTCGTCTTTCATATCATTTTTCATGATTTTCCTCTCCCTTGTATTTTAGCGTTTAACTTAATAGTCAAACAAAAATTGTAAAGTATTATTTTTCAAAGCGAGGTCGGCAAAGTAAGAAAACTGGATTCACCGCAAGCGTCCCCGCCCCTTCTGCCATTTTCACCCTTTAGAAGAATGCATTTATTAAATGATACGAATTATTTGGCGCAAGGTCTGTTTTTTCTGGAAAAGGCTCTGTAAATGTGGTTTGTTTTATCAAAATATTTGATATCGGCGTTCAGCTGAACTGAGCATATGGATCAGTTCTTATGAACATTTCTGTACTCGATCTAATCCGCCACGATTGTGTCATCATTGTCTGCCTGTTGACAGATCTCATATAAAAATAACAGGTTCACCACGCCTGCCTCTGTTATCGGGCAGAATGATATCGAGCAAGAGGAGAGAAAGATGAGCGGTACTGAAGATAAGATTACCAGTTTGCTAAATGAAAATCGTCAATTCAATCCTCCGGAACATCGACGAAAAGATGCCGTCATTGGTGATATAGATACTTACGAACTAGTTTATAAACGTTCGATGGATGACCCGGATGGTTATTGGGCTGAACGTGCCGAAGAACTTGTGAGCTGGTATAGAAAATGGGATACCGTAGTGGACGCCAATCTCTACAAGCCTGAGGTTCGCTGGTTTGATGGCGCGACCTTGAATGTTTCCTATAATTGTCTAGATCGACACCTGGAAAATGGAAAACAGGATAAAACAGCAATCATCTGGCAGGGTGAACCGGAAGATGATGTTCGGACTTACAGTTATCGTCAACTGCATGAAGAGGTGTGCCGTTTTGCCAATGTCTTGAAGAAAAAGGGTGTCCAGAAAGGTGACCGGGTTGCTGTATACCTGCCCATGATTCCAGAACTTGCGATAACACTGCTGGCCTGTGCTCGGATCGGAGCAATTCACTCGGTTGTCTTTGCTGGTTTTTCGGCGGTAAGTCTGCAAAACAGAATTGAAGACTGCGAGGCACGTATTCTGGTCACCGCTGATGCTGTACTCCGGTCTGGAAAAACAATTCCGTTGAAACCAAATGCCGATGAGGCGCTGGAAGAATGTGAATCGGTCGAGCACTGTATTGTTGTTCAGCGGGCCGGCAACGATGTAGCGATGAGGTCGAGACGGGATTGCTGGTGGCACGAGGAGGTGAGCGGTGACGATATCAGTAATGAATGTGAGCCCGCCCATATGGAGGCTGAGGATATACTCTTCATTCTCTACACCTCTGGATCGACCGGAAAACCCAAAGGCGTTGTTCATACAACAGGCGGGTATCTCACGTACGTAATCCATACAACCCAATGGGTTTTTGACCTCAAAGATGAGGATATCCATTGGTGTACGGCTGATATTGGCTGGATTACCGGGCATTCGTATATCCTCTATGGACCGCTTGGCCTTGGCGGCACAACCTTGATGTTTGAAGGCGTCCCCTCCTATCCAAGCTCAGGGCGATTCTGGCATATTGTCGAAAAATTCAAGGTGAATATCTTTTATACCGCACCAACGGTAATCAGGGCGTTGATGCGATTTGGTGAAGAGCCGGTAAACAAATATGATATTTCCTCATTAAGAATACTCGGGTCAGTTGGTGAACCGATCAACCCGGAAGCCTGGATGTGGTACCACCTGCATATCGGCAAAGGTAAACTGCCAATCGTGGATACCTGGTGGCAGACGGAAACCGGTGGTATCATGATTTCACCACTGCCGTATGCAACCAGCCTCAAGCCCGGTTCAGCCACCCGTCCACTGCCCGGTATTGATGCAGCAATACTTACCGAAGAGGGAAATCCTGCAAGTTCCAATGAAGGCGGGCATCTGGTGATAAGAAAACCATGGCCTGGCATGCTGCGGGGCGTGTTTGGCGACCCGGAGCGATATCGCACGACCTATTTTGAGACATTTCCAGGTTTTTATGACGCCGGTGACGGTGCCCGCTGTGATGAGGACGGTTATTTCTGGATAATGGGAAGGCTGGACGATGTAATAAATGTATCAGGACACCGGCTTGGTACGGCCGAAATAGAATCTGCTCTGGTATCCCATCCTCATGTCTCTGAGGCGGCAGTTGTTGGAATGCCTCACCCCGTTAAAGGACAGGCAATTTATGCGTATGTAACCATAAACGCGGGTCTCAAAGAGGATTCTGAGCTTTTGACCCAATTACGTGTTCATGTTCGCAGTGAAATTGGTCCAATCGCTGCTCCTGATATCATCCAGTATGCCCCCGGTCTTCCCAAGACAAGAAGCGGGAAAATTATGAGAAGAGTATTGCGAAAAATAGCAGCCAATGATTTTGAAGATTTTGGCGATACCTCAACCCTGGCCGAGCCATCGGTTGTTGATGACCTGATCTTAGGGAAAAAAGCACTTGAGAATCAGATTTAAGGTGTCGCATTTCAATCATCAGTGGTGATGCCGAAAATAAAATTCAATCGGCGTTCGTTCTTATCGCCGAACCCTATTTCGTTTTGAAAAATGGGCACTTTATACAGATGAATTGGTACGGGATCAATGAAGAGTGCAAACAGCGGTTCGCCTTGGGCCTGAACAATGAGTGATCAAAACAGTAACAGTAAGATACCGTCTTTGCTGCCATTTGACAGCAGTACTCATACGGTAGCACCGGATGTGGCGGTGGATTTCCTGAAAGAGACCATGCCTTTCAAAGAGTTGGGTACTGAAGTGCTCAATGGCCTGGCCAAACATTGCAGGATTGATTTCTTTCCAAAAGGGACCAGGCTGTTCACCTATAACAAAACGGAGGTAACTCATCTCCATCTCATCCAGCGTGGAGGAGTCAGGGCATTCATCATTGATGAGGACGGTGAAGTCGCACTGAAAGATTATCGTGGGGTAGGCGCTAATATTGGAGCGCTGGGAATAATCAGAGGAACTCTGGCAAACCTCAACATCGAGACCGTTGAGGACACCTTCTGTTTCCTGATACCAAGAGAAATCCTGCTGAAACTGGTGAGAGAGAATTCAGCGGTGGCCCATTATTTCCTGAAAAGTTTTTCCGATAATGTTGTTGCAACCGCTTATAATGAGCTCCGCAGCCATAAAATGAGTCGTAGGACCAGTGAAGATCTCTATCTGTTTAACGTCACCGCTCGAGATTTAACTAAATCGCTCTATACTGTCTCTGAATCTACTTCCATCCAGGAAGCTGCAGCAATAATGGCCCGCCGCGCTATAGGGTCATTGCTGATCTATGCCGATGACCATCCTGGAGCAATGGTTGGCATTATCACCGATACCGATCTCAGGGGAAAGGTTATCGCTGAAGGAAGAGATTATCGTGAGCCGGTAGCATCTATCATGAGCGGCCCATTGAAAACGGTTCCGGCATCCATGCTCTGTTTTGATGTTTTATTGAAGATGATGTCTACCGGAATACACCATCTCGGTGTCGAGCAGGCAGGAGGTGTGATCGGGGTCGTGACCAGTCATGATATCATGGTCCAGCAGGGAAATTCTCCCTATTATCTTTTCAAGGAAATTGTTGCCCAGAGCGATTTTTACGGAGTATATTCTCTTGCTCAGAAGGTGTCAGGGATTGTCAGAAACATTATCAATGAAGGGGCAAAAGCGGGTAACATTACCAAGATGATCGCCTTGCTCAATGATCAGATACTTTATCGCATACTGACGCTGCTTCATGAACAGATGGGACCGCCGCCGTTAAAATACAGCTGGTTGCAGCTTGGCAGCGAGGGGCGCAGTGAACAGACATTTAAAACGGATCAGGACAACGCGATCATTTATACCGACCCGCAGAATGACGAGGAGGCCAGACGCGCGGAGGAATATTTTGGACTGTTTGCCTCCCGGGCGATAGATCATCTGGTCAAGTGCGGTTATCCCCTGTGCAAGAGCGACACAATGGCCAGTAATCCTGACTGGTGCCAACCGGTAACCATATGGAAGTCTTATTTTCAGCGGTGGATCAGTGCCGCCGATCCTCGTGAGTTGTTAGTCAGCTCAATATTTTTCGATTTCCGGAATGGTTACGGTACAGAGCAGCTTGCTGTCGATTTAAGAGACTTTATTGCTGAGCAGACAACAAAGCGGAGCCTGTTGCCCTATTATCTAAGTCGTCAGTGTCTTGCAACTCGCGCTCCGCTCTCCTTTTTTAACAACTTCATCGTAGAAAAAGACGGTGAGTATAAAGACAGGCTCGATATCAAGGCCAGAGGACTCGCCCCATTTGTAGATTTCGCCCGAGTTCTTGCCCTGCGTTTTGGTATAAGGGAGACCAATACGCTGGAACGGCTGCGACTGTTGATGCAGAGGGAAAAGATATCAAAAGACCTTTACCATTCGGCCATGGAGGCATATGAACTGCAGATGCAGCTGCGCGTAATTCATCAGCTCGGTCAGATTGAAGACGGAAATGTTCCAGACAATTTCATCAACCCGGCGCATCTCTCCGATCTTGAAAAGCGTATGCTCAGAGATGCATTTGGTGTAATCGAGAGAATACAGAGTGTGCTGGAAAGTATGTTTCCGGAGGCCTGATGTTTAATCTGCTGAATAAACTTCCCTGGTTTCGACCACCGGACGAATTTATTGTCAGGAACAGAGAATTTTTTAAAAATTTTGACCAGGCTCGACCACTTTCAGATTATACATTTGTTGTATTTGATACTGAACTGACAGGGCTGAATCGAAAAAAAGACGAAATTATCTCAATCGGTGCGGTAAAAATTAAAAATCTGCAAATTGATCTCGGGGAGACGTTTCATCACTATATTCAACCACAGAAACTTGATCATACTGAGGCCACGCTGGTTCACAGAATAACCCCGGAGCAATTGAAAGAGGCACCGTCACTCGATGATGTCTTGCCCGAGTTTCTTTCCTTTATCGGCAACGATCTCATTGTTGGCCATTATATTGGGCTTGATATGAGTTTTATCCATCGGGAAACCCATCGCAGGTATAATGGCACCCTGGCAAATCCCTGTATTGATACCATTCGCATGGCACAGGGGTATAAACGGGTCATGTTTGGCTACTATCATGAAGAAGGATCTTCGTCCAGCCGGTTGAGCCTGCAGGACCTGAGCAGTGAATTCAATCTGCCTTTTTTCGAAGCACACGACGCGCTTGAAGATGCCGTCCAGACAGCGTACCTGTTTCTGTTTCTGGTTAAAAAATTTCATAAAGGGGGGCTTGAGACCTTACGGGAATTATACCAGGCAGGTAAAGAGCGTGACTGGAGAATTCTCTGATCGGCAAAAAGAATATGATGTTCTCAAGGTTTTTAAGCCATCAGGTCACCTGAGCGGCGCGATCGTCGCCGAAAACCAAATCTTTTTTCACATTCAGCCATCATCTGCTTGAATATCAACTCACAAAATAGTTTACTATTACGCTGTTTCAGTTACTTTGAGCGGTAATGTCCGATTTTTGTATAACCAGGTAACGTCAACCAGCATATAATGAGCGGTTTAAATCTGTTCAAGGTGTGTTGAATTTATAACAATTACAGATAGAAGACTATGACAGGAAATGATATACGCGCCAGATTTTTAGATTATTTCAGAGAAAAAGGGCATGCGGTGGTTGAAAGTTCTTCACTCGTCCCCCAGGATGACCCTACGTTGCTGTTTACAAATGCTGGGATGGTACAGTTTAAACTCGTCTTCATGGGAGAGGAAAAACGAGATTACCAGACTGCAACCACCAGTCAGTGCTGTATGCGGGCGGGAGGAAAACATAATGATCTTGAGAATGTCGGTTATACGGCCCGGCATCATACATTTTTTGAAATGCTCGGAAATTTCTCGTTTGGTGACTATTTCAAGAAGGATGCCATTGCATACGCCTGGGAGTTCTTGACCGAAGAGTTGAAATTACCAAAAGAAAAATTGTGGATTTCGGTATTTCAGGATGATGATGAAGCCTTTGAGCTCTGGGAGGAGGTAGATGGTTTGCTGGACGGCAGGATTGTTCGCCTTGGAGAGGAAGAGAACTTTTGGGCCATGGGTGACACCGGACCGTGCGGGCCGTGCTCTGAGATTCACATAGACCAGGGTATCGAGGCAGGATGCGGGAGACCTGACTGCGCAGTTGGATGTGATTGTGATCGCTTCCTTGAGCTCTGGAACCTCGTCTTCATGCAGTTTAACCGGAGCGAAGATGGCACGATGACGCCACTTCCCAAACCAAGCATTGATACCGGGATGGGACTAGAGCGGGTAGCGGCGGTAATGCAGGGCAAGTTTAATAACTATGATTCTGATCTTTTCTCCCCGGTTATTTCCTGTCTTGAAAAATTGTCGGCAAGGAAATATGGCAAAAGCGGCGCTGACGACACGGCCATGCGGGTGATTGCCGACCATGCACGGGCAACCTGCTTCCTGGTTGCTGACGGAGTCCTGCCATCAAACGAGGGACGTGGCTATGTGATGCGAAGGGTGTTGAGAAGGGCAATACGTTTCGGTCGAAATCTCGGCTTGACAAAGCCATTCATGCATGCTGCCTGTAAATCAGTGGTTGATTCAATGCTGGGTGCGTATCCGCGGTTGCAGGATACAGCACAATTACTTGAAAAAGTGGTCAACAATGAGGAACTGCGCTTCGGTGAGACGCTCGAACATGGATTGATGATACTCGATGAAGAGGTTAATCGCCAGTTGGGGGAAGCAACGCCGATGATTGCTGGAGACTTTATTTTCAAACTATATGATACCTTCGGTTTTCCTGTTGATATCGTACGTGATATCTCTCTTGAGCGTGGCATTGGATTCGATGACGCCGGTTTCCAAAGTGCAATGGAATTGCAGCGTGCCCAATCAAGAGCATCAAGAAAAGGTGACGGGGTTCAATTAAAAACAGATGGTGTAAAAAAGCTTATCGATTCAGGACAACGATCTGAATTTACCGGATACAACATGCTGAGCAGTTCTGCCAGGGTCATCGGCCTTCTTGATACTGAAGGAGAAGAGATCGATTCTCTTGGCAAGGGAACTCAGGGCAAACTCTTTGTTGATTCCACGCCGTTTTATGCAGAGGCAGGCGGCCAGGTGGGAGATGTCGGGACAGTGACCTGGGAGAATGGTCGCGGCTCGGTGTTGACAACGGCGTTGGAGACTGACGGTATTATCCTGCACGAGCTAAGAGTGGATGAAGGAACGCTGTCAAACGATATGATTGTAGAAATGGGAGTCTCCGCTGCTGTTCGCAAGGATACTGCTGCAAATCATACGGCGACCCACCTGCTCCATGCAGCACTCAGGGATACTCTGGGAGATCATGTAAAACAGGCTGGTTCGCTCGTTACTGAAGGTCGCCTGCGATTTGATTTTACCCATTTCTCGGCTCTAGCTGCGGCGGAGATACGAGCCATCGAGATATTTGTGAATGATCAGATTCGTGAAAACTATGATGTTGCGACGAAAATAGTTGGCAGGGATGATGCCCTCCAGGAGGGGGCAACGGCATTGTTTGGTGAGAAATATGGAGAATCGGTCCGTGTGGTGACTATCGATGAGGTCAGCAAGGAGTTATGTGGCGGCACCCATGTTGCAGCGACTGGTAACCTCGGCTTTTTTAAAATCGTTTCCGAGAGCGGAATTGCTGCTGGAGTCAGGAGAATTGAAGCGGTCAGTGGGAGGCAGGCGGTACAGTTCGCGCAGGCAATTGCTGATCGGGAAGTTGAGATAAGCAGGACGCTTAATGTCCCTCCAGCCGACATTGTTGATAAACTTGAAAGCCTGCAGCTACAGCAGAAAACACTCGAAAAACAGGTTGCTGAATTATCCACCCAGGTCGCCAGTTCAGATCTGGACCAGATCTTCAAAAGTGGGCAGAATATTAATGGAGTGCAGGTTATTGCTGCTAAAATCACACTCGACAGCCCGAAAACACTCCGTGAAGTGGGCGATAAGGTCCGCGACAACATGGGCTCAGGCGTTGCTGTACTTGGTGGTGAAATCAAAGGTAAGGCGGCACTGCTGGTTCTTGTCAGCAAGGATTTGACCGATAAGCTCAATGCGGGACAACTGGTCAACAAAGTGGCTTCTTATGTTGGTGGCAAAGGTGGCGGACGTCCGGATATGGCACAGGCAGGAGGTCCGCTTGCTGATAAAGTTTCAGAAGCAATATCTGCCGTACCGCAAATTGTCGAAGCGTTCATCAAGTCGTGAATGAAGATGGTGAGCTGTTTTGACCTGAGAGCAGCAGGTTGTTCATTGCTATGACAGGATAGTGCGACCATTACCCGGTTTACTCAAACGAGTTGAATTGTCGGGGAAAAAGCAGGCAGTTCCGCACTGTCAATTCGCGATAAATTAGTTGACAGGCCGCTCTAATTGCAGTAAAGATTTTTTGCTATTGTGAATGGTCATTCATTTTGTTTTTGAGTATCATTCTCAACAGTGAGCCCCCGGTAATGAGTTTGGTTATCATTCCTTCGGGAATGCTTGTTTTTTTTCATTTTAGCAAATCAGGAGCCTACCAACATGATCACGATTGACATTACTTTGGTGATTCAGATCGTAAACATGATTGTACTCATGTTTCTGCTCAACGGTGTTCTTTACAAACCGGTAAAGAAAATTATCAGAGAGCGGTCTGAAAAGCTGCAGGGAATGCAGGGAGATGTGGCAAAGTTTGAGAAAAACGCTCGTCTTCGACAAGAAGAGGTAGACGCCAAGATGGCGAAGGCTTCCGCAAAGGCAAAGGCTGCCCTGGACGCTGCGCGGGCTGAAGCCCAGGCGGCAGGGGATGCGAAAATGGCATCCATCAAGGCTGAAGCGGACGCGTACAAAGAAAAAGAGTTGGCAGAGATCACTACTCAGATTGGTGAGGCTCGCAGCGGGCTTCAGACGAACCTGGCTGGGTTTGCTACTGATATGGCCGGCAAAATACTCGGAAGGGGGCTCTAGATATGAAAAAGATGGAGCATATCGCCAGATTATTTTTCCTGGTGGCAGCACTCTGCTTTGCATTGTCGGTTGGTACGGTGTCGGCGTCCTCAAGTCAGCCGGCCACGGACAGCAGTCACACGACGACTGCCGATCATGCGCCAGCGACAGATGCCGCTCACAGTGTAAGTGGTGAGGATTCCCATGCCGAAGAGGGTTCGCATGGTGCCAGTGGTGGAAGTCTCTCTGCCACAAAGTTGAAAGACCTGTTCTGGAGAGTTATCAACTTTATCGCACTGATGATCATACTGGTGAAATTTGGAGCCAAACCGATTGGCTCAGCACTTGCCGGTCGTCAAAGGGACATTAAGGATGAAATTTCAGATCTTGAAGCCCGAAAGGCCGAAGCTGAAAGGTCTTATCGGGAGTTTGAGGCGAAGCTTTCCACTGTCGAGAAAGATATCGACCGTATTGTTGAAAAAGCAGTCGCCCAGGCTGAGATTGAAAAGGTAAAGATCATTGAAAAAGCAGAGCAGGCTGCAGAGGATATCCAGCGCCAGGCTAAGCTTACTATCCAGAATGAGATTATGGAAGCACGGCGAACACTTAAAAATGATGTTGCTGACCAGGCTGCGGTGATGGCTGAAGAGTTGATCATAAAGAATCTTACCTCTGATGATCAGGTTAAGATAATTGAAGACTATCTAGATAAAGTGGGGGCCGTACAGTGAGACAGACTATCCTCGCCAAAAGATATGCCAAGGCGTTATTTGCCATAGGCAAAGAAGACGGCAAGTATGAAGCATACAATGATGCGCTTCAGGGAGTCGCCGGGCTTTTTACATCCACCCCGGAAGTGGAAGATGCTCTGACAAACCCGCTTTACCCTGTTGATATCAGGGAAAAGGTTATGGCAGGAATCATTGGATCGATTAATGCCGAGAAAGTTTTGGGCAATTTTCTGACCCTGCTGGTTCAGAAAAAAAGAGCTGAAATAATACCAGAGATCGCTGAGCAGTTTCAGATCATGGTTGATGATGATAACAACATCAGTCATGGTACTGTCGTATCAGCGGTTGAATTAGATGCAGGGCTGCAGGAAAAAGTGCAGGCAACACTAGAGAAATTAACTGGCAAGAAGGTTGAGCTGACCACTTCAGTTGATCCCTTGATTATCGGCGGAATCATTGCCAAGGTGGGAGATCTGGTTCTGGATGGCAGCATCAGGACACAGCTTGCAAGTTTAAAAGATTCCATTAAGGGGAGAGAATAGATGCAGATCAAAGCTGAAGAAATTAGTCAAATTATCAAAGACCAGATTGGTGAGTTTGAGACCAGTGTCGACCTGAACGAGACCGGCACCGTCATATCAGTTGGTGACGGTATTGCTCGTGTTTATGGCGTAATGAACTGCATGGCCATGGAACTGCTCGAGTTCGGAGAGGGAGTCATGGGTCTTGCATTAAACCTTGAGGAAGACAACGTTGGTGTTGCGGTACTCGGTAGTGTCAACAAAATCAAGGAAGGTGATATTGTAAAACGCACCGGTCGTATTGCTGAAGTTCCTGTCGGTCCGGAAATGGAAGGACGTGTTGTCGACGGTATCGGCTTTCCAATTGATGGCCAGGGAGCCATTAATGCCAAGTTGTCCTCAAAGATAGAGGTGCTTGCCCCGGGCGTTATTGCGCGAAAAGGCGTACATGAGCCCTGCTACACCGGTGCGAAAGCGGTAGACGCCATGACGCCGGTTGGAAAAGGGCAGCGTGAACTGGTAATCGGTGATCGCCAGATTGGCAAGACCGCTCTCTGCGTTGATTCGATCATCGCCCAGAAAGAGACCGATGTTCATTGTATCTACGTTGCCGTTGGCCAGAAGAAATCAACGGTTGCCCTTGTTGTTGAGGCGCTGAGAAAGCACGGTGCGATGGAATATACAACGGTCGTTTCCGCCTGTGCCTCTGATCCTGCGCCGATGCAGTACATTGCACCTTTTGCCGGTTGTGCCATGGGCGAGTACTTCAGGGACAACGGACAGCATGCCCTGATCATTTATGATGATCTTTCCAAGCAGGCTGTTGCCTATCGAGAACTTTCCCTGCTGCTTCGCCGTCCACCGGGACGAGAAGCCTATCCTGGTGACATTTTCTTTAACCATTCCCGTCTTCTCGAGCGTTCATCAAAGCTTAACGATGAGCTGGGCGCCGGCTCACTGACTGCCTTGCCGATCATTGAGACTCAGGCTGGCGATGTTTCAGCTTTTATTCCGACTAACGTTATTTCTATTACCGACGGTCAGGTCTATCTCGAGCCCAACCTGTTCTTCTCAGGCGTTCGACCGGCAATCAACGTCGGGCTCTCAGTCTCCCGTGTTGGTGGTGCCGCTCAGGTGAAAGCCATGAAGCAGGTTGCCGGTACCCTTCGTCTGGATCTTGCCCAGTATCGTGAGCTTGCTGCCTTTGCAGCCTTTGGCTCGGATCTTGACGCAGCAACCCAGGCCCAGTTGACCAGGGGTGAGAGACTCGTGGAAATCCTCAAGCAGCCTCAGTATCAGCCGTTGCCGATGGAGAAGCAGGTACTGATTCTTTTTGCCGGCACAAATGGTTATCTTGATAAGCTGCCTATAGACACTCTGGCTGCTTATGAAGCGGAAATGTATTCATATATCGAGTCAAATGAACCTTCGATTTTCTCTGATATCAAGGAGAAGCAGGAGTTTACCGACGAAATCAAGGATAAGGTGAATAAAGCACTGACCAGCTTTGGTGAAACGTTCAAGGCAACGAAAGGTCTTAACTAATTTAGGGAAGGTCCAGATATGCCGAGCTTAAAAGAAGTTCAAAATAAGATCGTCGGTGTCAAAAAGACACAACAGATTACCAAAGCTATGAACATGGTAGCCTCCGCAAAATTGCGCGGAGCGCAGGAGAAAATGGAGTCATTCCGTCCCTATACATCCAAGTTCAATGAAGCTATGTCTAACCTGTCCGGCGGATCTAATACCGACAGCTTTCCGCTTATGGAGAACAGGGATATAAAAACAGTCGAGATCGTTGTTATCACCTCCGATCGCGGTCTGTGTGGTTCCTTCAACGCAAACATCATTAAACTTGCGGAAAAAAAGAGGCAACAATATGAGTCTGAAGGAAAGCAGGTAAGTTTTGTCTGTGTCGGAAAAAAAGGGCACCAGATCCTCAGAAAAACAGGCAAGGTTCGAAAAACATATAATGACATCATGGGAAGCTTCCAGATGTTTAATGCCCGTGAAGTTGCAATCGATCTATCTGAAAATTTCTTAAGCGGTGGCTCTGATAAAGTTGAAGTCCTTTTTGGTGAATTCAGATCGATCGCAATTCAGGCTCCTGCCCAGAAGGATTTTCTCCCTGTTCAACCGCTAGAGCCTATAGAAGGGGAAGAAGTCAAGAAAATTTCCGGTGAATATATTTACGAACCGTCTACAGAAGAGATCATGGATGTTCTTCAGCCGCTTTACCTCAATGTCATGATCTATCATGCCATGCTTGAGGTTGGTGCCAGTGAGCACGCAGCTCGAATGACTGCCATGGATAACGCAACCAATGCGTGTAAAGACATCGTTGAGAATTTAACAATTGTATACAATAAGGCTCGCCAGGCCTCTATTACAGCAGAATTGATGGATATTGTTGGCGGTGCCGAAGCCCTTAAATAATGTAATCAGACTTTAAGGATAATCTCAGACTTATAGGAGGGGTTAGGCCCGATGAGTGAGCAGAGAGTAGGAAAAGTTTTACAGGTTATTGGACCTGTCGTTGATGTTGAATTTGATGCAGGAAATCTGCCGTATATTATGAGTGCGCTCATGATAAACAACCCTGCAATTTCAGATGAACCAGACAACCTGGTTGTCGAGGTCGCACAGCACCTCGGCGATAACGTTTGTCGTTGTATTGCGATGGACCAGACCGATGGGCTGGTTCGGGGCATGGAAGCACGTGATACCGAGCTGCCAATCACCATCCCCGTTGGCCAGGCGGCACTGGGACGAATCATGAATGTGGTTGGTCGTCCGGTTGACGGATTGGGACCGATTGATTCTCCCAAATCGCTGCCGATCCACAGAGACGCACCGGCTTTTACCGACCAGGACACCGAAGTACGTGTACTGGTAACCGGTATCAAGGTTATCGACCTGCTGGTTCCCTTTCCGCTCGGTGGGAAAATGGGACTGTTCGGCGGTGCCGGTTGTGGTAAGACCGTTATCATGATGGAGATGGTTAACAATATTGCCATGCATCACGGTGGTATTTCAGTTTTCTGCGGTGTTGGTGAACGTACCCGTGAGGGTAATGACCTGTACCACGAAATGAAAGATTCTGGCGTTCTGCCGAAAGCCGCGCTCGTTTACGGCCAGATGACGGAACCTCCGGGGGCACGTGCTCGTGTTGGTCTCACCGGCCTCACTGCGGCTGAGTATTTCCGCGATGAGGAAGGACAGGACGTTCTCTTTTTCGTTGATAATATTTTCCGTTTTACCCAGGCAGGTTCTGAGGTCTCGGCGCTTCTCGGTCGTATTCCTTCAGCTGTTGGTTATCAGCCGACACTGGCCACTGACCTTGGTGCACTTCAGGAACGTATTACTTCGACGAATAAAGGTTCCATTACCGCTGTACAATGTGTATACGTACCCGCGGATGACTTGACGGATCCTGCGCCGGCTACCACCTTTGCCCATCTCGACGGAACAGTTGTTCTTTCCCGTCAGATTTCTGAACTTGGTATCTATCCTGCTGTTGATCCGCTTGATTCAACATCCAGAATTCTTGATCCCAACGTCATTGGTGAAGAACATTACCTGGTTGCCCGTGGTGTTCAGGTTTCACTGCAGAAGTATAAAGATCTACAGGATATTATTGCAATTCTTGGTATGGATGAGCTCTCGGAAGAGGATCAGATGCTGGTATCCCGTGCACGAAAGATCCAGAGATATCTGTCGCAGCCGTTTACCGTTGCTGAGGTTTTCACCGGTATGGCCGGAAAGTTCGTCAAGGTTGAAGATACCGTACAGGGTTTTAAGGAAATCCTTGAAGGTAAGCATGACGATCTGCCAGAAAATGCGTTTTATATGGTTGGCTCAATAGATGAGGCTGTTGAGAAAGCAGCAGCAGCCAAGAGCAAATAATCCAGCTGACGAGAGGTAATATCAATGGCACAGATGATAGCATTGGAAGTAGTTACTCCAACCGGTGCAGTTGTCAACGAGGATGTTGACATTGTAAATGCACCCGGGTATGGAGGTGACTTCGGTGTTCTGGCCAATCATGCCCCGTTCCTCTCAACTATTAAGATAGGTATTTTGTCATATGAAACCGGCAAAAAACGCGAGTATTTGATGATCAGCGGCGGTTTTTGTGAAGTATCCAATAATAAAATTACCTTTCTGGTAGAGAGTGCGGAGTTTGGTAGCCAGATTGATGTAGACCGGGCCATGAAGGCTAAAGAACGAGCAGAAAAGAGGCTGGCAAAGGCTTCGTCCCACGATGAGTCAGTTAATATTATGCGAGCCGAAGCTGCTCTTCAACGATCACTTGCTCGATTAAAAGCATCAAATATTAAATAGAATTTTATATTTTTAGACCTGAAGGTGCTTCCTGGATTTCCGGGAGGCACCTTTTTTTTTGCACAGGATTTTACGTTCTTTCTGTTGAAGGTTAAAAGACGCCGTTCCAAAGGAAGAAGCTGATGAACAAAAGGTTTCTTAAAGTCAGCTGATAGAAAAGGGGTGGTTGCATAGAGGGGAAGTTATCAGACAATAACCGATGTTAAAGCTGAGCCCTGTTGGCGTTGGTATATTCAAGTATGCCTTTTGATATCTCAGCCGTCATCTTATCGATGAACGTGTCATCTGCAAGAAGCCTGGCATCTTCCGGGTTGGAGATGAAGGCAATCTCAATAAGTATGGCAGGCATACCAGCACCGATAAGAACATAAAAAGGTGCCTGTTTTACGCCCATATTTTTGATGGTATAGGGAGGAGTCGCGAGACCATTGGCCATCGAGTTATGAACCTGCTGTGCAAGTCTGGACGATTCATTGATTTTAGAATTTTGCATGATATCTGACAGAATATCCTGCAGATCGCTCATTTGATGTGCCGACGTTGCATTCTCGCGGGCCGCTACCCGCATGGCTTCATCATTTGTACTCAGATTGAGGAAATATGTCTCAAAGCCCTTTACCTGAGGAGAGGGGTGAGCGTTGATATGCAATGATATGAAGAGGTCGGCATCGTTTGTATTTGCTATGGCAGTGCGTTCTTCCAGGGGCAGGAACGTATCGCTGTCTCTGGTCAGTATCACGTCTGCATTCATGTCCTTTTCCAGGTGATAGGCTAGGTTCTTGGCAACTTTCAGGACAATATCTTTTTCTTTAAGCCCAAAAGCAATTGCGCCCGGATCCTTACCGCCATGTCCCGGGTCGATGACGATTTTGCCGACACCAAGGCCAAGCTGCTGTGCTAATGAGATCCTGGTATTAACCGGGGGATCGAGCATTTGGTCGTCTTCCTGATCGTAATCCTGATCGTAATCCTGATCGTTATCCTCAATTTCTCCGGCAATATGATTTTTCTTTTTGTCTTTTAAAACGATAACCGAAACGACTTTTTTGTCTTCATTTGCAATAGGTGAAGGAGCAGAGACGACAGAACTGGGCTGATCCTGGCTGGGCGGCAGTGAAACCCTGTCAGTAGCTGTCGGAGGAAAATCTGCAGGCTTTGGGGTGGTGAGCGCTGAAGACAGCTGAAGGTGTGTGGAGCGAGACTTCTGCGGTTTTTTGTTTGTTCCTCTGACGTCGATTACCACTCGAAACGGGTCCGGCAGGCTGAATATCTTATAGCTGGAGATGGACTCAATATCGAGAACCACCCGTACGGTATCTGTTGAGTACTGGCCTGTTCTGACCCGCTTTAAAAGGCCGTCTTCAATCGGTACGGGTGACCTGAAACGAGGCTCTATGTAACTTTCCAGAAAATCAATGTAGAGTCTTCGGGGCTGTTTGCCGATTTTTTCGAGGAGCTCTTCACGGTATGTCACCGGACCGGACGTTTTGATGACAACACGGGTATAGTCCTTCGATGACCAATATTTGACCGGCAAAACATTTGTCAATTTCATCAATTGGGAATTACCAACCATAACGTTTGGTAAAGGAATATCGAAATCTTTTGTCAAGATCTTCAGTTTTGTCTCGGCCTGGGAGTGCATATCTCCGCCTTGATATTCTGAGACTATTTTTTCAAACGACTTAGCTGCTCTCTTGGGATCATTAACCTCCTCAAGAAGGATGATACCCACGGCATAGTAGGCATCGTCAGCCAACCGGTGCCCCGGGAAAAGAGAACCGACGTCGCGGTAATAGGAGATGGATTCTCCCAGGTCGATTCCTCTGCCAAACCTTTTGTACATATCAAAATAGAGCCGGCCAAGCATAAACAGACAGGCCGGTGCATAGTCTGATTTTGGTTCAGCAAGGTAAATACGCCGAAAATTCCCTGCTCCTTTAAGCCAGTTGTCTCGTGAGGCTGAGAGATTGGCATTGGTTTTGAGCTGATTATAAAAAAACTTTGCCTGCTCATAGTGGGTGTTGAGTGCAGCTTTCCCATTATATTGATTTTGTTCGGCAGCAGTACAAAGACTACAAAAGGAAAAAACGAGTAAAAATAGAGATGAAAATATGATGAGGATATGTTTTTTCATCGGGCGACTAAACAATAATGAGACCATGCTTAAAGCTCATGTTGATGTCAATGTGGCTGGCAATTGCAGCGGCCTCATAAGATAAAAAGCTTGTAATTTGGCTGACTATACATAATTGCAGCCATTATCGCAAAAAAAAAGCTGAATTATAATGGTAATCGCGCATTGCTTTTAATCGCCGGCTGATTTTATTTAACGAGATCCTCGAGACGATATAAAAAATCAAGGGCCTGTCGCGGCGTCATGTCATCAATACTGGTAGTCTTGAGCAGTTCTATTATGGGGTGGGATGGTGAAGGAAAGAGAGAGAGCTGGCTTGGACTGCCGGAAACGGTTTTACGGTCGCTTTGGTTGTTTAAGTTGTTGTAATTGTTTGTCTGCTGATAGTCGAGCTCACCTCGTTCAATTTTCCTGAGAATTTCCTCGGCTCGTTTGACGACCTGATCAGGGACACCGGCAAGAGCGGCCACCTGGATACCATAGCTTCGATTTGTTCCCCCTTCAACAAGCTTGTGCAGAAAAATTATTGTGTCATTCCATTCTTTTACGGCAACAGAATAGTTCTGGACACGATGTTCATTGCGGGCAAGGTCGGTTAGTTCATGATAATGAGTCGCAAACATCGTCTTTATGCCGATTCCGCTTTTAGAGACCAAAGCTTCGGCAACTGCCCAGGCAATTGACAATCCGTCAAAGGTAGAAGTTCCTCGGCCAATTTCATCTAGAATAACAAGACTTTTAGTGGTTGCGTTGTTGAGTATGTTCGCCGTCTCACTCATTTCGACCATAAAGGTGGATTGTCCGCGACGAAGATCATCCATCGCCCCGACTCTGGTAAAAATTCGATCAACGATGCCTATTGAGGCATGATCTGCCGGGACAAAACTGCCCATCTGTGTCATCAGGACAATTAATGCGGTCTGCCTGAGGATCGTTGATTTGCCTGCCATGTTCGGGCCAGTAATGATCAGCACCTGATTCTGGGTCTGGTCAAGCGTGATGTCGTTTGGCACAAATTTCCCTGAAGGCAGCGCTCTTTCAATAACGGGATGCCTCCCTTCAGAAATAGAAATCGTCTGATCATTGGTGACCTGTGGCTGTGAGTAATGATATTGCCGGGCGATTTCCGCAAGACAGCAGAACACATCAACCTGGGCAAGCAGCTGGGCTGATTTGATAAGGCGTGAGCTGTGATCTGCAATAATTTTCCTGATATCAATGAAAAGCTGATACTCGAGTTCGAGTCTGCGGTCCTGGGCACTGAGTACTTTGCTCTCAAATTCCTTGAGCTCAGGTGTGATGAAGCGTTCAGCGTTGACGAGAGTCTGTTTCCTGATGTAATGGTCAGGAGCCTTTTCACTGTTTATTTTACTGATTTCTATGAAATAACCGAAAACTTTATTAAAGCCTATTTTCAGCTTTGGAATTCCGGTTTTTTCCCGTTCCTGCTTTTCAAGGTTGAGGATAAGCTGCTTGCCATCGCGAAGGAGGGTAACAAGTTCATCAAGTTCCTCATTATATCCCTGTTTAATCAGGTTACCGTCTCGCAGGGTGATTGGTGGGTCATCGGCGATAGATGAAGAGAGCAGATCGTGCAAATCCGATAAAGGGTCAAAAACGGCGCAAATTTCCTGAAGTTTGGGGTTGTCGCACTTTTGAAGTAATTCATGTATTTCCGGGAGTTTGGCGAAAGATTGTTTTAACGCAACGGCGTCACGACCATTTCCATGACCAAGAACCATCCTGCTGTTGAGTCGTTCCAGATCATAGATCGAGGTGAGTGCTTCTGTTAAATTTTTTCGGGTTTTTGAATTTTTGTGCAGAAATCCGACAGCCTTGAGCCGGGCTTTAATACGTTTGAGATTTTGCAGCGGAAACAGCAGATAGTGTTTTAACAGTCTGGCACCCATTGGTGTGCTGGTCTTGTCCATTACGGAAAGCAGTGAACCGTCTCGTCTGCTTCCTATCAGCGTCTGGGTTAACTCGAGATTCCTTCTGGATGAGTCATCAATAAGCAGAATCGCATCAAGGTCTATCGGTTTTAGTTTCTCGATGTGGCTCAGATCTGCTTTCTGGGTTTCGATTACATAGTCCAGGAGTGTACCGGCGGCGATAATGCCTGGCTGATAACCACCACAGCCAAACCCATCCATGCTGATCACCTGAAAATGATCCGTCAGTAGCTCCAGACAGCTCTCGAGATGGAATATGTGAGAGGGTCTGCTGGTGATACAGATTCCTGCAATATTTATTTCAACAGCAGCAAGCAGGGGAAGCAGCGTTTGTTGTTCTGATTCACTAACCAGAATTTCAGCAGGGTTCATCCGCGACAGTTGGTCGAGGATCTGTTCTGGTACATCATTGGTATCGACAAATTCTCCGGTACTGAAATCCCCGGTACTGAGGTCAAGAAAACTTATCCCCCAGACTGTTTTGTTTCCCTCTGTTAACCGGTAAATAGCACTTACATAGCTGTTTTCTTTTTCATCCAGCAGTTGATCATCCGTGACGACTCCCGGCGAGACGAC
Organism: uncultured delta proteobacterium; assembly: GCA_963776075.1. GTDB lineage: Bacteria > Desulfobacterota > Desulfobulbia > Desulfobulbales > Desulfocapsaceae > MADRE3. The sequence continues at coordinate 323,798 of CAVZLG010000011.1, forward strand.
CCTGATAACTTCCCGTTTGACTATCCCTTTTGCATCAGCAGGATTTTCAACCTGTTCGCAGATTGCCACACGCTTTCCAGCCTGAACCATTTTGGCAATATAGGCTTGGGCTGCATGATAGGGAACACCACACATCGGCACCCTGTTCACATCATTCTTGCTGTTGCGTGAAGTCAGCGTAATGTTAAGTATTTTTGAGGCGATTTGGGCATCCTCAAAAAACATTTCATAAAAATCGCCCATTCGATAAAAGAGGATCGTATCTTTGTGTTGATCTTTAATCTCAAGGTATTGCTTGAGCATCGGGGTAAGTTTTAAGGGTGCGGTCATATCAGCTGTTTTGGATTTTTCTATATGATTGAAATTCAGGAAGAAGCCTGTCAAAGGTTTTTTCTATATGTTCGGGTATGGTTCTGACATCAGCAAGAACAGTAATGAAATTATGATCACCCTGCCAGCGGGGAACAATATGAACGTGCAGATGATCGCTGATGCCCGCTCCTGCTTCACTGCCGATATTGAGCCCTATATTAAAGCCGTCCGGTTTCAGTTGAGCTCTCAGGATTGATGTCGCCTGGCTGACAAGTTCCATAAGGTGCCCGGTCTCTGGCGGAGCGAGTTCTGTGATGCAGCTGACATGCTTTGTCGGTGCAACTAATAGATGACCGTTGCTATAGGGGAAACGATTCATAAGGCAGAGCGCATGACTGTTACGATAAAGGAGTAGATGTTGTTTTGAGTGATTTTCAGATCCAGGTGGTTCGAAGAGGCAACCTGAAAGTGATTCAGTGTTGCCAAGTACATGCTCGATACGCCATGGAGCCCATAATGATTTCATTTTGGTTGTGGTAAAGAATGAATGGTTGCCGTAAGCTCATTTTCTGAGGTTTCGAGTATTGCATAGCTGCCCGGATTGCCGTAGCGCCCTGTGCTGGCGAAACTGCCTGGATTTATGAACAGAATCCTGCCGATATAATGGTTTGCCGGTTGATGGGTATGCCCGTAGACGATGCAGTCTGCATCAAAGAATCGATCGTATAACTGTTCCTCGATAGAGCCCCATAATCCTGCACCGTGGCAAACGGCGATGGAATAACCGTCGATGGAAATGGATTGAGACTCGGGAAAACGGTTTTTAACCGACCTGCTGCACATGTTACCATGAACAGCAAAAAGGGTTTTACCTGAAAAAGCGTCTAACACACTCATATCCGTTATATCACCGGCGTGAATAATAATAGTGCAGTCCCGGAAGGTCGAGTCGACAAGCCTGGTAAATCTATCACTGCAACCTGTCAGGTGGGTGTCCGAGATGATTCCAATTCTGTTTGCCATAATGTACCTGTATAATGGCTTATTAATATACTAGGAATGAGTGGTTATGCTTCAAAAATAGGGCTGATATGAGGATTATAATTGTGAAATTTATTCAGGCAACCCGCATCTCCTAAACTATGTACTTTTTTGCAGTTGCCAAACAGAGCACCAGCTGGGTATAGTCATAGGTTAAACTTTATAAAAAAAGAGACTGTTACATCGGTTACTGTTTTATGTTTTGCCGGTGATCTGGTCTTGTACAGGAGATAGCAAATGTTCAGTGCATCTGATTTACGAAAAGGGTTGAAGGTACAAATTGATGGTGAACCATATATCATTATCGAATTCGAGTTTTCCAAGCCGGGTAAAGGGCAGGCCTTGTATCGCTGTAAAATGCGGAACATGATCAGCGGTAACCAGCTTGTTAATACCTATCGCTCAAATGACAAGTTTGAAAAAGCCGACCTGGAAGAGAGAAACATGCAGTACCTCTATAACCAGGATGACGAGTACCATTTTATGGATACAGAGAATTACGAGCAGCTTTTTCTTAACAGGGAACAGCTTGGCGACAACATCAATTACCTGATGGATAACATGGAGGTCCAGGTATTGTTTTTCGGGTCTCGGCCCATTGATGTATCTTTGCCGATCTTTGTCAACCTGACCGTGACCCAGGCCGATCCATGGGCGCGCGGTGATACCTCGGGTACCGATACAAAACCGATCACCGTTGAAACCGGTTACCAGCTCCAGGTCCCTCCGTTTGTTGAAGAGGGTGATAAAATCCAGATTGATACCCGCACCGGGGCATATGTCACCCGGGTCAAAGAGTAGCAGCGATGCTTGATCTTGAAGGGCTGCACTTGCGTGCAGCCCTTTTTCGTTCTATTCGTAATTTCTTTCGTGGGCAGCATTTCCTTGAAGTAGACACCCCGGTACGCCAGCCGGTGATGATCCCTGAGAGTAACATTGAACCAATCCAGGCCGAATCCTGGTTCCTTCAGACCTCGCCGGAGCAATGTATGAAGCGCCTTTTGGGGCAAGGCGCAGAACGGATATTTCAGCTCTCTCCCTGTTTCAGAAAAGGCGAGTCGGGTCGTAAGCATCTCGAAGAGTTTACCATGCTTGAGTGGTATCGGGCGGGATCTGATTACCTCGACCTGATGGATGATTGCCAGAATCTGGTATGTTACGTCACCGACGATCTTTCAGCGCAGAAGACATTTAAACCGATTCTTGTTAATTCCTGCCTGCAGGAGATGGATCTACAGCAGCGATGGCCACGGATGAGTGTTGAGGAAGCATTTGCGGCATTCTGTTCCATGTCAGCAGGCGAAGCACTGTCAAAAAATCTCTTTGATGAAATGATGGTGGCGTATATCGAGCCGGAGCTTGGCACGAGTTGTCCGTTCTTTCTCTATGATTACCCTGTCCAGTGCGGTTCATTGGCGCGGAGGAAGAAGGGAGCGCCCGCCGTGGTTGAGCGTTTTGAGATGTATATAAACGGGCTGGAGCTGGCAAATGGATTCAGTGAACTTACCGATGTGGAGGAGCAGCGGCTCCGTTTTGATCAGGAAATAACCCAGATTAAAGTGATGCATGGCCGGGATGTGCATATGCCGGAGCGCTTTCTCGAAGACCTGGTGGTTATCGACAGTGCTGCTGGTATTGCCCTCGGGGTCGATCGTCTGCTCATGCTCATCATGTCAAGGGAGTCGATCGACGATGTTGTTCCGTTCTCGCCAGGTGACTGGTAGCCGGGGGCTGAAATAATCTTTGAGATGTGAAGCAGAGGATAGTTAATCATTCGTTTCTTAATAAGCTATAATAGAGGAGATGGGAGGAGCATGAGTCGAATTGAGGTAAAAAAATATTACCATACCGGTATCGTCGTTGCAGATGTTGACTGGACCGTCAAATTCTTACGTGACACGCTGGGGTTTGAGTTTCTTGATAAATCTTCCCGGGAGCCGAAAAACCAGGAATTTGTTACCGGGGTTACGGGCATCGAGGTTATGATCGCCTATATGACAATACATGATCAGCTTTTCGAAATTTCACAATATGGCGGCAGGGCAGAGCTTGAGCATTTCAGGCCGCGAATGGTTGATGTCGGGACATTATCATCTCTGCCTGATGGTCGATGATGTCGATTTGGCGGTGAAAAGATGTCTGGCGTATGACGATCAGAATAACGACGCTTTCTCCAACCCCGCTGGTGGTTGACAGCGGGCCGAATAAGGGCAACAAGGTAATCGTTGTCGTCCTGCCGGATGGAATGATGATCGAATTTACCAATACCCGTAACTAGTTAGCTTTTAGGCAAAATATAGTTAAATAAAAGTACAGGAGAGACCATGTTTATCGTAACCGTCGATTTTTTGATCAAGCAGGAACATGTCTCCGCGTTTGTAGAGGTGATGAAAAAGCAGGCCTCTAACTCACTGAATAATGAGGAGGGGTGTTTGCAGTTTGACGTGTGCCAGGATCCCGGGAACAGGAGACGAATCTTTTTATACGAAGTTTATACAGATCGTGATGCCTTTGAGCTGCACTTGAAAACAGACCACTTCCATGAATTTAATAGAACTGTTGGTGACTGGACAGAATCAAAAAGTGATCATAAATGGGAACGGATAGCCGGTTGATTGTATTCCCGTGTCGCTGGTTCATCTGAATAGAAATCAGAACTTTTCCTGACAAATTAAAACAATAAGGCCAGATCTGGATTGATGCTTCAGTTGTCAACATGTTACTGCACCTTCAGCAGCTGAGGAAACAAGCCGGGCGTATTTGGCGAGCACGCCAGTCGAACTTGATATTGGTGGCGGCTGCCAATTACTGCGACGTTTCGCGAGTTCCGCATCTGAAATTTTTAAATTCAATTCTTCATTTTCCAGATCGATGGTTATAACATCATTTTCTGCAACCAAAGCAATAGTGCCGCCGACCATTGCCTCAGGGGCGATATGGCCGATCATGATACCGTGGGTACCACCTGAAAAACGGCCATCAGTGATCAAGGCAACGCTGTCGCCCAACCCCGCACCCATCAACGCGGCAGAAGGAGAAAGCATTTCCCGCATGCCAGGTCCCCCTTTGGGCCCCTCGTAGCGAATGACAACGATATCACCTGATTTTATCCTGCCACTGAGAATGGCAGACAAGGCGTCCTCTTCCCGTTCGAAAACGCGGGCCTCACCACTCATACTCTGCAAACGCTTGCCACTTTGCTTGAGTACACATCCTTCTTCAGCCAGATTGCCGTAGAGGATACGGATATGTGATCCAGCTGCTGCATAAGGATGTTGAGTTGGAAAGATCACATCCTGATCATCTGGCAGAGAGGGAGCATCGGCAACGTTGTCAGCAAGACTTTTGCCAGTGACGGTCAAGCAGTCGCCGTGCAGAAAACCCTCCTTGCATAACAATTTTATAACCATCGGTATTCCGCCCAATTGATTGAGATCATTCATTAAATATCGACCAAAGGGCTTGAAATTACCAATGAGCGGCACCCTTCGAGTGATTCGTGCAATATCGGCCAACGATAAAGCGACATCGGCTTCTCTTGCCAGTGCTAAAAGGTGGAGCACTGCATTTGTCGAACCACCCAATGCCCAGGCGATGGTCAGAGCATTCTCGAAAGCCTTCATCGTCATAATGTCACGCGCGGTAATCCCCTGATTCAGAAGTGCAATCAGTGCGCGAGCACTGCCGGCTGCATCCTGACGTTTCTCTTTGGAGATGTGGTTTCCCTGGTCAACTGCCATGTTTGAAGATGATCCTGGCAGGCTCATTCCAAGTGCTTCAATAGCCGCTGCCATAGTGTTTGCGGTATACATTCCGCCGCAGGCGCCAGCACCGGGACAGGCATTGCATTCAATACCCTGGAGTTGTCGTCTATCAATTTTACCTGCAGCATGGGCTCCAACTCCCTCAAAAGCACTTACGATGTTGAGCTCCTCCCCTTCATATTTACCCGGCAGAATACTGCCTCCGTAAAGGGTAAGCCCAACCAGGTTATTTCTTGCAATGGGCATCAATGCAGCCGGGATGGTTTTGTCGCATCCTGAAAGCGTGATAACACCATCAACCCGGTATCCTTCAGTCATCAATTCGATGGCATCTGCAATTACTTCACGGCTCACCAGTGAATACTTCATGGCCTCGGTACCCATGGAGATACCATCAGATACGACAGGAGTTCCAAATATAATCACCTTACCACCTGCAACCTCGATTTCATTCTGCAGCAGGTCACCAAGTTCACGGATATGATCGTTGCAGGGCGTGCCATTTGTGTAAGGTACTGCAAGGGCAATAATCGGTTTATTGAAATCCTCATCACTAAAGCGCACCGCACGTAACATAGTGCGTGCCGGAGTCCGCGATACCCAGTTATCTCCATTTTTATTGCCTGTAATTTCAGTGCTGCGACGTTTCATGTTATTTGGGTCGTTTTTTGAGTTTGATTGATCGTTGTTTAAAATCCAGAGAAGGTGACTCGCTCGGTACCTCTTGGAGCAGATGTGATATTTGGCGCCATTGCGATCCGGCCTGAGAAAATCCAGATAATGATGAAACCTCTGACACAGCCCGGAAGCATATTTATAATTATCAATTACGCCCGGTTGCTGTCAGTCAAGGATTCGCTTGAGAGAGAAGTGATGTTGGGGCCGAAATAGTAATCACTGGTATTTGCCCCCATGACGATCGTCGCCAAAGGTTTCCTCAGAATATTGACACAAGATTCTGCTTGGGTCTTTTCACTTTTGGCTCTGCTAACTCCTTTTAGTCAACTTCGAGCGGAACACTCGAAATTGATTAGCCTGTATTGTATCTCGCGCGATCACCTAACCTTCAGATTAACATGCGGGGCCGGATCATAGAGATTAGGTCAGTTTTTCCGGCTTGCAGACGTTTTCGGCCTTTGCCGCGCTCCGGCCACAGCCCTGGCAGTAGTGGGTTGCAGGCTGAATCAATGAAATATAGGCTTGTGGGTCTTTGACCTGAAGCTCCTCTTCAACATGGGCGCACAGGGTTTTATGGTTATCATCACTCATCACATACCTCGATTAGTATTAACAGAATATGCTCTTACTCATGCCGCCGGCCGACTAAAGAGAATTTTGGTTGTCTGGACGTGCGGCTGCATGACTACTAATCTAGACATGGGGCCGGGGATGTCAAGTAACCGGGCAGTTCAGGGGCCTCGGATTTCTGTGGATATATCGGCACTCATTAGTTGATTATCTTTATTTATATTAACATGTTATGCTTAGTAATAATTCCTGCTGAAAGCGTTTATACCCCCTGGTACGGTCGAGTCGACTTGTAGGGGGTCGTTCATTTTTTTGAGATAAGCTGAAAATTCCCGAATAATAGATTTATATATCTGATATTAATAGATATATAAAGTATACTTGGTGGCGAATGGCCACGAAACACCACATCGTAGTATGCAGCCAAAGCTATGATATTATTATCTATAGTTGAGAATTTCACACGCCGGATAATGCTGTTTGACTTTTGGTATACAGTATGCCATATTGTCGGTGTACGTTGGCAATGTGCCATAATGCGCCTGGTGATGCTTTGTGCGTTTCTTTTTCTGCCAAGCATTAATCAGGGCAACACCACGAAAAATGAGGAGGAAAATATGAAGGTTACCTTGAGGAAGTGCATTTTAAGCGCCTGCGCTGGTCTTTTAGCGTTTGGCGGGCTGGTTCAATCCGCTTCGGCTCTTGAAGTTGTTTTTGCAATCAGCGCAAAACCCGGATCGACGCAATATATTACCGCAGAGGAATTTACTCGTCGCGCCAATGAACTCCTGGGGGATAAGGCAAAGGTTGTATTTTATGGGTCTTCCCAGCTTGGCAATGACAAGGATCTGATGCAGAAACTGAAGCTTGGAACCGTTCACCTGGCCATGCCTTCTTCCATCATGTCATCTATCGCCCCAGAGGCAGGTCTTTTTGATATGCCGTTTCTGGTAAAGGACAGAGCCCATCTGAACAGGATCGAGCATAAAGTGTTCTGGCCGATGATTGCACCTGCTATCGAGGCAAAAGGGTATAAAGTAATCGGCTTCTGGGAAAACGGAATTCGCCACATCACCAATAACGTAAAACCGATCAATACGCCGGATGACCTGAAGGGCGTCAAGATCAGGACCCCGAAATCCACCTGGCGTGTGAAGATGTTTACCGCCTGGGGTGCAAATCCTACCCCAATGTCATTTTCTGAAGTCTTCGTGGCACTTCAAACCGGTGTTATCGACGGCCAGGAAAATCCTTTCACCAATATCTACGGTGCAAAACTCAATGAAGTCCAGAAATACGTGTCCATAACCGGTCATGTCTATACACCTTCCTATCTTACTACAGGTGCAAGTCAGTGGGGCAAGCTCCCGGAAGATGTGCGGCAGATTCTTGAGAAGACAGCCGTTGACGTTCAGGGCTGGATGTATGCAACCGGTACCATGGATGACATGGCTCTGCGCACCAAGCTTGGCGAGAGCATGGAAGTGAATATTGCTGATCGTGCCGCATTTGTTGAGGCGAGCAAGCCCATCTATGCTGAGTTTGCAAAAGAAGTTCCAAGCGCCAAAGAAATGATTGATATCTCTCTGCAATTGGCTCGAGTAGTTGAACCCTTGCACCCGGCGTTCTCTGCCGGGTGCATTCATTCTTATGGATAAAGCTACTTTTGGCGGGATCTGGTTATGGTTAGATCAGTTAAAAAATTGGCTGGAGAAAATCCTGGAATTTATCTCGATTGCTCTGTTGATCACCCTGGCGTTTATTGTGGTCCTTGCAGTTGTTTTCAGGTTTCTTGGACAGTCATTGATCTGGTACGATGAAGTTGCCTCTGTTGTGCTTGCCTGGCTTACTTACTACGGTTCTGCTCTGGCGGCGTGCCATCGAGGTCATCTCGGATTCCCGGGACTCTTCCTTTCACTACCCAAGACAGCCAGGGCAGCGGCATTTATAACTGCAGAATTCGTGGTTATCGCATTCTTCCTGGTTATTGGCTATGCGGGCTGGTACATCCTTGGCATTTTCGGGGATGAAACGCTTGTCAGCCTGAGCTGGGTGCATCTCAGCTTTACCCAGTCAGTCATTCCTGTTGGCGCTGCTTTGTTCATAATAGCTGAGATCTTGAGTATTCCTGATGCCTGGAGAAAGTCGATGGCAGGAATTGACTATGAAAAGGAAGCAATAGACCAGGCGATCGAGGAGGCGAGTCAATCATGATTACTGCTTTGCTGATTGTCGGGCTGCTGTTGCTCGTTATGATCAATGTACCGATCGCCGTTGCGCTCGGTGCCGTTGCCTTGGTTGGTATGGTCATGTCCAAGGGGGTGGACAGCATCTATAACGCTGCCCTGACCATGTTTGACGGGGCGACAAATTTTCCCCTGCTGGCAATACCTCTGTTTATTCTTGCCGGGGCCTTGATGAATACAACAAGTATTTCCAGGCGCCTGATCAACCTGACGTCCGCACTGATAGGATTTGTTCGCGGCGGGCTGGCTATGGTGAATGTTGGTGTGTCAATGTTTTTTGCCGAAATATCAGGCTCTGCCGTTGCTGATGTTGCAGCAATCGGATCGGTACTGATTCCGGCAATGAAGAACCGCAATTACACACCGGAGTTGTCAGCCGCGGTTACCTCCTCGTCGGCATCGATTGCCATTATAATTCCGCCGTCTATCGCCATGATTATTTATGGCGCTCTTTCAGATACTTCCATCGTACAGCTCTTTGTGGCGGGAATTATTCCCGGTGTCCTTGGCGGCTTTTCAATGATGGGACTCTGCTACTGGTATGCGGTTCGATACGACCTGCCAAGAGAAGAAGCCTTTTCACTGTCCAGGTTATGGGTTGCCTTTAAAGAAGCAGGGTGGGCACTGACCCTGCCGGTTATAATCCTGGGCGGCATTTTCGGGGGTATCGTCACGGCAACTGAAGGTGCCGGCCTGGCGGTTGTTGCTGCTCTGGTTATCGGTGGCTTCATCTATCGTGAGATTAACTGGATCCACCTGAGAAAAGCGATGGTGGAAGGGGTTACCCAGACGGCGGTGGTCATGCTGCTGGTTGCCACCTCAGCAGTGCTCGGGCTGTACCTCACCGAAATGCAGGTACCGCAGCATTTTGCCAGCTGGATGATGAGTTTCACCAGCAACAAGTTTATGGTGCTTGCCCTGCTTAACGTCATGTTATTTGTCGTAGGTATGTTTTTACATGGTGCAGCGGCGATTATCCTGATTGTTCCAATAGTCATGCCGCTGGTGCATCAGCTCGGCATTAACCCCATTCAGTTTGGCCTGATCATGACCCTCAATATTGCAATTGGTCAGCAAACCCCTCCGGTTGCAAGTGTACTGGTGACCTCCTGTTCCATTGCCAAGACTGATATCTGGGAGACAACAAAGGTTAATATACCCTTTATTCTCGTGCTTGTTTGTGTATTGATGCTTGTCACCTATTTCCCACCAGTTTCACTGACCCTGGTAAACTTATTTTACGGATAGAAAGATCATTATGACTGAAAATATAAAACCCCGGATAGCCCTGGTCCTTGGAGACCCCTGCGGCATCGGCCCGGAGCTGGCTGTAAAAGTACTTGGCGATTCAACGATTAGCGACAGGGCTGATATTGTTGTTGTCGCAGACAGGACGGTGTTTGATAAAGGTGCAGATATCGCTGGAATCACCGTCGATTACCGGTTGACTGACCAAATGAACAGTGAGACGTTTAAGCCAGGCGGCACCGTCCTGCTTGAGAGTCCTGAAATTGTTTTAGATGAATACAATATAGGCCAGGTATCGAAGAATTCCGGAAAATATCAGCTTGCTTGTCTTGCAAAAGGGCTCGAACTTTGTACCAGCGGGCTGGTGGACGCAATGTGTTTTGCACCCTTGAACAAGGAGGCAATGCACCGTGCCGGGCTCAAACATGAGGATGAGTCTGGTTTTTTTATTGATCAACTCGGTCATGAAGGGGACTTTGGTCTTTTGAATACGCTTGGTAACTTGTGGACATCACGGGCAACCTCACACGTTGCTCATAAACAGGTAAGCGAGCTTTTAAGCACTGAAACTATTTTTGAAGCGACAAAGCTGCTGCATAATACGCTGCGGGCTAGTGGAAACGACAATCCAAAAATTGCAGTTGCCGGTCTTAATCCGCATGCCGGTGACGGCGGCATGTTCGGGACTGAGGAAATAGAGATTATAGAGCCTGCTGTGAAACAGGCCAGGGATGCAGGAATCAATGTGGCAGGACCGTTTCCCCCTGATACAATTTTCCTGATGGGACGTGATGGGAAATACGATGCAATCGTCACCATGTATCATGACCAGGGACAAATCGCCATGAAGCTGATGGGGTTTGACCATGGTGTCACCGTTCATGCCGGTCTGCCATACCCGGTGACGACCTCTGCACACGGTTCCGCCTTTGATATTGCCGGCAAGGGAATAGCCAATGAGAAAGCGCTGCTGGCTGCCTTTAATCTTGCCTGTTCCATGGTGCGTTCAGCCTGAAGGTTGTAAAGAGGATCAGGGAGCAATTATGAAAGAGAGAATTGGCTTTGTCGGTCTGGGTATGATGGGACACGGAATTGCCAGCAATATTTTAAAAAATAAGTATCCATTGACGGGACTTGTTCACCGCAACCGGGTTCCGCTTGAGGATCTTCTTAAACAGGGGGCGTCTGAGGCTTTCAGTATTTCAGATCTTGTCAAGGCGAGCGATATTGTTTTCTTTTGTGTGACCGGCGCCCAGGAGGTTGAGACCCTTGTTTATGGAGAAAACGGCGTTCTTGAAAATAGCAAACCCGGATTCATCCTGGTGGACTGCTCTACAAGTAACCCGGCCCTGAGTATCCGCATTGCCAGAGACCTCTCCGCCCAACAGGCCAATTTTGTCGATGCCCCGGTTACCCGGGCTCCAAAGGACGCTGAGGCGGGCAGGCTGAACAGCCTGGTAGGAGCGGAAAAAGAGATATTTGAGAAAATCAGACCCCTGCTGGAGTGTTACTCTGAAAATATTGCCTATTTTGGCCTTCCAGGCTCAGGACACAGTGCCAAATTGATAAATAATTTCATCTCCTGCGGTTATACCGCACTCATTTCAGAGGGTCTGTCCTTGTGTTTTAAGGCTGGTGTTGATGCACAGGTGCTCTATGAAGTCATGTCCTCAGGTGGCGCGGACAGCGGCGTGCTCAGGAAAATGGTCCCGCCTCTTTTGCAAGGAGATTTGACTGGGCACAAGTTTTCTCTGGCCAATGCCTGTAAAGATGTGCGCTATTTCAAAGATTTTGCAGACAGCCAGGGATTTGAGAGTTATCTGGTCGGATCTTTGCTTTCTACCTATCAAGCAGCGGTTGACGCCGGTCTTGGGGACAAATTGATGGCTTCGCTACTGGAGTTGCACGGCTCGATTCCAGAGAAGAAATAAATTAAGGAGGATCGCATGAAGGGACTGGTTGGCCTGGTGCATACGACTCGCCTGGTAATTGATCCGGTTCATGAAGCAATTACAGGATCGGTTCAGGATATAGCTGTAAATCATGTTTTGGACGAAGGTATCTTGAGAAGCTTGTCTGTGCAAGGCAGGATTACGCCTGAGATTGTTGACTGGTTGACCAGGATGGTGGCAGCAGCAGAGAGTGGCGGGGCCGATCTTGCCGTTGTCAGTTGCTCCTCACTTTCACCCTGTGTCAATGAAGTTCGCAACAGGGTGGGGATACCTGTGCTGAAAGTTGATGAGCCGATGATGGAGTTTGCAATTCAAAATGGGGATCGAATCGGTTTGATAATGACCAACCCAACGACACAAGGACCTTCCCAGATATTGTTCCGGGAAGTTTCAGAGCGGCTGGGTAAAGAGGTGGTATTAGTTCCAAAATTGTGTCCCGATGCTTTTGCGAAACTCAATAGTGGGGATACCAACGGTCATGATGCGGAGGTGGTGCAGGGTATAGAAGAGCTGCTGCGGGAGACAGATCTGGTGATGCTCGCCCAGATATCTATTGCCCGGGTTAAGAGAAGCATCGATGATGGGGCCAGGAACAGAGTTCTGTCCAGTCTTGACTTCATCGGAGCGAAAACCACGGAAGTGTTGTCAACGTTATGAACAAAATTGATCTAAACTACAACGGTTTATCTGGGCAGGTATACCTCTATATCAAGAAGATGATACTTTCAGGAGAGTTTGCTGCCGGCCACAAGATCCATGAGGAGAAGGTCGGGCAGTTGTTCGGGGTGAGTAGGACCCCAATAAGAGAAGCCTTGAAAAAGCTGAGCGAATATGGGCTGGTAATCCTCAAACCCCGAAGCATTGCCGTTGTTGCTTCGTTAACAAAGGAGGAAGCCATACAGCTTGCCCATATCCGGGCCCGCCTCGAGACGCTGTCAACAATATTACTCGCAGAAGTTGGTACTAACAAAGATTTTGATCATCTGGAAGGTATTGCGCAGGAATGTGACGCACTCATTGCTGAAGGAGATGTCGCAGCTGCTTTTGAGAAAGACAGTATGTTTCACCTCCAGATTGCAGGGAGAACAAAAAACACTCATTTATTTGAAATAATAGAGAAATTAGACGCTAAAATTCAATTGTCCCGATTGGTGATAAAACTGCCCATTGATAGGCTGGAGAAATCGATAAACCAGCACAATGCTATCGTTGGAGCATTGAGGAGCAGGGACAGAGATCTCTCAGAGCTCCTGATGCAGCACCACATCATGCACCAGTTAAGTCATTTCTGAAACATATCGGCTGATTAGAAAAATATCTCCAGCAGGAAGTGGAACGGTTTGGTGGAAAATTCATCGAACCACCAGGAACTGCTCGGCTGTAGAGTGTCATAGGAAAAGAAGGCATGAATAATTTGAAACCCTATTTGTTAGGTATTGATATTGGAGGCACCGGTACAAAAGCAGGAGTCTTCACTCTGGATGGCACACTGGTCGGCTCAGGGTATGGTGAGTACACAATGGTCAGCACGCGACCCGGTCAGGCAGAACACGATGCAGAGGCCTGGTGGCAGGCGACTGTTGGAGCAATAAAAGAGGCAATTGCCGATATTGATCCAGAAGCTATCAAAGCTATTGGCGTTGGCTGTACAAACGGTCTTATTGCGGTAGATGAAAAGGGTACGGCCATACGTCCGGCGATCATGCTTTGGGACCAGCGGGCACTGCCTGAGGTCGACCGAATCAGAGAAGAACTCGGTGGTGACGCTGTTTTTGAAATTACCGGAAATCCTCTCGCCCCTGGCGCCTTCTCACTGCCGACAATACTCTGGCTGAAACATAATGAGCCTGAGTCATTCAAGGCAGCTTACAAGCTGATGGTCCCTGGCGGCTATCTGGTGGCCAGACTAACCGGCGAGTTTACTATTGATCATTCCCGGGCATCGACAACACTTCTTTTTGATATTCGTAAGCGCAGGTGGCACCAGCCGTTTCTCGATAAACTCGATATTGATGAACAGAAATTACCGCGGCCTGTGGCATGCGATGAGGTGGTCGGCGGAATCACAGAGGCTGCAGCGGAACTGACCGGTTTGAAAATGGGTACACCTGTTATCGGTGGCTGTATGGACACCATCGGTGCAGCCCTGGGGACCGGCGTTTTAGAAGAAGGCCAGTGTTTTGTGATAATGGGCACTGCTGCCCGGGTGGCGGGACCAATAAAAACCGGTCAATTCGACCGTCGTTTTATGAATTGTACAAATGTGACCAAGGATTGCTGGCAATATATTGGCGCGATCAACGGGGTTGGGTCCGCCTTGCGCTGGGTTCGTGATACCTTTTGTGAACTGGAGCAACGAGAGGCCGATGCGGCCGGCAAAGATGTCTATGAATTGATAACAGCTCAGGCATCCGATTCCCCCCCTGGAAGCAAAGGCCTTCTGTTTTTGCCATATCTTGCTGGAGAGAGAACCCCCATTTGGGATCCGTACGCACGAGGCATATTTTTTGGAGTAACGCTTGGTCATAATCGTGGTGATTTTTTTCGTTCGGTTCTCGAAGGTGCTGCCTTTGCAATCAGGCACGTTGTTGAACTTCTCGAATCGGATAACGATATCACCATATCCGAATTAAGAATAGGTGGGGCAGCAGCCTCGAGCCATGTCTGGAACCAGATTATTTCTGATGTTCTTGGCAAACGGGTTATCAGCCTGACCCAGAGTCATACAGAAGTGCTGGGTGCGGCAATACTGGCTGGAGTCGGGTTGAAGCTCTATCCTGATTTTGAGCAGGCAGTGAAACAGACGGTGGAGACCGGAGCCGCATTTGAACCTGACAATCAGGCTCACCAGAGCTACAACAAATTGTTCACGATGTATAAACAATTATACCTCGATACCAAACATCATTTTAAACAACTCGTAGAAATGGACCTGCCGCAGGGCTGGGTAACAAAAGGACATAAGTAATGAATGAAATCAAACTGAAGGAAGAACTGGTATATTTTGCACAACGAACCTACAATCGTGGACTTGTAGGGGGCACAGGCGGAAATTTCAGTGCCCGAATTGCAGAAAACCGTATGGCGATAACCGCTTCAGGGTTGAATCTGGGTGACACCTCGATGGAGAACCTGATTGAGATGGAGATAGATTCCTATAGCTGGCAGGCAGAAGGAGAATATGTGCCATCGAAGGAATATCTGTTTCATGCGGACATTTTGCGATTACGACCAGAGGTGGATGCAGTACTGCATATTCATCCGCCTTATGCAACAACCTTTGCCGTACTGAAGCGGGATATTCCGATGGTGACAGATGCCGCTTTCAAGCAGCCGGAAATCCCCCGTGTCCCCTTTGCGCCTTCGGGTACAAAGGAGCTGCAGGCCAACGTTGTGGAGGGGATCAAAAGCAACCCGGACTGTAAAGTGCTTCTCCTCGAGCAGCATGGTATTATCTGTCTTGGATCAAATATCAGGTGGGCCTATGATTTAGCTGACTTGACGGAAGAATTTGCCAGAATTGCTTATTTAAAAGAGACACTGGAATAAATCTATCAGCAAACAGTCTTGTTTTCTCTGTAGCATTGGAGCGTATTGTTATTCAAGGGTAATGCAGAGGGAGTAGCCTTCGCCTTTAGTGTCGCCTGTTTTTTTGGGAACGGCGCTTAGGTGGGGTTTTTGTAACCCTTTTCCCCTGTGTATTGTTTTTGAAAAAGGCTTTTTCGATCAGGCTGCGTTGTGCTTTGCGCTCGCGCTGTGTCTCGGCAACCTCAATGGGCTTGCCAGTTTCTCTGTGAACCTGGCTGACGTACATGGCGGTTGAAATGGTTCCCGGGGTTGGTGTGAAATCCTGAAACTGTCTGATGGTGACGCCCAGTTTTTTCAATTTCTGCACCATTTGGGCCGTGTGTTTCTCCGTACAGCCCGGATGGGCACTGATTATATAGGGCGTTACCTGGTTCTTCCTGCCAAGCTCCCGCGATATACTCTTGAATGTATCCAGAAATGCAACCAGCTGGCTGTGCGGTTCCTTGTGCATCAGCTGCAGAACCTCCTTTTCTGTATGCTCAGGGGCAATTTTCAGACTGCCGGGAATATGCTTATCGATAAGCTTTCGCATCAGTTCCGGTGTTTTCCTGAGCAGTTCCATCCTCAGGCCCGAGGAGATATATACATGTTTTACTTCTTCTATTTCAAGTACTTTATCCAACAGATCGATGAAGCGATTTTCATCGATCAGCAGGTTTTTACAGACCCTGGGATAAAGGCAGTCATGCTTTTTACATGAACCAATAGCGCAGCTGGTACCATAAAGATTTGCAGTCGGCCCGCCGAGATCACTGATAGTACCTTTAAAATGACCACTACCAACAAGAGAATTGACCTCATGTAGAATTGAGTCAATACTCCTGCTGGTAACAGCAGGACCCTGGTGACGACTGATGGAGCAGAACGAACAATTCCCTGAGCAGCCCCGTACGATACTGATAGAATCCTTTATCATCGCATGAGCCGGTATGTCGGGAGTAGACGGATGGGGCTTACGGCTGAAAGGGAGTTCGTAGAGGCGGTCCATTTCCCCGGGATCAAGCGGGCTGCTGGCCGGGAATTGAATGACCCACATGGCCTGTTGTTTCTGGATGAGAATGGTCTTGCTCTGGCTTCGTGCATGGCGGTCTATTTCCATCTCAGCCGCCATGAAAAGATTACTGTCGTTCTGGATACTCTGCCATGGGGGGAGTTCGATGATTGTGGTGTCAGAGTCCTCCATGGCATCACGAAAGGAGGCAATCTCCTTATCGTTCATCCTGATACAGCTTCCTGGGATGTTGTTGAGTTGTTGGCCGGCTGAAATTGTCTGCGCCGTCTGGAGCACACTTTTTTCTCCCATGCCATAGATCAGCAGATCTGCTTTTGCATCTGCCAGATGAGAACCGCGTAATTTGTTCTGTTTGTAATCAAAGTGAACGAAGCGGCGAAGAGATGCCTCAACGCCGCCGAGAACAACGCAAACCCCGGGGTATGCCCTGCGGGCAAGCCCGGTGTACGTCAGAATGGCACGATCTGGCCGCCAGCGGTTTTCTCTTGCCTGGTGTGTTGTTCGCCAGGGATTGCCCTTTGGCGAAAATGCATCAAAATCACGCACCTTACCGTTGCCCGAGTAGTTGGCAACAATAGAATCGAGGTTGCCTGCAGAGATACCAAAAAACAGACGAGGTTTTCCAAATCGCTTGAAGTCATTCTCATTGTCGAATCGAGGCTGGGGGAGGATGGCAATACGATATCCCCTGCTTTCAAGAAGCCTGCCAATGAGTGCTATGCCAAATGAGGGATGATCAACATAACCATCACCGGTTACCAGGACAATATCAACTTCATCCCAACCCCTTTTTTTGCACTCATCAAACGTTACCGGCAGCGGTTTAGAAGGTGTCTGTGTCATTATGGTATCTACTATTTATCACGAATCATCTCATTCTTTCTGGCGTTCTTAAATAATGGATGAGTATTATCAGATCAGTTCAATCAAGAGAAAAACTCTTATGGAAAACATGTAATACAATGTGATAAGGTGAACCAGTTCTTTTTTAAAATCGCGGAAATGGGGGATTTTTGTTGCGATGGATCGTCTCTTATTTTATAAAACATTCAAAAACAATGCTTCTACACTAACTTGATTGATATTGAAAGATTTTTAGATAGAGTTGAGCAAGAGGTTAAACATTATCGGGTTCCGGTGGTTGACCTGATTGGCGTGCAGACAGCTGATCCGTTTCGGGTTTTGATAGCGACTATTTTATCAGCACGGACCAAAGACGAGGTGACTGCCGTTGCTTCTGAACGGCTCTTTCAGAGGGCCGCTGATGCAGAGCAACTTGCGGGATTGAAAGAGGAAGAGATACAAGAACTCATTTATCCTGTCGGGTTTTATAAAAATAAAGCGGCTCATGTGAAAAAATGTTGCCGCCTGCTTGTGGATACGTATCAGGGGAGGGTACCTGAAACGATTGAGGAACTGGTAACCTTACCGGGGGTTGGAAGAAAGACTGCCAATCTGGTGCTTTCGGTTGCGTTTGATATCCCTGCTATCTGTGTGGATACGCATGTTCACCGAATTATGAATATCTGGGGGTATGTTCGGACTAAAAACCCCCTGGAAACGGAGATGGCTTTGAGGAGAAAATTACCAGTACCATACTGGAAACGGGTTAACAGTCTGCTCGTTGCTTTTGGTCAGGGGCTGTGCCGACCGGTTTCTCCTCATTGCGACCGGTGTGTAATCCTCGAAGATTGTCCTCAGATTGGTGTCGTACCACGGAAAAGGTAAAGAGAGTCGTTATGAGCCAGAGTAACAGTCACTATCGTATCGTTCTTGCAGATGATCACGTGTTGATTCGCCATGGTATCAAAAATATCATCGCCAAGGAGGCGCAATTACAAATAGTTGGTGAAGTCGGGGATGGTGAGGAACTGCTTTCCTATTTGAAGAATGATCTTCCCGAACTGGTAATTCTTGATATCTCGATGCCGAAAATCAACGGAGTCGATTTGACCAGAATACTGAAAAAGAGCTATCCGTCAGTGAAAATTTTGATGCTCACCATGCATAAGAACAAACAGTTTTTTTACCAGGCGATGTCGGCGGGGGCAGATGGCTACCTGATAAAAAGCGATTCAGATGATGAACTTTTATTGGCGATTAATAAAATTCGTAGCGGGCGTACCTATATATCTCCATACCTGGTAGATGACTTTACCGACGATGTATTAAAAGCATATCGAAATGAGGAAGTCACCACGTTTACAGGCTTGACCAAGCGGGAAAAGCAGATTTTATCGATGGTTGTGGAGGGCCATACCTCAAAAGATATGGCAGCGAAACTCAACCTGAGCCCCCGGACAATTGATCATCATCGTTCAAATCTTCTAAAAAAGTTTAAGATGAAAAACAGTGTCGACCTGGTTAACTATGCAGTACGTAATGGTTATGTGGTTGTTGAATGAGCCTTTTGCAAAATGAAGATTTTCGTTCAATATCAAGGCATGCGATAAATTTTACCGGAGGCATATAGTTGATATTCCGAGGATAAAATTTTGAGCATAACGCTGAGGTTGAACGAAAGGAACGTTTTGCAAATGGCTCGAATAACTATCAATTCCTGCTCATCCTGTTGCCAAAATAAACTGACAGACTTCGCTCGAGCCGTTTAGCAAACATCTCCCCTTCGACAAGTACGTACCGCACTCTTTTTTGTAATCCGTAAATTTCTTTTTTATTCCCACCGTGGATATAATGATTTTATTTGTCTGTAATCACTCCTGTTAATCGATTTTGAAACGGGCAACTAGGTAAATATACCTAGTGCAAAATAGGTAATTGCTACAATTGTATTTATTTCTGAAACTAGTAATAGTTCTCCGGTCTTCAGTAAATTTAATATGATTCAGATAAAGAGGATACTATGAACAAAGGCGAGTTGGTTGCGAACATAGCAGAGTCCGGAGAACTGACAAAGATTGCTGCGGGAAAAGCGCTTGATAGTGTACTTGCCCACATGGCTGATGCGATGAAACGCGGTGAGCGTGTGACCCTGGCAGGATTTGGTTCGTTTCGGGTGATGGAACGTGCTGAACAGAAAGGAAGAAATCCTCAAACCGGACAAGCGATAACGATACCTGCTCACAATGTTGTTAAGTTTCGGCCGGGAAAGAAACTCTGCAGCAGGGTTAAAATTCAGTAGCTGTTTTTCTCCCTGCTGGCCTTTGCACGCCAGACCCAGAGGATGATTCCTCCTAATAACATGATGAGGCTCAGCAACTGGCCCATCGAGATCAGGTCGTAAATCATACCGATCTGGGGATCTGGTTCTCTGAAGAATTCAACAATAAACCGAAAAATTCCATAGCCGATAAGGAATAGAGCGAGTAATGAACCGTGGGGCCAGGCACTGCCGGTTTGCCACGGTTTTTTACGATTTGACCAGAGAAGCGCAAAAAGAATGATTCCTTCAAGGATTACTTCGTAAAGTTGGGACGGGTGTCTGACGACAGGCCCACCTCCTGGGAAGATCATCCCCCATGGAAGCTCTGTTGCTCTCCCAAACAGCTCACCGTTGATGAAATTGCCTACCCTTCCCAACCCAAGACCAATGGGGATGGTTACCACATAGATATCCGCCGTTTTCCAGAAGCTGATTTTCTTCAATCTGCAAAATATAATTCCGGCAGCAATCAGGCCGATCGCTGCTCCATGAAACGACATACCACCAGACCATGTTGCAGGAATTTCCAGTGGGTGTTCAAGGTAGTAGGGGAGATTGTAAAAAATAACATAACCAAGGCGACCGCCGATAATGATGGCAATAATCAGGACAATATTGAGATTTTCAAAATGAACTGCGAGGGGATCGAATTTAAAATCTCTTATCTGCTTTCTGACAAGAAAGTAACTGGCCATAAAGCCAATTACGTACATGAGTCCGTACCAGCGAATCTTAAGTGGGCCAAGGTGGAGGAGAACCGGGTCAATTTGAGGATATGTGAGCATGGATATCAAATAGTGAAATTTTTATTTCGAAGTCCCTTGTGGATCAATGTGTCTTTTCTGGTGACTGATTTTTCTCAGATGAACCTGCAGGATCGATATTGCTGCCGGAGTCACTCCTGAAATGCGTGATGCCTGGCCAAGTGATAACGGTTTGATATTGGTCAGTTTCTCAATAACTTCATTTGATAACCCTGAGAAATTTGAATAATCAAGGTTGCCTGGTATTGTCATTGACTCCATTTTCCGAAACCGGGCCACCTGTTCGTCTTGGCGCTCAATGTAGCCGCTGAATTTTACCTGCAGCTGAATCTCCTCTTTAAATTCAGAGTTCAGCAGGCGGCCGACACCCTCGCTTTCGTCTTCAACCATTAATTCCGCGAGATGACTGATGGATAATTCGGGGCGGCGCAGCAGATCGGCCAGTGACGATTTCTTTTTTAATGATGCGCTTCCTATCTGCTTCAGTACTTCATTTGTTTTACTTGTGGGTCGAATAAAGGTTGTTTCCAATAGCGTAATACCCGATTCAATCTCTGATTGTTTGGCCCGAAATGTTTTATACTCTTTTTCTGGCAGCAGGCCGATCTTGTATCCAATCTCAGAAAGCCGGGCGTCGGCATTATCTTCTCTCAGCAGAAGCCTGTATTCTGCTCGTGATGTAAAGAGCCTGTAGGGTTCCAGTGTCCCTCGTGTTACCAGGTCGTCAATGAGTACGCCGATATATGCCTGTGATCGATCAAGCACGAGAGGCGTGAGATCTCTTGTTGACCGCACAGCGTTTATGGCAGCCATAAGCCCCTGGGCAGCTGCCTCTTCATAGCCGGATGTCCCGTTGATCTGACCGGCAAGAAAGAGCCCTTTAATCTTCTTGGTTTCCAGTGATGGCATGAGCTCCAGAGGGTCAACATAATCATATTCTATTGCGTAGCCCGGCCTGATGATAACGGCATTTTCAAGTCCCTTGACGCTCCTGATCATCGCCACCTGGGTGGCGAGTGGAAGACTGGTTGGCAATCCGTTCGGGTAAACCTCGACAGTTTCCAGTCCTTCCGGTTCAAGAAATACCTGGTGACGTCCTTTTTCCGGGAAGCGCATTACTTTATCTTCGATAGACGGGCAATACCTTGCCCCAACGCCTTCAATGATTCCTGCAAATAATGGAGACTGGTCGATTGATTTCCTGATGAGGTTGTGGGTCTGCTCATTGGTGTAGGTGATATAGCAGGGACGTTGCTCCATGCGATACGAACCTTTATTGCCATAAGCGAAAAAGGTTGGAGGATCATCACTATATTGTGGTTCTAAATCTTCGTAATTGATACTGTTTGCATCGATTCTCGGAACGGTTCCCGTTTTCATTCGGCCAACATTAAAACCCTGTTCTTTAAACCAACTGGCAAGGCTCAGTGAAGGAGCGTCTCCCATTCGTCCTGCAGGGAAGTTCTTCAGGCCGATATGAATGAGACCGTTAAGAAAGGTGCCGGTGGCGACGATGACTGTTTTCACGTGGATGATCTCATCCAGCGAGGTCTTTATTCCCGTTACTTTGCCGTCTTCAACGATGATGGAATCGACGACCGCCTGGCGTATGGTCAGGTTCTCCTGGTTCTCTAAGATAGTTTTCATCCGAAGACGATAGAGAAGGCGATCTGCCTGTGCCCTCGATGACCTGACTGCCGGTCCCTTGCTTGTATTGAGTTTACGAAACTGAATTGATGTTTCGTCAATGTTTTTGGCCATTTCACCGCCAAGTGCATCTATTTCCCGAACCAGATGGCCTTTTGCCAGGCCGCCGATAGCCGGATTACAGGACATGGCGCCGATGGTATCGACATTAATTACGGTAACAATCGTTTTGCACCCCATTCGGGCTGCAGCAAGCGCTGCTTCACAACCGGCGTGGCCTGCCCCGATAACGGCGACGTCAAACGAATTTATATCACTCATATCTGCTTACTCATTACGTAGTGTGCTTTTTTCGATTATTCTGAAATCATTGCTATCAGCTCGAAAGTAAACTATCTCACATGTACCGGGTTTCATGATTTCTTGGCCCATGACAATAACGCCCATCTTTGTGGATAGTTCCTTTTTATAACAATACCATCATCATTCTTCTCGAGAACTCTGGATGATAAAAACGCTGTCAGTTTCCGCTCTTCTTCTTCGCTCAATTCTCGAAACATCCATTTATATGACTGAATCGCATCATCCAGGCTTGAAAAACATAATTCGCCTGGTAATTCAATATGTTGGATGCGGGGATGGATGTTGAAGTGATAGAGCATATTAACCGTGTAGATGTAGTCGGGGCCCGAGCTGAAATCCCTGCCAATTGCAGCAAATGCGTCTGGATCAAAGGGCGAGGGTGCTATCCTGTCGGCGATAACCACCTGTTTTAATGCATGTCTATCAAGTTTTTTAATACCTTCTGCCAGGTTATCAATATTCATTGATCTTGATGCAATGACCAGGTCATACCTGCCAATCTGCTTTTCTTCCCAGTCATCTTCCCATGAGCAATTTAATGTTTTGATATTTTGGATATTATGCTCATCGGCAAATTCTCTGAGTTGGGCAAGCATCCCTTCAGAATAATCGATAGCTGTGACCCGGGATACTTTCTGCGCATATGGAACAGCGAGAGTACCAGGGCCGCAGCCAACATCCAGTACTGTTGTATTGTTGTCGACATCTATGGCGCTCAGAAATTGTTCGACATAGGAAGAATGCCTGGTCCTCTGGGCAAAGGAGGCCGACTTTTTACTCCATTCCTTGGCGTTCTTGCTCTTCCAGGACTTTGTCATGCGACTGTTTTTCCAGAGCAGCTGCCAGTCTATGTCGCTATAGATCTTTATGTTCTGATTTTGACTCATGGTGATTACTCACGGGCGATGTCAGTTAACGGGAGACGAATGTTTTATCGGTCATTGGTTATAAATAAAATTCACCGTAATAGTTTGCAAAAAGTAGCACAGCTGCCCCTCTTGTGCAACCAATGGAGTTGCCGAGGAGGCGAAAATAATTGACACTGGTTACTATCTATGTTTATTATTAGTCTTTTGTGTTTTGTCGTTCTGCCACTCTTTTTTGATGAGAAGCAGAAACGCCGGGTAAGAAATACTACTCTTTCTGATATCTTTCCGGCTGGGTATATATAAAACCATGTGTGAGCATGGGATGGTAATTTGAGGATTTAATAATATGAGCAAGAGAACTTTTCAGCCAAGCAATACAAAACGTAAAAGAAGTCATGGTTTTCGTGTTCGGATGCGAACCAAGGCTGGACGTGCCATTATCAACGCCCGCAGGGCCCGGGGACGCAAGCGCCTCTCTGCCTGATTGAATTGCGGCAGTTTGGCCTTCCCAAGCAGTGCCTGATAAGAAAATCCCAGGATTTTGATAGAGTATACAGGCACGGTACACGGCTGCACAGTAAAGGTTTCAGTGTAATTTTTCTCGATAACAGCCGTGAGAACAGTCGAATAGGTATTAGTGTAAGCAGGAAAATTAAAGGGGCGGTTGTAAGAAACAGGATTAAACGGATATTCAAAGAGTCGTTTCGGCTTAACAGAAATGATTATCCACAAGGTGCTGATATTGTAATTGTTGTACGACCTGAATTTGATCTTGATTCACCAAATATTATAGTCCGGGCGGTTAGAAACCTGATGACTTCGGAGTCAAAGTAAAAGATGAATTTTGCGTCTGTACTCAAGTTACCTGCTCGGGCTGTCATTGTCTTGATAAGGGGGTACCAATATCTGATTTCCCCGTTATTACCCCAGGCCTGCCGTTTTTACCCTACCTGTTCTGCTTATACCATCGAGGCTATTAAACGTTATGGAACGCTGCGCGGAGGTTTAAAAGGTCTCTGGCGTGTTCTGCGATGTCATCCGCTTTCACGAGGTGGCTACGACCCGGTTGCATAGGTACTCAGGGGCCTTAGGTCCCCGTTTACTTATTGTGAGCTGACCATTTCACAACTAGACCCCAAGAGTAATTAAGATCATGGATATGTACAGAGCCTTTCTGGCTATCATTATTTCATTTGTTATCCTCGTTGGTTATCAATACTTCTTTGTAGGACCTGTAGAAAAGCCGGCTACCGAAAAGAGCAGCAGTGTCGTCGAGCAGCAGAGTCAGACAACAGAGACAGTCTCGCAAGCTCCAGCTCCTGCCCCTGTCGTGTCAGCGGCCCAACCTTCTCAGCCAGTGCCTGCCCAGTTGCCTTCCCGGCCAGTCGAAGAGATAACAGTTGAGACAGAGCTGTATAAGGCAACTCTGAGTGAGAGTGGGGGCGTTATTACCAGCTTCATTCTGAAAAATTATAATGAAACAAACTCGCAAGATTCCCCGGGCGAGCAGCTTATAAAAACCGACCCGGAGCAGGGATTCCCCCTTTCTTTTTCCTGGGGTAGTGCTTTTCCCAGAAACACCGTGTACGCCCTTGACAGTAAAGATGTCGTCTTTGACGAGAAGACTGGCAGTGCAGTCGTGCTGATGAGAGCAGTCAACGATGCCGGCATTGAGATTGTACGTTCCTATGAGTTCAGTCGTGACAGCTATCCGATTAAGCACACGGTAACGGTAAGAAATAGCGGTGGGCAGGCCCTTCAGGGAGCAGGTGGTCTTCACCAGGTGAATATGCCGTTCGGCTCATTAGGCAAAGGCAGTCAATGGCTGTTTCGTGGCCCGTCGCTTTATGGGGAAGAGGAAGGGCTGCAGAAATTTAAACTTAAGGAATTTAAGGAAGGAAAAAAGACGGTACAGGGATCATTTGACTGGGTTGCCTATGAAGGAACCTATTTCATGACCGGAATTATTCCAGAGGAGAATAACAAAAGCGTTACGATGAATGCGCAGGGTGAACTTGTCACAATTGATATTGTTTCATCACTTGATACGCTTGCACCCGGAGCTGATAAGACATATAGCTATCAGCTTTTCTATGGTCCCAAGAAATTGACCTTGCTGAAAGAGATCGGTTTTAACCTTGAAAAGATTATAAATTTTGGCTGGTTTGACGTTATTGCCAAACCGACACTCTATCTCCTCAACTGGCTCTATAATATTTTCGGTAATTATGGTATCGCAATCATTCTGGTCACGGTAATTCTTAAGGCAGTCTTCTGGCCCATTACCCAGAAAGGCTTGAAGTCCATGAAGAACATGCAGAAATTGCAGCCTAAAATGGCCAAAATTAAAGAAAAATATAAAGATGACGCTGCCCGGATGAATAAGGAGGTGATGAATCTTTATAAAACCTACAAAGTAAACCCACTGGGTGGCTGCTTACCAATGGTGTTGCAGATCCCTGTATTTTTTGCACTTTATAAAGTGCTACTGCAATCAATTGAGTTACGTCATGCGCCATTCATGTTGTGGATCACTGACCTGTCAGCCCCTGATCGACTATATCTCGGGTTTGACATACCGTACCTCGGAGGTTTGCCGGTTTTAACCCTGCTCATGGGAGCGTCGATGTTTTTACAACAGAAGATGACTCCTACAACGGCTGACCCGACCCAGGCAAAGATAATGATGTTTCTACCCGTCATTTTCACATTTATGTTTCTCAATTTTGCTTCGGGTCTTGTTCTGTACTGGTTTGTCAACAACCTGCTGTCAATCCTGCAGCAGTATCTGATTAACCGGCAGAAAAAATCTGTGCCTGCCACCACATGATCACTTTGCTTGCCAGAGTGTAGGATGTTGGTTCAGGACGAACAATAATCAGGAATTATAAATGTCACCGGATGCAAAAGATTTTTTTGGTAAAGATGTAGCTTCAGCAATCAAAGAGGCGTGCGACACCCTTAATGTAGCCCAGGAAAACCTCGATATTGAGGTAATTGAGACCGGTTCAACCGGGATTTTCGGTCTGATCCGCAAGAAGGCACAGATACGAGTGACGATCCAGTCAGATGGAGACGCTGCCGAACAGAAACCGAAGAAAAAACCACGACCTGCAAAGCGAAAACCGAAGAAAAAAGAGACGCTCCAGGAACCGGTAACGGTTACCCCGCCCGACGATACAGCGGAAAAAAGAGAAGCAGAACCTGAGGCTGAAGAAGCTAATAACGCCTTGAACAATGGGAAAGAATCAGCTCGTGAATCGGTTGAGCTCTCTTCTGAAAGCCTTGATGTTATCCGTCTTGAGCTTGAAAAAATTCTCGATTTGA
This sequence comes from uncultured delta proteobacterium, assembly GCA_963776075.1. GTDB lineage: Bacteria > Desulfobacterota > Desulfobulbia > Desulfobulbales > Desulfocapsaceae > MADRE3. Next base: position 350,342 of record CAVZLG010000011.1, read on the forward strand.
TGACCTGTCCCTCGACCGTCAGTGTAGAGATGATGGAGGGCACCGTCCACTGCAAGGTGAGCGGTGAATTTGAGGACGATCTCACCGGCCAGGATGGCAGGACGCTTGACAGCCTGCAGTACCTGCTTCGTAAAGTTGTTTCAAGAAAGATTTCCGAACGGGTTCGCTTAACGATTGATGTTGGAGATTATCGTGAACGGCGTAATCAGGAATTAAGAGATAAGGCGATCGATTATGCGGCTCTCGTAAAACAAAACGGTAAAACGCAGGTAATCCCTTCTCTTAACCCTTCTGAACGAAGGATTGTTCATGTTGCTCTGCAGGACGATACGGAAGTTCGCAGCCGCAGCGTTGGTGACGGACTTTTCAAGAAAGTACTGATATACAAACCGGGGAAAGGCAAAAAAAATAATGGCAGAAAAAAAAATCGGCCTAAATACCGGAAAAAAAGTGATTCTGATCAGACGAAGGATAGTTAATTACAGGAAAGAGAACAGAATCAACGTGTGTTTGAGAACAGGCCGGTCAGAAATGTCCGGCCTGTTTTGTTTCAAGCAGGAGGGGATAAGATGAACTATCATGAATCAGATGGTACGACAATTGCCGCAATTTCAACGCCACCAGGTGCTGGTGGAATAGGAATTATCAGAATGAGTGGCCCCAAGTCTCTGAAGATTCTCAAAGATATCTTTCATCCGGCCTCATCTGGTTGCTTATTTGCCTCCCATCAATTTTATTATGGAGCAATTAAATCTCGCGAAGATGGGCGACTGCTTGATGAAGTTCTTGTCGTCTATATGAAGAGCCCAAGAACATACACAAGAGAAGACGTTGTTGAGATACACTGTCACGGCAGTTATCTTGTGCTGCAGTCAGTCCTTGACCTGATTCTTGGTTTTGGCATCTATCTTGCCGCTCCCGGAGAATTCACCAAACGTGCCTTTTTAAACGGACGTATTGACCTCACCCGAGCTGAAGCGGTCATTGATATCCTTTCCGCACGAACCAGGAAAGGGGTTGATCTTGCACTTGAGCAGATGAGTGGCAGGCTGTATCAGCGTGTTGATCAGATGAGGCAATGTCTTGTCCATGTTCGGGCACTATTTGAAGTGGCGATTGACTTTCCCGACGAAGATATTGAAATTGTCGATCGTCCCGCAGTTGTCAAGCAGGTTCGTACAGGAGTTCTGGAACCTCTGGAGCAGTTGATTAAAAGCGCCGACAGCGGTCGCATGATCCGTGATGGCATTTCGGTTGTGATTGTCGGTTTGCCGAATGTAGGTAAGTCGAGTCTTCTGAATACGATTCTCCAGGAGGAGCGGGCCCTGGTGACTGCGATACCTGGAACAACCCGCGATACAATAGAAGAATATGTCGATATCAACGGGATACCGGTTCGAATTGTTGATACAGCAGGTATTCGCGAAAATGCGGAAGAAGTTGAACAATTGGGGATTAACCGGGCACGGGACCATATTAATCGTGCGGACCTGGTGCTCTTTCTGGTAGACGGAGCCCGTGAACTCTTGGATGACGATAGGGTCCTTTTTAAAACAGTATCCCATAAACCTCTGATAACGCTCGTTAATAAATGCGATCTGCAAGAGCTTATTGACAGGGACGCAGATCATCATATATTCACTGACGCTCTGTCCATATCGGCTCTTAATCAGGATGGAATTGCAGAGCTAAAAAATGCGATTTTTCGTCGGGTTACCGGTGGTAAGGAGCAGTGGCAGGAAGAGGGCTGCGCTCCAAACCTCAGACATAAGGCGGCAATGGAGCGCGCCCTCACGGCCTCCATCGCAATCTGCAACGGTATAGAATCAGGACTCACCAGTGACTTGATAACCATTGATATCCTTGATTGTCTTGATCATTTGACTGAAATTATAGGTGAAACGACGACCGAAGATGTCCTTGATGTGATCTTCGAGCAGTTCTGCCTTGGAAAATAAACATAGTTGAGCCTTTTGCAAAATGATGATTTTCGTTCAACGTCAAGGCATGTGAGAAATTTTTACCGTAGGCATATAATTGATATTCCAAGGATAAAAATTTAAGCATAACGTAGAGGTTGAGCGAAAAGGGCGTTTTGCAAGCGGCTCAGTTATATAAATACAATAAGTTATAGGTCTTGATGTGGTTGATTTTCTTTCTCCACCCACCCATGAGCAAGCACTTGTGCTCATCGCAGATCATACTGCTACCGTCGGTAAAGAGTTTGTCTCAATTGATGATGGCTGGCAACGAGTTACAGCAGCGGAGGTGCGTGCAGCGTTTCACGAACCGGGATATGATCAATCTCTGCGGGACGGGGTTGTCATAGGCAAAAGTGATCAAGATGTAATCAATGGCAGACGTTCCTATCAGATAATTGGTGAAATACCAGCTGGCAGGTGCGACCTCCTTGAAGTGAGTCCGGGTGAAGCATATCGTATCATGACCGGTGGTATGGTTCCTGTCGGTGCTGAGCGCGTGGTTCAGCAGGAAGACTGCTTTTATACTGGGAATACCGTTGAAGTCCCCTCAGCAGCCTTGAGCCCCCAGTCGCGCTATATCCAGAGAAAAGGTTCTTTTATTGCCCAATCAAGTCCTGTTGTTGCGCGCGGGACTTCCCTCGGGCCAAGAGAAATTGGACTGCTCGCAACAACGGGCAATCATCGAATTGAGGTACATCGAAAGGTCAGTGTTTCATTTTTCTGCACCGGTAATGAGCTGGTATCCATCCATGATTCCATCGCTCCAGGTCAGAAAGTATCGTCTAATCGCTATCTGCTCAATACCCTGATAAAAGGCCAGCAGGCAATATCGGTGGATTGCGGTGTTGTCCAGGATAGCAAACAAAAGGTGAGGGAACTGCTGTCTGAAATTGGCCGCAGTACGACAGATATCATCATCAGCACCGGTGGAATGGGACCGGGAAAATACGATTTGCTGGAAACACTGTTTGAGGAAATGGGTGGGAAGGTCATCTATCGTTCAATAGCAATGCGACCAGGACAGTCGACACTTTTTGGCATACTGGCGGGTAAACTCTATTTTGGCTTACCGGGCCCGCCATCCGCAGTCGCAGTATTATTTAATGAGCTTGTGCTCCCTTCCCTTAAAAAAATGCAGGGTCAATCAGAATTCCTGAACCGGGACATAAAAGCAGTGCTGGACCATGATATCTCCTGTGGCATATGCCGTGGACTGCTCATACGACAGGGTGTATTGTTCTCCCGTGATCACGTCAACCATGTACGTCAAGTCGACAAACGAGAATTTTCTAACTGCAACATTTTTTTGAAAGAAGGTCACCCTCACTATCAAAAGGGTGATATTCTCACCGTTCATAAGTGTTAGAAGTGCTAAGAGGCTCAAACGATGGCCGTGCCTTCTCACCGCAAGATCAGCTTTAGCCAGCAATGTTTTAGACCTGGAGGCAAGAAAAGAACTAGATATTGTAAAATTACCATGTGCGTTGCCCCTGGTGTATCTGTATCACACATGGTAATTGTCCCGGTTGTAGTAAGCAGCCAGTAACTATTTTACCGCCTGTTTAATAAGGTAAACATTTAAAGCCTCGTGCAGAGTGAGGATGGACAGCTTTGCACAGTGCTCATCTTTTTCTGGAAACGTCCCGATTGTTTCGAGGATATCATCAGGGCTTAATTCAAACAATTCTTCGGGGCTTTTGCCGTGGGCAAGCTCGGCAGTGAAAGAACCGCAAAGTGCGCTTGAGCCGCAGCCATCTGTCTGATAGGAAGCCTTTTCAACTCGATTGTCTTTGAATTTAAGGAATATCTCCATGGTATCTCCGCAGCCGCCACGGATGCGGGCATAACTGTCTGCATCCTCCATCTGGCCGTGATATCGTGGATTACGCCATCGATTAAATCCTTTCTCTCCGAAGGCGGACCGTGCATCTTCAAATGATTGATTCTGGAGCTGCTGGACGAGTTCTTCGAATTCTTGATTGTCAAGAGCCATTTTTCTTCGCATGGATTGTTATTCTTACCAATGCGCCTCTGCGTTTGCATCTGTTGAGTATTCAACATTACCCGCACTGAATCTCGTTATAGCATCAGATACGGTTCCGTTGACGTCGTTGACAACCTTAATGCCGGCAGCCTCGAGCACCTGGAATGCCTTTGGTCCGCAATATCCTGTCATCAAAACCTTTGCTCCCTGGTCACTTATCATCGTCGCTGCCTGGATGCCGGCACCTTTGAAAGCATTGGCGTTTACACTGTTATTCAATACTTCAAATTCTCGTGTATCCGGATCGATAATGAGGATATATGATGCCCTGCCGAAACGGGGATCAACCTCACTGGTCAGCTGAGGTCCTTTGGAACTCACTGCAATTTTCATGATTCCCTCCCAAAAATGTGATTAAGCACCACCGCCCCCACCGCCGCAGACTTGATCATCTGATATCAATGGCAGTTTCCCTGCGAGCATATCCTCTATTACCGGCTTGATCTCAGCCCGTTCTGCATCGTGGTAAACGTCAATTCCGGCCTGCTTGAATCCCATCAGGGGGCGCATGCCGATGCCGCCAACAATCAGAGCATTGACCCTGTTTTCTGCCAGCAGGTTAACCGGAACCATACAGCCACCCTGGACATGCTCCTTATTCTGGATTGTGGTTACTGATTTTATTTTTCCATCTTCCGCATCAATACAGGTGAATACATCACAATGACCGAAGTGACCGGCTCGAAAACCTTCCAGCCCTCCTTCACCCATGGAAGGTATAGCGATACGAATTGTTGTCATTTCTTTCTCCTTACTGTTTTGTTGAAATTATTGGTATGACCTGCGAACGGTCTGTGCACATCTGCTTTGATTTGATAATTTTTTGCCAGATTGATGAGAGAATCTCAACTAATCGAGGACTTTTGCCGTATTCGACTACATTCTGCCCGGCAACCATTGAATGAGTGAACACAGGGTCGAACGGGATCAGGCCGACAACATCGATGTTCCTCTGTTCTGCCTCCAGCTTGATCGCCGCAGAAATTTCCTGGTTAATGTCATATTTGTTGATGCAGAGCATTTGGGGTATTTTGAAATGATCACCAAGTTCTGCAACCCTTCTCATGTCATGGAGTGAGGAAAGACTCGGTTCAACAACTATCAAAAGGGCGGTTGCTCCCGTTATTGAGGCAATGACCGGGCAGCCAACGCCCGGAGGACCGTCAGTAATAATCAGGTCGCGGTCCTGCTGCTCAGCCACCATTCGCGCCTGCTGTCTGATTACACTGACGAGTTTGCCCGAGTTCTCCTCTGCAATCCCAAGTCGGGCATGCACCATAGGCCCCATACGACTCTCAGAGAGAAACCACTGACCGCACTTCTGTTTTGGAAAATCAATCGCCTTTTCCGGACAGAAGTCCACACAGACACCGCACCCCTCACAGCTGACTGGATCTATCTCAAATGTATCCGAGATAGCATCAAATCTGCAGAGTTCGAGACAGGTTGCACACCCGCTGCAGTCGTCTTGCCTGATGGCTGCAATGGAACCACCGATAAAATCGTTGGTCGAGTAAGGTTGAGGATTCATCAGCAGATGGAGATCAGCAGCATCTACATCGCTGTCACAGAGAACGAAATTTGATGCCATCGAAGCAAACGCCGCGGTTATACTGGTCTTTCCCGTACCGCCTTTACCACTGATTATTACGAGTTCTTTCATTGTGTTACCTGATTCGATTCAATTATTTCCAGGATATCCCGATAAAGCATTTCAAAGGCATGACGCCAGGTTGGAAAATCTTCAATGAGAAGCCCGCCTCGGGAATAGGTTTCTGCAATCCGACGATCAAAGGGGATCTCGAGTAATATCGGTATTTTTTTCTGTGCTGCATATTCCTGAACAGTACGATCGCCAATATCAGAACGATTGATGACAATTCCACAGGGGATATCGAGTACTTTTACCGCTTCAGCAGCCAATTTGAGATCATGGAGGCCGAATGGCGTTGGTTCGGTAACCAGAAGGACAAAATCGGTGTCTTTCATGGCAGTAATGACCGGGCATGAGGTTCCGGGAGGAGCATCAATAATTGCCAGATCATTTTCTTCGATTTTACTCCGCACCTTTCTGATCAATGGCGGAGACATAGCCTCGCCGATACGCATGGTACCCTGAATGAAGGTGAGTTTGTCTTTTGTTCCTGTTTCAATAACGCCAAGTTCACGGGATCCCTCACCTACCGCATTTTCCGGACAGACGACGACACATCCCCCGCAGCTATGGCAGAGCTCAGGAAAGACAATAACTTTCTTGCCGACAACGGTGAGGGCATTAAATCTGCAGATCTCTGCACATTTTCGACAGCCGTCACAGAGGGTTTCGTCTATCTCTGGAATCATGGTGTAGACGATTTCTTTTTCATTAATTTGCGGTTTAATAAACAGCTGGGCATTCGGTTCTTCAACATCACAGTCGAGCAATTTTGCTCGACGATCTATACTCACGGCAAGATTTGTTGAGATCGTTGTTTTACCGGTACCGCCTTTACCGCTGGCAACACTGATGATCATAAAATTTCCTCTTATAACGTTATCTGGTGAGTTGGTATATTTTGCCGAAGTGCTCAATCATGTCGTTTGCTGATTTTGGCGTTGGATTAACTGGCAGCTGCATAAAAATACCGTAGCCTTCAGTTTCTTCATGGAACTCGTCATGAGAAAGGGGTGACACCAGCGCGCAGTTTACGAAAGGATTTTTCGTTACCAGTTTTTTTATGAACTGGAGTCCGGTACAATCCTGCAGCAGATCAGATACGACAGCCACATCAATTTTAGTGCTCTGCATAAAGGTCCATACCTGTTCTGCTGATGCAAGCCAGGTTACATCAAACCCACTCCGAGCGGCAAAAACTGAGGCAACTTCTGCTAAAGATGACTCTTCTTTACTGACAAGAATTATATTAATTCTGTTCATATCTGTCGTTGTCCAAATATAAAAGGAACGCACATTCCTCGGTTTTGAGGGGGGGTCTCTCTCACCCACCCCAATAGTTTTCTATCTCGTTATCATTAATGGAGATCCGGCCATGTTGCTAACTCCAATTCACTTTTCTCTACCGCTTCACCTCAGCTGAATCATTGTTTGCGATAATTATTATTCATGCGGGGGCATACCTTTCTGCAACCCGGCATACAATATTTGTTAATTGCCAGGTCTTGAGCATACGCCTGCAGGACTGATTCAGCCTTTCCCGAAATAAACGGTAAAAGAGTGATTCCTGCATTTTCAATGATTTGTGCAGGCTGTTGAGATATTGCTCCGCAAATCAAGGAATCGGGGTTAAGCTCAACAATTTTTCGTGCAATGGAGACCGGAATAAGAAGTGGAATGTACTCGAGCTTTTCATCCACTATCTGTTTATCCAGTATCTCAGCAAGCAGAAGGGTTTGTGCTGAGTCGAACACCGGTGAAATTCGATTTCCCCAAACCGTTACTGCAACCTTCATTATCCACGCTCCTTTGTATCGTTAGTGTTCTACCCTTTAAACAGCAAAAACAGTGCCAGTTATGGGCATATGTTATAAATATTTATTAAGTAACTGGATACAATAGGAAAAAATAGATGGTAAGAAAAGAGCGGTGAATATTCGGGAAGGTACAGGCGCAATAACAAGACGGTAGAACCGTCGCAGAGGCGCAATAACGCTACTGTCGGTCGGGAGAAATCTTCGAGTGGCGACCATCCATTTCGGGAAGGGGGATCTGGAGTTTATTTATTTTCCTGAACAGCGTACTTTTGTGCATCCCCAGGTGGTGAGCGGCAGCAGATCTGTTGTAATTGCATTGCTTGAGCGCATTGAGGATTGTTTGCCGTTCTGCTTCCTGCAGTGCCGTGTGCTTTGTTTCTGAAATGTGCGCTGAAGTTTCTTTTCTCCTCAAGTAGGCTGGGAGATGATGATACTCGATCATCTCTCCACGGCAGAGTACAAATCCGTGTTCAATAATATTTTCCAATTCTCTAATATTTCCAGGATAATCATGTGCCAGCAGAAGAGCCATCGCATCGGGCTCAATTCCTGTAACAGATCGCCCCTTAATATTATTATTTTTAGAGATAAAGTGTTCCGTGAGAAGGTCGATGTCCTCGATACGATCTCTGAGTGGAGGCAGATGGAGCCTTATGACATTGACTCGATAATAAAGATCCTGCCTGAACTGAGATTGTTTGACCAGCTGCTCTAGATTTCGGTTGGTGGCGGCAATAATACGGCTATTCGTCTTTATTCTTTGTGTGCTGCCCAGTGGTTGGAATTCCTTTTCCTCAAGTACCCTGAGCAAACGAACTTGAAACGCAGAACTGGTGTCACCAATCTCGTCGAGAAATATCGTCCCGTTCTCTGCGGCACCAAACAGCCCCTGCTTATCGACTCTTGCATCGGTAAAAGCTCCTGCTTTGTATCCGAATAATTCTGACTCGAGGAGCGCGTCGGGGAGCGCACCACAATTGATTCCAACAAACTGATTACCCTTTCGCTGTGAAGCATTGTGGATTGCCCGGGCCAGTATTTCTTTTCCCGTGCCGGTCTCACCTTCAATCAGTACGGTGCTGTCACTCTCGGCGACCTGTTCAAGAATTTTAAACAGATCCTGCATATTTTTAGAGCGACTTACCATATTGCCAAATTTAAAATTGCCGATGATCTCACGTCGAAGCTCTTCAACCAGGCTGTGGTCTCGGAAGGTTTCAACTCCGCCAAGTATTTCATTCTGCTCATTTTTAAGCAGCGATGTTGAAACCTGTATAGGAATCATCTGTCTCTCACTGTTAATGATATAGGTTGAGCTGCTGACAAATGATTTCCCCTCAGCCATGGTCCGCTTCAAGGCACAATCTTTTTCACACATATTCGAGCGAAAAACCTCCCAGCAGTATCGACCAATAGCCTCAGCCCTGGGAACGCCGGTAATTGTTTCTGCCGCCCGGTTAAATGACATAATTCGCCAATTGTGATCGACGGTGAATACACCATCGGAAATCGATTCAAGTATCGTTTCTGTTACTGTTTCCTGAGAAGGGCGCTTTGTATCGTTCATATGCACAATATAAACCATCTATTCCTTATTGCACTCTTTAAGTTGAAAATCTTTTTTAAAAAAGATTATCCGTGAATAATGGTGCGCAGGACGATGTTAGTTCCTTTTCAAACGATTACTGGTTCTCAGGAAAAGAGGCAGGATCAGGATCAGGAAAAAAATACGAAACAGGTGATGGACAGCAACATAAGCCGGATCATAATTTAATGATATCGCCATTGCCGCCATCGCTTCTACCCCACCGGGAGCAAAGGCGACAAATACCTGGCCAAAGGGGAGCGAGAGCAAGTGCGAAACTGCTGCAGCAAATAGTGCGGCTATAAACATGGAGAGCAGCAGGGCAGCGATTGATCCCCAGAAGAGATTTTTAAGGTCAGCTATTGGAATAGTAGAGAATCTTGCGCCAACAAGTGACCCGGTAATGGTAAAACCTAAAAAAATAATCTCATCTGCAGGACGCCCGATAACAATGCCTGACAGGTGGGCGATTCCGCTGACACACACACCCGCAAGAAAAAAGGCTGCGGGGATTTTGATCCGGGTGAAGAGCCAGCCCAAAACAAAGGAACTGACAAAGATAGCACAAAAGGCGAGGAACCCCATCGAATCGGTGGACGCGCCTGGGGATTGTGCCGGGTGCATACCTAAATGGGTAAGTAGAAACGGTATAGTGGTGATCACTGCAACGAGTCTGATTGTCTGGATAACGGCGATTGATCGGAGATCACCTTTTCCGTCAGCAGCCAGAGAGAGGACATAGGCGAGTGCTCCGGGAGATGTTGCCAGAATGGCTGTCTCATTGCTTTCATTAAAGAATTTAACCAGGATCTTACCGCAGAAATAGATGATGGCGATGACAGCAATTCCAAGAATTGTTATACTGGCGGGCCATTTTGCTGTGTTGGCAAGGGTCTCCGGAGTTATACTGCTTCCAAGAGAACAGCCGATAACGGTAAATGCAATATTTTTGCAAAAATCAGGAATATCCTGCGTCACACGCAGCAGAGCTGCACAGGAAACAGTGAGCGTCGCCCCGATAATTGCCGGGGCTGGAAGACCTGCAAACTGAGCTGCCAAAGCTCCCATCAAGCCGATTGAGAGGGTGATGAATAATTTTTTAAAACGGGTAAACACAAAGACTCCTCATAACATCGTCAGATCATTCCTGTCTCAGCTTGCAACCACCCGTGCCTCCAGCCAACGACTGACGACCTGCCAACAGGCCTGAACAATTGACTGGCTCCATCAGGTGTTGAACAGTGCCTTGATCTCTCAGCAGATGATTTTCAACTCTCGTGGAAAATCACTGAGCGACTCGGCCCCTGTTGATGTGACAACAACATCATCTTCTATTCGAACCCCATTTCTTCCCTCGAGATAAATACCGGGTTCGACAGTATAGGTCATTCCTTCTTGTAAAATTTGCTCATTGTCTCCGCGGATATAGGGATCTTCGTGGCACTCCATACCGATGCCATGGCCGGTGCGGTGAGTGAACCTGTTACCATAGCCTGCTGATTCGATAACAGCACGAGCCGCATTATCAATCGTCTTACAGGAGACCCCGGGTTTACCTGCCTCCCGACCGGCCTTATTTGCCAGTTGCACAATGGTGTGGATGTCTTGATATTCCTGATCAACGTCACCGATACCAAAGGTTCGGGTCAAATCAGAAACATAACCATCAAACGTTGCTCCCCAGTCAATGATTAGTAGATCCCCTGCTGCAAGCGTCTGCTGAGACGGTTTTGCATGTGGGTTTGCACCATTTGGGCCGGTAGAGACAATGGGGGCAAAAGGCAGTGCTGGCTCTGATCCCTGTCTGAGTAATTGTACAACCAGTTCATTGGCCAGCTCCTTTTCACTCATACCTATTCTGGCGAGGGAAAGAGTCCGCTTCAGGGCTTCCTGCGCTATGGTTACTGCCTGTTTCATTGCACCAATTTCTGAGGAGTCTTTGACCGCTCTCAATGAGGCAATCGCTCCCGATGCATCAGTAAAGGTATTGTTACCATCAGGTGCAGATAGATGATCAAATTCCAGTAACCTGAGCTGCCCTGGCTCTATACCGATCTTCTTGCCGGCCAGCCGCAGTTTTGCAAGGCCCTGTCTGAAAACCGCACTCCAACTGGCAGGATTTTCCGGGTAGGTGTATGAATCGATCTGGTAACTGGCCTGCTCGAGTTTTTTCTGCTCAAGTTCGGGAAGAATGAGGACCGGCTCTTTTCCTGGAGCGGCCAAGAGGACAACGGGTCGTTCCATCAAGTGAAAATGGAGGCCGGTCAGATAGGTAAGACTTGGCCCGGCGTTTAAGGCGATAGCATCGAGTTCATATTGCTCCATGGATCTGGAGAGGCGCTGCAACCGTTCAAGGTACATAAGGTGCTCCGTTAAAGAATTGATCATTTATTCAGACGTACCGAATGAGGTGTTTTTCACCCGGCTTGAAGAAGCAGGATGCACTTTAGCATACCGTTAAAAATAGAGCCGCATGATTTTCAGCCTATCAAACGATTATAACTCCCATTGACTTTGCAACTATTCCGAGATAAGAAAAACATAAGCAAATTGTTAAATAACAGGAACGTAAACGTTTTGGGGCAGATACGTGGAAGTGCATGTGATTACACAGGACATGGTTATCGTTTTCATTTTACTGGGGGCGGCAATCTTATTGTTTGTCTTTGATCTACTCAGGGTTGATCTGGTCGGAATACTGATGATGGTACTGTTGCCATTGACAGGCGTCATAAGTCCAGAGGAAGCGCTTGCAGGCCTCAGTTCAAATGCTGTCGTGTCCATTATTGCAGTAATGATCCTCGGGGCCGCTCTCAACAAGACCGGCGTAATGAATGAGGTGGCTGCACAGATAATCAGGGTTGCCGGGAGAAGTGAAAGACGGATCATGTTCCTGGTCTCCGGGACAGTGGCCTTTATCTCAAGTTTTATGCAAAATATCGGTGCAGCTGCGCTATTTTTACCAGCCACTATGAGGATCAGCCGCCAGCTCAATCTGTCAGCGAGCAGGATTCTGATGCCGATGGGATTTTGTGCCATCACCGGTGGTTGTCTTACACTGGTTGGTTCATCACCGCTTATCATGCTCAACGACCTAATGGAGGGATGGTGGCTCAATAATGGCGAGGCGGTCAATAACGTGCCGTTTACGCCGCTTGGACTCTTATCTGTTACCCCTGTTGGTATAGCACTTGTCATAGGTGTTTTGGCATACTTTGCCTTATTTGGTAAAAAATTGTTGCCTGCGGATGTTTGTCTTCTGGATGAAGACTGTATGGATAAAAGGCTCCAGGAAATCTATGGATCAGAAGTCGGCCAGGGATACGAATTGATTATACCGGGAAAATTTGATGCCAGGACGCTCGCTGAATTAGAGATACGGCCCAAATATCACGTTACTGTCGTAGGGGTTTCGAAGGGCGGTGGCCATTATAAAGACCTGGCGCCGATGAAGGATGCCTTGATCGAGCCCGGCGATACGCTCTGGGTGATCGGTTCTGAAGAGAAAGTAGATATCATGTCCAGTGAACTCGGCTGGTTTCTCAAAGCGGACCCAGAATTATTTGCCAGTGAAAATTCGTTCGAGGAATCAGGTATTATTGAAGGGGTTGTGATTCCGCACTCAAACCTGACCGGCCACACCATGGAGGATCTGCAGTTTCGTTCCCTCTATAAGGTGAATCCTCTGGCAATTGTCCGTGGTGACGAGATTATCATGGATAATATTAACATCACCACGCTCGTTCAGGGAGACACGCTATTGCTCCAGGGGAGGTGGCAACAGTTCAGGTTGTTAAAAGAGAAAATGGATATCGCCTTTATTGAGGAGATCCAGGGGGAGGAATTAAAACCTGAACGTACCAAATGCGCGCTCTTCTTTTTATTTATGTCTCTGGCCCTGGCGCTTGGTTTTGAGGTAAAACTCTCAATTGCCCTGCTTGCAGGTGCTTTAGGAGTCATTATCACCAAAATTATACCGGCGGATCGGGCATATGAGGCGGTCGACTGGCGTACGGTTTTCCTCCTTTCAGGCTTGATTCCTTTAGGAACCGCGTTTGAGAACACGGGAGCTGCCGCCTATATTGCCCAAACGGTACTTGGGGCGATGGGCACCTTGACCCCGATAATTCTGCTCCTGATAATCTCGGTTTTAACAGCATTTTTCTCACTTGTTGCGTCAAATGTCGGAGCTGCTGTGTTGATGGTTCCACTGGCGATGAATATGGCTGCTGATATTGGCAGTGATCCGATCATTGCTGCTTTGGTCGTTGCTGTTTCCGCCTCAAATACATTCATTCTACCGACCCACCAAGTAAACGCGCTGATCATGAGGCCGGGCGGATATCGATCATTTGATTATATGAGGGTAGGGGTTGGGGTCAGTATTCTCTATACGATTATTCTGCTTGTCAGCCTCAAGGTGTTCTACGGTATATGATGGAAAACGATAATCAGAAGATGTCCGATTCGACGTGATGCTACTCGTCAATAATGGTTATCGAGGAGTGGCTCCATTACCATGCCATTATAATCGATTGCGGCGGGCCCTGTTGAGAATCTGCACACTATTCAGATCTTGTTCATGATACATAAAATTTTGTCACGGCTGGGGATAAAGCTTTTCATCCTGCTTACAGCGGTCATAACCCTCTCCATCGCACCGCTCGCCTACACTTCCCTAAAGGCCATAAACAGGTATGGTAATGAAGTATCTGTTCTTAATGAACAGCAGATACGTTCGCAGGCATTTTCATACCTGAAACAAATTACCAGGGAGCGGGCAGACAGGTACCAGGCATTTTTCAACCGTATCAGGGCTTCAGCAGGGATGCTCGGCAGCCATGCCTCAACAATCTATTCCGATATAAATTTTTTCTCGAACAACCCACTTTACCAGAACCACTATAATATCCAGCACCAAAACGGATTTTGGGTAAACTCCATCAATGATCCAGTGATATCTGTTTATTGGGGTTCACCCGAGCTGGGCGTTGATGCAAGAGTAGAACTCGATGCACTCACACATATGATGCCACTCTTTGCCCGGGTACTCGATGAGAACCCGGAAGTTCTCGCCAGTCATATGATCACCGTCTCAGGAATTGGTCAGTATTGCTCTTATAGTGAGAAAAACAAGGAGATGGCACTGAACCTGCCGCCACTCTCTGTTTTTGATCTGCGCGATGGGGAGCCGGTAACACTGTTCACTCGATCAGCAGATGTCTCAGGTGGTGTCAGATGGACAGATGTCTATAAAGATGATGCGAGTGATGGCCTTGCCCTGACGGCATCAGCACCGATCTATGATAACAGCGGGCTGTTCCGCGGTATCACTGGCGTTGATGTTCCTCTCAGCACGGTCATAGAAGATATACTCAACATAGATGTGCTTGGTTCGGAAAATACAATTCTTTTTGCCTTTTTAACCGATAATGACGGTCGGCTGATTGCCTTCCCTGAAACCTACTATAAACGTTTCGGGATGACATTTGACCCAGACCAGCTCACTGATTCATCCGACAGTCTCAAGCTGAATCTGGCAGATTCCACTAAGAGCGAAGTCAGGGAGTTTGCCGCGATGATAACCAGCGGACAGGAAACATTTTCAAAACTCGACACGGAGGATGGTTCCCTTTTTATTGCAACAAGCAGGTTGCCGAATCTTGACTGGGTTTTCGGGCTGGTTGTCAGCCAGAGCGACATGTTTGCCACTGTTGAAAAAAGCCGTACATCGCTAAATAAAACGATCAGGGCGATGGAACTCAATGGGCTGCTGCTCTCTGTTATGACGATTTTGTCGGCGCTGGTCATCGTTTTCCTGTCAGTGAAATATCTTGTCATGCCACTAAGGACCCTTGCCGTCGCAACCCAAAAAGTTGCCGGGGGCGATCTATCGGTACGCTGCCCGGTAACCACCAGGGATGAAACGGGGGTCCTGGCCTCCTCATTCAACATCATGGTTGAGCGTTTAAAACAGGCCCAGGAACGTCAGGAGCAATATGCTGGTTCCCTCCAGGTTGAGGTTGAGCAGAGAAACCGTGAGCTTGTCGAGAAGAAGGATGAACTCGAGGTGACCATCGATCTTCTCAAGAAGGAAGTAGAACGACGGCAGATTATTTCTGAAGCGTTAAGAAACAGTCAGCAGCAGTATTATGATACCCTTGAGGCCAATAAAGCCGGTATTTACATCATTACAGACGGAGTTTTTAATTATGTTAATCAGTCTCTGGCCGCTCTGATGCGCGCCAGCCCTGAGGAGCTCGTGGGTTTGAGCCCGCTGGATTTTATTTCTCAAGAAGATAAGGCCCTGGTGGCTGAAAATATGAAAAAAAGGTACCGAGACATCGAGATCCCCCCATACCGGGTACGCTGTCTGAATGCTGATGGGAAAACCTTTTATGGAGAAGTCTGGGCAAAGAAAACTACATGGCAGAACCGGACGGCGCTGGTCGGTACCATAACCGATGTCAGCAATATTCAGCAAACTGAGGAGAAGCTGCGGATCCAGGATATTCAGCTTCGTAAATCACTCGAAGAAAAAGAGATTCTGCTAAAGGAGATTTATCACCGGACAAAAAATAATATGCTGGTGATTATTTCCATGCTTGAACTGCAGGTGCAGGATATTGATGACGAACGGATAGTATCCATATTTAGAGATACCGAACACCGGATCCGGGCGATGGCGCTTGTTCATGAAAAGCTCTATCAATCACAGGATCTTTCAGAAATAGACCTGGGCTCCTACCTCGAAGAAGTTGTTCATTCTCTGGTTGGCAATATGGTTCTGGCTGGTAAGATACATTTAAGCATAGAGGTTGAACCGACCCCTATTAACATCGATTATGCCGTACCTCTTGGACTGGTGGTCAATGAAATTGTTACAAACTCAGTGAAACATGCCTTTCCAGGATCGAGAACAGGAACGTTGTCCCTGCGACTTAGCAGAGATCAGGGTACAAAGATACGGTTGGAAATCGGCGATGACGGAGTTGGCTTGCCTGAAAGCGTTTCTATCCATGAATGCAGTTCATTTGGTATGCAACTGATAAACAGCCTGATTAAAGTACAACTCAGGGGAAAGGTCTCAGTTGATCGCAGGGGCGGCACCCATTTTCTGATTGTTTTTGATGAACCGCTTAATGCCACACGGGTATGAGTAACAAGAAAATAAAAGTAATGGTTGTTGAGGATGAAGTCCTCATAGGTTTGATGCTTGTTAAAAAACTGAGAACCTACGGTTATGATGTCGCTGATGTGGTTACGACAGGTGAAGATTCTATTGAATTTGCAGGAAAAATTCAACCATCAGTGGTGTTGATGGATGTAACGCTCGCAGGACAAATGAACGGCATTGAGGCAGCTCGACAGATCAAAAACAAGTATGGCATCCCGATTATTATCTTTACCGGGTATAATGACAGGTCACTCCATGATCAAGCGCGCCAGATTGATCCGGTAGCAATCCTGGCAAAAATGGATCCGATATCAGAGATCATTGCTGCGATTGAAAAGGCTGTTTCCTAGAAGATTTGCGGAGCTGTCATCGCGCCATGATGTTCTCTTCTCGAAAGCTTGTTGCTGACATTTTATTTTGCTCGATTCGGCTCATTTTACAAAAAGGCATGTTAAATAAATGATATCAGTCTGGTAATGGCCTTTTGGCCGGGCAGAGTGATCATTGCAGGAAGGTGTTTCCCGTCTTGACAGGGGGGGGCTGGTTAATTTGCCAGATGAAGAGGGTGGAGATAGTATGGAGCAGAGACAGGTGGTTGGCGAAATAAAAAAAGGCAATCGTGAGTATTTCAAAGAGTGCGCTGCCATAGTCAAAGCACTGGCCCATCCCTCCCGCCTCATGATCGTTGATGAGCTCTCACGCGGGGAACGATGCGTCTATGATTTAACTGAGCTTATCGGGCATGATATATCGACAGTATCAAAGCACTTAAACCTGCTGAAGAAAAATGGTCTTGTTGAAGATGAAAAGCGGGGTAAGCAGGTCTATTATCGGTTGAAGATCCCTTACATCCTGAACTTTTTTCACTGTATTGAACCGGTGATCAGGGCCAACAGGAAACATCTCTCAAAATAAATGATTATAGTTAACGGTGTTTGAGTATCCGGCTGCCAGTCAAGTTCAGGCGGAATAGCTGACTGGCTGAGAGGATGTTGAGATTTCGGTCCCTGCATGCAAAAAAAAGGTTGCAAGCTCCACACAATCCTGAGATGTTATGAGTGCTGTAGTTAGATAAAACAATAAAAAACTCCGAGCCGAAAAGCCTACGTTCAGACATTGTGGATATGGCTTGAGGCCGAAAGGGTTGGGCTGGAAACTGCCCTGCCTTCCGACTTTGAAAAGGAGTAAAAATGGATAGCGGAAGAATTCCTTCCAGAGATTCTGCTCTGGAAACATCCCATAGCCCATCATTGATTGATAATCATGGTCGCCCGATCAACTATTTACGACTCGCCATAACAGATCGATGTAATCTCAGGTGCCGCTATTGTATGCCTGAAGAGGGTGTCGCGTCTATAAAACACGACCAAGCCCTTTCATATGAAGAACTTGAGCGGTTAGTCAGGCTGTTTCAGGGGCTTGGTATCACCAAAGTTCGAATTACTGGCGGTGAACCGTTTGTAAGGCGCGGCTGCTATGAGTTTATGAAAACACTCAAACAACGTGTTGGTATCGAACAGCTTTACTTAACCACAAATGGTGTGGAAACCTATCGCTATATTGAGAGGCTGAAAGAAATTGAGCTCTCCGGCATCAACCTGAGCCTGGATACTCTGAACCGGGCACGCTTTAAAGAACTAACCCGCAGGGACCATATCGACAAGGTGTTACTGACTCTGAACCGTTCCCTTGAGGCGGGGATTCCGGTTAAAATAAATAGCGTCGTTATGGAGGATACCAGTGACGAGGATATTATCAATCTGGTTGGCCTCGTACGAGATCAGGCTATAAGTTTACGGTTTATCGAGCAAATGCCGTTTTCAGGCAGTTCGGAGGTACACGACAGGTCTCAGAAATCCCTGCGGGAACGGCTATTTACTATTTTCCCCGAGCTGCAGGAATATAATCGCGGGATTGCCAGTACCGCCCTTGAGTTCTCTCTGCCGGGTCATTCCGGAACTGTTGGAATTATTGAAGGACGCTCCAGAAAATTCTGTGCGACCTGCAATAAGGTGCGTATTACCCCGGAAGGAATGCTCAAGGCATGTCTCTATGATGATGGCGTTCTTGATCTCAGGGAGTTGTTGAGAAAAGGGGTGAAGGATCAGGAGCTGGCTGACTCCATCCGGGTATGTCTGAATCATCGCTATGCCGACGGGCATGAAACTGAGGCGGATAATGGAAGAGAAGGCGAACCTTCGATGGCCTCAATTGGTGGCTGATACCTCAGGAGGCTTAAGTGATTTCTGTACAGGACGCATTACGGATTCTCCGTGATAATATTCCGGAACCGCAAAAGAAAATTGTACACCTGGAACAGGCGTATCGCTGTTTTCTCTTTGAGGACATCAGAGCGCCTGAATCTTCTCCCCGCTATACCAATTCGGCCATGGACGGCTTTGCCTTGCGCTGGGCTGATTGTGAGGGAGCAAGCAAGGCGCACCCGGCAACGTTGCGGATCATTGGCGAGAGTCAGGCTGGAATACCTTTTGATGGAGAGGTGATTGCAGGCACCGCCGTGAGAATAAGTACCGGTGCGATGCTGCCAGCCGGCTCGGATAGTGTTGTCCGGGTTGAGTATACAGGAGAGAAAGAGAGTGATGTTGAAATTTGGGAGATTCGAGCAAGAGGGCAGGATGTCCGGTTTGCAGGAGAGGAGTTTCGGGTAGGTGATCAGCTCTTTGCAAAAGGCTACCGGTTGGGCTCCCGTGAGCTTGCTCTTCTCGCTTCATTCGGAATCAACCAGATCCCTGTCTATGCTCCGCCCCAGGTTTCATTGCTGGTAACGGGTACAGAGCTTGCCAGTCCCGCCGAGCAGGCTATTCAACCACACCAGATAAGAGATTCAAATTCGATAATGCTGGCAAATGCGGTGCGGGAGGTTGGAGCCAGAGTACATTCGCGCATGCATGTTGAGGACAGCCTGGACTGTACAATCAAGGCTGTTCGGCAGGCTGCTGACAGCGGTGATGATATTATTCTCTGCTCGGGTGGTGTTTCTGTCGGAAAGCATGATCACGTCAAAGATGCAGCTCTTTCGGCAGGTTTTACAGAACTGTTCTGGAAAATCAGGCAAAAACCGGGGAAACCCTTGTTTGTCTGTAAGCGTGACAATACGCTGCTCTTTGGCTTACCGGGAAATCCGGTATCCGCCTTCATGTGTTTTCATAATTATGTTCGGCCGGTAATAGCCGAGCTGCTCGGAACCTCTTCTGTGAATCGCACGATAACGGCAAAAACCACAGAGAAGGTTATAAATAATGGAAAACGAACCAATTTCGTCAGAGTTTGTTTAGAAAATATACCAAACGAAGTGACGCTCATCAGCGAGGTTGCACAGCAGGGTTCACATATGCTGAGTTCAATAGTGAATGCTGATGGCTATATTGTGCTGGAACCGGGTGAAAAATTGAAACCCGGCAACCTTGTGGAGGTCTTTTTATTTTAGGGGGTACGTTGATGGCAAAAGTGGAAGCAGTTTGTACAAGTCAAAAAAAAGGAACTATTAAGAGAGAACAACCTTCGGTTCTGTTCAAAGCGGCCTGGGGGATTGATGGTGACGCACACGGTGGTGACTGGCACCGCCAGGTTTCGCTGCTGGCTTCCGAGAGTATTGATCTGGTAAAGGAGGTACTGCCATCTCTTAAAAAAGGTGCGTTTGCTGAAAATATCATCACTCGTGGTATTGATCTGGCCAGGCTGGGAATTGGTGATAAACTACAGATCGGCGATTCGGTTATTCTTCAGATCACCCAGATTGGCAAAGAGTGTCATAATAGCGGCTGTGCTATAAAGAAGGCCACTGGTGACTGTATTATGCCGCGAGAGGGTATTTTTTCAAAAGTTATCTCTGGAGGAACGGTCGTTCCCGGTGATGAAATCGTTATATTGTAAACGTTTGAGGATGAACCCTACTTGTACCTCAGATACTTCTTCAGCAGTTTGTCGACCTCTTTATCCAGCTCTTTTGAGGTGCGTGAAGCGATAGTTTCGTGGAGATGCGGTGCAATATCCAGAAACGCGGAGAGCAGTACCGGATCAAATTGCAGTCCGGTCTCCTGCTCGAGGATTGCCAAACTTTCTTCCAGCGGCAGCGGGTCCCTGTAAGGGCGTTGTGAGGTCAAAGCGTCAAAGGTATCGGCAATGGAAAAAATGCGGGCAACCATTGGGATTTTCTCATGCTTTACACCATCCGGATAACCAGTACCGTCATACTTTTCATGGTGAAATCGAACCACTTTCTCTGCGCTTCGTAACCAGCGGAATTTTCTGATCAGTGCCGCACCTTCTTTCGGGTGCTGGTCGACCTGCTTTAACTCCTCTTTTTCAAGCTCTTCTTCCTTGTGCAGGGTAGCCGGGCTGATTGGCAGCATGCCGATATCATGCAGGAAAACACCATGTATCAGGGTACGTTTCTGCTCGTTGGGCAGTTTAACCTTTTCAGCCAGTTTCATCGCGTATAACAGAACCCTGGGGCTATGGTCCTGTTCCTGGCTATTGCTTTTTGCAAGCGCTGTACCGAGTTTTCTGATCAGGAAAACATTGGTTCTGTTGAGCTCGCCAACGGAGCGGATAAGATGGTTATTCATAAAAAGAAAGCCAAGATAACAGAGCAGTGCACAAAGAGATATGGCTACTATGCAGATGATAAAACTCAGCATAAAGCGCTTGATAATCATTTGCGTATCTTTTAAGGAAACCAGATAAATTCCAGTAAGATAACCAGACAGGTCCTCACCTGAATCAAAAATTGGAATCGCCACTTTATTGTAAATTCTTTTGTTGGCGATGATCCAGCCACCGTCCGCATGTTTTCCAGGAATAAGCGTCATTCCCTTTGCATCAAAGGCTTTATTTGCGGCATCCGCTGATGATAGTGATAAATTTATCAGCGGTTCTTTATTGGTACTCAGTAGGTTGACAAGGATAAATGAGGTTTGTTCCAGGGCGGACCCTGCCATCTTTTTAAGCTCAATGAGATGGTCTTCTTCAGGTTTTTCCTGATAACTGTTCAGCAGCAGGGCAAACGCACTGCTTTCTTTAACGGCACTTACCAGAAGAGAGCGGGCCAGATTTTTATACTCAATGGAGGCAACGGCTACCAGACCGATGACTGCCGCAAGAAACCAGGCTGTGAACAATCTTTTTATCAAGCGCAGGTGTACTTCTTTTTTCATGACTGGAACTATCATCTCATTCGTCCTTTTTGCACAACAAACACGCTCACGCTATGGGCCTGCCAGAAATCTGGCCAGCACCTGATCATTTTGATCAATGAGTTCTAGAATATTGCCCTCAATGCGATACGACTCCACATTATCAAGAACCGAAACCAGCAGATTCTCTCCCTCCATTCCGCCAGGACAGGCTTTTCGGGAAACAAGTTCTCTGTTTATTAACAGCACATCACCCTTTACCAGAAAGGTGCCTGATATCTTGTTGCAGCCGCTGAAGCCTTCGATGGTTTTGTCACGTTTGAGCAGGAGATGGGCCATTTTGTCTGTGATCTCAGACCACTTACGACTTTGTATCTCAAGCACCTGCCAGTGGGTTCCGGTCAGACTGGTCTTAATCTTATTGCCTTGGCAATCGCTGTTGGGGTAGAACTTTCTGAACTGTTCAATAACTAATTCTTCCTGGTTATGTTGTACCAACCTGCCGAGAATCGATATTAATATCGATTTGTTCATGTCATGGGGGGTATTCATATAATTCTGCAGGGTAGAATTATAATCTCCACGGGGACTGACGGGAAAGGTTACCTGGCTTGCACACTCTTTGAGTGTTGCCACCCCGTTATCTACGCCAAACATACCTCTGATTTTGACAACATCATCAAACGGTGCAGGATCGCTCCTGGTCAGTTCGTATCGGATCTGCGATTTATTTTCACTCCCCTCCCACTCTACAAAGGTAAGTCGGCTGCGATTTTCAACGACATAGGTCTTTAACAGTCCCATTTCTTTACCGAGAATCAAAAAGTTTCCATCAGAGATATAGCGCCATTTTCCCATCTGCGATGCGATCGATGCACTCCCCTGTTCTGCCTGGTATGTTTTTCTTAACTGATAAAGCCCATCGGGCCGGATATTCAGGACAATATCCACCCGTAGACAGTCATTGCACGGGATTGTACCTGTAAATGTGGCAGGGTAGTCAAGTGGTGGTACTTCCGGAGTGCTCATTTCTAGCGCAGGCTGCTCAGTTATCTGTTTCGTTGAACAGCTGGCAGTGAAACAGGCGGCTACCATTATGAGAATAAAGCAATGCAGGATGTGTCGCATGGAATTAACCTCTGTTCATTCGAGTTTGACGGTTGATAACCAGCATAATAGACTATTTGGGCGGCAGTGAGGAGTACCTTTTGCCTTTTGGGCTCATTATCCATATGCGGAAACTAAAATAAACTGATATGTCGTTCAAAACAAAAAAGCGTATCTGGTTTTAACCAGATACGCTTTTTTGTTAAACAGAAAAAAAGTTTTCAATATCAATTAAATATCATCTTCCAGATTTGCCGGCTCATAATACTCTTTGGGATGTTTGCAGCTCGGACACATTGATGGTGGCTCGTTCCCTTCGTGGATATAGCCACAGAGGCTGCACTTCCACTGAATCGGTTCATCACGTGTGAAAACGGTACCATTTTCAACATGCGCCAGGAGTTTCTTGTAGCGATCACGATGATGAGCCTCTACTTTGGCAATTTGCTCACAAAGCATGGCCGCTTCCATGTTTCCTTCTTCTTTTGCTGTTGCCGCGAACTCCGGGTACATGGTTTTAACCTCGTAATCTTCTCCTGCAACTGCTTCCTTGAGGTTTGCGATAGTATCTCCAAGGAGCCCGAGGAGTTTAAAATGGTCATTTGCATGACGCATTTCATTGTCTGCAGTCTCTTCGAAGAGTTTCGCAATGTAGTGATAACCCTCCTTACGGGCTACTTTTGCGAAAAAGGTGTACTTGTTGCGAGCCATTGATTCGCCTGCGAAGGCCGCGTTCAGGTTTTCAGTCGTTTTACTCATAATACACTCCTTCATTAAAAGAATTGTTCTATATGGAGTTACTCAACAACTCCGACTAAATAATATCGTTAATGATAATGATAATTTTTATCAAAAATAGCAATAGTAAATATACAACTCCTTGAAATACTTTGAATAGTACCTCTTTGTGGTAGCCGGATATGTCATCTAAGAGTTTAATAAGACTGATTATACAATGTAAATAGAATGCGTCAAGCAAACAGAAAAAAGTACCAGTCTAGAGTCACTGACCGCTCTGGCTCTTTTTGGGTTTGATTGTCTTGATATGAGGGAGCAGGTGCATGGTCAGCAGGTTCTTGGAGATGGTGACATTTTTTATCTGCATCTCTATGGCCAGTTTTTTGCTACCTGTCTCGGTTATGATCGGCTGTAGTTTGTCAATTGCCAGCGGAAATTCTCGGCCGTTGAAAAGCCCTATTAAAAGGTTACCCAGTTCATCACCTGTCTGGCCGTCCTGCGATTTCAGATCGGTGACCGTTGGCTTGATAAATAAAGTCTGGGAGGGTTCGTCATAACGGGTGTCTGCAGTAATATTAAAATCCAATTTTACCGTTCCAAGCTTGAGCCTCAGTTGCTGGCCGGCAATAGTGGTCTTAATTTGAATATCATTGCCAATCAGCGTTATTATTGCAGAAATCTTTTGATCATCAAATTGTAATTCGTCAATATTCTGGATCGAAATAGAGCCCTCTACCGTGTCGGACCCGGTATCAATAAGAACGGGCAGGCTTTGGCGGACTGCCTCGGCAAGAACCGATTCAGGAACCATCAGGGTGATGGTTTCAAGGCTGTCTTTTTCTGCATGAACATTTTGACTGAACAGTACAAAAAATGAAAACAATAAAATGATAACTCTGGCCATGATCATGGTCCCCTTATTTTGGCTACCAGAGCGGGAAGGTTTCTTACCTGGCTGATAACCTCCATAACTGGTATATAGGTAATTTCATCGAAAAAGTGAGATGCTATCCTAATATAATCAAAGCCGGGGAACAAGAATTCTCTTGCAGCTCGTTCAAAGAAAAAATGATCTAACCTTAATATTTCATGGAAAAACAACAAAAATCATTAATATTTAAATAATATCAAATAGTTATTCAGTATTTTTGAAGTTATGCCGACGACACAGTTTGTAC
>CAVZLG010000012.1:0-327822 GCA_963776075.1 uncultured delta proteobacterium
TAAACAGAGCAGGACATGCTCTCTTGCATACCACTTGACAAGGTGCAACGCCTCGGCAACCGCATTGTCAAAACGATCATAGCCCACTGGCAGGTAATAGCAGGAAACGAAGACCATTATTAAAAGAGCCAGCGATTTCCACTCCCTTTTCCATTCCATTTAATAATACCTTGTGAAAATTTTACTTCAGGTTGCGTTTATTAGATCCCTGTCTAAAGCTGGCAATTGCAGAATCAAATTAACTATATCCTTATCATCATTCAGCCATTCACTCATCTGCTTGAGCATAGCTATCGCAAAAGGTGATTCAGCTCCGGTTGCCAACCTGTAATTAACCCAAAGACCATCTTTGCTGTATTCGACCAATTCCGCATCCTCAAGCTGTCTCAAATGCTTGGAAACAGTTGGTTGAGCAAGGCCAAGTGCGGCAGTTAACTCGCAAACACAAAGCTCTTTTTTTTCGAGCATTTTGATTATTTTCACTCTGCTGGGATCAGACAACGCTTTCATAACACGAATAAACGGTTTCATGTGCACCCCCATATATTGCAATATTGCTATGTGGCAATATATAAGTATACCGTCTCGTTACGTCAAGGGTTTTTTTAAAGGGGGTTGGCATTGGTAAGGTCACCAAGAGGGAGGAACCAAAAATTTGTGATTAATAGTCGGGTTTATCAATAATTGTGCTCCAGCAGGTATTCCAGCCCACGTCGGAACTGATTGCCATGATAGATAAACCGTGAAGAACTGAACTGCGGGTGGGTTACAATCGGAAGCTGTTTGCCATGGGGAATAAATGCGCCAGGATACCGATCACAATTGGAATCGTTCCGAGTTGCTCCTCGTTAAAACTGGATCATCCGGATATCGCAGACCTTGAGAGGTATGCGCCTGAGTACTGTTCCCCATACCGTACCGCCGAGCAGTGGAGCTGGTGGCGGAACAAGACGCCAAACCTGTCTGAGCGTCAGCGAGTTTTTGGCGTCCCGCCAGCGGCGAGCACAGGCAATTTGATGGACAACTGAAGGATGATTGTAGCATTGAGGTACTCGTTTACCGGTAAACCCTTAACACTGGTGACGTTCAGATCAGCCCCGATGATTACAGCTCGTCATCATAGCCATCACCACGGTGACCGCCTGGAGAAAATCGCCCCCCCAGGCTATAACGTGATCCTGGATAATAAAAATAGCTCATGGTTGACACAACCAGCCGCCCAGGTGATTCGACGCAGGGCCAGGCATGGCTCAGCATCATTAATTTCGAGCAGTTGTCTTATCCAGGCATCAGGAAGCAGGGCCTCAACGACATGTTCCGCTCTATATTCCGGGGCAACCCCGAGAAGATAGTCGGCTGGGCTTATAACCTGAAAATCCTGTTTCAGATAATCAGGCGCAATTGCCGGATTGATGAACCTGTCTGCCAACTGAATCGGAATGCTATTATTTTTATGGACAAGAACCGAGTGAAAGACAGCTGAATACGGTTTCAATCTCATCTCAGCAGCAATGCGGGGCTCGCTTTTTCTTCGCTGAACAAATCAACCTCACAGGAGTATTTTCCACCGCTTTTTCGGATTTCCTGGGCGATAGAGGAAATTTCGAGAAAGGCTGATTTTGGTTTCAGTGACGCAACATAGGTACCTTTCCCCTGCTTTCGAACCAGCCGCCCCTCTGCCGTCAATTCACGCACTGCTCTGTTAACGGTCATCCTCGATGTGTTGAAGTGTGCGACGAGTTCTGCTTCCGAAAATAATTTTTTCGCCAGTTTTCCACTCTCCTGTTTCAATCCTGCCAAGAATATATTGTTTGATTTTCCTGAATAACGGCTGTGTCGATTTTTTTTTCATGTAATTACCGCTCCTCACTCAAAAGCAGAGGTTGTCCTCGTCCTCTGAAAAGCATCCGACTATTCCGGCTCAACAGAGCTGGGCAGGAGCGAACGCTCGACAAGACCGTTGAAGGCTCCAGATCGTATTAACGCTATAGCCTCTTTGATATCGGGAGCGAAATATCGGTCCTTATCATAAAACGGCACCTTTTCCCTGAGCATCATCTTGGCCTTTTCCAGCAGCTGGGAAGTCTTCAACGGGGCTCTGAAATCGACCCCCTGGCAGGCCGCCAGCAGTTCTATTGCCAGAACCCTGCGGCGTCGTCTGCCATATCGCCCAGTCTTCTGGCCGCAAATGTGGCCATGGAAACGTGGTCTTCCTGATTCGCGGAAGTTGGCAGACTGTCAACTGATGCAGGATGGGCAAGCGACTTGTTTTCACTGGCAAGCGCCGCAGCGGTTACCTGAGCAATCATGAACCCTGAGTTAAAGACCACCCTTTTCAACAAGAAACGGTGGCAGTTTGCTCATATGCGTATCGATCAGCAAGGCCATGCGACGCTCAGAGAGGGAGCCTATTTCAGCCAAGGCCAGAGCCAGATTATCCGCGGCCATTGCAACCGGTTCGGCATGGAGGTTCCCACCCGAGATAATGTCACACTCTCTGGCGAATACCAGAGGGTTATCCGAGACGCCGTTTGCCTCAACCAGCAGGGTCTCGGCGCTATTGCGTATCTGATTGAGACAGGCTCCCATTACCTGGGGCTGGCATCTCAGCGAGTAAGGGTCCTGGACAGCTTCACAATCCTCGTGAAACTTTTCGATCTCACTGTGCCCAAGCAAGAGACGATAGCTTGCTGCAACATCGATTTGGCTCTGGTGCCCCCTGACCTTATGGACCAGATGCTCAACGGCCGACGACTGCCAAGTGCAGCCTCAACACTCAAAGAGCCTGGACAATACCTGCGGCGAGAAGATCCTCAGCGTTGAAGAGTCCCTCAAGAGCAAGTGCGGTTGAGGCCTGGGTACCGTTCAGCAGGGCCAGTCCTTCTTTGGGACCGAGAATAATCGGTTTCAGACCTGCAGCCTCAAGTCCTTCTCTACCGGACAAAAGCTCTCCTTCATACAGTACCTCCCCTTCCCCGAGCAGCACTGTACTCATGTGGGCAAGTGGTGCGAGATCGCCGGAGGCACCGACTGAACCCTTTTCAGGTATGCAGGGATACACCTCTGAATTAATCAGGGCAACAAGGGCCTCGATAACTTCGAGACGAATACCGGAATATCCTCGTGCCAGGCTGTTGATCTTCAATGCCATAATGAGCCGCACCGTCGACTCATTCATCAATTTGCCAACGCCTGCTGCATGGGACAGCACGATGGAATGCTGCAGATGCTCCAGTTCCTCTTTGGGTATGACTGTATTGGCCAGCAAGCCAAAACCAGTGTTAATACCGTAGATTACCCGCCCCTGTTCAACAACATCGCTGACAGTCTGCACAGACTCGTTAATCTGAGTGATACAGTCCTCCGATAATTTCAACTGAACGGGACCGGCGCAGATCAATCGTGCCTGCTTGAGTGTAAGGTTTCCCGGTATTATTGTAACGTGACTGGAGGTATTCATTATCTTATCTCTCTAGGGCCGCGATTGAAGCTGTTATCGAATAGTGGAAATAATCCTGGTCTGCAAAAACACAACCAATTGTATATACAATTAACCCCAAGAGCAAGTATTTTTTCCGATCTTTACGATAAATGATACGGAAACGGAAACGGAAATCAATTGAGGCTATAATGTCCGACCCGATTGAGGTCTCCTGAAAACTCCCGTTTATCTTAATATATTCTTTTTAACTATATACTTAAAGACAAAACCGATACTCATTTATTAGCAAGCAAACATGACAGGTCAGTGAAAAAAGGAGAATTGATATTCTAAAAAAGTTGTATATACATCTTCAACATGGTATGGTCGGATGTATTTTCTGAATGTGGAAAATATCTCAACAAGGATAGCATCAGGGGGGGTCATGATTACCAACAACACGGTCAGTGCATCTATGAAAATAAGGCTTTCTGACGAACTGCCGGAAGAGACTGTTTTCGAGGCGGGTATTCGTCGCGCTCCCGACCGGGGATTCAGGCTGACGAGACGCAGACTGCAGTTGCGTTGACAGAATGCCCTGCGCTATATTCCGGAAACACATCATCGGCTTTTGATTCCGGAGTTGCTGGAAGAGTTGAGGACCCACGGGCGAATTTACGGCTATCGGTTTCGTCCTAAAGGGCCAATCAAGGCCAAGCCAGTGAGTGAATATCAGGGCAATTGTCTCGCCGGTAAAGCTTTCCAGTTGATGATTGATAACAACCTTGATTTCGAGGTAGCGCTTTATCCCTACGAACTGGTGACCTACGGAGAGACTGGCAGTGTCTGTCAGAACTGGATGCAGTACAGCTGATCAAAAAATATCTGCAGGTGATGACTGAACACCAGACTCTGGTGATGCAGTCAGGCCATCCTCTCGGGCTTTTCAAATCAAGCCCCGACAATCCACGGGTAATCATCACCAATGGCCTTATGGTGGCCTCTATGACAATCCGGAAGATTGGGAGATCGCTGCCCAGATGGGGTGTCTTCCTACGGACAGATGACTGCGGGTGGATGGATGTATATTGGTCCTCAGGGGATTGTACACGGCACCTATAACACCCTGCTCAACGCCGGTAGCAGGATGTGCGGGGTGGCTTAGGAGGGCGACCTGGCCGGCCTGATCTTTGTGTCGTCAGGACTTGGCGGGATGAGTGGAGCCCAGCCAAAGGCGGCAAAGATTGCCGGAGCGGTCTCGATTACCGCCGAGGTCGATAATTCACGCATTGGGACCCGCCAGCGTCAGGGATGGGTTGACATGGTTTCTGCTGATCTTGAAGAAGTTCTCGCTCGCTGCCGATGGTGTGGCGGAAGGCGAATAGTTCGATAGCTTACCATGGCAATATGGTCGATCTGCTGGAATATCTGGCGAGAAAAAGTTTCCGGTAGATCTGGTGTCCGATCAGACCTCTTGTCACGTGGTCTACGACGGTGGCTATTGTCCGCAAGGGGTCGATTTCGCCGAGCGTACCAGGTTGCTTGCCGCAGATCGGGAA
This sequence comes from uncultured delta proteobacterium, assembly GCA_963776075.1. GTDB lineage: Bacteria > Desulfobacterota > Desulfobulbia > Desulfobulbales > Desulfocapsaceae > MADRE3. Next base: position 4,981 of record CAVZLG010000012.1, read on the forward strand.
AAGTTCAAAGCTTTGGTAGACCGGAGTTTACGTAGCCATATCAGGCGATAAGGAAACTGGGTCAAGGAGCCTATTTTTTTGACTATGGCAATGCCTTTTTAAAAGCGGTGTTTGATGCAGGAGTGAAAGAATTGTCCAGCAACGGAGTCGATGCCAAAGATGGTTTTATTTTCCCATCTTATTTTGAAGATATCATGGGCCCAATTTTTGACTACGGCTACGGACCTTTCGCTGGGTTTGTCTGAGCGGCAGACCCGAGGATCTGGAAAAGACCGATCGGGCGGCGATGTCGTGCATAGACCCGAATCGGCGAGCAGAAGATCGTGACAATTATATCTGGATACGTGACGCCCGGGCCAACAGGCTGGTCGTCGGCAGCCAGGCCCGCATCCTCTATTCTGACGCCGAGGGAAGGACTAACATTGCCCTGAAATTCAACAGATATGGTAAGCAAGGGAGAGGTCGGGCCAATCATCCTCGGTAGCGATCACCACGATCCCGGTGGCACCGATTCACCCTTCAGGGAAACGGCAAATATCAAAGACGGCAGCAATGTCTGCGCCGATATGGCAACGCACTGCTTTGCCGGAAATGCGGCGCGGGGAATGTCCTTGGTTGCCCTCCACAACGGTGGCGGAACCGGTATCGGCAAGGCGATAAACGGCGGTTTCGGGATGGTCCTTGACGGCAGCGGGCAGGTGGATTAGATCTCCGGTCGGCGATGAGCATGGGATGTCATGGGGGGAGTTGCACGGCGCAACTGGAGCCGCAACCCGAATGCGATGGAGGTGGCCGTCGCGTACAATAGGGAGAACGGCAACGGCGACCAGATCACCATTCCTTCCCAGGCTACGGAGACAAGTATCTGAACGATGCGGTGAACACTATTTAGCCAAACAAAAAAACTGTAAGGGAACCGGCAAGGAGAGATTATGTCGCAACAATATTTTATAATGCCAGGATCTATACCCCGAAAGACCGGGGAAGACCGCTGACTGGAAAGAATCAGGGCGGGCTGCGCAAAATCCGCAAAGGAGCATGCTTGTTAAGGATGGCATGATCGCCGCAGTAGGCATGAAGAAGACATTTACGAGACTTCGAACTCTTTGCCGCTAGAATTCGGGAAGTGGATTGTGGCAGCAGGTGTATGATTCCCGGGTTTTGTCGATCCCCACACCCATATGTGTTTCAGCTGAGTTCGCGAGGCAGAATTTGCCATGCGACTTGTCACGGCACTCCCTATCTTGACATCCTCGAAGAGGGTGGCGGGATTCTCTCTTCGGTTCGGGCAATTGCTGCGGCAAGTGAAGATCAGCTTCTACCAGAAAACCCTGGAACAAGTCACGACCGCCCTGGAGCTTGGTACCACCACTCTGGAGATAAAAAGCGGATATGGGCTGGATACCGAAAATGAACTGAAAATGCTGCGAATCATCGACAGGGTGGCGAAAAGCAGCCAGGTTGATATGGTCGCTACATTTCTTGGTGCCCATGCTGTACCAACTGCATTCGTAACAAGCCAGAGCAGATTCATCATATGGTAATTGGCGAAATGCTGCCAGCGGTGAGAGCTGCAGGGAGTTGCCAAATTTTGCGATATATTCTGCGAACAGGGGGTTTTCTCCACTAGACGAGAGCACGACGACTGTTGGCTGCGGCCAAGGGTAGGGGTTGCGGACCAAGCTTCATGCCGATGAGGTGCATGACTTGGGCGGGGCCGGGCTGGCTGCGGAACTTGGGGCCTGTTCGGCAGATCATCTCCTGGCGGCAAGTGAAAAAAACATCGAGGCAATGGCTGCCGCGGGCGTGATCGCCGTTCTTCTCCCAGCTACCGCCTACAGCCTGAGAAAACCTACGCCAGAGCAGAGACTGATGATAGAGCTAGAACCTTGCCGGTCGCGCTTGCCACCGATTGCAATCCCGGTTCGAGCTTCACTGAATCGATGCAGTTTGTTATTTGCCTTGCCGTACTCAATATGCATATGAGTCCGGCCGAAGCGCTGGCGGCGGCGACACTTGAACGCGGCGTACAGTATTGGCATGGCCGACGCGGGTCGGTAGTCTCGACAGGGTAAGCAGGCAGATTTTCTTATTCTTGACGGGAAGACACCGGCAATTCTGGCATATCATGCCGGAGTCTCTCGGTTGTTGCATCTATAAGAACGGCATAAAAGTTGGAGTCAACCTGATTGGGTCGATCAGCAATTCCAATTAAGGAGAAGTGATGCGCAAGATAGTTGAGTGTGTGCCGAATTTTTCCGAAGGCAGAAACGATGAAGACCATCCAGGCCATAGCGAGGCCATTGAAGAGGTGAAGGGTTGCAGCCTGCTTGATGTCGATCCCGGATAATCAACGAACCGAACTGTATATACATTTGTCGGTGATCCGGAAAGTATTGTCGAAGGAGCCTTGGCAGCGGCCACGGGTTGCCAAAGAGCTGATAGACATGCGTTCCCACAGTGGTGAACATCCTCGTTTTGGGGCGATGGACGTGTGTCCTTTTATCCCGGTTACAGGGGTGACTATGGACGAGTGTGTTGTGCTTCCCATGAATTTGCAGAAAGGCGTCAAACGAGCTGGGAATACCGTTTTATCTCTATGAAGCAGCAGCCGTTAAGGATTATCGCAGCAAATTGCCGGACGTTCGGAGGGAGAGTACGAAGGCTTGGAGAAAGCTGAAAGACTCCCGGTGGAAACCGGATTTTGGTCCGGCTCAATTTGTGCCCGCATGGGGAATTACCGCAACCGGTGCCAGAAATTTTCTCATAGCCTATAACGTCAATATACTGGGAACCCCTAACCAGGCTCATCGGATTGCCCTCAATCTTAGGGAGGCGGGCGGGGAGCTGAGGAACCAGGTAGACTCAAAGAAGTGAAGGGAATGGGCTGGTTTGTCGAAGAATATAATATGGCCCAGGTTACCGTCAATCTCCTCGATTACAGGGTAACTCCGATCCACAGCATCTTTGAAGCGGTAAAAAAGGAGGCTGCGGCATTGAATGGGGGTGGCCGGTTCTGAGATTGTCGGGGTCGTTCCCCTTGAATCACTTCTTATGGCTGCTGATTATTATATCGACAGGGAAAAGTTGTTCATATATGAAGAGGGCCAAAAGATCCGCCTGGCAATCGAGCGACTTGGACTGAACTCAGTAACATCCTTTTCTGCCTGATGAGCGCATCATAGAATATATTATTGCCGAAAAACCAGAGGAACCCCTCGCCGGGATGTCGGTACGCTACTTTTATTGAAGAGGTGGCATCACGAAGCTCTGCCCCGGGCGGTGGGTCCGTTTCGGCGATGCTTGCGGCAGTCGGTACAGGACTTGGCTCAATGGTTGCGAAACTGACGCATGGAGTTCGCAAGTTTGATGATGTCCAGCCCCAGATGAGGGCAGTGATTCCGACACTCCACGAAGTGACAGGACAGCTTATTCCCTTGATTGATGCCGACACGTCAGCTTTCAACGAGTATATGGAAGGGCTGCGAATGCCCAAGAATACAGAAAAGCAGCGCCAACTGAGAAAGAAAAAAATGCAGGACGGTCTCAAAACAGCGATCAATGTGCCACTCACCACAATGCGGCTCGGTGATTCGGTCTGGGGAGCACTGCTTGAGGTTGCACGTTTCGGTAACCCGGCCTCAAAGTCTGATACCCAGGTGGGTGCGAGGTCTCTTGAAACAGGTATCTGGGGTGCCTACCAGAATGTCCTTATCAACATGAAAGACATCGAAGACCTCCCCTATCGCGAAGCAACCCTGTCCGAAGCCAAGGCAATTATGTCACGGGCAGAGAAAAACTGCCAAAAAGTATTAGGCATTCTGGAAGATAGCTAATTATCCTGAGTAAAACCACTGTGAATAATAAAACGATTTTCTTATAACGTGGTCTGATTCTTGGGTTTTGGGGCCGAGCAGAAGGATTCCTGACTCAAGGAAACATTCACCGCATACCACCCTGTTGTTAGCCTAGAGTTTGCCAGGACAATGCCTTGTCATTATCGGCTTTAATTTTGTATCGACCAGGCCGGAAGGTACCTGGTTCTATATTTTTTCATAAATCCAGATTAATTGCATTAAAAGCACGGATAACATGACCGTAGGACAACGGGGATTCCGATAAAAATCTCCGCAGGTTATCTCATAGGCCATTTCAAAAGCAACCTACATCAATACTACAATTTTACGGGCAAAAACTGATTGATCCTTTTGCAGACTCAAAGCAACCAAGTCTCAGGAAGCATTTTTGGGTTCTAAGCTGCCGAGCAAATTCCCCCCATACTCGTCACCCCAAAACCACGTGTCGTCATGGATGATTATATAATTTTTGTCGCTTCTCCAACCGTCTCCCAGGTCATCCGGATTAACACCGGTATAAGGGCCTTGCCGTGTCCCAATGTAATTCTCATACTTCGCGGTAAGCTCGGAGCATATGAGAAACCTGCCATCGTACGAGATATATTTAGCCAGCGCAGGAATCATGTGCAGCAGCAATCGCCAGAACGGATACCATTTGCCTGCATACTCACTGGCCAGCTGTTTCATTGCCTTGATTTTTTTCGCCCGCATAATGACTGCTCCATCTATTGATCTCATCGGTCTTGCAACCAGAACATGTTTGCCCTTGTAACGATCAATAGTTGAAGGCCTGACTCGTGTCAGTGCCTCGAAGCTAGCACCATCCTCACCTGTAATAATCCCGGTATGACCAAATTCCGCCTTATCGTCCTCCGCCCAGAACCTCTCAATTGCACGTATTGCAATGGACAGAGGCCCGGCAGTAGTAACACAAAAAACATCACCGGCTTGCAGCCTGGGTTTTTCCATACGCGTTTTTCTCCCGGAACCACTTATTCACGGTCCTGCATATCAGATACATTATGCCTATTATTACAATGTGTGAGGCTTCTACGCCAGTCCCTTGATAAGTTTCAAGTTCGATATGCTGCTTCAGCACGAAGGTTTAATGCAGAAGCCTCAAGCTCAGATGAAACGCGAAGTGCAGAAAGTATCATGCACTTTCATGGTCAGGACGTGACCCCATTTAGACCCCATTAATGCTCCCAGCAGACCGGTTGAATAATTTTTATCCGTTATGGCGGTGTCCGCCAGGATGCTTATCCTGATAGTAACCAAATGGCAGAGTAGCAGGGATCTTCTTTGCCCAGCTCTGCTCGGCTATGCGGCGACATTGCCTGGGTTCCAACAGGAACCCTCAACCTATCATCCTAATGGGAATAAATTATGAAATATCGACGCACTCTATTTACAGCACTATTAGGCGTAATTTTACTCTGGAGTCCATCTTATGCCAGCGCTCTTGACGTTGGCGATCCAGCTCCGGATTTTACCGCTGTCTCTACTCAGGGAGATATTACTCTGAGTGATTTCAAAGGTAAGCGACATGTGGTGCTGGCGCTTTATTTTGCGGTATTCACTTCTGTTTGAAGAAATGAATTAATCGACTTCCAGCGTGATCTGGAAGCAATGCAAGAATTGGACGCAGAGATCATCGGCGTCAGCACCGACAGTATGAAGACCCTCAAGAAGTTTGTCGATGAAGAGGGAATCAGCTTTCCGCTCGTCTCAGACAGCAGTAAAAGTATCAAAAAACAATATGGTGGAGGAAGAATTACCTATCTGATTGACAAGAACGGCACTATCCAGTTTGTTCAGGAGGGAGTACCCGATAACCAGGAATTTATCAGGCAATTGCAAAGGCTACAATAAAGTTGCAAGACCCGCATAGATTTGTGGTTGATGATTTGAGAGTTGCCAAACCATCCTGTTGTTCAAACTGCCATATTCCTGCGCAATGCCTGGCAGGCAAAGCATGCACTTACTCGTGCAGATGGCTGCCTTGCTGTGCCTCCTGTTGCTGCTCCTCTTCAAGCTGACGACCTATTGAACCAGGCAAACCAGATTTACGGGACAGCAGGCTGTAGGCGACCGGCACCACAAACAGGGTTAAGATTGTCGCCGATAATACTCCGGCGAGCACCACAACACCTATTACCATGCGGGTCTCAGCTCCGGCTCCCGAAGAGATAATAAGCGGTATAGCGCCTGCTGCAGTGGTGATTCCGGTCATGACAATCGGCCGCAAGCGTACTTCAGAGGCATATAGAATAGCCCTGTAAAATGACATCTGCTGGTCTCGCAGCTGATTGGTGAACTCGACGATTAATATACCGTTTTTAGCCGACAGGCCAATCAGCATAACCAGGCCAATCTGGCTGTACAGGTTTAAAGTATTATCCGTCAGATAGAGCCCCAGCAGGCCGCCTGCGATCGCCAGAGGAACGGTAAGCATGATTACCAGAGGGTTGACCCAGCTTTCAAACTGGGCGGCAAGGACCAGAAAAACAACGACGAGCCCAAGAGCAAACACAAAAATAATGGACTGAGAGGAACTGATATAATCCTTTGATATGCCCTTGTAGTCAATGATAACCTGCTCCGGCAGATGCTGCTGAACAAGATTTTCCATATAGCTCAGCGCATCGCCAAGTACCAGCCCATCGGCAAGATTGGCCTGTAGCGTGATGGCCCTTACACGGTTGTATCGGTTCAGGGAGCTTGAATCTGCAAATTCTTCAAGAGTAACAAGATTCGCCAGGGGTATCAATTCCCCACTTCGTTCCGATCGGACATAGATAGCCTGCAGATCGGCCGGCGTGCGTTGGGATTCGCGCTCGCCCTCGAGGATTACATCGTATTCCTCACCCTCTTCGAGATAGGTTGTCACCCTCCGTGAGCCGAGCATCGTCTCGAGTGTGCGGCCGATATTGCCGACGGTCACACCCAGCTCTGCTGCCCGGTCGTAATCGATATTGACCTGAACCTGCGGTTTGGTCTCCTTGTAATCCCAATCAAGGCCGAGCAGGCCAGGGTTATCGGCCTCTATCTTCTCAACAAGAATATCCCGCCATTGTGCCAGCTCCTGATAAGTTCCGCCACCGATGACAAACTGCAGCGGTTTTTGAATGGACGCCCCAAACCCCTGCCGCATTACCGGAAATGCTCGAATCCCGGGAAGCCCCTTCAGACGGTTCCGTACCTCGTCCATGATAACCCAGGCCGACCGTCTGTTCTGCCAGGAATTGAGTACAAAAATAACAATTCCTGAATTAAAGCTTTCATAGTTTCCAAAACTACGCGGTGCCCGAACCAGTAATCTGGTTGCGTCCCCACTGTCCACAAAAGGCATCAGGCGCTGTTCGATTTCATCCATGTACTCTTTCATATAAGCGTACGTCGCCCCTTCCGGACCATTGACGATCACAAAAAAAGCTCCCCGGTCTTCTTTGGGTGCATATTCGGTCGGTATCTGTGTAAACAGCAGATAGGTGCCACCCATGAGGGCCGCATAAAGACCCATTACGATAGCAGGCCGACGGAGTGCTCCGCCGAGCGCATGCCGGTAGCGTTTGCGGATGCCCCGGTAAAAGCGGTCAATTCGCGGAACATTCAGAGGGTCACTCTTTTTCTGTTTTAGTAGAATCGAAGCGAGCATGGGCGAAAGACTCAGGGCCACGACACTTGAGAAGGTGACAGCCGCTGCCATAGTCAGGGCAAATTCCGAGAACAGACGACCGACATCGCCCTGCAAAAAGGCGATCGGCACAAACACTGAAACGAGCACAAGCGTTGTCGCAACAACAGCAAAACCGACTTGTCTGGTTCCTGCAAAAGCTGCCACCAGAGGCGTTTCTCCATTCTCATCAATACGCCGGTGAATGTTTTCCAGGACCACAATACCATCATCAACAATCAGGCCAATAGCGAGAACCAGAGCCAGCAGGGTTAACAGATTTACCGAAAAACCAAAAACGTTCAAGGCGATGAAAGAGGCGATAATAGAGACAGGCACGGTCACTGCCGGCACCAATGTGGCCCGGATATTTCCCAAAAACAGAAAGATGACCAGCACGACCAGACCTATGGCAATGAGCAGTGTTTTGTAGACTTCTTTAATTGCTTCTTCTACAAACACTGATGTATCGTAACTTTGCCTTATCTTCATGCCTTCCGGCAGACGGGTATTGAGCCGCTCCATCTCGTTCTTGGCGCTACGCGAAACATCTATGGTATTCGCCGTCGACTGCTTGATGATTCCCAGGCCGACCATTGCCTCCCCATTGCCCCGGAAAAAGGTTCGGTCCTCCTCGGTGCCACGTTCGATTCGAGCAATATCCCTGAGTCGGACCAGATAACCGTTATCGCTTCGTTTCAGGGAAAGCTGGGCAAAATCATCGGCTGTGCGGAAGGCCCGGTTCAGCCGTACGGTGAAGCTTCGACTGGCGGATTGAATGGTGCCGGCCGGCACTTCGATATTTTCGGAACGCAGGGCCTGTTCGATGTCACTGACTGTCAGACCTCTGGCGGCCATTCTGGTCCTATCCAGCCAGATACGCATGGCAAAACTTTGCCCGCCGCCGATCCTGACCCGGGAAACACCGTCAAGGACAGAAAAACGGTCAACCAGGTAGCGATCGGCATAATCAGTCAGCTGCGGTACACTGAGACGATCACTGACCAGGTTGAGCCACATGATGACATCATCGTTGCCATCAACTTTCTGGATTTCTGGTGAGTCTGCTTCTGTGGGCAGATTGTCGAGAATGGCAGAAACACGGTCGCGGATATCATTAGCCGCGCCGTCTATGTCCCGGCTCGTGGAAAATTCAACAGTCACCACCGAGCGCCCATCTTCACTGGATGATTCGATAAAGCGAATACCCTCCACGCCGGCAATCCGCTCCTCGATTATTTGGGTAATCTGGGTTTCAACCACGTTGGCGGCGGCCCCAGGATAAATGGTATCTATTGTCACCACCGGAGGATCAATATCCGGATATTCCCTGAGCGGCAGCCTTGAAAAGGCTACCAGGCCAAATACCACAAGCAATAACGAAATTACAGAGGCAAAGACCGGTCGTTTGACGGAGATATCGGAGAGGATCATTATGGCTTTTCCTCCGTCTCACCGGATAAAAGATTTTTCAGCGGCCTGCCGTTGTTGTCAGTCGCGAGGATGGTAACCTCCTGACCCGGCCTGATCCGGCTATTGCCATGGGTAACCACCAGTTCCCCAGCCTCAAGTCCCTCGATAATTTCTACAGATCCGAAGAGCCTGATGCCTATCTGAACATTCCGTCGCTGAACCTTTGCAGGTGATGTGGATTGGTCAACCACCATGACATAGTTGGCCCTGCCGGAGGGAATCAACGCCTCTTCGGGGATAACAACTCCTTGGCGTTTATTGTTCAGCAGCTCCACCGTCATCAATAAGCCTGGTTTCAGTTTTCCATCTGGGTTGTCGATAATTGCTCTGGCCAAAATTGATCGGCTAACCGGATCAATCCTGCTATTGATACTTTTGACGGTTCCGGTAAACACCTGCTCTTTAAAAGCAGGTGATCGTGCCTGGATTGAAGCGCCGGCTTTCAATGCAGCAAGATGGACAGTTGAAACGGTGAAATCAAGTTTCATGACGCTGACATCGTCAAGGGTTGTAATTACGTCTCCAGGTTCTACCAGTGCCCCGGGGCTAATGTTTCTCAACCCCACCATCCCACTAAAAGGTGCCAGGATCAGGCGATCCTGAAGGCGTGATTCAATCGCTTTAAACCGTGCCTGCGCCGTAGCCAGCTCACGTTCACGCTGGTCAAGCAAGGTTTGAGAGGCCGCTCCTTTTTTTACCACCGGAGCAAGCCGTTCAAACTGTTTCCGAGCCTCCGCCACGTTGGACTGCTCTTCCTCGAGCTGTGCGTGTTCCTCCAGACTTGTCATTTCAATGAGAATATCTCCCGCTGCCACCCGCTGCCCGTCGTCGAAGTGAATTACGGTTATGGTGTCGGTTATTGATGCGGTAATTTCCACGGTTTCATTGGCCCGAAGCGTTCCAAGCACTTCAATTCTGTCCTGCAGTGTTTCGATTTTAGCCTCAGCAACAATTACCGGAGTCGACTTCTGCGCCTGACCAGGTGCACTAAGTATCAGGGTTGAGGCAAAAGTGAACAGGAAGATGGCAACTATGCTTGGGGGTCTCTTGGTCATGGTTTTTTCTCCCATCTCGATTCTATATCAGCGCGGTTGAAGGCTGCCGCCCAAGGCGCGATGCAATTGGATACGAAAACTCAGCAGTGCCCGCTCCTGCTGCACAATGACTCGCTCCAGGCGCTGCAGCTCTTTTACGGCGTCCAGAACAGGCAGGTAGTCAGTCAGGCCGTTGGAATAGCGCTCGGTTGTCTCTTCAACTGTATCCTTAAGCAACCTTTGCCTGCGATCAAGCCGACGGAGAAACTCTCTTTGCTGGCGTTCCAAGTAGAGAGAGTTTTCAACGTCTTCAACCGCTTCCAGAAATTTCTGGGTAAACAGAGCCAACCGTTCAACATACAGAGCCTTGTTGCGCTCTACTTCAGCCTTGCGGGCTCCCCAGTCAAGAAGAGGCTGAACGAAGGAGCCAAACAATCTGGCTACCACCCCGCTCGGATCGACTCCCTCTTCGTACAGAAACGAGCCGTCCAGCGTCACCTGTGGCAAGCGCTCCGCAATGGCCTGACCAATCTGGGCATCTGCCGCTATCAGTTCATTGCGCAGCGCCCGCAAATCGGGGCGCTGCAGCAGCAGATCGGCTGGTACACCGATAAACGGCAGCGAGCCAATATCAACGAAAACAGCACCGGCAGCAACCCGGTCATTACCATCCGGCGATGAGCCAAGAAGGACATCTAATCGATTTTCCGAGACTCTCAGGGCCCCTTCAACTGCTGGCACCAGGCTTTCGGTTTCCGCCAGCTGACTGGATTGCTGTAAGACATCAACCCGAGCTGTCAGACCGCTGTCAAAACGAAGTTGTGTCAAATCTTGCAGATTTTTATCGGTTTCAATCTGTTTGCTGAGCAGAGCAAGCTGCAGACGCCAGCCAACAGCATCAAAATAGGCTTGCGTAATTTCCGCACTCAACCTGAGCCGGACCGCTTCAATCTCATCACGTCGGGCTCGCTGCTCACTTTGCCGGGCCATAGTAATCGATCCCAGCCGATTGAACACATCCACTTCCCAGGAAAAGTCAGCACCTATGCGGGAGATATTCTCCCGTTCATTAGCTTCACGCCAGCTCTGCCCGCTATCTGCAATGGCGTTTATTTGCGGTAACCGATCAGCGCTGGCCTGCAGGCTAAGTGCCGCAGCCTGATCTAGTCTGGCAACTGCTTGGAGTACATCAAAATTGTTTGCCAAACCGGTGCGGATGAGGAAATCGAGTTCAGGATCGTTAAAAGCTACCCACCACATCTCTTCAGCCTGCATTTTTTCAGGAGACGAGATAGAATATGCGTCATCTGTGCTGACTATCGGTTCAGGGGATACATCTACATCATGCACAGTGCAACCTGATAACAGAAAGACACTGATAATAGTCGAGAGAAAGAAAGTTTTGGCGGTTATATCGCTCATGAGGTACGGCAATCTGTATGTTGTGACTTCGTCCGATATTTATTAACTATTTCAAGTGCTCCCTGCAGGCCTCGGCAAATCTGCGAGAGTAACCATACGGTATATACTAACTGTAAAAAATCCAGAAGCTGAAGCGCGTCTGAGGATAGGTCTTCAATTCAGGTTGAACATCGGTCCTGCTGTTTCTTGGTACGAGACATTTTGAAACGTTCAAATGGTCCCAGATTTGGACGCTTATTATTATCGTCCTGTGATCAAATGGAAACGGGCCTGATCTTTTCAATCAAGCCCGTCCTTTAAATGAACTACGTCCGAAGAGAACGTTCTACGGAATCATCACTGTGTCTATCACGTGGATGATACCATTACTTGTCATGATGTCAGTCTGAATAACCCGTGCCTTGTTGACCATTACAGTCTGTCCATCAACTACTATCGCCAGATCCTTGTCGCTGGCGGTCTTGGCGGATGATAATTTTACCACTTCGGCTGCCGAAACCTTACCTGGTACAACATGGTATAGAAGAATTGCCTGCAGTTTTTCTTTATTTTCAGGCAGCAGCAAGCTATCAACCGTGCCCGCAGGTAATTTTGCAAAGGCCTCATCGGTTGGGGCGAAAACAGTAAATGGTCCGGCGCTTTTAAGCGTATCGACCAAGTCTGCTGCCTGGACAGCGGCTACAAGCGTATTGAATGAACCTGCCCCCACTGCGGTGTCGACGATATCCTTTTTGTAGGACCCACTGAATGCTGGTGCTGAGGTCATTAGTGCGACGGTAAGCGTGATAATCATTGTTATTGTCTTCATTATCGTATCCTTGTATGGTGTGATTAGATGGCATGCCCGATGGGATTTTGAATCTACGAGCTTTCGCTTCATGAGATCCAACCACCCTATTGCTTCAAACAACGTTAATCGAGCACTGGTTTATCTCCTAACCTCTCATCTGAAGTTAGTCTTGTTGTTTGTCACCGAAACTATAGGACCATAATTACACAGTACAATGGTAGTAAAAAAATTGGTTAATAGTAGTAAAAACTATCAATAATACGCAAAGGTATTGATAAATAATCGCTTTTTCAGGGTATCCTGAAAATTAGCCCGGCACCGTCCTTCTGACGTTCATTTTTGATTGCCAAAACCACTATCGGTATTTTTTACACGAGATCGCACATAACCTTTCAGGGATTCTCCTGCGGCTTCAACAAGAGTCTGAAAGACTTCAAACCCTGTTGTTGATTTCCACAAGCGCCATCTTCCAGTCCCGGCTCATCTCTGTGTCGTGTTACTGCGTCTGAGCCATCAGGCTGGCGGGCGCATCGCTGCCATATGGCACCAAGGTATGGGGAAAAGTTTCCACCCGCAAAGTCCTGAGGTACGGTCTCATGGGGAAGAACGCGGTGGGACTCAAGAAAGACACCGAGCAGATACTCACTCAAGCCCAGTAAGCCGATGCCGAGAAGGATGCGCTGCATGGCTAAGACGGTCGCGGGGGCCGCAGAAAATTTTATGAAAACAGGTGAAAGTAATTAGTTCCGGGCTGATTTCCAAATAAGAGCAGTGTCATCGGGATAATGGATCTTGTTCAGAAAATGATTGTCAACCACCTGTTATTCCTTTGGATAACAACAACCTTTCAACGGCCTCAAGCAGATCATCGTTGACCTGCTGATGGTTATCCGGCATGCTCGATACTTCTTGAAGGTAATGTACAAAATCCATTGGTATCGTTGCCTTATCCATTTTCTCCAAAATTGCCAGATACTTTTTCACAGAAAAGTACTTTCCCTTTGCAAGATCTTTTCGCAATTCCCTGGACAGTTTTGAGCTCAGACGCATCATGGTTTTGGTATCGGAGTTTTCGCAAGCCTGTTCATATTCATCAACGAGTAATTCGGTATATCTCTCCTGCATCTGAACCCTGTAGGTATCTATCAATTCACTCCAGGATGTATCTTTACTGAACCGTGAATTGCTGTACATGTTCATGTGAGAGCGGTATATGTTTTCAGGAACGAGGAAATTGGGGAAAAATATTGACACGCCATTTGATCGACTATCATCGGTGTGGCGTTCATAAATGATGAGTTCATTTTCTAGAATATCTATGGAATTCTGGCAGAACTTCTTGAGACGAGCATCCTCAGAATAGTAGCTTAGATTTTCAAGAATATCCTGTAAATCCAAGTACTCTAGATTTAAAAAACTTGGGTATTTTTGAGACGCGTTAACGGCTGAATGCAAGTTTGTCAAAGCCACCTTACCTGATTGTTTTTGTTTAATTTTCTGGATAAGGTATCTTGACAGAATATCAATCGATTTGGATATTTTGTCGTACTTTTGACAGTTCACTAATGCCAATGTTGCCGGGTATTTTACTGAAAATCCTGTACCATCGTCATTTTGAATGTTGATATCGGCTTCATACTGACTGGCGAATGAGTCAATGGTTACTTTGCCCATTTCCAGGGCTGGCATATCTGGATTCGAGGTGAGTCTGTCTATGAGCTTTTCAGGTTCGATTCCTCGGATCTGGAACATCCCCGGCGGCTTATTAACCATTCTGATCTCATCCTCACTACCGATCATATAGTCTGTCACATCTTGCAGCCCATATCCTACTTCGACCATATTGGTAAGACAGGAAAAAAAGAGCATAAGATGAAATCTTTCACCGGATAATCCATTTTTAATTGCTTGAGCAAATTCCTGGTGATCCATTGCCCGCTGCCCTGTCTCATCAGGTGAAAGTAAAACTGATTTGTAATCTCTGTGATTATCAAAAGATTTCGTGTCTATTATGCCTCTGCCATGGGAAAAGAAAATGAAGACATATTTGTCAGAAGGGTACTGAAGAGACTTCTTTATGAATTCCTCCAGCACCCGTGGGTCACCCAGATTTTCTTCCCCCATATCTTCAATAACTCGAGAATTGATGACGCCAATCTCGTCATCCTTGGTGATATGGAGGAGCTTTGTCTGTTCCCATTGAGATCCGTAGCCACCATTCTCGCCTGGCATGCCATCAACAAGAGCTATGATATCGACATCTTGGGATGACCCCACCGTTTCCATCATATCAACGGCATAGAGAACTTCGTTGGCGAGGTTGTTATCTCCATTCATGTAACACATGATGGTGATCTTTTTTTTCAGGCTCGGTGATGCATCTATTTGCTTGGATGAAAAAGGTATTAAAAGGGCGAGAAGACTTACCAGCAGGATGTTTCTTTTTTGAAGAATCTTTTTTGCAAACATTATTATTAATTACACCATAATCGAGAGGTTTTGCAGCAAAATAGTTCTTGGATCACAGCTATCTCGACCTGATGGCTCGATCTCTGGTACCGGAAGTTCCCTTCATAAATTGGATAATACTACCATTTAACAATATGATAGTGGAAATATTAAGACCTTTTATTCTTTTCCACTAAATAAAGTAAATCCAAAAAAAACTTGAAAAGATTGGTGAGATTTACAAACAAATTTATACCAGTACTGAGGGTAAATACCTTAAGAAAACCACGAATGAATTTGCACGATTATTAATTGCTGTTATCGAAATCACCAATCTTTTCGAATAACCTGCGCGACAGGAATAGAATTCCTTTTGGGATCTGAACTCAGGTTAAAAAGTGCGAAGCTCGCTTGGCCGCGGCTTTGATATCGATCCCCTGGCTGCACTGAACTGTACATTCTTCGCAGTTTGCGCACCTCATCACGGACGAAGCCACCTCGGCCGCCCTTTCCGCAGCAAGTCTTCCGTCAGCATATCCCGCCGAATACATGGCGATTCGGACGGCATCCTGGCCACCGGCACCATACCGGCACTGGTCGAAACACCAGGAGCAGAAGGAGCATGCCTTCCCTACCAGCTCCCTTCTATAGGTTTCGAGCCGCACGACATCGGTGAGTCCAACTTTTCCCAAGATGGCCTGCCGGTTCTCATCCACCATCTTCCGGCTCAGCATCCCTGGAACGGCCAGATGTACCCCCGGTTTCTCGACCACGAACCGCAAGGCAGCCTGATGGGGTGTGTATTCTGGCATAGATTCGTCTGTGTAACCGCCATTCTGGGTTTTCATGGCAATGATACCCACACCGGCGGCAGCAGCCTCCTTGATGGTTTTGAATAAACCTGGTGGAGATCGAAAGTTCACAGCCACGAGAACAGCGTCATAAAAACCGTCTTCCATTACTGCCTTTACAACCTCTTCCTGGTTGGTGTGGGTGGTGACTGCAGCAAACCGGAACTTGCCCTCGTCCTTCAGGGCCTTCATGACCTGCTGCACGTCCTTGTTGAGGATCTGGTCCCTGGATGTCATGCCGTGCAGTTGCACGAGATCTACCCTGTCAAGGCCCAGAGACGCCAAACTCCGATCCACCGAGCGTCTCATCTTCACCTCTTTGGAGATGTGGACTTTGGTCGCGATAACCAGACGGTTCCTGACACCTGATATGGCCTGTCCTACAATTTTTTCATTCCGCCCGCCCATATAGCAGTCTGCCGTATCTACGTAATTGATCCCGTGATCAAGGCCGTAGCGGATTGTTGCTGGGTCCGAGCACTGCATAGCCCCATACCCCAGAACCGACACCTGCAATCCGGTCCGGCCAAGGATTCTGGTCGGCATCTCCTCAGACTGCGCTGCGAGGGGTTGTCCTGGGAAAAGGCCTGCGCCGAGGGAAGCTATGGCGCCTTTGAGCAAATCGCGTCGTTTGAGGTGCATGGGAACCTCCTGTCATCGTTACAGAATTCACGGTTTATCGAGATTGTTTCAACGTATTCTCCAGCATCGCAATAATGCAAACGTGCACGTTGGAGTTCCAGGTTCAGGGTTCCAGTTTTTGAGATTCCACTAATACACCCCTATCCCGTTTCTCCGACACCTTGTTTTCTCCTGGGCCTAGACGCTATTTTTTCTGCTTCACTAACGTCTTCGCCACCTCTTTGAGGTAGTCCGGAGTCTGCAGCGTCGGCGCCTTTGCCCAGGTCACGACGTTGATCCATACCAGGACTGTCTGAGCGCCCCTGCCTGTCAAAGCTGCAGCGTAATCCTCGGCCTCCTCCGGGGACGGGAGGATTCTAACAAAATAGGTTCCGCCGTCCGGCCCGACCCAGGTGTACCCCGGACCGGCCTCCAGGTCATAGTCCACGTGCTCCGGATGGTAACCGACCTCACAAGGTTTTCTGGCCATTTTCTTTAGACGCTCAATAACTGCCGGCAACGGATCAGATGCCGGCAGTACATTAGAAAGCGCCAGCAGAAACTCCTCGACAAGGGGCGTCCCTCCCTCACGGCCGTCATTTACATCGACATCGATCCTCATGAAGTGCTGGCCCAAAATCGCATAGGAGGTGAAATCTCCCGACAGGACAGTCGCCCCGGAAAAACTGTTTTCATCACCATCACAGCCGGCATACAGTCTGTATAATCCGAAAGCGTTGACAGGTGCACCCATGTCCAGGATCTCCGCCGACAAGTAGGCACCCCCCTCGTGTTCATAAGTGACATATGCAAGACTGAGCGCGCCGTAACGCTTGAGAAGCTCAGCTTCCCCGTTGACTTGTTCGTACATGTTGTCCGGAGTCCAGTATTTGAGCTCCTCGACCCTGGACAAAACGGGGTTTGATCCGATTGAATCTGGCAGTGTAAGGATGTCGGCAGCAGTCACTGAAAAAGGAATGAGGAAGGCTGCGAACAGAAAATAGATGGGAAAGACTCGCATAAAATTAATCGTAATAGTTTTCAATTAGTGACGCAACTGGAAAAAGATAGACGGCCAGCAGTTAATTTGAAACTGGCTGGTTCGGGCAATCTTAAATTTATAACATGATACTGCACCGATTACTCAGGGGACAGGAGGGGAGAAATCAGTGGTAGCGGAGTTGACTCAACTTGTTCACAGGCAAAAGTGTACCGGCAACAATGACAAATATGGTGATGACCAGCATCCAGTAATCAGGTGTACAATACCTTGCCTGTTACCAAGAACCTAAAGGCGAATGGGAATGACGGGAATTCGTGTAATTTTACAATTACATTTCTAGCGATTCTGCACCAGGCTTTTTATACTAAAAATGAGCATGATGACGACCACTACTGCAGCTGCAAGCACTGCCCCACCAATCCAGTTAAGATTTCCATTCGAACAAACGAACCCAAATTGGCAAAACACAGACAGAAATTTTCCCCAGACGCTCATAACAAAAGGAGAAATAGTCTCCCACGCTTGAGCAAGATACGGAGATATCTTTTCCCAAAATTCAGAAAGATAGAAAAGGACTCTCTCCCAAATTTCAATGAGTTTCTCCATGTTGTCTCCAGGCCGATGTTAGGAAGTACAAGATAGCAGTTATTGTTAGGTACAGACAGTAACATACTATCGGCCTGGGTTGCATCCAAAATATGAGAACGACTCCTGTGCGGTTTTCTCTAGCTGACATGTGTCTATTTTTTCAAGATGTTGTTCCATTCTTACCGGTTTGATACCTGCCTGAGTTAACAGCGCTAAGCGACCTCACTGCATGCAAGAGTCTCTTTGGATTTTCTGGCCCTGCACTGGTTGCATCAATTACCTGAGATGACACTCTAACTGCTGGATTCTCTGAAAAACATTCTCCTGTAACTTGACAACAGAGATGCATGCCGCATTATAAAACGTATGCGCTGATTTAAATCAAATTGCGAGCGCGTTAAAAGTTCGGCTAAAACGATAACTTCAACCACCGGTTTAGCTGGTGGTTTTTTTTTGATAAATACCAGCTATTGCAGCTATCTGTTTTTTGAGAAAGGGATTTCACATGAAAAAAATCATCTTCGTCTACTCCGGAGAAGGAACAAAAAGTGATGAATCAAGTTCCAAGTTAGTAAAGACCTCACCCCTCTGGACCCAGATAGCTGAGATTCTCCTGGCCAGGTTGGGAATTGACCTGGAAGAGATCTGGGATGCTGACATGGACCGCCATCAGTGCCCTTACAGTCCGATATTGACCGTTACGACCGAGATTTGTCTCTCCGACATATGGATGCGCTGGGGGTACAAACCTGACATCGTCGTTGGGCACAGCGTTGGTGAATTGGCCGCGGCCTACCAGGCTGGAATTTACTCACTCGAAGAAATCCTGCTTCTGACCTATAAAATCGGACAAGCGGCGGCAAAGATCGACGGCACCATGCTGCATGGCTTGATGACTGAAGAAGAGATCACTGGTCTTGATGTCTCACTTTCCTCGCGGAACTTTTTGTCCGAAGGTAAAACGCACATCACGGTTAGCGGCAGTCATGAAGAGATGCAGGACTTTCTTGATCACCATGATGGCTTTGTTAAAATGAAGCCGGCCCATCCCTGGCACCATCCACATTATCGCGACTATCTATCAGATCTCAGAACAATTCCATCGCGTCGGGCGGATTCAGTAATGTTTGTCTCTGGGGTTACCGCTCAATTTGAGGATCAGCTGGCAGAAGAACACTGGCAAAACTGGCTGTCGAAGCCTATAGATTTTGTTTCTTCTCTGGCGGCGATCAATGAACGACTTGACGGAGACGAGATTGAGGTCATAGAAATCGGCTTTCATCCGGTACTCAAGAAATGCTGCGATATATTTGGAGAGTATCGGTACGCTTCTTCGATGTATCGGGGAGAGGATGAGGTTGAATGGATACTGTTCCAGAGAAGAAAGCTTGGCCAGAGAAATTTAATCAATGAACTCAGAAAAGTAGCTGATTCCTTCAGGCCAGGATTGGATTTCAAAATACCGCTTGCCTATCAAGACTTCACCTCTCTTGTCTTCGTTGAATTTGCGGCACTCATGGAGCCATATTTCCCGTTCCTGGCGCCACAGGATTTTTATCGTTACAAGAGTATACAGACTTTGTTGGAGCAGTTTGGGGTATCATCTGAGATAAAGGTTGAAACGGACCGCCAATACCAGAGAAACCGGGTTGTAATTTCAGCCATGAGTTGCAGGTTTCCATCTTCGATCGAAACGCTGCCGCAATACTGGAACAGCCTGCAAACGGGCAAAGACCAGGTAAGAGCCGATCCGGAGAGAGGTGACTTTGAGGCAGGGTTCCTGGATTCGGTTGTTTCCCGCTTTGATCATCGCTATTTCAACATCTCAGAAGCTGAGGCCAGGAGTATGGATCCGCAACAGATTCTTGCCCTGGAGCTCACAGAGATGCTCTGGAAAGAGAGTGGAATCGACCCTGGAACATTGAATAAAAACCGTGTCGGCGTCTATATCGGGGCATGGAATGACGAATACCGGGGCAACAAGGACTCCGTCTACTATCCGACCGGCACGAATCCCAGCATTATCGCCTCCCGGATCAGTTTTCACTATGACCTGCGCGGGCCCAGCTGGGTTGCCAACACGGCCTGTTCCTCTTCGCTGCTCGCTGTCCATTACGCCTGTAAAGATATTGAAGCAGGAAGAGTGGATTATGCCATCGCCGGTGGCGTCAATATGATACTTGGAAACGGTTTCACCCACAGTATGAGGAATTCGGGATTTCTCTCCAAAGACCAGCGCTGCAAAGCCTTTGATGATTCGGCAAGCGGATATGTACGAGCAGAAGGCGGAGGCCTGGTGCTCCTGGTCAGCAAGGATCTGGCAGAGCAGTATTATGCTGAAGTACTCGGTTCTTCGATTAATCAGAATGGTGCCAGACCCCAGGTAATCACTGCTCCTCACCCGGCAGCCCAGGAAGACCTAATCCTTGAGGCCTGTCGGGATGCGCATGTTAAACCGACAGACATCTCCTATGTTGAATGTCATGGAACAGGCACAAAGATCGGTGATCCGATAGAAATCTCCGCACTCCAGAATACGATCGCCAAAAACAGGAAAACGACCTGTTACCTGGGATCGGTTAAATCAAACATGGGGCACCTCGAATCTGCAGCGGGAATAGCCGGATTATTGAAGTCTGTTCTCATTCTCAACCAGGGAACTATTCCGGGCAATATACATTTTAATATCCCGAATAAATTCATCGATTTTGATTCGTACATGCTCAGTGTGGTTGATAAACCAACACCTCTCGACCCGCTGGCGCTTGTCGGTGTGAGCAGTTTTGGTTTTGGCGGTGCAAATGCTCATATCATCATTTCCGGGGCGGATTCCATGGCCAGAAAGGAAATGACAGACCAGCATGTCCCCTTTGACCGGAAGAGAGGGGCGCCCTTGCGGGACTATTATCAGATCGACCAGGGCGCGGCGGAAATACCCGAAGAGCAGAACCAGGTGGCGAACACGACTGGAGCACGAGAGCTTGTCATGAAAACGTTCTTCGATCTTACCGGTATTGAAACGATTACCCCTGATATTGCTCTGACTGACCAGGGACTCGATTCCCTCAGTGCTACTGATTTCGTGGGAACATTGCAGAAAGAGCTCGGTATCGATCTGGACACGGATCTCCTTTTTGACTATCCGTTAATTGACCCCCTGGTCACCTTCCTCGAAGAGCTGAAGGGAACATCAGAGGACAAGAAAGATAACAGCAGTTACGGTAACAGGGAAGACATCAAGGTGTTAGTCGCAGGAATATTCCACGAACTGACCAATGTCAGTGCAATTGATCCTGATATTGAATTGACGGATCAGGGGCTCGACTCCCTGAGTGCTACCCAGATGATCATGCAGCTTGAGTCAAAACTGGGGGTCGAGATCGATACAGATATCCTTTTCGAACATCCCCTCCATGATCAACTCATCGATGAAATATACCGATGTACGCAAAAAGAACCGGTTTAGAAAATCGAAGAGCAGTTGCAGAAACGCCTACAATTTCTCTTCTGCAAGCCGGGCTCCGTCAACAAGAGACTGCAGTTTGAGCCAGGCGACTTCTCCTGAAACGGATGCTGCCGAACCGGTCGAAGCAAAACCGCAGTCAGTGGAACCCACGACCCGTTCGGGCCCGAGTATGTTTATGAAATTAAGGAGCCGATGTGCAACCACTTCCGGATGTTCAACAGTATTGGATGTGGTGTCAATAACACCGGGCATGAGGACCTTATCCTCCGGGAGCTTGTATCTGTTGAAGACGTCATACTCATGCGCATGACGGTGATTACAAGATTCAATAGAGATATATTTTGGCTTGAGTCGCATGATGTGGTTGAATATTGAAGCAAGCTCAACATCACAGTGATGGGTTCCGGGGTAATTTCCCCAGCAGATATGGGCCCTGCACTGTTCCGAGTCAATATTCTCCAGGGCCTTGTTGAGAACGGCGACATTTGTCTCGACCAGGGAGAGGAACTGGTTATCATTTAAATGCTTGAACCTGGTGTGCCGGCCCATGGCCAGGTCGGGGCAGTCAATCTGCAGAGAGATACCGTAACTGGCGATAATTTCGTATTCTTTCTGCAGGACCGATCCCAGGTGATGCAGATAGGTTTCATAGTCCGGGTAATATTGGTTTTCAAGAAACAGGGCTACCGTTCCCGGTGAAGGAGCCGTGAAAAACAGAGAAGAGTCTGGCGTGTCTGTCCCGCTCATGGCCTCGCGGAAGGCCGCGGTCATCATGTCGAGCTCCTGGACCAGTGAACTTTGACCGGTATATGAAATAGCTTCGGAGCAGGCAGGCAGGCTTATCGGTGCCTTTGGGTTAAGCATTATCAGACCGTTCCTGCCGCTAAACCGTCTGGCATAATCCGGCAGCTCTTCCAGGTCTCTGGGCAGTGGTGCAATACACGTCTGGTTAAATCCGGAAATTCGCTGAACGGTCGAAGATATGTAGTCAATTCGGGGTAACTCCCCGTTATTTATAAATGACAGGCCGAGGGATAATTGCCGCTCAATCAATTCCCCGATGTACGTTTTCAAATCATCATCAGATATTTCCTCTTTTCTGAGCTGCTTGGTGATCATCGCGGCCGGCCGGGGTAACGAACCTACGTGAGTCGTTCTAATCATGATAATGAAGTCTCGCGCTAAAAGTATTTTAAAAGTATATTTTTATTGATAAAAAAATTCTGCTAACAACCACTCAAAGAACTATAATACATCAATCTCAGAAATAAATCGGCTAGGTTTTATTAACAAATTAAGAACAAACTCATAGATATGGTGAAAACGTGACCGAAACGATTATCAACCCTCTCTTATCCCAGCCAAGAATTGTCAACCTCAGCACCATTGACCTGCAGGGTGACAACATCCTGCCAATTAGCCATTACGACAGTGCTGCAATCTTGGCAACAATCAGGCAATACAGCGACGCACCCCAGGTCTACCTCGTTGACCAGGAGCAGATCGGACTTGTATCTGAAATACTTGCATCATTAAAAGAAACCAGGTCAACCTGTTATCCCCATGCCCTGTTTGTTGTCAGCGGAGATTTTTCCGCATTTGCAAGTCCGTTCCTTGATATAGTGCCCGTTGAATCAACGGAAGCCAACAGATATCATGGGCCAGATAGAACAGTATGCCCGGCAGCGATTTTCCTTCAGCAAGGGTGATTTGGATAACAAAAACAGTAATGCCCTGCCGAGGCAGGTCGATGTAGTGATCGTCGGAGGGGGAATTACCGGCTTATACGCTGCCCATCGTCTGGCGGAACAGGGCATTTCTTTCTGCGTCGTTGAAAAGCGAGAGATCGCTGGTGGAATATGGACAAAATATGCCAACGCAACCTCACAGGTAAATACTTCAGAAGGAGCGTATCGGCTGCTCGAACAGGAGACTCGGACAAACCGGGATCACTCAACGACCGCCGAGGTCCTGAAAGATTTACATCAACTCTCAGAGAAAATATCAGATCACCTCTATACCCGGACCCGGGCAGAGCGCATTGATGGCAGTTCGGGGAAGTACCAGATCCATGTCACGCGAAATGGAAAGAGGGAAACCATCTCAGCTAAAGGCATTATACTTGCGGTCAATGATCGAATCGGCAGTCCCCGAATCATCACCTGGGAAAATCAGCACCAGTTCAAGGGGGTAGTCTGCTCGGGCATTTCAGATGAGGCTCTGAATATTGGCTGGCGTGGTAAAAAAGTTGTTATCATCGGTATGGGCGCATTTGCCGTTGAAAACGCCCGCACAGCCTTAGAAAATGGGGCTGATCAGGTCACCGTAGTCTGTCGACGGCATGGTACCGTGTGTCCGAAGATTATAGATTATCTCAACTTTGCTACACCATATGATGAGAACTTTCAGCACGACAGAAAGAGCAATATCAGGAACATGATGCTTTGGAAAAAGTTGTACGATCTGAGTAAAGCAACCCAGCCAGAATGCTGGATGGGCAAAATCAAACATGAAGGTCATACAATCAGCGTTTCAGATATATGGTTTATCGCCCATTTCCTGAAAAAACTGACCACCATTGCCGGCAACGTCACCAGTCTTTATGAGCAGGGAGTGATCGTCAATCATGATCAGCGTATTGAGGCCGATATTATCGTCAACTGTGTCGGCTTCCACCGTAATGCACCAGTGGTCCAGCAGATGTGCGATTATACCGAGATGTATAACAATAATTACCTCGATAAAGATTTAATGTATCTTGCCGATGCCTATATCGATGATGACGTTTTCAATTCATTCTTCGGATCAAGTGTTCTGGAAATGACTAAATTCTACATGGACGTTTTCATTGATTTCTTTGATAATCCCGAGTTTGGCACCATGTTGAAGGTTGAAGGAATAGAGAAAATAGCTATTGACGACAGAAGATGGTCGCATTACATCGCCGGCGCAGAAGCCCTGATCAAAACATACCCGCGTTTTTATGATGCAGCACGCAATCAGATAGACAAACGGACAGAAAATTTTCTTGAGGCACACGATCTGGAAACGTATGTTGCAGCCAACCGGAGAGAGTGGAAAGATCTTCATCAAATGTTGAGCGGCAGGCAGATGAGGGATGATGAATGCCTCCCATACGTGTTTGATAAGCTCGTAGAGAAAAAGATCTGATGAAGAGAAGGGGACTCCGCAGACCCGCATTCTGCGGGGTATGACCAGGATGTTCGACTCCAGGGTAGGAGTAGAAAATTTGCAGAATGGTGATGAATGGACGGCTCTGTATCCGGTCATCATGAAACTCCCTTCATTTCTTCCAGGGATGTCAGGGGTTGAGAAGAAGAAGGAACTCAGGAGATTTGCCCGACACGCCCTGAAGTTATCAGCGGAACGAAGTAATGTCACTCCTCGCGTACCAGAAAAGGATAGAGATGGAGTCCCCCTGCCAACTGATGGAATCTACTGGTCTGTATCCCATTCAAGCCAGTGTGTTGCGGCAGTCGTCGCACCATATGCCATTGGTATCGATATTGAACAGATAAGAGATGTTTCAACACTGCTCAAGGAGCAGATTGCTTCAGAGGCCGAGTGGGACCTGACCCCGGAAAATGATTCCACTCTGTTTTTTCGATACTGGACTGCCAAAGAGGCTGTTCTTAAAGCGACCGGCCATGGTCTATCAGGCCTTGACCACTGTGCTGTCACGCAAATTATTGACGATGTTCAGCTTCGCTTAAGGTACCACGACACCAGTTGGCTTGTACTCCAGCACGAGATCCCCGGAAACAAACCAATGGGCCAGCCAAGCTACATTGCCGCCGTTACTTCTGGGGGCCACCACATCGCCTGGCAGAGGATATCAATGCCTGCATGATCATGCAGACCATTCAAGCTGCAGAGAAAATCTTGACAGTAACAAGCTATCCCCAGCTCGAGCGATTCAGCAGAACTGCAATTGTTTCATGATTCAATAATCTTGCCAAGGACATCAATTGAGCGTGCCGCGTCCTCGTTTTCCATCCCCTGGGCCACGGCCATATTGAAATACTGAGCTGTCGAAAACGCTCCCAGGAGGGGCAGATTGTGTTCACACGATGGAATCAACCCATGACCAGGATACTGCATATATTCGGCAGGTCTCTTTCTTGCAATCAGGCTTTGTGATCTTATCGTAGTGATATAATTACTTTCGAATGTTGAAACGATTGACACCAGCAGCACATCCTGAACCATCACACTCTTATTATCAACCTGGAGACGCACTATGGTACTGACACCCTCGACAATGCTTGATCTTGGCACGACTGCACCCGATTTTTCACTGAATACTGCTGACGGTAAGCCATATACCCTTGCTGAACAATCAATAGACCAAGGCCTCCTGGTTATTTTCATGTGCAATCATTGTCCCTACGTTCTTCATATCGCAGCACGATTAACAGAAAAAATTCGCGACTATCAGGAACAGGGTATCTCAGTCGTTGCAATAAACAGCAATGACGCCGCATCCTACCCTGATGACAGCCCGGAAAAGATGTTAACGCTTGCTGGCAGCTTTGGTTTTACTTTCCCATACCTTGTTGATGAGAAGCAGGATGTTGCAAAAATCTATCAAGCAGCCTGCACACCGGACTTCTTTCTTTTCAATCAGCATAAAAAACTTGTGTATCGAGGACAGTTTGACGGTGCACGCCCGGGGAATAAAGAACCTATTACCGGTGAAGATCTCAGCGCGGCAGTGAATGCTCTGCTGGCAGCAAGCCCCGTCAGCATAGACCAGAAACCGAGTATGGGCTGCAATATAAAATGGAAATCTGGAAACGAGCCGAAATATTTCAGCACACCAGAGGCTGATTGAATCTCCTGATCTTCGCTACCACAGCTCCCGCAGCGACTGACTCATCAGGCGGCCCTGGATGTAGAGGGATAATACGGCCATGGCATGGTCGCATACCTTAAACACCGGGATCCCTTTTTCAATTAACGAATCCCGCAGAGGATCAAATATGCGACCGCCATCCACGACGGTTACGATCGGCTTTTCACTTTTTTCCGCAAGCGCGATAATCCTTGCCTTAATACTCCCCTCCTCTTCCATATCATAGGAGCTGGATTCAGGGTCATGCAGCGTGCGCATGGCTGGAGATAGCGGATCAAGACTGACCACAATCGCATCTACGCCACTATCGTTGAGTATGGTTTCAGCGATCAGCGCATGGGTTTCATCATCAGCTGCCGGATTTATATCAAGTGGATTGGCTATCGTTACCAGTGAGTCGAGCCTTTTCTCGGATAAAATTTCTTGAATTTTTCTGTTTGTCAGCCCTGAGAACCTGGCAAGCTCCATATGAAAATCATCAGACTCTATAGAATCAGCCATTCCCACAGCCTCAAAGCCTGCTCCACTGACGGCAGCCAGTCGATTTCCAGAAATTACTTTTCTGCTTTGCGTTTCGGCCAGGAAAAACAGTTCCTGGAACTCTAAGAATGTTCGTGCCACCATTGCCCCTGCCTGCCGCACACAGCTCTCGCACACCATATAGTCTCCGGCAAGGGAGGCGGTATGACCGCTTGTGGCGGCCTTTCCTTCGGGAGTACGTCCGGCTTTATAGAAAACAACCTCTTTACCGGCGATTACAGCCTCCCGGACTGCCAGGCAGAACTCCAGCCCGTCATGATCATTGAACCCCTCTGCATACACGGCAATGACATCGACGTTGTCAGAGTCCTTAAAGTATTTTACCATGTCACCGAGTGTAAGATCTGTCTGGTTGCCCATTGAGATCATGTATGCAGGTTTTAATTCGGGACACTGGTGGCTCCTGTGTAACATGAAGGCCCCGCTCTGACTGATCAATGCTGAACGTCGATACCAGCCGGACCTGTCTTTGGGCAGTTTTTCCTCGGGGATAAACCAGCTATCATAGCCGCCGGGACGTGAGATAACTCCCATGCAGTTGGCACCGAGCACAACAGGAACAGGGGCTCCCGCTCCTCTTTCACGTCCTTGATTAATCGATTTCACTACTCTTTCAGCACGATCTTTACTCTCGACTGTTTCTCCGAGACCAGCCGATATCAGCATTACAGAAACAGCACCATTGTTGAGGATAATCTGGTCAATAAGTTCAGGAACATGGACGGCACCCACAGCGACAATCAGCAGGTCAAATGGATCATCCAACTCTTCCAAACCGCGAATACAGGTAACCCCAGCAATCACTTCCTTCTGCTCATGGATAATCGTTACAGCCTCCGGAGAGAATCCTTCTGCCAGGATATTATCCAGGATAATTCTGCCAAAATTTCTTCTACTCGAAGAAACTCCTATAATTCCGATACGCTCTGGATGCAGCAGCTGTTTAATCTGAGCAATGGGTCGAGATTTTTTTCCTGTTTCTGGGGGTGAGAACCTGCACAGACCATCAAGCGGAATCATCAGATAATCACTGAAAGCAAATGGGTTGACCTCGAGTTCTTCCAGCTGAAACTCGCCGCTGTTAACAGGTGGCGAATAATAATTTCCCATCCTGATAAAAGAGTCGAAACATTCAATCAGCTGCTCATCAGTGACGATTCGCCGCTGCCCCCGGGTCAGTCCGGCCAGCTTTCGATAAGCGATGGTCCGCCTGAATAACTCAAAAAATGAATGTCCATCATGCATTTTTGTCGAACCGGTGACGACCGCCTGATCCTTTCTGAAACGTTTGGCATACAGTTCGGTATCGGTCCCCCCCAATCCTGCAGTGATCACCATGCCGAATTCACGTGTCGCCCTGAGGCTGACAATGAGCTCATTACCGAACGCTTCAGAATCAGGGGGCATATACTGGACCAGCAATACACCTTTAATATCTTTACTTACAGCTGCGGTTAATTCTTCTGCTGCCAGTCCCTGGTAAGGTGGTATCATGGCCTTTCTGTTCCTCTCAAGCCAGACAGAATAATTCTCCGGAGCCTCATAGAGCATCCGTCTGATTGCAGAGCGAATTTTGTCAGGCTGGTGTTCAACAATCTGAACACCAGCGACCTCTGTTTTATGCATAATCGTCGGTGAGACTATTTTTATTACGATTTTTTCTCCAGACAAGCGCTGCAAATCTTCATCGGATATTCGATCATTTCGCTGAACCAGCATAAACTTTGGCACTGTCTCGGCACCAGAGCAGGAAAGAAGCGAATAGACCTCGTACTCATAGAGAAAATCACGCCCCTCTTTATGGGCCTCCGTCATGATTTTTGTGATATCGTCAAAATTTACAGGAAAGCTCACGTTACCCTCATCTCCCATTTTATAGAGACAGTGCTTTAAATAACAGTATGACAAACAGAATACAGATGCAGCTGACTGCATCACATTTTATATTCTCTTGCTCGCCAGAAGTAAACCAATAGTAACCATAAAGACAATAGTGGCATTACGCTCCCTGAACCTGCAATTAATAATCGACACACATGGCCTCGATTGCCTATTGAATATTTAATAAAATTAGGGAATAGTCCCCAATGGGTGAATAAAATTAGGATTCTAACGTTGCACACAGGGTAATTACAAATGTCACTGGACCAGACTGATATAAAAATCCTCAATATCCTTCAGCAGGATGGGCGCATAACCAACACAAAACTTGCAAAGATAATCGGCATATCGCCTCCGGCCATGCTGGAAAGGGTCAGGCGACTTGAGTCATCAGGTGTAATCTCCAGGTATGTGGCCCTGCTTGACCGTCAGAAAGCAGGTTTCAACCTGCTGGCGATAATCATCGTAAAACTGAGCCTGCACCAGATTTCATCCCTGCAGATGGTCAAGGAACGTCTTGTTGAACTGGAAGAAGTTCTTGAATGTCTTCAGTTGACCGGAGATGTTGATTTTCTGCTGAAGGTGGCAATCAAGGATATGAATACCTACACAGAATTTGTGAACAATAAGCTGTCCGGTATTCCGGGTATCCAGACGATAAAAACATCTTTTGTTCTAGCCACTCTGAAATCAAGTACTGTGCTGCACCTTAAAGATGAGAAGTGACCGGGGCCGTCTCCAGAAAGAGGGGCCCCGTGTTTGTTAGTTAATCGAGATCATACATTAATTTTTCTTTAATGGAATAGATCACATCACCCTTCTTGCCATTGATAAAGTAGGACAAGTTTGCCTCTATCTCCACCTCTTCCACATCGGTATCAAAATTAACCAGGAACTGCTCTTTCTGTGTTTCCATGGGCTGCAGGGTCAGGTCGACGATTTCTTTTATCTGCCATGCCCCATATCTCATTCTGTGCTCCAGGTCCCTGCCAATTTCAAAATAATTCTTTTGTACTGAGAACAGTACCTGTTTCTCCGGATCTGTTTCTGCCAGATTTCTTGCGGTCACATCCAGGACCACTTTACCGGACCAGAGTCAGCCATCCGGTACACGATGACCGGTCTTGTTCTCGATAAACGCGGTGATCACCGCGCTCGGTACCCATTTTTTGGGATCTTTTACGTCTTTAAGTAGTCCGGGTAAATGTTTGTATGGATTAATCTGAACATCAAACCCCAGCCCTTCCTTGACCGTTTCAAGATCATGTCCACCTGGAAAAAGGTGGCCCTTTTTCATGTGACACTCCTGGCAGGTCTGGCTGCCGCCTCTCGCCACATAGCCATTTTGATAACTACCGGACACGGTGTTGCACTGAATCGTTTCACCGTCTGCTGCTTTGTATACGCCATGACACTGCATACAAAATGCTGAACGGGTTATATCAATAGCTTGAAGCGTTTCATGGGCATCACCGGCATCCTCACCCCGGGGTCCGTATATCATCCCCTCTTCTGCCGGACCGTTAAATCCACGTGCGACTTCTGTTGCTTTAATATTGTGACAGGACAGACAGCCGACATTGAGCCTGGCAAGTTCTTTTTTGGCATCATCCCCTGCCGGTGTTCCCTTCTCTTTGAAGGCGGTGACAATTTTCTCACCAATCTCAACTGCAAGTTTTTCTGAGGCAAAATTGATCACCGGTGCATGGCAGTCCATACATTTCAGGAGCTGGCCTTTTGTCAGCGTCGTTTCCCACTCTTTTTTCACGCCTATCTCGATGAAATTATGCATACTTCCAATTGAAGAGACAACGGATTGAGCATGCCATGATCCAGACCATTCGTTGTGTATCTCGTCATGACAGTCCATACAACTTGATTCATCAAACATCTTTACCAGTTCATCAATGGTTTCAGCCTCTTTATCCATTGCTGCTAAATTAAATGGCAGGAATATCAAGGCAAAACCAATGGCAAATACAATTAACCAATACTTTTTTTGCATAACCCCTCCTTAAAATTAATTCGCAAAACTGTTGTGGGCCCTGTTCAGTTCTGTTGGAAAAACCACCTCCTTTTTTCAGGTTGTAATTTGAGAGATACTTCAGTGTGGCACTGCAGGTTACAGTATTACAATAACCGGAACCAAATGTACACAAAAAGATTGTCAGGCAGAGGTCGGGGCTGAAATCTAAAGAAAAAAGTAATGAGAGGTGGATGGCTTAAAGTGATTCTGCTCCAAAGGTATCACATGTATTGACCTCCCCTGACGCCAGCCCTTTTTTAAACCAACGGACCCGCTGCTGGGAACTCCCGTGCGTAAAAGAGTCAGGGGTCACATACCCTCGGGCCTGCTTCTGCAAACGATCATCGCCGATCATGCTTGCCGCATTAAGAGCTTCTTCAATGTCTCCACCCTCGAGGATCTGACGTGCTCTGTCAGCACGATTTGCCCATACTCCTGACAAACAATCTGCCTGGAGTTCAAGGCGGACAGACAGCTGGTTGTAGTCAGTTTCCGATATCCGGGAACGCATCTCGTGCACCTGTTCACTGATTCCCAGCAGATTTTGGACATGGTGGCCGACTTCATGGGCTATCACATATGCCTGGGCGAAATCGCCCGGGGCTCCCATCTTGTTTCGCAGATCCTGGTAAAACCCGAGGTCGATATACACCTGTTTATCAGCCGGACAATAAAACGGTCCCATGGCAGCCTGGGCATAACCGCAGGCTGATTCAACAACGCCAGTAAAGAGAACAAGTTTTGGTTGCTCATAGGAACGACCATCAGCTGAAAAAATATTACCCCAGGTATCTTCCGTATCTGCCAGAACCACAGAGACAAAATCAGCCAGTTCGTTTTCTTCTGCAGTTGGTACATATTCAGATTGCTGCACCGCCGGACCTGACAAATTTGACCCCTGCTGCAGGATTATCGCTGGATCAATCCCAAAATACATGCCAACCAGGGCAAGAAGGATAATACCTATTCCACCACCCTTGGCTTTCCCCGATAAACGAACCCGTCTTCTATCATCAACGTTTGCGCTCCTGCGACCATCTTTCCAACGCATGATTACCCACTCTCATATGATTTCCAGGTGTACCCCGCATCCCTGTGCAGAGCTTTACACTGGTATTAATAAAATCCGCTTGCATGCTAGGACAATAGGCATATCATTTATGCATGTCAAACAAGTAAAGCCGTGTATGATGGTGCATTGCAGCAAAAGGTGAAAAGTGTTACTAGTTTTCATCCTGTCTAAAACCGCGACCTGACCGAAAAAACCAGGAGACAAATAATGTTGAAAACAATTTTCCTTCTTCCTGTCTTCATCTTTTGTTCCTTTCTCTTCTCTGCAGATCAGGCTCAATCATCTGACTGGGAAACAATCATGCAAAAAGCCCGTGGACAAACCGTCTATTTTAACGGCTGGGGAGGTTCCGATCCCATCAATGATTATATCCGCTGGGCCGGTGACCAGGTAAAGAAGCGGTATCAGGTGGAAGTAAAACATGTCAAGGTGAGCGATATCGGAGAGGTGGTCAGTCGGATTTTAGCTGAAAAAAGCGGTGGGAGAGAGCATGGCGGATCGGTTGATTTAATGTGGATTAACGGAGAAAATTTCAACACAATGAAGCGTAACAATCTGCTTCAACCACCATACAGCCAACTGTTACCGCATCTGTCACTGGTCGATACTGAAAACAAAAAATCGACACTCTATGACTTTACTGTTCCAGTTGACAATATGGAAGTTCCCTGGGGAATGGCTCAGCTGGTATTTCTCTATGATAAAGAACATATAAAGACTCATCCCAAAAACATGGGAGAGCTCCTGTCGTTTGCAGAAACGCATCCTGGGAGGGTGTCTTACCCGCTGCCGCCCAATTTTCATGGCACAACATTTCTTAAACAGGCGTTGATTGAGCTCACCCCAGATCGGAAACAACTCTCCAGACCGGTATCCGAATCTGATTTTGACCTGGTAACCGCACCACTCTGGGATTACCTGGACAAACTTCACCCCCACATGTGGCGTAAAGGAACTATATTTCCTGCTAACGGTTCTGAGATGAAACAGCTCCTCAATGATGGCGAGCTGTTCATCGCCATAAGCTTTAACCCTGCTGAAGCCAGCAACGGTATCGCCACCGGTGAACTGCCTGAAAGCATCAGAACCTACGTCCACGATTCAGGAACGATTGGCAATTCACACTTTGTCGCTATCCCGTTTAACGCATCTGCCAGGGAAGGCGCGCTTGTATTTGCGAACTTTCTGCTCTCCCCTGAGGCGCAGGCCCGAAAATCTGATCCGGCAATCTGGGGTGACCCGACTGTGCTTGCCATGGACAAACTGAGTCCGGAAGAAAAAATTATGTTTCAGAGTATCCCGCAAGGCGTCGCTACTCTAAGCCCCGAAGCATTGGGGGCAGTTCTGCTTGAGCCCCATGCCTCATGGGTCGAGGCATTGGAGATAGGCTGGCTCAAAAGATACAGTCGCTGACGTTTCTCATGGTCGGACAAGGCAGGAACCCGCTTCAGTTCTTCCCATACCTCACCATTGCAGCATTTCTGGCTCCAATTGTCCTCGGCCTTGTTGGTACCTGGCTTCCCGCTTTTGGATACCTGCCGATAATCGGTGCTGATGATTTCACTCTACAGTCATACCGGGAATTACTCGCTCACCCGAGTTTGCCCGGAGCATTAAAGTCAACACTTATTTCCGGATTATCGGCGACGCTCATCTCGCTATTCCTGTCACTCTGGATTACAGCGCACCTATACGGAACTGCATTCTGGTCTTTTATCCAGCGAACCCTTGCCCCGCTGCTGGCCATCCCCCATGCAGCATTTGCCCTCGGGCTCACCTTCCTCATCGCCCCCAGTGGCTGGCTGATTCGCCTTTTCTCTCCGGGACTTACCGGTTTTGTCTTTCCTCCGGACTGGGCAACGACAAGAGATCCGCTGGCTATAAGCCTCACCATTACCATGATTTTCAAGGAGGTTCCGTTTCTCCTGCTGATGACGATTGGCGCTCTTAACCAGCTTGATATAAAGAGAACGGTCTGGGTTGGCCGGAGCCTCGGCTTCCATAAATTTAAAGTTTGGATGCGGTTGGTTATTCCCCAGCTCTACCCAATGCTGAGGCTGCCGGTCCTGGCCGTTCTGGCCTATTCCCTGTCAGTGGTTGATCTTGCTCTCATTATTGGCCCATCGCTGCCGCCGCCATTGGCAGTTCTGATTGATCGCTGGTTTAACGACCCGGATCTATCCATGCGACTCATCGGTGCCGCTGGGGCAACGCTCTTGTTCATCGTGATCACCTTTTTCATTGGTATTTTTATACTTGTCGAACATGTTGTAGCCATGTTGACAAGGCCACGGCTGCTCAACGGCCTCCGTCATAGCTGGTGGGGCCAGATGAAATCAACAGCAACCCTGGCGGCTGTCACCGTAGTCACGACAACCGGGCTTTCTCTCTTTCTTCTGTCGCTCTGGTCAGTCGCCAAAAACTGGCGTTTCCCTGATGCGTTGCCCCGGCACCTCTCCCTTTTCTATTGGACCAAAAGCCTGCCCCTGATCGTGGAACCGCTTATGACTGCTGCTGTGGTTGGGCTTTCAAGTGCTGTCATTGCGATCATCCTTGTGCTTGGCTGTCTGGAAAATGAACTGCACCTGTCCCGGTCTAAAATTGATTCGATTTCCCAGAAATCGATCTTGATTATCTACCTGCCTCTGTTGATCCCGCAGATCGGATTTTTATTTGGTATTCAGACCATCGTGACAAATCTTCACATTGAAGGCAGCTGGTTCAGTCTTATCTGGGTTCACCTTGTTTTTGTTCTTCCATATATCTTCCTGACACTTGCAACGACATACCGCAACTACGACCAGCGTTATGTTCAGGTTGCAACAATCCTCAGCGGATCTTCACTGCACAGTTTTTTCAGGGTGAAGGTGGTGATGCTGACAAAACCAATTCTATTTTCTCTTGCCGTTGGATTTGCGGTAAGTATTGCACAATATCTGCCGACCCTATACGTTGGGGCTGGAAGATTCGCAACGATCACAACAGAAACCGTCAGTCTGGCCAGCGGCTCGGATCGCCGCGTTATCGCCGTTTATGCGCTCTGTCAGTTCCTGCTGCCATTTCTGGTTTATTCTCTGGCGATATGGCTTCCGGCTCTGTTGTTCAGGAACAGGCAGTTAATGAAAAATTAACAGTTGAGACCATGTCACTCATTCTTGACTCATTACAGATAAACCTTGGTGGTTCGGAGCTTTTCTCTCCCGTCAGCCTGACAGTGGAGGCAGGCCAGATTCTTACGGTAATGGGTCCCTCGGGCTGCGGAAAATCGACACTGCTTGCCTCCATATGCGGAAATCTCGATCCGGGATTTTCTCTTTCCGGAACAATTCAACTCGGCGACAGAATTCTCAACAATGTACCGATGGAACAGCGGAGGATAGGGATATTGTTTCAGGATGATCTGCTCTTCCCTCACCTCGACGTCTTCGGCAACATGGCATTCGGCTTACCGTCAAACCTGACAATGCAACAAAAACGGGAGAGGATCAACTCAGCACTTGCCATGGCTGATCTTTCCGGATTTGAAAGACGTGATATCGGAACCCTGTCTGGCGGCCAGAAGGCTCGCGTCAGCCTGCTTCGTTCTCTGCTCGCCGAGCCGGAGGCAATTCTGCTTGATGAGCCATTTTCGAAACTCGACAAGCAACTCCGACAAAATATTCGTGAATTTGTTTTCCAGCAGATTACAAAACTTGCGATTCCTGCCCTGCTTGTCACTCATGACGCCGATGATGCACCTGAAGGCAATATCCTTGAGCTCAAGAACAGGAACGATCATGCTTGACCATATCAGCCTGAAACTGGCAAAACCGCTGCTTGAATCAATGGCCCGAAAATTGGATTCGAGAATGACCGCAGATCAGGTGAGTTTCCTTGGATTCATTATAGGTATCGGTGGTGTTGCAGCAATTGGTTTTCACTACTACCTGACAGGACTGATCCTCATCCTGCTCAACAGACTCGCTGACGGTATAGATGGTACGCTCGCCAGAATAAAAGGAGCAACTGACAGTGGAGCCTATCTTGATATCAGCCTCGATTTTATCTTTTATTCGGCAGTTGTCTTCGGATTTGCACTCGCTGACCCAAATAAAAACGGCCTTGCTGCTGCTGCTCTTATCTTCTCTTTTGTTGGGACAGGATCAAGTTTTCTTGCCTATGCAATCCTGGCAGAACGACGTAAACTGACGAACCTCAGGCTACCGAACAAAGGCTTTTATTACCTCGGGGGGATAGCAGAAGGTACTGAAACAATATTGTTTTTTATCCTTTTCTGTCTCTTTCCCGGTTCATTTACCACGCTCGCCTGGATTCTTACTGCCATCTGCTGGTTGTCCACCTGCTTACGAATTTTTTCCGCTTATACCTCATTAAAATCAAACGATAAGCCTGTTAACGGTAAACAAGGTTAAGATATGACGGGAGAACTGGCCGTACTGGGCGCAGCGTTCTTAAGGTCGGTATTTTGCGTAGTGGTTCTTTTCATGGAGTAGCGCAAATACACCCTGAATCGCTGTTTTCAATGTCCCTAAAAGAGCTGTTTCGGAGGTAATCGGGATATTCCATAGGCCGTCAGGGTTAATCAATCTGCAGCTCGTCACGATACTTCCTGTACAATCCCCGGAACTGGTCATAGGAAAGGTCCAGTAATACTGCAGCCTTTTTCTGATTGTACTGGCTCATGACCAGAGCCTGACTGACCAGGCGGCTTTCAAAGATTCTGACGGCCTCCTTAAAGGTACGGTTTTCATATTCTATCCTATCGGCTGCAGCAGCACCCCTGTCTTCTTCAGTTCCGGTTTCTCCAACTTCGGAATAAGGCGTATTGAAAGGATTGAAATCGATTGTTTCAACAACCCCTGACTCGGCTTTGTAGACTGCCCGCTCAACCACATTTTTCAATTCCCTTATATTTCCTCTCCAGGGGTAAGCTTCGAGGGCCGCTTCTGCTTCCTGTGTAAAGCTGAAATCCGGCATTCCAAGTTCATAGGCCATGCGTGCTGCAAAATGATGGGCCAGCAGGAGTATGTCTCCATAGCGGTACCGCAGTGGAGGAAGGAAGAGAACTTCAAAGGACAATCGATCCAGCAGATCACGCTTGAATTGACCCCGATCAGCCATTGCCAAAAGATCGGCATTGGTTGCACAGACGATTCTCACATCAACCTCAACAGGACTGGAACTGCCAACGCGCTCAAAAGATCCGTACTCAACCACGCGGAGAATTTTTTCCTGGGCCTCTATTGGTATGGTTCCAATCTCATCAAGAAACAGCGTACCACCGTGAGCCGCCTCAAACCGCCCGACCCGTGCATGCTCGGCCCCGGTAAAGGCACCGCGTTCATGACCAAACAGCTCTGACTCAATCAATGTCGGTGACAGCGTACTGCAATTCAGGGTTACAAAAGGACCATCCCATCGTTTGGACAGGAAGTGCAGACGATGTGCAGCAAGCTCTTTTCCGGTACCCCGCTCACCTATCAATAAAACAGGTCGGTCGACCGGAGCCACCCGAGACAATCGTTCCTGAAACTCAAGAAATCGTTCTGAATGACCAAGCGCTTCAGCCTGATAGGTCGATGATGAGTCACGCATAAGCACAGCACCTTTGGTTATTTTTACCACATAAATGGCTTTAAAAACTATTCATTGGCAAATATAACCATTAATATTTTTCGAGTCAATCATGAAACCAAATAGATACTAGGCAGTTACCACCATTTTAAAAACCTGGCACATTTCATGCTTTATGGAGATCAAACAACAAGAAAACCAGGAGGATTACCATGGGAATATTTACACGTTTTAGAGATATCGTCAGTTCCAACATTAATGCAATGCTCGACGGTGCTGAAGACCCTGACAAGATGATCAAGCTGATGATTCGGGAAATGGAAGACACACTGATTGAGATCAAGTCATCCTGTGCCGGTGTCATCGCCAGCCGGAAGAAGCTTGAGCGTAAGCTCGATGAGCTGCTTGAGCGCAGAAATCTCTGGGCCAATCGCGCTGAACTTGCGGTAAACAAGGGCAGAGACGGCCTGGCAAGGGAGGCGCTGATCGAGAAACGTCGCTTCTCTGAGCTTGCTGAATCACTGAGAGCTGAAGTTCTCGATCATTCATCACTGATTGAGCAATACCAGGAGGATATCCAGGAGCTTGAAGGGAAATTATCAGGAGCAAAAGAGAAAAAACGAACACTTGCCGAGCGCCACAAGAAAGCTCAGAACAAAAAACGCGCCCAGACAGATATTCGTCGTATGGACAGTTCAGAGTCCATGGCACGTTTTGAGCACCTCGAAAGCCGAATCGAGCGCATGGAAGCCGAGGCTGATATGGTAAACTTTGGCAAACCAAAAACCGTTGACGACGAGTTCCATGATCTCGCAGCAGATGATGAAATTGAAAAAGAACTTGCCAAAATGAAAGCCTCTGCCTACGGTGACACTAAGGAACCTGAGGCCTGATACTATTAACGGAAATATCGAGTTGCCATGAATACAGTCGTTGTTGTAGCCATCGTTTTTGGGTCGATCGTCACCATCGCCGGTTTGCTGTGCGGAACCGTACTGGTGATTATCAGAATGAGGAATTCCGGCCTTTCAAGCTCGTCGCGTGCAGCAAATCAGCAAGAGGCTACGATGATACAGGAAATATACCAGGGTCTTGACCGCATGGAAAAAAGGATCGACGCCCTGGAGACCATCCTCATGGATGGTCACAGCAAAAATGGAGATACGAAATGAAAAATTTTATCAATAACAGGGGAGGAATCTACCGAGCCAGGGATGGTGTCATCCTTGGTGTATGTAAAGGGGTTGCCAACTATTTTGACTTTTCAGTCTTCTGGGTCAGAATCGGCATGGTCATCATCTTTCTGCTCAGTGGATTCTGGCCGGTCATCGGCATCTACCTGGTCGCAGCCCTGCTGATGAAGCCGGCACCGGTACATTCGGTCAATAACGACGACGAACAGGAATTTTACGACAGTTACGTCCACTCACCCAGAAATGCCGCGCAGCGACTGAAAAAGAAATTCCATGATCTTGAAAGAAGAATCCGCCGAATGGAAGATACGGTTACGGGTCGTGAGTATGAATGGGAACGAAAATTTAACTCCTGATTGCGCAGATATTATAACTATCTGTTAAACAGGGTTATGAGGCGTTTTGTCCAGTATGGATGAGACGCCTCTTTTATTTTCAAACACATCGGCTTCTCCCATCAATATGGTAAATTTTCGGTACTGAGAAATACTATCACTTGAAACTCCTTCCTATCTACCTATAGTCTAGATTCTGACCGCAGGTCATGAGTTGTCGAATTTAACCCATTGTTATATTGGTCACCGGGATGGAAAAACTCTATCAGCAGCGTATTGAAGAACACAGGATCACCGAAGAACCGTTTTATATCACGCAGGGAAATGAGCTTGACATTGCCCTTGCGGCTTACACTAATCAACTGCCGATATTGCTCAAAGGGCCGACCGGATGTGGAAAAACCAGGTTCATGCAGTATCTGGCCTGGAAACTGAAAAGACCATTAATAACGGTATCATGCCACGACGACCTGTCGACCTCGGACCTGGTGGGCAGATATCTCGTCAAAAGAAACGAGGCGGTCTGGGTTGACGGGCCGCTCACTCTTGCCGTCCGACATGGCGCCATCTGTTACCTTGATGAAATTGTCGAAGCCAGGAAGGATACAACCGTGGTCATCCACCCGCTTGGAGATGACCGACGGGAGCTCCCGATAGAAAAACTGGGGGAGATATTGACGGCCCCCCCGACCTTTATGCTCGGAGTCTCCTATAATCCTGGTTACCAAAGTGTTGTCAAAGACTTAAAAACGTCAACCAGACAACGTTTTGTTTCTCTTGCTTTTGATTATCCTGAAAAAGAACTGGAAGAAAAAATTGTTAAAAAGGAAGGCGGGGTTGATTCCGGGCTCGCGGCAAAACTTGTTAAACTTGCCCTGATGACACGAGGCCTGAAAGATTCAGGTCTGGCTGAAGGGGCCTCAACCCGTCTTCTTATCCAGGCAGCACAATTACACAACTCTGGTGTCCCTATACCTGAGGCCTGTAAAGCAGGAATCATTGAAAGCTTAACTGATGACGCCCAGCTCATCGCAGCAATAGAGGATATGGCTGAGGCGCTCTTTTAATAAATATGTCGATGACCTGATATAGTTTAAGCAAACAAAATGCATTACCTTGAACTGAAAGATTATTTCACCGAGCAAGTCTCCCCTGCACAGCCCAACGAATGGGAATTCGAAGAAGTTTTGCACGAAATTGAAGATCTGGCAGAAGACCAGCAGTTCACCCTGTTGCAGGTTGTGCCAACCGTCTGGCCGATAAGTCAAAATCTCTGCCATTCTGTTCTTAAAGAAAGCGTGCGGCATGCCGATGGAATTACTCAGCAGAACCTGGCTGAATGGCTGAGGCAGATTCTTTTTCACTATGAGACCGGGGGACTAATTAACGCTCGGGCCTTTATGGCTGAAGCGGAACTGAATGCTGTTTCAAATGTAAAGCAGCAAAACAGTATTGCACTCAAAGACCAGGCGGCCCGCCTTAACCCGTTTGCAAAAGGACTTTCCGGTCTCGACCTGACGCTTCGAGAATCGAGTAAAATCTATACAGATACTGAATATATATACCTGCCTGAGAAGATAGATATCTCCCCAGCCCGTAGTCAAAATCTTCTCTTTTATAAATATATCATTGCACTGCAATGCGGATTTGTCTGCCTTGGCACCCTTGGCCGACAGCTCTTTTGTCAACAGACAGCGCCCGGTTTCAGGAGTCACCAGAAAGAACCCCAGCCCGAGTTGTTTCTTGAAATGTACACCGACCAAGCCTTGGCTCAGGATATTTATCAGCTTACTGAGCTTGGCAGGACTATTGGTTTTCTGAGAACTGAATATCCCGGCCTCATACGTCAGGCAACCCCACTTATAAGGACATTGCTGAACAAAAGAGACCGGGGAACGACTGCAAAACACCAGGCAATGGAAGACTATTTTATTTCTATCTTTTCAGGTCAGCCAACAGACCCGACGAACATCCGCTTGCTATCAGCCGCTGAGCAGTCACGAAATGTCGTTGATGTGATCTACCGCCAGATCGATCAACTGGATGGAGACTCCTCATCGTTCTCGTTTCTTCCGTTTATGGATCGTTTTAATCTTGCTGAATTAAAGACAGTTTTTGACAGGCGGGTGGCAACAAACAAAAAGAAGTTTGAAACATCTTTTGGCGATTTTCTCCTCAATCAGCAAGATACTCTCGATGACACCTCAAATTCTGGAAACATGGCTGAATCAGCAAGCAGCGCCCGGATCCAGCTGAACGACCGTGCTATTAAAAGCAGGAAAAAGGAAACATCGCAGCAACTCATTATCGACAACAAAAGCATAGAGCTGCCTGACGATATACTCGACCTGGTAAGAACCATACAAAACGACCTGGGTTCACTTCCAGAGAGTTATGTCTCAGCGGCTTTTGGCATCTCGGGCGGCGGCAGAAATAATGCCAAGGGAGAAAAGGACAGTGGTTGTATGGTCGATGACGGATTTCTCCCCTATGATGAATGGGATTACCGCAGACAGGGATACAGGAAAAACTGGTGCAGCTTGAGAGAAAGAGAACTGATGGGGGTACAATCTGATTTTATCCCCCTGACCCTTCAAAAATATCATGGTCAGTTAAAGAAAATCAAACGCCAGTTTGAACTCATGTATACCCAGGAGCGATTTGCCCGTCGGAGACGGTCAGGAGATGATATTGACCTAGATGCCCTCATCGATTCGCTTGGCGATCAGTGTGCCGGATTACCACCCTCAGAGAATGTCTTTATTCAACTCATCAGGGATCAGAGGAGTATATCGACGTTATTCCTTGTCGATATGTCAAATTCAACCGAGGGATGGGTCGGTCAATCCATCAAGGAGGCACTTATCCTCCTCTGCGAGGCGATGGAGATAGTCGGTGACGATTATGGCATCTACGGATTTTCAGGAATGCGGAGAATGCGCTCGGAAGTCTATAAAATAAAGGAAATTTCAGATCGATATGATGCTGGTGTAAAAGAGCGACTGGCTGCTATCGGACCCAAGGAGTATACCCGAATGGGACCTCCGATTCGTCATATGATCAGCCATTTTAAAAAGGTCGACGCCAGAACCAGGCTCCTGGTCATTCTTTCTGACGGGAAACCTGAAGATTATGATGATTATAAAAGCGAATATGCCATCGAGGACACCAGAAAGGCCTTGGCAGAGGCAAAAGGATCCGGTATCCAACCATATTGTATCACTATCGACAAAGAGGCTCACGACTACCTTGAGCATCTCTTCGGTAGAGGAAATTACACCTTTGTGCCCAACATTGAGCTACTCCCATCCAGATTAACGGAAATATACAGGATCCTTACCAGGTAAGGGGCACAAGACCTGGGCATAATTGAAGAAGGACAGATTTTTTTCGTTTTTATCCTGAAACGGGATCTTTTCTTCTAGAGGAGTAGGTCATTTGCCGTTGATTCCTGGAATTCAACCTGATATCCCTCCGGATCATCAAAGACAAACGCCTTGATCTTCAATTCATCACTGACAAACAACTCAGACTGATTCGGCAACTCCAGACCGAGGCAATACTCATACCAGGGCACCACTTCCGGTACCCGGATACAGATCTGTACCGTCTTGTCGGCATGCCAGTTCTGCATTCCTCGTTCTTCGTCAACAATCCCAAGATACCCCGAATCTGAAATCTGGTAAATTTTGCACCAGCCCTGATCTATGGCTAACGAAAAACCGAGAATATTTCCATAAAATTCAATACCTTTTGCCAGATCTTTATAATAAATAAAGGTGATCATCTTATCTGCTTTGTTCATAGTCAGCTGCGGCTTGCCTGGCATCATATTTCTTCCTTGCTGTTAATTGTCATCTCTGAACGTTTCAGTCCTTTTTTTCGTAGCCAACCCCAACTTTATAGGCTTTGGCAACATAGGATCCAATGGACCAGTAATTTTTATCGGTAGCTGTGAACAATAGGGGATTCATCGCCTGGACATCAGGATGCCCATCCTTGACAAACCGTTTTTCCGAATAACTGGCAACGACTTCTCCCACATAGAGCGTGTTGCTCGGCATTTCCAGGGTATCGACAAGCTTACATTCAAAACACATGGGACATTCTACGATCATGGGAGCCACCTCTCCCAGTTCACCGTAAAAGAGCTCAAACAGAGTTGATTTGTCATGGTTCTTGCCACTGACGAGGCCGCAATAATCTGTCACATCTGCCATTCCGCAATGGGGGATGTTAACGCTGAAAGCTTTATGCTCTCTAATCCCCCCCGCAGTATAGTGCGTGGGATGAATGGAAGTCCCGATATAGGCAGGTGACTTATTCAGTTTGTATACCTGACCTACGGTGACGAAATTGGCCTTACCGTTGACCTGACTTCCTATCAAGCCGATCACCATCGGATTGATTCTGACGTCCCGGCCCAGATTCATTTTATTGCGATCCATAATAGTTCCCTCCGCCTGGGGCTTATAGGCCATTAAAATATAAAGCCATCCGGGTCATGGCGATTTCTAAATTTTCATAAGAGTTCGCATAGGATAGACGAATGAAATCACGACCATATTCACCCAGCTTGGTCCCGGGAACCACTGCCACCCCCGCATCCAGCAGCTCGTCAGCGACCTG
This sequence comes from uncultured delta proteobacterium, assembly GCA_963776075.1. Lineage (GTDB taxonomy): Bacteria > Desulfobacterota > Desulfobulbia > Desulfobulbales > Desulfocapsaceae > MADRE3. The sequence goes on from CAVZLG010000012.1 coordinate 48,336, forward strand.
TTCTGTTTCTCTGCCTGTTCCGGAAACATTAACCATTACATAAAATGCCCCTTTCGGTTCACTGAAGCTGATGTGCTTCATGGCGGAAAGGCTCCGGACCACCAGGTCCCGTCTCCGGGAGAACTCCTGTACCATATTTTCCAAATCAGTCTGGGGACCAAGGAGGGCTTCTGTGGCACCGTATTGGGAAAATGTGGAGACACAATTAGTGGCGTATTGATGCGCTCTTACCAAGGCGGACATCAAGCCCCTGTCTACACCGACGTATCCCAGCCGCCAGCCGGTCATGGCATAGCTCTTGGAAAAACCGTTAATGGTAACAGTTCTTTCCCTCATACCGGGGAACGCTGCGATACTGTAGTGTTTTTCTCCTCCGTAAATCAGGTGTTCATAAATCTCATCTGAGAGCACCATCCAATCTTTTTCGATGGCGATCCTGGCAATTTCCTGGAGTGTCTCTTTTGAATAGACAGCTCCCGTTGGATTCTGGGGCGAATTTACAACAATCAATTTCGTTTTTTCACTGCACTTATCATTAATATCTTTTGCTGTGGGATTAAAACCATTCTCTTCATAAGCAGGAAGAGAAACCGGTATACCCCCCGCCAGCTCCACACAGGGCGAATAATGAGGCCAGCACGGGTCTGCAACCAAAACCTCATCTCCTGGATTGATAAAGGCCATCATTGTCAGAAAAACAGCTTCATTTGCTCCTACGGTGACCATGATCTCACCGTTGGGATCAAACGTCAGGTCATTATCCCGTTTAAATTTGTCTGCAATGGCCTTTCGAAGTTCCTCAATCCCATAATTGGATGCATAATGAACATGTCCATCGTCCAAAGCTTTTTTGGCCGCTTCCTTAATATTTTCAGGAGTGTCAAAATCGGGACGGCCGATACCGAGATTGACAATGTGTTGTCCCTGAGATTCTCTTTTATGAACTTCTTCAAAAACCTTCCGGATTCCCGAAAAAGGAATACGGCTCATTCTTTCTGCATCAAACATGTTTTATCCTATTAAATGTTAATATTATGGATGGCGTGGGCCCGCCATCTCTCCTGCAACTTTAGCCACCAGGGTTTTAGGCAAGATTACAGGGCAGCCGCATTCTCTGCTGAGGCGATCCCTGTGTTCTTCTTTAAAACCCATACAGTCGATGGCAACCAAATCACATTTCAGGTTTCTGAATTTCTTTCCTGCTTCTTCAAACCCCACTCCTTCATACGGTGAGACCACTGCAGATTCTGCCTTGACGCCGAGCTCTTTCCAATGATCAACAGCAGCGGATTCCTGGGCTTGATTCGGCACAATGATACCTATCCTTCCAGCTGGAAAGGTCGCCTTCACCACAGCCGGAACGATCATACCCGGAAGTAACACCGGAATGGTACTGTTAAACCGGGGAAAACCGCCGCAGCAGAGCACCACGGCCAGGCCGGCTCCCCCTGCTGCCAGTACCTCGATCTGTCGCTCTATGTAGGGGAAGAGAACGGGGAGGGGAATTTCTACCGTTGTGTTGTCATTGAGCAGGCAGACCAAGGGAGAGAAACCCTGTTTGTTTTCAAGCTTGCGGGCTTCATCACAACTGAATGCGTCCAGAGCCCCCGCCAGTTTGCGGGCAACGCCCGGCAATAAGTTCTCATAGACTTCTTCGTGATCAGGTCGCGGGGAGTGCCCGAGGGCAATCAGTGCTATCATCGCTATGGCCTCACAAAGCGACCGTAACCGGCTTTGGCTGCGGTTTTCCCATCTTCATGAACCTTTGTGCCCCTAACCCATGTTGACTGCAGTTTCCCAGACAGTTTCATTCCGTCAAAAACATGCATTGTTTCACCAGCTTTTGAGTAGCTTTTTTTCATGTCAAAAACGAACTCACCCTTCATGTTTACCAATACAAAGTCGGCGTCATAACCGGGTTTTAAGTGACCTTTTTCTCCCAGTTTAAAAACCTCTGCAGGTTTTTCGCTGAGCATGGCTGCTGCCCTGCTGCAGCTGATGACACCCCGATTGATGGAATCAATCATCAACGGCATAAACATATCAAAGCTGGCCATTCCTGAGTTGGCGGTGAAGATGCCACCGTCCTTGGATTCCGGCCTCCAGGGAGAATGGTCTGTGGCGATGTAATCCATGGTCCCATCATTGATATAATCCCAGAGTTTCCGTCTATTTTCCTCTGATCGAAGCGGTGGATTGTTTTTCGCATAGGGGCCGAATTCCTTCAGGTATTCATCAGACATGAAAATATAGGAAGGGCAGGTTTCGGCCATAACATCCATTCCCCGGGCCTTGGCTTCCTTCACCAGCTGAACGGCTCCGGCGCTGGACATGTGACAGATCACCATAGACGCACCCACCGCGGCTCCGATGGCAAGTGAAAGGGCTACAGAACTGTCTTCACACACTGACGGACGACTCTCCGTGTGTACCAGTCCATCAGTTCTGCCGCTGTCTTTCATTTTCTTGGTAAACATCAGTATCATTTCGTTTGTCTCGCAGTGCAGGCAATGACGAAGGCCTGTCTTGGCAACAACTTCCATGGTCTCGTACTGACTGCCTGAGTCGGGACAGATCAACCCCGTGAACTCTTTCTCACGACCCGGTTCTGCCGGATGAAGATAGGTTTTAAATGCAACAGCACCAGCATCAGCGAGCCCCTGGATCTCATCCAGGTTTTCAAACCCGGCTGTTCCGTAAAGGGCAAAGTCGATAAGTGCCCGCGGTTGCACTGTTGCTGCCCGCTGTTTAAGGATCTCAGCAGTGTAAACGGGGGGAATTGATATGGGCATCTCGCATACAGTTGTTATGCCGCCTGCTGCAGCTGCCTGGGTTCCTGTCCAGAAATCCTCTCTTTCCATCCTGCCGGGATCTCTCATGTGACAGTGTCCATCAACAATGCCGGGGAACACATGCAGCCCTCTGGCGTCTATGACCTCCCCCGCAGTACTATCCTGACCGGGGCTCAGCAGGGCGGCTACTTTGCCATTGCGTATGGCAATATCCAGCAACCGTTCTCCCTCGCTCGAGACAAGGGTTCCGTTCTTTATCAGTAGATCAAATGTCATTATATTACTCCTCTCTGCCCTTTTTACGGGCAGGCTTATATTTGCTTATCCAGCTCTATTATTCCATGCAGCAGAGCTTTGGCGCCGTTCAGACAGGCTTCCGGCGTGGTGTACTCGTCCCTGGAATGGCTGATTCCATCCCTATTGGGCACGAACAGCATGCCAATCGGGCATATCAAGGCCATCAGGTTGGCGTCGTGACCGGCACCGCTTGGCATAACAATATAATCAAGTTCCGCCATACGGCAACCAGCCTCCAGCGCCCCGACAATTCCTTCACTTGAAATGACAGGAGGTTTGTGTGAATATTCATCAAACGTCGCTTTCAGCTCATCTGAGAGCGCTTTCAGCTCTTTTTGGGCTGTATCTATGACGGAATCTTCCAGGCCCCGCATTTCAAAGGTTATCTCAACACTGCCAGGAATCACGTTAGGGGCACCGGGACTGACTTCCAGAGTTCCCACGGTTCCGACAATTCCATATTTTTCAGCTGTTTCTTTCACTCCAAGAGTAAAGCGGGCAGCCTTGATCAGGGCATCATCCCGTTTATCCATAGGAGTTGTTCCCGCATGGTTGGCGGCTCCCGGGAACACCAGCCGGTAACGTCTGAATCCTACGATTCCATTGACAACACCCACAGAAATATTCTTCTCATCCAGGATACCCCCCTGCTCGATGTGAAGCTCGACATAGGCGGCAACAGACCCCTGCTGTCTTTCTGCCGCACTCAAGGCTTCAATGTTCACACCGACCTTTTCCAGGAGGTTCCTGAAGGTTTCTCCCGTGTAAACGGTCTGATCCAGCAGCTCCTCGTTAAAGTGGCTGGTCATGACTCTGCTGCCGAAGGTTCCTCCGGGTGCCACCGCTTCCTCACCGGAAAAATTGATAATTTCGATAGAATGTCGCAGTCTGACTCCAGATTGAAAGAGGGCCCTGACCAGGGCGATACCGGACAACACCCCCAGGACACCGTCGTAATTGCCGCCGCAGGGTACCGTATCAGTGTGTGAACCGATAACTATTGGCGGTAGTGAAGCATCCTGGCCTTCATAGCGGCCAACCGAATTCAAAGCGGCATCACGGCTGACGGACATGCCCGCCTCTGCCATAAAACCCTCCACCAGGACTCTTCCGTCCATGTCGGCCTGAGAGAAGGCCTCTCTGTAATATCCGCCCTCATCTCCCAGCCCGATCTTTCCAATTTCAGCCAGTTCAAAGTTGAGTCGGTCAGCATCTATCGTACATGTTTCAAACGTCATTAGTATTTTCTCCCCAGACAGGCTTATTTAGAATTGTCAAAGATCATTCACCTCCGCCCCTTCATTTCACATAGCGGGGGTCGATAACACCATGAGCAGGTGGGTGCCAAGCGGAAAATTGCGGTGCCGTGCAGGTGATGTTCATGTAGTTGTAGAGGTACAGCCACGGGGGATCTTCATTCAACAGGCGGAAACATTGTTTATAAATCCCTTGGCGACGGCTTCTATCTATGGTGATCCTGGCCTTGTCCAGTAATTTTTCCACTTCGGCGTTGTGATATCCCTGCCACCATGACCCCTCAAACCGTGCATCCACCTTTTCCTTGAGCACTCGAAATGTACTCAGGGGTGATGAATCGAATACGCACATGTCGTGAATCTCCTTACGCCTCACCTTGTTGGCATAAAGTTCACGATCCTCTGTGTAAACGATGTTAATTTCAACACCGATACGGCTCATCTGTTCGGACAAGGCGTGGGACAATTGCACCGCCTCGTTGGGTAGAGAGGTGGGGCTGTCCAGCGTGAGACTAAGACCTCCACCATACCCGGATTCTTTGAGCAGAGCCCTGGCACGTTTGGGATCATAGGGGATGGGGGGGTGATCGGCATCGTAGCCAAAGTGATCCGGGCTGATAAAACCGCTCAGGGGATACCCGGCACCGTTCAGGACCGTATCGATAAGTGCTCTGCGATCCACCGCCAAATTCAGGGCTAACCGGACGCGAGGATCCTCAAGGAGCCTGCTTTTGGTGTTAAAAATGATAATATAGACCGTCGTCCCCCTGGAACGCACATAGTTCACGTCGTCATCGTTGAGCGTAGCCGTATACGGCGGTCCGGCGGCGATATGAGCCCTGCCATCCCTGACCAGACTCAACCGCTTGTCCGGGTCTGGTTCCATTCGCCATTCAATGGCATCGATATTCGGGAGTTCCTTGAAATAGTTCCGGTTTTTCGTGGCCCGGACGCAAACACCTTCTTCATGTTCGACAAATTCGAAAGGCCCGGTCCCGATTGGTGTGTCCTTAAATGTACCACCCAGTCGTTCAACAGCATCAGGGGGCAGGATGTACCCGGTTACCAGGACGTCCAGCAGGTCGGCTATCGGCTCGGCAAGGGTCATGCGCACTGTTTGCCGATCAAGAATTTCCAGTTCCATTCCTGCCAGGTACTGGTTGTATACACCGGGAGCTCCAAGCGTGACGCCCATGTCCGGCCGAGCCATTCGTCTAAGGGAATAGGCAACTGCCTCGGCATCTACAGGTTGGCCGTGGTGAAACCTGATGCCCGGACGAAGCCTGAAGGTCCATGCTCGTGCGTCATCCGAGACCACCCATGATTCAGCCAGTGCTGGGATATAATTCATCTGAGAATCATAGGCCACCAGGGGATCAAAAAAGGATGTCAATATGGTCAGCACGTCCTTAGCGTCCGTACAGTTATGGGGTTCCTCCAGCCAAAGTCTTGGTTGGGCAATGATTAATTTATTATCCATGTTCCAGGTCCTTTAGGTTTATTGAGCATCCAGCAGATGACAGGCTTCCATGCGGCCGGGTTCACGGGAAACGAGCTGGGGCCGCTCCTGAATACAACGGTCATAGACAAAAGGGCAGCGGGATTGAAAACTGCAGCCTGCTGGTAATTCCAGGGATGTGGGAACTTCACCCGTAATTGCTAAGGGTTCAATGTGCAACTTTTCATAGACGCTGGGAGCTGCCGATAACAACGCCCGCGTATATGGGTGCCTTGGCTGCTGGAATATATCTTCGGTGGGACCGGTTTCAACCAGGAAACCGAGATACATCACCCCGATCCGATCGCTTATGTGACGAACCACAGAGAGATCATGGGTGATGAAAAGATATGAAAAGCCGAACTCATCTTTCAGATCCATCATCAGGTTGAGGATTTGGGCTTGAATTGAAACATCCAGCGCTGAAACCGGTTCGTCAGCGATGACCAATTCCGGTTCAACGGATAACGCCCGGGCGATACCGATGCGTTGACGCTGGCCGCCGCTGAATTGATGAGGATACCGACTGGCATGTTCCTCTCCGAGCCCAACCCGCTTTAATAGTGCCATGCCTTTTTGGCGCAACTCGGTTTTGCTGATCGGCGCTCCAATAAAAGCCATGGGTTCGGTGATGATATCCATAACCCTGAGCCTGGGATTCAGTGAGGCATAGGGGTCCTGGAAGATCACCTGGATTGTTTTACGCACCGGCACCATCTTTTGGTAATTATATGCCGTGATGTCCTCGCCATTAACCTTGATCTGTCCGCCTGTCGGGTCGTACAGTTTGACTATGGTCTTGGCGACGGTAGATTTTCCGCAGCCGCTCTCACCAACCAGTCCGAGTACTTCTCCGCGATCAATATGAAAACTGACGCCATTTACGGCGTGCACAATACTTTTTTGGTATCTGAGGCGGCCGTCTCGAATTTTCAGTCGATCAAAAAATCCGGGGCTGACGTCAAATCGTTGTTCAAGTTCGCAGACTTCCAGCAAATGGCTCATGTACTATCTCTCCACCGGGAAATAACAGGCGGTTGTGTGCCCTGGCTCGAGCTCTACCAGTTCAGGCCGATGTGTCCGGCACTTCTCTTGGACATAATCGCAGCGAGGAGCGAATGCACAACCAGGGGGAAGATGCATGATATTGGGTACCATGCCTGGAATCTGACTCAGCCGTTTTTGCCGTGAAGCCAAATTTGGTATCGAGCCCAAAAGCCCGAGAGTATAGGGATGCCGGCTGCGATTGATGATGTCGTCCCGGGTCCCCTTTTCGACGAGACGGCCGCAATACATCACCATTATCTTGTCAGCCATTTCAGAGACCACTGCCAAATCGTGGGTAATGAGGATCATGGCAGTGTGGTGTTCCCGGACCAGTCGTTTCATCAGTTTAAGAATCTGGGATTGTATGGTCACATCCAGGGCTGTCGTGGGCTCATCGGCAATTACCAGCTTGGGATTGGACGCCAAGGCAATGGCGATAATCACCCGCTGCCGCATACCGCCGGAAAACTGGTGAGGATAGTTCTTTAACCTCGACGCGGGCTGGGAAATCCCCACGTCATCAAGCAGCTCAATACAACGTTTTTTTCTCTGTTCCGCATTCATAGTACTGTGGAGCTTCATCACCTCTTCCATCTGTGCCTGAATGGTGTAGAGCGGATTGAGCGAGGTCATGGGGTCTTGAAAGATCATGGTGATCTCTTTACCCCGAACTTTGCGCATCTCCCGCTCATCCAGATCCGGCAGATTAGCACCATTGAAACGGATTTCTCCGCTTTCGATACGGCCAGGGGCATCGATCAGGCCCATTATGGAAAAACCGACTACGGATTTTCCGCAGCCGGATTCGCCTACCACACCCAATATTTCACCCTCATTAAGGGAAAAATCCACTCCGTCTACGGCTTTGATCAATCCGCCAAAGGTGTGGAAATAGGTTTTCAATCCACGAATATGTAATAATCCGTTGTCCATGCAGTACCTTATCGTAACCGAGGATTTAACTCATCTCGCAGAAAGTCACCTAAGAGGTTGATGCCAAAAACTATAAACATGATGAACGCCCCGGGAAACACAGATGTCCACCACAAACCGCTGAGCAGAACGTCAAATCCATTTTTCACAAGTAGCCCGAGAGATGGCTTGGTAATGGGCACGCCAACACCGAGAAAACTCAAAGACGCTTCAATCAGAATAAACGTACCGATCTGAATGGTGGCCACAACGATGAGAGGTGTAAGTACATTGGGCAGGATGTGCCGGACAATAATCTTGCGGTTGGGCAGTCCCGCCGCCTGCGCGGCCTGGACATATTCCTTTTGCTTTTCACTTAGGGTCGAACCGCGTACGGTCCTCGCGTAGACCACCCAGCCAACACAGGTAAGAGAAATGAGAACCTTGTCTATACCGTTGCCGAATGCGGACATCAGAAAAAGGGCAATCAACAATGACGGAAAGGAGAGTTGCACATCAGCGATCCTCATGATCACGCCGTCCCATCTGCCGCCATAGTAGCCTGCAATGAGCCCCAGGCTTGCTCCGATCAGGCTTGAGCAGAGCATTGCTGCCAAACCAATGAACAATGATATTCGCGTACCGTAAACGATACTGGCCAGTAAATCCCGGCCCTGGCCATCCGTACCCAGTATATATTTTACATCGCCACCGGGGAGCCAGACCGGTGGTTTATAAGCGTCCATGAGTTCAAGGGAAGCGATATCATATGGGTTCTGTCGAACCAGAGATGGACCAAAGACGACGATGAAAATAAAAAAGATGATTATCACACTGCCGATAATCGCCGAGCTGTTTCCCCGAAAATTATGAACGAATTCAGAGGCCCAAAAAGCCTGATTTTTTTTTATTATGCCTGGCATGGATTGGTTATCTACCTCAGCCTGATTCGGGGGTCGATCAACGTATAGATGACATCTACCACAAAATTTATGATAACGAAGAGGAATGCCACAAACATTAAATACACAACGATTACTGGCCGATCACCCATATAGATGGAATCAATGAGGAGTTTTCCCATACCGGGCCATGCAAAAATATACTCAGTAATAGTGGCGAAGGCGATCAGGTCTCCCAGCTGAAGGCCAAAAATGGTGACCACAGGAATCAGCGCGTTTTTCAGGGCATGTTTGAATAAGACACTTTGAAAGGTAGCGCCCTTTGCCCTCGCGAACTTAATGAAATCCTGTTTCATTACCTCCATCATTCCAGCCCTGGTGATCCTGAGCAGTATGGCCAAAGTTGAGAAACAGAGGGTCAGGGCTGGCATGATAAGATGCCGTAATCCGTCCATGGTGATGATACTTAGTTTTATCCCCATTACCGGCACACTGGTTCCACGTCCAGACGAGGGGAGGACGTTAAACTGCACGGCCAGAATGAATATGAGCATCATGCCCAGCCAGAAATTGGGAAGCGATATACCCAGAAGAGAAACGGCCATGATTCCCCTGCTGGTTTTTTTCTGAGGATAGGCGCCGGCAAACACGCCCAGTGGAATTGCCAATAAAAGAGAGAATAGCATGGCCGCAAGGACCATTTCCACCGTGGCTGGCATACGTTCTATGATGAGGCCGAGAGCGGGCTGGCGAAACACGAAAGACCGACCGAAATCGCCGTGTAACATGTTTTTAAGGAATATTCCGTACTGCGCGATATACGGTTTGTCCAGACCCAACAGCATACGGGCATTGGCAATCTCGTCTTCGGTGGCATCCAGAGGCACCATCATATAGGTGGGGTCGCCGGTGAAACTCATCATGGTGAATACGATGATAGATACAACCCAAAGAACCCCGACCATCTGGAAGATGCGCTTGATAAAATAACTAATCATCGTTTTGCTGATGCAGGCTCATTTCTTAGCGTGAGAAAAATATCGGATAGCGGGAAGGCTATCGCCTTCCCGCTAGAGATTATTTTATATCGATTTCATAGGCCCAGACAAACTTGTCCATCCGGGGTTTCAAGTCCACGTTCGTTTTCACGGCGTAAAGATCCTGTTCGTAATGAATCGGAATCAGGACTATATCACGAACCGCTACTTTGGTGGCTTCCTGGAGGAATTTGTCACGCTCTTCAATACGCGGTGTTGCGTCCGCCTTGTCGATCCATGAATCGAATTCTTCACTGGCATAGGCTCCACGGTTGGCGCCTCCGTAGCCTTTCTTTTTGTCGCGGCCATACATCATGGAGTTATACATCCCGCCCGCGTCTCCAGAGGGTGTGTCCCAACCGCTCATTATAAAACTTGATTTATCGGAAGGCACGCGAATATAACCGAAAAAGTTCGATTTGGGCATAAGGTTCATATTCACAGTAATGTTGATTTTTGCTAACATTCCAGCCAATGCCTGGGCGATCTGCTGATCGTTCACATAGCGGTTATTGGTGGCATCCAGACTCATCGTGAAGCCCTTTTCATAGCCTGCTTCTTTCATCAACGAATTGGCTTTTTCCAGGTCGAAAGGATATACCTGACGGAAATTAAGACCGTCAACATAACCGATATGGGAAGCCGGTACATACTGATCGGAAGGAGTAGCCAGGCCGTTCATGATGACCTTTATAATGGAATCCACGTTAATGGCACGGGCGATAGCTTCGCGAACCCGTACATCCTTCATAGGGTTGACGGGCAAGTCGATGGTCGGGGACTTATCCCTGTAATCCAGTGCTAAAACGAGATTCAACAGGCTGGGACGTGTAATCACCTTAAATTTGTCATTGGCTTTTACGCGGTCGACATCGCGAACTGCCAGGTCCTGAATTACGTCTACTTCATTGCTCAGCAGAGCTGCGGTTCTTGTGGCCGGATTGGTAATCGGCCTGAAGGTAACTTTTTTAATCTTGGCCTCACCGAGATAATAATCCTCAAAAGCCGCCAAGGTCATATGATCTTCCTTGATCCATTCAACCAACTTGTAGGGGCCGGTACCCATAGGTTTGAGATTCAGCTGCTCATCACCGACCTCCTTGACATACTTTTCGTTGAGAATATGGAACTCGGAAAGATCCATGTGCAGCACGGCGTATGGTTCGGGAGTTTTAATCTCTACGGTGTAATCGTCAAGTAGCCTTGGCTTCTGCGATATATCGAACCAGGTTCGATTGTAACTGCGTTCTGCAGCGTTCAATTGAGAATAACACATCCGAGGCTTTCAATTCCTCACCGTTATGGAATTTCACGCCTTTCCTCAGTTTAAAGACCCAGGTTACATCATCCTTCAATTCCCAGCTTTCAGCCAGACCTGGCACAAAATCCAGTTCGGGGGTCCGCCGCACCATTGTGTCGTAAAAATGGTTAAACATGATATTGCTGGTGAGTTCATTTCCCTGCTGGGGGTCCACGTGAACCGCATCAGCCGTGAGAGCGATTTTGATTTCCTTATCCGCGGCGCTGGCCATTGGTGGGGAAAGCATCAGAGAGATCACTGTAAGAAACCCAACGGCACAGTAACCGAGTTTGAAATAACGCATCATCTTCTCTTCTCCTTAATATTTTATACATCAGTTTTTAGTTGCATAGTCTACTCACTCGGTGAGTAGACTACCCCATATTCGTGTTCACCATGAGGACCTTCATGTTAAAGGCCTCACGGGAGTGACGAAGCTTCGCTCAATGTTACAGTCATTTGTTTTTCAGCCTTCCGGTGTTAATACCGGTTACTTTTCCAAAAATTTTTCGGAATTCCGGCACTTTCTCGAAATCCTGTTCGATCCAGCATCTGTTCAGCTTCTGATTGGGCGTCTGCCAATACCGCCCCTTCATCAACTGTTGAAACCATACCGTTTTCCATGATGAGCCGACCGTCCACAACCACCGTATCCACATCATGGCCTGACGCCTGATAAACGATCCTCAGCGGTTCCTGCCAGAGGGGGTAGAGATGAGGTCTCTCGGTGTTCAGCAGCACCACGTCGGCTTTTTTCCCTACTTCCAAAGACCCCAAATCGGCGTCCAGTCCCAGGGCCTTTGCAGCATTGATGGTGATCATTTCCAGGGCTCTACCTGCTGTCAGCACATCAGCATCTTTAAAATGGGACCGATGGAGCCAGAGGCCGATACGCAATTTTTCCAAGAGATCATAGGTGCGGTTCGGCGCACTGGCATCCGTGCAAAAGGCCACGTTTACGCCGCTATCCAGCAGTTCAACGACCGGACAGCGGTTATTGATAGAGGCGTTGGTCATTGGGCCACTTAAAACATGTGTTCCGGTGTCTGCAAGGATGCCAATTTCCTCATCGGAAATTCCGGTCACATGAGCCAGAGAGAGATCCGGCCCCAGAATGTCGAAGTAATTAGAAGCATAGAGAATATCGCCTTGGTAGGCGTGCCCGTGAATTGGTACGTTACACTCGTCGGCAATGGCTCTCATGGCCGCGTTTTGCCGAACAAGAGCTTCGCGGCTCAACCCTTCCCGATAGCCTACCCCAGAGGGGGTGGGATAGCAGAGGGTCAATCCCCCATTACTGTCATGAAAGCGCATGACAGCTTCTCGGGTCTTGGCAAATGAATCTTCATGAGACAATACTTTTTCCGGACCTTTAGAATCACCATGCCAATCCACGAAGCGTTTTGGGAAAGGGGGATTGGGCGGACCGATTCCAAGGATATCGCGCACGCCAATATCCACCATTCCCTCCACATGTGCCTGAGCATAGGACAAATCATCATAGCGGGGATAGGAGCCCAGCATACTCATGCCGGTTGTGACCCCGAACTTGAGACGCTCAAGGCCTGAGAGTCGAGCTTCGGCCTTCCAAAAATCCGTGGTTGTGCCACGGAAATAGATGGCCTCCATAAAATCGTCCCAAGCGCCGGGCATGCCAATACCTCCGGTACCCAAGGTCTTGGTCAACCCATGGCCTGCGTGGGCGTGGGAGTCAATGATACCAGGCATCGCCAGGTGCCCGGAGCCATCCAGTATCTTTTTCGCAGTGAAATCTTTTGCCTGATCTGCCGGGCATATGACACGAATGCGGCTTTGTTTTATTCCAATGGATGCATGATAGAGCACACGCCTTTCCTCATCCATGGTGATGATGGTTGTATCGTGGATCAGAATGTCGAGTTCCATATTTCAGACCTAGAGAAAGTCGCCAGTACCGCTTCAAAGCTCAGAAAATAGCGATAAATATTACTGGCCAAGGCGCTAGAACAGCCTGCAATGCACACCTACATATTCCCACTAATTAAAGATAAAATCCTCAATCAAGTGAACGACTGTTACTTCGACAAACACTTGATAAGTAGGCAACAAATTTACGGAGTGATGGCGGCAAGGTCCTAAAAATTCAGGCATGATCGGTCCTATTATAAAACAAAATTAACCCCTGCCCTCTATCACCCACGTCAAATGATTTTTAATTTTCATGAATTTAAATTATGCAAATTTTATAGCAAGACGTACTGAAAAAGTCAATTGGCTTTCAATAAACAACCTCAGAATTCATCGAAATAAAGATACATAGTTGGCTGCAACGGCAAATACTCAAGAGTGATGGCACTTAAGAATAAAATAGAAATATTTTTTATTATGGTTAAGAAGTGGTCCCAGCTGATCGAACATTACGATACCAAAAATATCTCGATCATTGCAGGGACCTTGCCGTTGGGTCCGATTTTTAAGGCATCGACCCTAACCAGCTGGAACCCCGACTAAGAACTGAGATGAAAAGCCTCTCAAGTTAACTCCATATAGCGGCATAAGTCCCAATTAATCGTCATTTAACCTTACAGGACCGACTTTAAAACCAGCCATATTTTCAAAGACCTTGATCAATGCATGGTGCCCCTCCTGACCGTGCCCCTGGGCCTGCAGGGTCCGATAATATTGGTAGAGCTGGGCCATCAAAGGTGACCGGAACACCGTTGTCAGCTGCAGTCTTGAGCACGGCAGAAATACTTTTCAGCTGCAAATCGATCGTGAATCCTGGCTGCCAATCCCGCCGAATCACCTGCGGTCCACGCTGGCTGAGCATCCAACTGCCGGCCGCTCCGCCACTTACCGCCTCCAGTGTTTTCTCCAGGTCAACACCACCTGCCTGTGCGAACAGCAAAGCCTCGCACATGACCATGAGTGTTTCCTGAGGCCAGCAATTGATTCACCAGTTTCACCGTCTGACCATCTCCGCAACGTTCACCGACATGGACGATACTGCTGCCCAGAGCCTGCAATACCGGGTACGCCCTGTCAAACTCTGATTTAGCACCGCCAACCATAATTGACAAGGTGCCCTGATCGGCACCCTCTTTGCTGCCGCTGACCGGTGCATCAAGCATTGACAACCCATGTGCTGCAAGCGTTTCAGCATGACCCGAGCTAGCTTGGGGGGCGATGGTACTCATATCGATAACCAAGGTTTCAGGCCGAGCGCCTTCTACCACTCCCTGGGGTCCAAAAAGCACGTGCTGAACTGCTTTCTCATCGGTAACGCAGATCAGCACTATGCTGCTTACTGCAGCGACATCTGCTGGTGATTGAGCTCCACGAGCACCCTTCCTGACAAAATCGTCTATCTTTGAGCCCGTGCGATTCCAAACGATAAGGTCGAATCCCTTGGACAGGATGTTAGCGGCCATGCCCGAACCCATGATCCCTAAGCCGATAAAACCTATTTTAGCAGTCATACCCGCACCTCCCTTCTAAATGGGTTATTCAAATGAAATTACTCCAGAAATTTGAATATATTGAACTCCTTATAGAGAGAATCCAGGCGGGCTTGTTTTTCTTCTAAATCCCTGCCGTGCATTTCGACCATCTTGAACAGCAGAATGTTGATCAATGTCATACCTGCCGTATAGGAATTAAAAACTGAAGGCCCTGAAGTATTTATCAGGAAAAGGCAGTCCGCCAGACTGGCTGCAGGTGCGATAGGGGAATCTGCGAAGACAATAACCTTACCACCCGCTTCAGAGACATACCTGCAGGCCTTTTCGTGGAAGCGGGAGTATCGCCTGAAATCAAATACTATCAAAATCTCATCAGGTCGAATATTTGCCAGTTGATCGATCATGTTGGCAGGATTTAACAATCTTGTATCGTTTCGAAAGCTTGAGATCTGAACAAAAAAATAGTAGGCGAGAGAAAATTCTTTGCGCGTTCCCAACGTGTATATTGCCTTACTGCGATCTTCTATCAGTTCGAAAAATGTTGCGACCATTTCTTCACTTAAAACACTCATGGTATTCTGGATATTAGACCAATCCATTTCCATGACTTTGGCAACACTGTCTGCAGCGGTCGATTCTAGTCTCTGACTATGAAATCGGTCCAGGGGTGAGTTGACCATAAAAGCAATATCATGGCGAAAATCGGTTCTGGCCTCCCTGATATTGCGATACCCGATTTTGGGGAAAAAGCGAGTGACCGTGGTTGTGTTGATGTCCAGTTCGTCGGCAATTTCAGAGGCATTCTGGAGCAAACTCAAGGGATAGGCATGCAGCAAATAATCTGCAATGACACGATCACTGGGCGTGAATGTTTCTGCGCGCTGGCTCATTTTGTCTGCCAGGCGAGTTTTAGGGTGTTCCATCAATCTGCTCCTTCATCATAATTAGTCATCTGAATTTTAGACATTGTTACAATGGCCAAACCGAGCACTTGGTCCAAAGCTAAAACCAGTGCCTTTTTTCCCATTAATCCCTTATCCTTATCATTGATCTTTTAGTTTTTTTTCTAAACGCTTTATAAGTCCTGTCAATTCCCGCTGATCCGCAGCAGTCAGAATTGGTCCTGGCGAACGGACTTTAGGTGAGGCAATCACACCACGGCGGTGGAGTATCTCTTTGCGCAATGCAAGTCCGAAGCCGGGCTGCTGCTCATGCCTGATAAGAGGAAGATAAGTATCAAACAGATCTTCTGCACGATCGATTTCACCGAGCTGATGAAGATGAACAACTTCGACCAGCATTTCTGGATAGGCAAATCCAGTCATCGCTCCATCGGCTCCGCGCTGCAGCTCCTGAGGCAGATAGAGGCCACCGTTTCCGACCAGAATCGAAACCCGACGGATACCCTGAGCAGCAGACGTCTCTCTAACCTGAGTTATTTTGTTGAGGCCCGGACAGTCTTCATGTTTGAGCAAAACCAGTTGATCAAATTCCGCTACCAGCCGATTGAACAATGAAACCGAGATCTCGGTGCGGGTCGCAAAAGGATAGTCCTGATAACAAACAGGAATATCATCTCCCAGCGCCGTAAAGACCTGATTGTAATAGTTATAGAGTTTTTGCTCGGTTCCCAGTCCTGGCACTGGCGCAATCATCACACCAGCGGCTCCCTTGTCCATACTCAATCTGGAAAGGTGTACCAGATTATCAAGACCAGCACTCGACACCCCGACAATCACAGGCAGGCGTCCACCGACATGGGTAAGCATGCAATGGAGAAACTGTTCTGATTCCTGTGATGAGAGCTTCGGTGCCTCCCCCATCATTCCAAGAATCATAATGCCGCTGACGCCCTTTTCGATATAAAAATCAGCGAGCCGCCTTGCGCTCTTGAGATCCAGCGAACCATCATCTGTAAACGGTGTCGCTGATACGATATAAACCCCGGTGGCAGTTTCATCAAGTCTGTGCGTTGTCATCACAATAAGCTCCTCAGCCCGTCTTGCGGAACGGCGGTGGCTGGCATGTCTCTCGCTGCACTCAAGACATTTAAGAAAATTTCTTGCTGGCCTGCACGAAAAGTTCCAACCGATTCAAGGCTAAGCGATAAGCTAATCCAACAGAGAAAATATTCTAACGCCTTTCCAGCCACATTCGGCAGAAGGGCAGCAAAGAACACGAAATACCGATGGACACTGCGCGGCAAAACGGTTCAACGATTGAAAATAGGCCCTATTTGATAAAGCCCAAGCGAAAATGATTTTTTATTTTCACAATTTAAGATTATGCAAATTTTATAGCAAGACCTGTTTTAAAAGTCAATCCCTATTCAAATCGACACCGCTGCCAACTCAGCAGACGTAAACTTACTGGCACATCCGGATGTTAATGCACTGCGGTGAGCCGCAGCCCGGAGCATCTCGATTATCAAGAGGAATTAAGGAGTAAACTGACAGGCCATAGAGCGTTTCCTGGCCTGTCAGTGATACAGATAGTCCTTCTCAAGACTGACTATTTTATGGTTTTATACCAGTTTTCAGGATACTCGTCGTCTACATATACGCGTTCAATCGGAGACAGGGTCTCAATCCCTTTTATCTCAGTGATGAAGCACTCCAGCACGCCTTTGACAATACTGCCCTGCTCCAGGTGGCCGCCAAAAGTGGGGCAGTCCCAGGCACCGCCGGCCACAAAGTGGATAGCAGGAAACGGCTCGGGCTTTCCATCTTTACCCGGACGCGTGTGGATCATTCCGCTAAATGCCAGAACCATGCTTAAATTAGCTGTGGTTGCCACGGCTTCTTTGTGCCAGTTGTCGGGATTGGTTGTATCCGGAGCCCAAACCAGGTATTTGGTCGGTTGCAGCCCCCCCATGAAAGCAGCATGGATTTTGGCAAATTCAAGGCCATGGTCAATGGCAAATTTCTGAATAGCCAAAAACACATCGGCTCCCGTTGTTAAACGGAGAATAAATTCACGTCCGCGAATTGCTTCTACGCTATGATACTCATCGAGTGTTTCAGCATCCCGTTCCCAAATTTCTGTCATGTTGATCTCCTTCTGATAATTGTTTTTTGGTTATTAAATGGCAAATTCAGTCATTTATAAAAATAACGCCATCCATCGTTTTCACTGCGCAACCGCCGACTTTTACTGTCTCAATTTCGGCGCCTGATTCTACAATCTCAACCGTCCCCGTTCCCGGTCTTCCCATGAGATGCCCCTGCTCGACCTTATAAACAGGGCCAGGGCGAAGTCCATGGTGGGCAATGTACGCACCCATACAACCGGCGGCAGCCCCGGTGAAAGGATCTTCCGAACCCGCCGCTGAAGTGAATAAACGTCCGTGAGCATCAGCATCCTGTTCAAATCCCTCAAGGCAGAACATGTATAACGCATCTACCCCAATTCGCTCCAACAGGGCTTGAAACAGCGTTCGGTCAACCTGAACATTCTTCAAAATAGCCATTCCTTTGACCGGTGCCACAAGAAAAGGGAGGCCGGTGCTGATAATTTGTAAAGGCACTCCTTCAATGAAATCATTTTGAGCCATTCTCAAACATCTCATCAGCTCCTCTTTTGGGACTACATTTCCAAATGAGGGTTTTTGCTGTGACATTATTGCTTCAAAAGGCCTGCCGGCAGAATTCATTTTGATTTCTACCGGAAAGACACCGATGTTAAATTCGAAATTTAAAAAGATCTTTGACTGCCTGTTGGCAAGCATTCCTTCCTGAGCCAGCATCATGGCAGTTGCTATGGTGGGGTGCCCGGCAAAAGGGACCTCAACTCGGGGCGTAAAATAGCGCACTTTTACATCAGCTACGTTGGAACGAAAAACAAAAGATGTCTCTGAAAGATTGGTTTCCGCAGCGATCTTCTGCATCTGCCGGTCAGTCAAACCCTCCGCTTCCGGCAAGACAGCGCAGGGGTTGCCGGAAAATGGTTCCGAGGTAAATGCATCCAAGTATATGACGCGGTACTGTTTCATTCAGTCTGTTTGATAATTATTTATTTGTTTCATGACAATGCAAACGGACGATTAACGATGAGCAATTACTTCAATCTCGACAAGAGCCTCAGGATCGGGCAGAGCTGTTATTTGGACACAGCTTCTTGCCGGCAGGCCAGTTTCGAAGAACATTTTATAGGTCTGGTTCATTTCCTGAAATAATCCCATATCTGTTATGAACACTGTTGCCTTCAAGACATTCTCCAAGGAGAGACCGGCTCGGTCTAATTGCACAGCGATGTTGGTAAGTGTTTGCCGAGTCTGTTCTCCAATGTCTGCTGTTGCTATTTCTCCGGTGTCAGGATTTCGACCGACCATTCCGGACACGAAAACCAGTTTGTCGAATCCAACAATTGTTGAAAACGGCATGTCCGTATTCTTTGATGAAACAATTATCTCACGCTTCATAGTCATGGTATTGATTCTCCATTTTCTGCAATTATAGATAGGAATCGTTTCGAGTCGATATTGCGTCCAGTGACTGCCAGCACAACTTTTTTATTTTGCAGCGCTACTTTTCCAGAAAGAAGAACTGCCAACCCTACTGAAGCACCGCCTTCAACCACCAATTGTTCCTCATAAAAAAAAGCTTTCATTGCCGAGATGATCTCATCTTCCGCTGCCAGTGCCACTTTCCCGATGAGCGGTTGTGAGATTTCAAAAGGCAAGGGACTTAGACCTCCGGATAACCCATCAGCTACTGACGGTTTTAAGGCGATTCTTTCACACGGTTTACCCATCTGCAATGATTGGTAGGCACCTGGGGATGCTTCAGGCTCAGCGCCGATGATTGCAACATTGTTGTTTTTTTCTTTAATTGCTGCAGCAATGCCTGAAATCAGGCCACCCCCACCGACAGGTATGATGACCGCATCAACTTCGGGTAAATCTTCCAGAATTTCCAGCCCAATTGTGCCCTGACCTGCTATAACCAAAGGATCTGCATTTGAGTGGACGTAGCAAGTCCCGTTTTTTGTGCTATATGATTGGGCGATGTCGAAAGAATCATAAAAGGTTTTCCCCTCAAGCACTGGCTCGATACCGTTCCTGCGAATCTGTCCAATTTTTGCCGGATCAGCACCTTCAGGGAGAAAAATTCGTATCCGTTCCACACCCATCTTTCTGGCGGCATAGGCAAGAGCCAGAGCATGATTACCGCTGGAGGCAGTTGCAACGCCGGATTTTTTAACCTCTTCTTTATGATGGTTCAAAAAGTTAGTTACACCTCGGATTTTGAAACACCCGCATGTCTGCCAACACTCCATTTTTAGATACACATGGCAGCCACACAGGCGGCTCAATGACGGGGAATGCAATAAAGGTGTTCTTAGTATATGCGGTTCAATAGTTCTTTTAGCGGCATGAATCATACCTGTGTTAAAAGTAGTCACGGAGATCATCTCTTCTGTTAATTTGGTTATTTATATAACTCCAGATAAAATCATTGTTTAAGATTTTTCTTTTTACCTCTCAAACCACAATCCGTTCATCTTTCATCAAAATAGTATCGCTTCATACTGTGTGGATTGCTGTATGTCAGGAACGGTCTGTTGACGAGGGGGACAATGCTATAAATTGACCTGGCGCTGGCTTTCTTTCATCCTCTTTTCAAGGTACCCGGAAAACCTTGTTAGCGGCACAAACATAACCAAATAAAGGACAGTCACAAATATCAGTGGAGAGGGATTGGCCAGCAATGATTTCTGTGAAAGTCCAGCTTTGAGGAGTTCGATAATTGAAATAGATGACGCAAGGGCTGTGTCTTTGGCACTGGCGACGTAGTTTCCCACTAACGGTGGAATGACTACGCGAAAAGCCTGGGGCAAAATCACTAAACGCATGGTTTGGATCGGGTTGAGCCCCAGCGCACTTGAGGCTTCAATCTGCCCTTTTTTGATTGAAAGAAAACCGGCGCGAAATATCTCGCTGACATATGCCGAACTATTGAGTCCCAGCGCAAGGATTCCAGATAAGATTGCGCTCAGGCTAATACCCATAAAAGGAAGTGCATAATAAATCAGCATCATCAGCACAATAATCGGCATTGCCCTAAAAAAATCAACATAGACGATGATGAAAAAATTCAATACTGGGTTGTTAAAGGAACGGAATACCGCCAACAAAAGCCCAATGATGGTACTCATAATTGCAGCACAGACCGCTAAAAGAAGGGTTGTCCAAAAGCCTTCCACCAATGTCGGCCAGGCTTTTTGAATCATTTCAAGGTTGAAAAACAAATATCCCATCTCGCCCCACCTGGCGGTTGAGTAGCGATAGTAAAGCCAGGCGGCCGCAATGAAGATGCTGAAAACAGTTATTGTTTTCATTTTTTCCGGTTTAAGCTCATCTGTAAAAATAATGAATGCCCAGACAAGAAGAAGCAGGCAGAAAAGGATTATCCTGCCAAGATCGACTGCTTCTGGTGATCCTTTCGATGGCAGCAGAAATAGTGCGTACAAAACCAAAAGGGAAAGAGAGCCGTAGACGAAGCTATTTCGACGAATAAACGGGAGATGTCCAACCTTGTCTTTTAAGTCTGACAATCGTGATGTACTGGTTTGTGACGAAGTTGGCTCTGCCATAGTATATCCGTTATACGTACCGTTTAACCTAACCTATTGTTAGACGATCTTGCCTAAGAACTCGATTGTACGCTTATGTTGTGAATGATTAAATATGTAATCCGGTGTACCATCTTCAACGATCAGTCCGTCGACAAGAAAGAGAATACGGTCGGCGGCTTCTTTAATAAAACCCATCTCATGGCTGACAACCATCATGGTCATGCCTTCCTTGGCCATAGTACGCATAACATCAAGCACCTCACCAATCATTTCAGGGTCCAGAGCAGAGGTTGGTTCATCAAAAAACATGATCTGCGGCTGCATTGCCAGAGCGCGAGCTATAGCAACACGTTGCTGCTGGCCGCCAGAAAGCTGTTCAGGGTAGGCATCAGCCTTATCTGCCAAACCAACCTTTTCCAGCAATGCCATAGCGCGTTCGGTAGCCTCCTTTGCCGATATTTTTCGCACGCTCATTGGAGCCAGTTTTATGTTTTCGATTGAAGTCAAATGCGGGAAGAGGTTGAAGCTCTGGAAAACCATGCCGATTTCGGTCCTGACCAGATTGACATCTATATATGGGGCGAGAATATCGATACCTTCAATATATATTTGGCCGGAGCTTGGCTCCTCCAGACGATTCAGGCAGCGTATAAAAGTGCTTTTACCACTGCCAGACGGCCCCATGATCGCCACAACTTCGGATTGTTTGACCTTCGTACTAATCCCTTTGAGGACATGCAAATCTTTGAAACGTTTGTGCAGATCTACAACCTCAATCATTGTTTCCGTATCTTTCATTTTAGCCATTCCGTCTTTTCTGGAGCTTGTTCTCAAGGAGATTAACTGCCCTCACTAAAGGAACCAGGACAGCCAGATAAATCAATGCGGCCGCAACCAATGGTGTAGGGTTTGTTTCGCTGGTATACAGTTCTCGAGCCCGTTTCAACAATTCTGGCGCCGCCACTATCGACGCAACGGCTGTATCTTTTAACATCGCTACGAGGGTTCCAGTCAGTGGAGGGATAACCACCGGAATCGACTGAGGGAGAATTATCTTGAAAATTGTTTTCCAACGCGATAGCCCCAATGAGCGTGCCGCTTCAAGCTGGCCGGAATGCACAGATTCTATTCCAGCTCTAAAGCACTCAGACGCATACGCACCATAGCCAAGCGATAACGCCAAAATAGTGGAGGCTATTGATCCAAATGATATACCCATGAACGGGAGGGCAAAAAATATAAAAACCATGACGACGATCATCGGGATAGAGCGGAAGACGTCAACATAAGTCTTCAAAAAGAAATTCAGCGTTGGACTCTGCAAGGTGCGAAGAACTGCAATCAGCAAGCCAACCAAGACACTGCCAATACCTGAAATAAACGCCAGCAAAAGGGTCACTTCCAGGCCTTGCCAAAGTATCCACCAATTGCCATCAAGTGTTGCCCAATTAAAGAAAAAGTCATTCAACTTTTCCCATTGTGCACCGGAATAGCGATAAAAAAGCCAACAGAGCGCCACGATCAACATCAGAGCGACAACCATCTTAAGGATTTCAGGCTTTTTATTGTCGGCAAGGATGTTTCCAGTGAATGCAAGCACGAGTACTATAAAAAAATTAATACTGAGATAGAACAAGAGTGGTGGAGCGCTTTCTTTGCTGGGCAGCAGGAAAAAAGCATACGCCACCAATAATACGAATGAAAGCGCCACAATTGCAGGCTGCCTCAGCCAGACGGACCAGCCTGGGTGAGTGCGAGCGAATTTGTTCTTTTCGTCAGGTATTTCTGACATCAGGTTTATGGACGCCATAATAGAAGTTACGAATCTGTTTTGATTTGGTGACCGAGGCTAATGCCCTGTCGCCTAAAGCAATATCGATGCAATAGAAATCTGAAGATCAGATGATACTATTCACTGTTAAGGAGATAATAGAGCGAGCCCCAACCGCATCAACGGTTGGGGCTCGAGAAATTCCCTGTCTTTTCTTACATCGCTGGTTTCTCGTTTGGCATATACGGTGCGACAATATTAATGACCGAGCTATCCTTTGGCGGCTCCGAACCAAACCATTTTTTATGAATGGCGAGCATGGTTCCGTCTTTTTTCATCTCGTTTTGAATCGTGTTGAACTCGTCGCGGAGAGGAGATCCTTTTTTAAACGCTAATGCCTGACCCGCTTTAAAACCGGGGATATAGATTTTCATGACAAGGTTTGATTTAGGGTGCTGCTTTATATAGTAGAGAGCAATAGGATCGTCTACCACAACACCATCTATTCTGCCAGCCTCAAGATCAAGAGCGGCATCTACCCAATAATCGTAACTCTTTACCTTATATGGTCCGAATTCATCCTGAGCTTTGACAAGCCAGGCTTCATTGGCCGAACCAGTGTCGGAACCAAAAGTCTTCCCTTTCATCTGGCTCAAGTCGGTGATCCCATCACTCTTTGTCATCATGCCAATTCCCGAATCGTAGTAAGGATCAGCGAAATCCATAACTTCAGCCCGCTCTTGCTTAATCCAGATCGACGACATGGCGACATCCCACTGCCCGGACTGTACACCGGTAAGCACGGTGGAAAAGGGAGCGGATTTGTAGTCGAGTTTATAGCCAGCACGCTTTGCAAACTCTTCAACTATATCCGCTTCAAAGCCAGTCATCTTACCATCTTTAGAAAAAATCCAGGGTGGGTTTTCACTGTTTACCCCAACCTTAATGGTTTTCCCGTCTGCTGCCGCAGCTTGTTTTCCGCCATCAGCGAAGATGCCGAGTGCTCCGATAGCAACCAGCGCCAGTATAACGACAAGTCCCTTTTTCATAATTCGTCTCTCCTTTTTCGTTTTAAGCCTCCCCCGACATGGTTGAAGCACCTTCTAATCAATCTAAAAAAAGCTGTTACGTCGCCTATATGACCATAATAAAGAAGTTTGTTCGATGGTTTCCCGGAGCAGACACGCCGACTCAACATAACCATGAACTAATTGGATCAGTCATTTTACAATAAGCACGATTATTGTGTTTGTGATAACACATATTGGCAAATGCCTAGAGCGATATTAAAAATCTGGTTATGGCTAATACCCACGGTCAAAATCGACCACAAAGTGCAAAGGGGATCCATCTAAAAAGCACAGATAATTTTTAAAGAAGATATCGGTCACCTGTGCAGGGAACGAATAAGCCGCATTATGTGGGGTGATCATTACATTTTCCATGCCCCACAATGGGTTATCAGGTGCCAGAGGCTCCTCTTCAAAGACATCCAGAATCGCTCCACCGATATGTTTTGAGTCAAGGGCTGTAATCAGGTCTTTTTGGTTGACAGTAACTCCCCGCCCGACATTTACCAGAACTGCACTGTTTTTCATTACATTTAATTCTTTAAGGGAAATGAAATTTCTGCTTTCTGCTGTATCCGGCAATATCAGTACCAAATAATCAAGTTGCGGCAGAAAAGCATCAAGCTGGGTGGGAAGGTAGAGACGATCAACAAAATCGGCATCACCCGGCGTTCGCTTCATGCCAAGAATTTTCATATCGAAGTGACGGGCAGTCAGTGCAATGTTTCTGCCGATGGAGCCGAGCCCAACAAGACCGATGACGATCTCAGACAGACTCCGGTATTTAATGCGAGACCAGATTTTCCTCTTTTGGTTCCTTGCGGTGGCTAAAATAGAGCGTTCCCTGGCGAGTATATAGCCAAAGACATACTCACTCATTAAAGAGCCGAAAAGGTCCTTGACTCCGGTCAAGACATAATTGTGCGGCAAGCCAGTTTTGCATAAAGGTTCAACACCGGCAAACGTTGATTGCACCCACTGTAATCGCGGGGTTTCTGAGAGAATCGAAGCAACCAGAGCGGGTTTGCCAAGGATAATATTTGCAGAGGGGGTATGTTCTTGAGCTTCATGAACATTGACTGCAGTTACGATCTCAATCTCTGGAAGATTGAGTCTCGTTATTTCCCCATGGTATGTTGAGGCATCGTCGTCAAGGATAAGCAACTTATTCATGGCATCCCATGGTCCTAGATTTATTTGATCTTATCAAATGTATACCCCATCCCATACTGCCCAAGCAGAATGATCTTTTATTTTCAAGAATTCAAATTATGCAAATTTTATAGCAATACGTGCTGAAAAAGTCAATTACCTTTCAAGATTTCAGACCGATATGATTATAAAAACGCACGTGCCATCAAGGACCCGAGAAAAGTTCTGGCAGAGGCCTAAGGAAAGAACCCTTTTCAAATAGAAACTATTTACATTTTTGACAACTCTCTGTAACGTCTGCCTATAACTTTATTATCAAACATTCGACATTTATCGGGTAATTACATGAAAAATTTAATATCACCGCTTGAACTTGGAAAGAAAGACGCTGAACTGTTCATCTCCAAAGAGCGCATAGAATACAAACCTTTTGTCGCCATGAGTGACCTGCATATGGTCAGAAAAACCTTTGCGATTACCTACGAGACATTCTGTGATACCGTAAAAAAAATAGACCCGGATCTCTGGGAAATGATAGACAACTCGGCAACTGAACTGGAGAAAAAACACGGTAAATCCTTTAACCCTGACCTGTATGCAGAAGGTTTCACCGAAGGTGTTGCAGCAGTATGGGATAAAATAAAGGATAAGGTCCTCTGATCCTGTCCACCTGATTACAGCCGCTTTTTCGCTGTTATAAGAATTTCCCTCCACCGTATTTCCCACTTCTCTTTTCTGTGCTGCGAACAGCGGTTCAACCCGGGTGAATACTTGCCCGGTCCTTCAATCAATGTCAGATTCATTTTTATAAAAAATTACAGAGCAAGAAGTGGAGTGTTTTTATTGGTACCTCCCCTTATAGTGCTCCCATAGAAACAACAACGAGGTGACTTGATAAATCGGCAAGAATACCCATTGGTTTACGATGAAAGTTAAGAAACCGTTTGAAACTGATGAAGCACGCTGGACCGCTCTAGAAAAACGCGATAGGGAGGCTGATGGTTTTTTTTACTATGGTGTAACGTCAACGTCCATCGTTTGCCGGCCCGGATGCTCATCAAGATTACCACTGCGCAGCAATGTTGTCTTTTTTAATACCTGCCAGGAAGCGCTGAATCAGGGGTTCCGCCCCTGCAAACGATGTAAACCCGAAAAGAATAATGTTGCGGCAGCACGGGCTGATCTCGTTATTCAGGCCTGTCGGCATATTGAGCAGGCCGAGAATCCGCCAACCTTAATGGACCTGGCAGAAAGAGCAGGCCTCAGCTCCTCACATTTTCATCGTCTCTTCAAGAAGATAGTCGGGGTCACCCCTAAACAGTATACCATCACCCATCAGGTCGAGCGTTTTCGTAACAATATTCTTTCCGGTCATTCAGTGACCGAGGCGATTTACCAGTCGGGGTTCAGTTCATCAAGCAGGGCGTATGACAAATCAAACAGTCGGCTTGGTATGAAGCCCGGGGATTTAAAGAAAGGGGGTGCCGCAATTGCCATCAAATACGGTGTCAGCCGCTGCTTTCTCGGCTGGGTAATTGTGGCCGCATCTAAAAGAGGCATCTGTTGCATCGAATTTGGCGACTCACCTGATGAGGTAATCCAGCTGATGCATCAGCGATTTCCAAAGGCACAACTGATTAAAGCTGACGAAGGCTTTAATTCACTTATTGACGAGGTTGTTGGTTTTATCAAACTACCGAATAAGGATTTCCAGATCCCTCTTGATATTCAGGGGACGGTATTTCAGCAAAAAGTCTGGGCCATTCTCCGGGAAATAAAACCAGGCAGGACAAAAAATTATTCGGATATTGCCAAACAACTGGGAAATCCTCAGGCGGTACGGGCCGTTGCCCGTGCCTGTGCAGCGAACAAACTTGCAGTTGTCATTCCATGTCATCGCGTGATTGCAAAAGATGGTCGAATCAGCGGTTATCGCTGGGGCGTCGATCGGAAAAAACTACTGCTGGAAAATGAAGCGCTAACAATTTCTCCAGAGAAGAGCTGACCAGCCGCTGGCGGTTCAGCTCTGTCGTTATCTGTTTTTTTGCGGCGAACCTTTTGGCACCTTGTCAAAAACAGATCAGGATCGGCTCTAGCGAGACGAAATAGTCTCATTTGATCAATCGGGACTGAGAGTCAATAACAATTGGTTCCTTGTTCATCGCCGAATACATGCGGCCAAGACGCCGGGTTGCCGGTGTTTCATCTGCAAGCAGGTCGTGAATAAATCGAGGGGGTATCGTCTGGTAGAGAAGCCTTGTCTCTATTTCAAGGGGAAAGCCACTTTCAGCGACGGTCAGGTTATAGGTCACACGATCTGCTCCTGATCCCTCTTTTGCTGCCTCATTATTAAAATTTTGATCGAGACGTGCTTTCCCTGTGATCTTTGTATGCTCTGTCATCGGACCAGTCCCTGAATACCCTTCGGGAACCAGACGATTATCCTTCAGATAGCCTGCGGCCCGCAACAGGGTATAGGTGGGTTTATTATCTGTATCTCCCATGACTGCCTGGTAAATTTGTACCTGGTCAGCAGAACTGATCTGGTCATGATGAGGCTCGAACCCCTCATCCAGGCCATTAATCTCTCCGGTGTCATCCCAACTGCCTGAATCAAAGATAACAGTGCCTGAACTGTCCCGTACCTGTACCTGGAGCCACGCCCTTCTGACGGGAAACCCGGACGGAAATTTATGGCCCGTTTTATTCTTCACCATCACACGTACCTGGAGCCGATTCGACTCTTTTATTTCGGCTTCCATTGAGACCGTCGCAGCCTCTTCGGTAAGTCGTCGTTTTGTTCTCTGAATTGTCAATCGAAAATCATCATCAGCTGCACCCAGATCAGTTTGTTCGGGATGAGCCCTCATCATCTCAAGTACAAAAGCGTTGCCGCCGGTGAAGTGATGTTTCCAAAACGGAGACTGCCTGTTTTGGAACCACGGCGGACGATTGGTTATCTGGATCGGTTCATCAATCCGGGGCATATGACAATCCTGGCATGACCTGCCGCTATTCGCCGACGCGTAAATACTGTTGAGCCACTCGAGATATGGGGTCTGCTCTGGAAATTCTCCGACGATCTTCCCTGTATTATCGACATACGGGGTAAACAGGGTATGGCAGGTAGCGCAGAGTGCCGATTCATGCACCTGGGCTCCATAGACCGGTCGATAATTTACATGATTAAGCATTGGATTCTCAAACACATCCCGATAAGGTCCGTATATCTCCCGGCTTTCGTTAATGATGTAGTGACCGGAAAAACTTGTTTCGGTGCCAAGATCAGCGGACTGGATCTGGTGACAAAGTGCACAGCTGACACCATCTGCAGCCAGCTCACTTTTTTCTGCCTTCTCTACAGTATAACTATCCCCGCCATCGTTCATGTACTGGGCCCGCGCCATTGGCGTGTGACAGGTCAAACATTTGTCTTCAATCGCTGCCGACAGGTGAGGGTTTCGTCTCTGTTCTGATTCCAGTTTTGCCCGAAAGACAGGGTCCCTGAATGAATTGGCCATCATCGTCGATCCCCAGTCATGGTAGATAGAAAGATCATTCCCCTGGCTGTCAATCAAGGCCCTGGAATTGGAGGTATGACAAAAGGCACAATCCTCCGAACCACTGAACAGATCTTTTGCCTCTGCTGCAGATAAGATGTTGATAAAAAGTAGAAAAACACTGGTTATCACCAGTATAAAGCTAAAAGATAGTGCTCGCATATTCATTCTCATTTATCTCGTTATTGTGCCAGAATCGTGTCGATAGCTTCAAGCTCTTCACTCGTGAATTCGAGATTCTTCAATGCTCCCACACTGTCTTCCACCTGACTAACCCGACTGGCTCCTACCAGGGCAGACGTCATTCCGGGATGTCTCAATACCCAGGCGATAGCCATCTGGGCAAGCGTCTGCTCCCGCCTCCTGGCGATTTCATTAAGTTTACCTGCTTTGTCCACTCGCTCCTGGGTTACCTGGTCGCCCCAGTGAAGCTTGTTGTCGCATTTTCCTGCCCGGGATTCACCCGGAATATCATCGAGATATTTATCGGTCAGTATTCCCTGGTCAAGAGGAGAAAAACAGATACAGCCAATCCCGCAATTTTTCAGGGTTTCCAATAGTGCTCCCTCTACCCATCGATCGAACATATTGTATCGTGGCTGATGAATGAGACACGGGGTGCCAAGATCCCGTAATAATTCTGCTGCGTCATGGGTCTGCTGTGGTGAATATGTAGAGATGCCCGCATACAGCGCACGGCCACTTCGAACGATAAAATCAAGTGCTCCCATGGTCTCCTCCAGGGGAGTTTCCGGATCTGGCCGATGGCTGTAAAAGATATCAAAGTAATCGAGACCGGTACGCTTCAGGCTCTGGTCACAACTGGCAACCAGATATTTACGTGATCCCCACTCTCCATATGGCCCCGGCCACATAAGATACCCGGCCTTATTTGAAATAATCAACTCATCACGATAGGGGGCAAAATCCTGTCTGAAGATGGTCCCAAAGGTCTCTTCAGCTGAGCCGGGAGGAGGACCGTAATTATTGGCAAGATCAAAATGGGTAATCCCAAGATCAAAAGATCTCCTGAGAATTGCGCGACAATTTTCCAGTGGATCCTGACTGCCGAAGTTATACCAGAGCCCGAGTGAGAGGGCAGGTAATTTTAGGCCACTGGAGCCGCAACGGTTATACACCATTTGCTGGTATCTGCTTTCAACGGGTAGATAAGTCATGTTCTCTCCACTTGATGATTAATGTTGGAATACAATTCAAAGCATCACGAATTAAGACTTCAGTGACCATTTGGCGGTAGTAATCGGGGTGCCGAGGTTAGCCCTCACCAGCCGGCTTCTCAACTCCAGTAGCTGCCTGATTAAATGAGGCTCCTGCCTGGCATATGCTTCCTCATCTGCAACTCTCTTGACAACAATCCCCAGCAGTTCAGTTATCGCATTTCCGACCGAATTCTGACTGATTGTTACAATGAGCCGCCCCTCATCATCACGGTAAATCAATTGCTTGTAGGCGGGCTGCCAGCGAATTTCATTGGCAAAAGCGGGGTCTTCCATGACCTGCAGGCGGACGATTCGTGCTGCTTCATGGAAATAATCACTGTATAAAAGAATATCTTCGATCTGTTCAGGAAAAAGGGCGTCTCCAGGTATTCTGGTGTCCTCTGTAGAAACAAGGGCAAAAAATGCCCGATAGAAATCAAGAAATCCTTTCAGGATAAGGTCATAGTCCTTCCAGAATTTTCCGCTGTCAAGGGCTGTCGCTCCTCCAATTACCTCCCAACTTGGCAACCCCTGAGGGTAGCCGGTAATTGACAATTTCCCGGTATCGGTAGGGAGAGGGCGAAGCGTCTCCAACTCCAGCACATCGAAAAATTTCAGATACACCTCACTCAAATATTGTAGAAAAAGACCGTTATGACCACTGTCAGTCAGGTTGGGATTATCATCATCAGCATAGGGTGACAAGGCAAGCGATCTGTTTTCAAACACCATGAAATGATTATGAATCATTCGAATACTGGGAACTCCCGGCTTATTCAGGGGCCATGTCGCATCAAGGCTGGCTTCTCCACAAAAGACGAGATGCTCTTTGGGATCTGGATATTTTTCCAGCATATAATGAAGCGTCATCTTCGTCATTCTGCTGAACACAAGATTTTCCTCTTTTGAAAGCTGGTCCCTTCGAACAGGACGTCCCATTGGATCCATGACTTTTTGCGAGGTGTCGAAGATAATCGATGTATCAAATAAATTAGAATGGCCAATTGCCTTGCGATACAACAGGAACCCCAGGGGATTCCTCAGCAAACCGTTATCCCTGGCCAGATGCCGCAAATTGCAGGGGCTGTTAAAAAATTCAGTTGGCGCGACACCTTCGGGAATCTCCAACGGTAATTTTCGATGGGGGGTAATGAATTCTCTCGGTCCACTCGTCGTCATAGCGTCTCTTTGTGTTATTTATCAGAAAAACAGATTGGGATTGATAGTCCATGATCCTCTCGCCGGGCCTGCGCACAGTGAATCAAGTATACAGGAAGCTTATGATAACATCACCGAAAATAGTTGTCGATAACCTCTTCAACCATATCCCAGGGCCATAACCGCTACAAATTTAATAACAGTGAAGACTATTATTTTACTACTGTTTTATAACTATTGAATCGCTGGTTGATCGTGCCTACTCTTTATCTACGGCATTGAAATAATCGTGCTGTATTTAAAAGAAAACAGCCACGGCTGATAACAAAATGAGGAGAATGTCATGAGTATGCGAGGCGAAATTATCTCTCAAGAGTACAATAGTATGGTTTGGGTTCACGATGAGTCAGGCAAAGAATATGCATGTCATGCACGTGACCTTAAAAACGACAGGAGTAATGGAAACAGGATAACCCAGGAAGAGAAGAAAAACTGCCTGGACCTGAGTCAGGTTCTCGGTGACTCCTGGTAATATGAGTATGCATGATATGAAGGAAATCCGCGATTCCTCTCTCTAATCGTGGATTTCCTGTTAAATTCATTCACATTCAGGCCAACCGTATCCCCACCGCCACGGCAGACCAGTACAGGGTATACCTCCGATTCTTACCGCTCTATACATCAGGCTCGAAATAAGCGTATAAAAGCGTTCGACCTCTTCACTTGAGATACCATAGGCGTTTCCCAATTCCTCGGATCTATCAGTTCCGGTTCTCTGCACACATGATCTTAGTATCTGGTCTGCACTCTTGCGCTGATCAAAACTCTGTTCTGCTGAAATTTCCCGCACTCCTCCACTGTGATATGCTCTATCATGGGATATGCAGCATGATTCCCAGGGCGGCTGCACCCCATGTACTTCATTGAATTTCTGTATTTTCCCGGCAAGATATTGCCACCCCACAGACAGACCGCCGCTGCAGCCATCAGTTGTAAAATCATTTAACTGAATCAACGGGTTGCTTTTCAGGACACCGAGAGCCTCATGTTCCCGAATCTCCAGCTTATATTCGAGGGTGTCCGGATTCGAACGGTTATTTCCTGTTGACTCAGCAATTGCCAAACTCCCAAGGACGGCAGTTGCAATGATCAATGCAGTACAGAGCAATCCATGTTTCACATTTCTACCCTATTATGGAGACTGATCACGATATTCTCTCTGGGGGATTGGCTGGTCAAGCAAAACGGCGGCATGCACTAACAGTCGTTCAATCGAATTCAGTTCCTGTCGATCGGCAAGGACATCGCGTGCCATTTTCGGCTCGTCGGTTATAACACCATCCACACCAAGAGACATCATGCGGGACATTGAGACCTGATCATTTACCGTCCAGACAAATAGTTCTTTACCACCAGCATGTGCCTGACGAATTAAAGCGGGATTCGTCGTGCCCATATTTACTGCCAGAAAATCCATCTCCAGGCTGGATAACGTGCCTATTGCCTTTGACAGCAGCAATCCGACTTTCCAGTCAGGCCGCAGTTTCTGCAATTTTTCGATACCGCTGCGTTGCAGAGACATGAAGGCAACTTCCTCGACCATCCCAGCCTGCTCAACGACATCCACAACCCGCTGTTCAAGTTGCTGGTCATGTCCGTAATATTTCAGTTCTATCAACAACAGAGCCCTGCCACGCACTTCCTCGAGCACCTCCCTGAGGGTTGGTAATCGCTCAGAAGAAAATTCTTCTCCAAACCAACTGCCGATATCTATCTGCTTCAACTCCGCCAGAGTCATATCCCATATTTTACGGTTCACTCTGGCAAGTTTCATCAAATCACTGTCATGAACAACGACAATTTCACCGTCAAGACTTTCCTGAACATCAATCTCGACCCAGTCAGCTCCATCTTCAACCGCTGCTCGCACTGCCGCAATCGTATTTTCAGGAGCTCTGCCGGCTGCACCGCGGTGTGCGATGATCGACACGTTATCCTCGACCTGAACCCTGTCTATGACCCTTATTCCCAGAAACAATGAAATGATAATCGCACCGGCAAGCATGTATATCAAGCGTGGAGCGGACAGGTTGCGAAACCAGCCGTGCCGCTCTGTGTAGTGTTGAGCAGGATCAAATCCCAGATCATATTGGTCACCAAGGTTCACCAGCAGACAGCCAAAACTTCCCGCAATAAAAGCTGTAAGAAAAAAATTCCCCAGGAAGAACAACGCTGCAAGCGCACCGAGGACAACCACGAGCAGGCTGATTGAATCGTAGAAAAGAGGTGCCAGCTGTGCTCCCAGAACCTGAACACAAAAAAGCAAGAAAATATTGGCTATTGCGCCAGCTGCTGCCCAGCTCCCCAGGAGCATGAGAAGTTGAGTTCTCTGGCCCTCTACCCGCTTCGCACTCTCAGAAAATGATTGACCGGCTGGCACAGAGGCGAACAATACCAGCGGCAGCGTCAATAACCAGTCGAGAAGCTTCCGAATGAGCAGGGTTGTCATTGCCAGGAGCACAAGTCCGATGAAAACAACAGCGGTCCAGAAAACCGGCGGCTTTTCGGATAGATAATAGTTGATATCGAAATCAGTAAGAAGAAACCAGCCAATCGCGCCACAAAGAGCAAGAAAAGGCAAAACGATGAGGAGAACACGAGCAACAAAATGCAGTGCAAAGATAAAGATCGTTTTTATCCTGGCAAGGGTAAAACTCAGTGCCTGCATGACGTCAACATGCTGGCCGTTTGCGCCGCTGCAACTTATCACCATCAGAGAAGCCTGCTCAAAAATTACAATACTGATCAGCAGTGACGAAAAAAACACACCGGAGACTATACCCAGTGGTGTCAAAAAGAAATAGAGGATATCAAAGTCAGATAGCGTGGACTGGCCGGACAGGTTTAAAAATCCCTGCCCGACGAGCCCTGCCAGAGGTGTAAAAATAATTGTTCCAAGAACCACGTAGATCAGGTGTATTGTCAGGAGTTGCTTGATATTTCCCCGCAGATTGCACACCACATCCTTCCAGATAGAAACAACCGATTTAGACATTTTCCCTCTCATGCGGTCGTGATTTAAACAGAAATGCAATGGTCAGCCGCCCCTTCTTTCCCGTCAATGAAAAGTGCGCCAGATTCAGTTCTGCAGGTTAAACTCACCATCTTCCTGAATGGTTATTCTGGGGTTCAGCCCTCCCGGATCAAGTTTAGCATTAAAACTGTATTTAAAACGATCTCTTGGCTGCTGCATCAGGGAACTGATCAGTCGAATACTCTTGAGTAAATCAACGTTGGCCTCCAGAAGGACATCGGCTTCGCCATAAGGATCAACCGTCGGAAGGTTATTTGAGACCCCTGCCAGGACATCATAGCCTTCAATGGTAACGGTATAGTAAATACCCTCGAAAGAGAGTGATTCTCGATTTGGGTTAATGATATGAAGGCCGATCTCAAATTTGGGGCTGACCATCTCCTGCGGCAGCATCCTGAAGCTGCTGAGGCTGACAACCGGTTGCTCAAACTGAGAATTCGTCATTCCAGCACAGCCACTCAGAAGAGAAAGTAGCCATAAACCAAGAATAACAACACTAGCTCTATACATGAGACATTCCTTATTAATAGTTTTCAACCACCCTGTTCAGAATCCATGAGCAGCTGTTTTTTTCGATAAACCATGCCATTGAACCGGGCGATAATTCTTTGCTGATCGTCTGTTACCAGGACATCGTAGGCTCCAAGCCTGTTCGGTTCATTCACCTCGGTCGCTGTCGCGTAAAGCGTGCCCGTTGATACTGAGCTGAGGTAGGAAATATTTACATTAATCGCCAGGGCCAGCTGACCATGGCTGTTTGAGGCGATGGCAAATGCCAGATCGGCAAGGGTAAAGATTGCACCGCCCTGCACCACATTGGCTGCATTTAAATGTTTATCCTCAATTTTCAGACTGGTTCTACAATATCCCTTTCCCGCCTCCACGATCTCTACTCCGGTGAGTTCGGCATAGCGATCATTTGCAAAAAAATTTCGGGCTGTTTTTGTATCCATAGTACGTTCACCATCACATAAAACTGTAAAACATCCGCTTGCAGGGTTAAAGCATCTTCTCCGCTCTCCTCATGCCAGCTGTCACTAAAGGGAAAGCAGCCAGTTAACCACAGCACTGGCGACGGTTGTCTGACTCATGGGCAGCGTGCCTGGCAAGATTGCTCACATCCTCATCACTGAGCGTCATCGCTTTAACTGCATCAGATGCTGCATCTGTCACCAACAGGACATTTGTATCCTCACAGGCGCTGAGGATTATTGTCAAAAACAGTATGAGGATATATTGTTTCATCTCATCATGAGGTCAGTTGACTGTAAACAATTGCGACGCCGTCAGAGTAGCTGGAGATTACAAAATTATCATCAAATCAGTTACAATTCGATGATAATTTTTTTTGCTGTCCATTAAAAAGACTCAGGAGCATGCATAGCATCCATCACTGCCATAAAGTCTGCGATAATTTCGTGACTTCCCGGGCTCAATATTGTATTCGTATCTCCCGCCTTCTCTATAAAGTTATATGGCTGACTTTTTTATCAATGAAACAACCGATCAAATATCCACATTCCACGACAGGACTCCCTGATGCTTTTGACCAGAAGCTGGTATAAAAATCAGCAGTACCGGGAAGTACTAACGGTATGCCTGCCTCTGGTGATCGGTATGTCGGCAACGACCGTTATGGAATTCACTGACCGGGTATTTCTATCGAACTACAGTATTGAAGCTATTTCTGCTGCAACCCCTGCCGGGATATCAGCATATCTCTTCATGGCATTTTTAGGCGGTATCGGCAGTTATTGCGGTGTCTTTATTGCCCAGTATTACGGTTCCGGCCAATATGCAAAAATAGGTTCTGTCGTCTGGCAGGGCGTCTATTTCTGTATGTTTTCTGGAATATTATTGCTGTTCATTTCACATTTCCTCACCGTTCCACTGTTCAACCTGGTAGGTCATGCACCCGAGGTAAGAAAACTTGAAGAGATTTATTTCAGTATCCTCTGTAATGGAGCCGTTTTGCATGTGGCTGTCCAGACGCTGGGAGCATTTTTCAGTGGTCGGGGCATTACCAGACCGATTATGACCGTCAGCATCATCGGTATGCTGATCAATATTCCTCTGGATTATGCGCTTATTTTTGGCATTGGTATATTCCCCGAGATGGGAATAAGGGGAGCAGCTATAGCGACGGTTACATCCACTGCGATTAGTATGCTCTTACTGGTATTCCTGGTTTTCAGGAGAACACATGATATCCGCTTCAAGATATTCAGCAACCGCCGATTCGACTCTGCGCTGTTCAGGCGGCTGCTCCGATTTGGTATCCCGGGATCGATGCAGTTCAGCCTCGATATTCTTGCCTTTACTATTTTTATCCTGCTCGTTGGCAGGATCGGCACCGTTGAGCTCGCCGCGACCAATATTGTGCTGTCTATCAATGCAATCGCCTTCATGCCTTCTATGGGAGTATCTCAAGGTATAAGTGTCATGGTCGGTCAGTCTCTTGGAGCAAAACAGCCGGATCAGGCACGCCATCAAACCTGGAGCACGATTCATCTTCTGATGGCCTACATCCTGGTCATTGACCTGCTGTTCATTTTTGCGCCGGAAATCGCCCTTGCCCTCTTCATCCCTGGCGATGGTGACGCTGCGCTCTATGCTCCAGTGATGACAACAGCCAGTAACCTGATGCGAATTATCGCCTGCTACCTGTTTTTTGATGCACTGTACATGATTTTCTCAGGTGTACTGAGAGGAGCTGGAGATACCCGGTTTATCATGTGGAGTGTTGCCCTGACGTCTCTTTTCTGTTTTCTATTACCATTGTTCATCGGTGTTGAAGTTCTCGGCAAGGGTATCTATTTTTCCTGGGGATGCGTTCTGTTCTTTATTGTATCGCTGTTTTCAGTCTCTTCGTTTCGGTATCGTACCGGAAAATGGCGCTCGATGCTGGTCATCGAGCCGGAAAAGATATCTCCTCACGAATGAAAATTGCCGATATGGCCTGTTCACCATCATCATTGTATACGAGGGTGCAAAGCCCGAATATCACCATGATGTTTATCAGAGCCAGCAAAGTCTGCTGACGGCCATTTTCCAGGCTCACAATCTTTTGTAATTGTTTTGTATCACAGTCACTTGCCCAGGAGGACATCTTTAGCAGTATTAATTTTGGCGGTAAGAAACGCTGAACCACCACTGTCGGGATGAACTCGCTTAATGAGTCGCCGCCAGACCTGGAGGATCTCTTGCTGTGAGGCGTCAGGCTCAACACCGAGTATCTGGCACGCCTCCTCTCTGGTCATACCATCAAAGCCAGATGTACCAGCCTGCTCCCTGAAAGAATCTGGATCAAAACGGTCCTGCCAGCCGGGGTGGTAGCGATCAAGGAAAGATACCAGTAAGGCGGCACTGTCTGTATCGGAGTAAAGTTCCCGATAAAGCGACAACACCTCATCCTCATTGAGTGAAGACAGACGAGCCCCCTTCATTCGACCGGCCAAGACCCTGCCGTCCATTTCCCCGGTATCATGATCAAGTTCCATCTCAAGGCCTGCCGAACGGACTGTTGACTTTCGTCCGCCAGCATAGGTGGCCGGTCGTGCCGCGCGAGTGCGCTTCCACCATGTAAACCCCAAAATCATCATAGGCACCCCAATTGCCCCGCGCCGTAAAACGGTCAGCAAAACTCCTACCACGAGAAGAATAAGCGGTCCACCATTTGTCAGAAAAGCTGCACTTTTATGGGCCGGGTTGGTGAGAATCAGCCAGAAAATGGTGATCACCAAAAATATAAAAAAAATAATATACGATGCCATTTAGCTATCCAGACGAAAAAAGGAGTGTGACAATTATCTTCTCATTTGCTCAAGGAGTAAACGTGCCTTACCTCTGTCACTGCTTGAGAGGGCTTTCAATCCCCCTTTCGCATAAATGGCAATGGCGCCGAGAAGCTCGGCAAGTTCCCTCGCCGAATCTGGTCCGAGCCGAAAATAGGCGCCTCCTGTAAGGCGGGCCATTTCACGAAAACCATTCTCTGTGTTCACGTCGAGCCCCTCTTGAAAGAAGAAGCCGCGTACCCCTCTCAAACCCAGTTCACCCGCTTTCTTACAGAGCTCATCGACACTCTCCTCAATCATATCACCGATAAAAACCAGCGCCGAGACCTTTGCTTTCTTTGTTTCACGATAGGCGTGATTAAGGACCTTTGCTATCTGTGTGTGTCCGCCTCGACATTCGATACCACGCATCAGGTCGCGCAGTGCAGCAGCATTAATGACCCACTTCGAGGCACGACATTCACCGAAACCTCGAAAAAACACCAGTTGCACCGACAAACCACCGGCCTTGCCAACCGCATCAAACATCGAAGACTGAATTGTCATGGCCCTGTCCCAGGTTGGCTGCCGACTCATCGTTGCATCCAATGCAAAAATAAGTCTTCCACTCTGTGCCAGACCCGCCTCAGCTGCAACCTTGAGAAAAGAGGCTATCTCACTGGAAGACGACCTTTCCCGAAGCGCTTTACTGTTCTTTTCAGTGGAAGTAATTTCTTTTTCTTTCATACCTTGTTCCATGTGTCAAGCCAGCAGGTGGTACATGCAGACAATCAAATATATCTTGATAGTTCGCAACCATTGATTTATCGCATTTTGGGCTACCATAATTCTAAAACGTACAAACAATCTTATGCTTTATTAATGGATATTATCTGACAGGCCGCATGTCAATGGGAAAGGCGGGCTGTAACAGTAATCAACCTCTGCCAAGAATAATATCAGGTTTTCCTGCTGTGCCGGGGAAAGTCCGCAGCCTTGAGTGTTTGTTTCAGAATAGAACCCGATATTACAGAGTCAATAAGTGGATGGAGATAATAGTCGCGAATTATCCCATAAATCTTCTTCATTTCTGATTTGACTTTTAGAGCCCCCTCTTAATATCATTGATATGAGTATTATCTGTGCATAGCTGTCTCCACAATCAGGAGAACCTCTTAATAATACATGATTCCCAGGGCAGAACGATTCAACCAATAATTCAGATGTTAAAGATGTTTTTTAGTTTTTTTATGCCTGGCGGACTCGTGCTTTTTACGGCTCTCATCGTTCTTGCTAAAGGCTATCTTGACCCATGGATACCCCAGGCGGCAGACCTGCTGCCCTATGCCATCCTTGGCGTCGGCTTCCTGCTTGGTTTGAGATTTCATCGCAGCCGCTCTGCATTTGCAGTTCTCCTTCTGATATTTGCAGACAGGCTCATACATTATTTCGGCCCAGGCGGGGTGGTGGGCTCTGGATATGAAACCACCATTCTCAATACAATAGCTTTTCTCTTGCCGGTAAACATTATGCTTCTCTACCCTGCAAGGGATCGCGGTGTTCTCAATCCAGCCGGCTTGTTTCGGCTCTGCTTCATCCTGCTGCAACCGGTAATCGTTTCTATTTTGCTCCGCAAGAAACCTGGATATTTCGATTATCTCTCTCAAGAGATTGTTTCCCATCCATTTCTTGATACATTTGATCTACCTCACTCCGTGCTCTTTATTTATGGATTTTCCATCCTCCTCTTTCTGCTTCTTTCTCTATTGAGCAAGAGAGCAATAGTGAGAGGTTTTTTCTGGGCACTGCTCGCCGGTGCGGTCGCCTTTTATGAGATTTATACTGGTGCTCAATTTACCATCTATTTCAGTGTTGCTGGATTTATCATTATCCTGTCGGTGCTTGAAAGAGTCTATAACATGGCCTATCACGATGAATTGACCAGTCTGCCTGCCAGGCGCTCTTTAAATGCATCTCTTCAGAATCTCGGTAAAAACTATACAATAGCCATGCTTGATATTGATTTTTTCAAAAAATTCAATGACCGATATGGTCACGATGTCGGCGATCAGGTTTTATGCATGGTCGCATCACATCTCAACAGGGTCGGCGGAGGTGGAAAACCGTATCGCTATGGGGGAGAGGAATTTACCATTATTTTTCCGAGTAAATCAAAAAAAGAGGCCCGTCCCTTCCTCGAAAGTCTGCGTGAATCAATTGCCGGGGCACAATTCAAAGTGCGGGGAAAGAAACGACCGAGAAAGGCTCCCAAGAAAAAAACAAGGGCCAAGAACCCAAAAACCGTATCAGTGACTATCAGTATCGGTGCCGCTGAACCGGGCCGAGATCTGAGCAAACCAGCGGAGGTTATGAAAGCTGCTGATAAAGCCCTCTATCGCGCAAAAAGAAAGGGGCGTAACTGTACGGTATCCTGACCTATATATCTTTGATTTAACTGATATATATCAAGGTACTACCAACAGCTTCATTAGTTCAGCCGCTAGCAAGACCCATCCCGAACAAGAATATAATCGAAAGAATAGTAATGCATAGGAAGCATCTTTATCTGAACATAAGAGCTCTGGTTCAGGCTTGAGCCGGTCAAACTAAATCAGGCGTCCCTATTATCGTTGGTTAGATGGATGACCTCTGGGAAGGTGGGGGAGAGTAATCTAAAGAGATTTTCTCTAGTTTAAGGACTTGTATAAAACCAAAACGGCAGGGTCAATCTGAACCCTGCCTAATAATCCTTCTTGTCATCATTTTATCTTCTTTCTTCTAAACCTGGCACTTACAAGACCGACTAAGCCTGTTCCAAATAAGGAGCATCGTTGCTGGCTCTGGAACTGGGGCTGCTGATTCAGCGATATAGCCACTGATATTATTGACGTTACCTTCATCATTCCATTCCGAATCCCAATTACGATTTTTCCACAAAGCCAGATGCTGCTCTGAACCTGCGCCATAGTAATCGTTTGGCTCAGACGGTTTCCAGTTTGCGTAACCCCAAGTTTCACCAGTAACCCAGCTCCAATTAGCTGCTGGACCGTTTATTCCAATCGGTCTGATAACCACCAAGCCAGAATTCTCCGGCTGATTTCATCTAAAAGTGTGCCAGCTATGAAATCTTGCTCTGCTTCACTAGTTATAGTTGCAAGATGATGATTAGCCCCAAACTTAGTATTCAAATCACATGTGGCATCAATCCAACTTCTATCTGCAAGCTTGACAACCTGATAATCGATCCCATTGAAAAAGTAAAGCACTGGCATTTCATAACTGAATACCAACATCCCAACTGCTAAAACATGCTACAAGAATTCAATTTCATTTGTCCTCCATTCTACATAATGTTGCATAAGTTTTAGGTAAACCTTACGTAAAGATATATGCAATATACTGTGCCACATTGTGGTACTAGTCGGTAAGCAACTAAAGAGATCTATTATCATTAATCTATATTTTTGGCCATACTAATTAATTGTAAATATTCCTCTTTCTGTTCGTATTCTCGGAATATATTATCCACATAATTGCCAGAAAAAAAGGGACTGATGTTATAATAGTGATTACACTGCAAGTAAGAGCTGGAAAGACGCTTGATTACTATCTGAAAGCTAGATCTCTCTGGCGACATTCTGTTATCGTTTCAACAAGATATCGCTTGAGAGACCTTTTGGAAAGATTGAACTGTACATCTATCTGTCGAAGATAACCGAGATGGGAAATGAAAAGGTCTTACCGACCCCAAACTATCATAGCTGGAGAGTCATACAAGATCTCAAAACCTACAGGCTACTTTTGCTCTCTGTCTTTTTGGTCGGCCTCTTCACGGCCCTCACTCTCTGGTTCTTCCGGCGGGACAGTTGGTTCTGGTTCGATTTTATCTTTTTCGGGCTCAGGTCGCCGAACAGTCTCAACTTTTTCCTTTTCAGGAGCGACTTGTGGCTGGGGCAGGAAGAAACTCTTCAGCCAGGCCCAGAATTTTTCAAAAAATCCTTTCTTTCGCAGCTGTTCCAGGATTTCCTGTCGACGCTTCTCTGTTGCCAGTATTTCTTCTGGAGTAAAGTCTTTTCGAAAAAAATTCTCGGCAATCTCGACATCCAGCATCTTGATCTGGTCGCCATTTAAGGTGACAACCGTCACCTCAATCTCCGGCCAGCCGAGGTTTTTGCATGCCGTCAAACGGCGGAATCCGGCGATTAAGTTGTTATTTTCATCGATCATCACAGGATTTATTAATCCCACCTTTTCAATCGACGATTGCAACACCTCAAGATCGCCAATATCCTTGCGGATCCTGACCGTTTCTTCCACAACAATTTCACTAATAGCAACTTTCATACTTTCTCCAGAGAATCGTCATCAGGTTAAAAACACTCATGCACCGGAGTGCGACACAAAATACCAGATCAGACAATTCTAATACATCCTCAGATCATGAGCAAGATGTTGTCTCCGATTGCTGTTTTTCGGCTGTAATAGGTTGACATAACTATCTTTGCATCAAATGGGTGATCGCTTTTTCAAGCCCGTCCAATGACAACTCATACATGGGAACAATGGTGCCGATCACCTTTATTGTATGGGTATAATCCCAGTTGCGCCGGGCTACCGGGTTCAGCCAAACGCAATGGTTAAATGTCTCTGTCAGAAATTTCAGCCGCTCAATGCTCGGCCTGCCACTCTTCTCAAAGGCATAAATAGATCCGTCCGCGACCATTAACTCGTATGGCGCCATGCTCGCATCACCAACGATAATCAGTCTCGTATCAGGATCGTTGCGGACAAATTCATCAATGAGTTTTGGTTGTTTTCTTCGCCCAGGGTCTTCCCAGAGCAGATCATAGATCGTGTTATGGAAAAAATAGGTCTTGAGATCCTTGAATTGTGATCGCGAATAGGTGAACAAGGCCTGAACCACCTCTACATATGGATCCATGGACCAGCCACCATTATCAATGGCCAGAACTATTTTCAATCGATCAACAACGCTCCTGTCGAATACAAGTTCAATTTCACCGCCATTTTTTAATGTCTGCTGAATCGTTGCATCAATATTTAATCGGTCCTTAACTCCCCGAGGAACAAGGTTGCGCAACTTCTTCAGTGCTTCACCTATGGAGCTTGTGGTCAGAGGGCCATCACTTGAATAATCACGATATCGTCTTTGACCGGCAACCTGGGTAGCCATCTTGTTTAAGGATTCTCCCCCGACACGCATCCCACCCGGATGATGTCCGGAATGGCCAACGGGAGATGTACCCCCGGTGCCAATCCATTTCGACCCCCCATCATGCCGGCCCTTCTGGTCCTGCAGTCTTTTTTTGAAATATTCCAAGAGTTCCTGAGGTGACAGTTTGCTGAGTTCAGACTCTTCTACACCGAGTGACGCTGCCAGTTGTTTTGGGTTTTTCAGCCATTCATCAAGCATGGAGTGGGACCAGAATTCAATCTCCTC
This sequence comes from uncultured delta proteobacterium, assembly GCA_963776075.1. Classification (GTDB taxonomy): domain Bacteria; phylum Desulfobacterota; class Desulfobulbia; order Desulfobulbales; family Desulfocapsaceae; genus MADRE3. The sequence continues at coordinate 91,652 of CAVZLG010000012.1, forward strand.
ATCTTCATCGGTAGCGATTTCTGTGCCTTCAAAGACATGGGCAAACACTTGATCATAAAGATCGAAATACTTTTCACTTTTAATCAGGATTGTTCGTGCGGCAATATAGAAATCATAAACGGAAACAACGAGTCCGCTGTCCATAGCCTTGTGAAAGGTCAAAAAAGATGTGGGGCTCACCGGAACCCCGACCTCTTTCAGTTTATAAAAAAACGAAACAAACATTTTACCGTCCGTACCTTAGAAAAAACGTTTTCGCATTATGGTCTGTGACGATTTCTGATAGTCTCCACTCTTCTTGAACAGTACTCCCAGAAACGGAATTTCTTTGTTCAATTTCTCTCCGTTTCGAAAGTCGGGGTCCGCCTGCAATGCCCGTATCCAGTTGATAAGTTCTCTCGTTGCAGGCTTTTTTTCAATATTTTCCAAGCCTCGCAGGTCGTAAAATGTATCAATTGCACTTTGAGCAAGTTTATTATTGATTTCAGGAAAATGAGCATCAATAATTTTTCGCATCATCTTGGGGTCAGGAAAGGCAATGTGGTGGAAGTTGCATCGTCCCAGGAATGGATCGGAAAGATCTTTCTTGGCATTTGAGGTGATAATAATCACTGGCCGTGTCAACGCACTGATGACCTCATCGGTCTCTATAATATCAAACTGCATCTGATCGAGAACATCGAGCATATCGTCCTGGAAATCTGTTTCCGCCTTATCTATTTCATCTATAAGTAGCACAGACCGTTTCTCTCCTGTGAATGCCTGGCCGATCTTCCCCATCTTGATATATTCTTTGATATTGCTTACATCCCGACTGGAGTCACCAAACCTGCTGTCATTGAGCCTCGTCAGCGTATCATACTGATACAAGGCATCGATGAGTTTCATGCTTGATTTCACATTCAGGACAATAAGTGGCATATTCAACGACTCAGCAATCGCATGGGCAAGCATGGTCTTGCCGGTTCCCGGTTCACCCTTAAGCAGCAACGGCATCTCGAGGACCATTGAAATGTTGACTATTTTAGCCAGTTCGTCGTCGAGAACATATCTTCCCGCACCGCTGAATTTTTCAACCTGCATGCCAACCTCATATTAAATTTATGATAACAAACTGTTAACCAGTAACTTCATCCTTATTGATAAAACGACCCGCATAAAAATACCAGCAAAGAGCGACGATCTGGATAACCAGCATCATACCAAACCCTGCTCTATAACCCTGCGTGGCATAACTGCCGTCAGAGGCGATTGGCCACATCTCGATAATGACTCCAATGGCCCACTGCGCGATAAAGGCTGTGACAAACACAAGCAGGTTAATTCCTGTTGTTACCCGCCCTGACAGTTGAACCGGAAACGATTGGGTCAGGGCCGCGTAGGAAATAATGCCAGCTGTACCAAAAAAACCAAAAACAATCCAGACGGCTTGTGCCCAACTGGCAGGGCCAAAAGTCAACACTGACTGGACCAGAAGAAAGGTCCCCATTCCTGCGACAGCGGTCGTAATAACGGGAACTCCCCGCCTGTTCAGGCGCTCGGCAATGGAACCAAGAGAGATAAAACCGGCGATCATGGCGATAGCGACCATAAATAATACTGAAGCACTTTCCGACCGATCAAGACGGGCAACATCCCTGAGCCAGGGGCCTGACCAGAGTCCCTGAATTGACAGGAACGAAGCTTGCGACATAGTCGTCAACGGGGCTGCACGCCAGAACTGCATGCTGGTAAACACTTCTCTGATGCCTCTGAGCTGCCCCCTCAAAGACTCCCCCTTTGCCACCCCCCCTTTCTCCGGCACGACAAAGAACACCAGAATGGCGACGGTGAAGGTGAGAAATGACAGCACCACAAAGATGGTCCGCCAGTCAGTTACTCCAAGCATGAGTTCAACCGGCGATGTCGCAGCGAGTGCACCCAAGCCCCCGCTTGCCATCTGAAAACCGTTGATCATCGGCCATTTTTCCCTGGGAAACCACATGGTGTAGGCCTTAAAAGCAGCCATCAGACAAGCCGACACACCAAAGCCGATGAACGCCCGGCCGACAATCAAACCGGTAAGCGTCTGTGCCTGTGAAAAGATATACGCCCCTCCTGCCGCAAACAGCAGAAGAATCGACTCTGTTTTGCGCGGCCCGAACCGATCCAAAAGTACTCCCAGAGGGAGCTGAAATGATGCAAATGAGATAAAATAAGTGGCGGTCAAGAGTCCAAGAGCAGATGGGCCAATATGTATATCAGTCACCAGATCTGCTGAAATGACTGCATTGACCACCCGGTATAGATAGGAAAGGAAATAGCCGGCTGCGAAGGGCAGAAAAACCTTTAGCAATAAGGATAATGGATTTTGATTCATGCCCTGTTATCTACTGCAGTCATCAGCATGGGTAACATCTGGAGGATATCCCCATGGAAAAAATAATCGGTGATACTGCTTATTCCCGAAAATCGGTCGACACTCAATGCCGCCTCCTGATTAAACTCAAAAATAACACCTCCCCGCTGCTTGATACTCTGGGGAATTCCTGCAGCAGGATATACCTGTGCCGATGTCCCGGCAACGAGTAACAAATCACAATGAGCTATAAACGTCTCAATTTGATCAAAATCTCTGACAGCCTCACCGAACAAAACCACGTTTGGCTTCAGTGGAAACTGACAACGGGGGCATAGGGGGACATTCTCACTACCGTAATGCTCCCTGGATACCGACTCACGATAACGACACCCGAGACATTGCAATGTCTGATGATCGCCATGGATTTCGTAGACTGTTTCACTGCCGGCATCCTGATGCAACGCATCAACGTTTTGAGTGACAATGCCCTTCAATATCCCTCTTTGTTCAAGTTCCGCCAGTGCTGAATGGGCAGCGTTTGCTGTTTTTCCTATCAGTACTTTGCCAAGCTCCCGATATAACTCCCATGCTTTTGCTGGATTTGCATAAAAAACATCGAGAGTAGCGTACTCATCCGGGGAATAAACGGTCCAAAGCCCACCGGGACTCCTGAAATCGGGTATACCGCTACCGACCGATATACCTGCCCCGGTTAAAGCTGCTGAATGGTTTGCAGCGAGCAAAACATCAACCGCCTCATTTAGATAAGATCTGTTTCCTTCGGAAATCACCTTCATATTCTACCTTAGCCTCATTGGAACAGGTAAGATCATAATCATCGGAAAAATAACATGAACTGCCCTCTCCTGGTAACCAATATTTATAGAATTTAACACTATTTTTTATACGCCATAATGCCAGGTAGGGTTATTCGGCCAGAAGGTATGAAAATCAGAGGATGACACGATTATCGCGGAGGAGTGACACGGACAAAGAGACATGCTTCAGATCCAGATAAAACAGGATCCTGCGATAAATACTGAAAAGGATAGTTTGAGGGTAAAGCAGAACGTGTTCTTTGTGACAACCTGAGATGGTATCACCAGCCGCCGCCGGATGTTGTCACTGTTTGATGGGCATGTTACCAGCGACTTCCCCCCTGACGCCTTGCCATTGGCAGCGCTTTCTTTACCACAAGTTTCTGTTCATTGAACCTTTTATCGTGCAGTTTCTCTATGGCTTTTTCGGCATCCTGCAGACGCTCCATGCGGATATAGCCGAAACATTTAGACTGGCGAGTATAGTGATCGGTGATAAGATGAACGTTTTCAACGATACCGTAAGAGGAAAATAGTTTTTTTAGTTCCCGTTCTGTCATCAGATAGGAAAAGTTGCCCACATATAGTTCCATATTCTGCTCCTGAGTATAAACAAGCGACAATAACTTCTGTAATGGCAAACGATGAATTGCTGGAAAACAACGCTGACAAGAAAACTGAAGGAGAGTGCTTCTGTTAAGAATGAATTATATTACTGATGCTAAAGCATACTCGTTCACCGAGTTAATGCAAGTGATATATAATCGGCAGGGCTGTGTCAGGGTCTGTCAGAAATCCTCAAGCTTTTGCCCTTTGTCAATAACCTCATTAATATCAGAACAACCTTGATGTATGGCTCTATACATTTGAAATATTTTTTCCAAAACAGGATCATCACGATCCAGCGTGTTATCAGCATTCTCCAGTAGAGATCGTCCGTTTTCAAGGAATTCATCAAGGCTGTTCATCAACTTCTTTCGATTTTCGTGTTTCTTTCTCTCCTCCTGGATAAGGGGCATGATCCGTTCGATGGAAAACTCTACCAGGATGTCACGCGGTGTCTGGTAATGTTTTGAGATCTGCTCAAGACTTTCAAGTGTCCTGCGGGAAATGACATAGGTTTTTGGTACCCGATTCGCTCTCATCTGAGGCGACTCAACATCCCGAGCAATCGCTTTTAAGGTCTGGGTATCATCGATCAGGTGGTCAAAGAGCGACTTCTGCTTGATGCCAAGCTGAGTTGCAAGAAGACTGAGAGCATCAATACAGCGCGGGGACAGTTTAAAGGTGGTTCTCACCGATTGCCGCCCCCTGAGATCAGCTGAATATGATCCGGAAACTACCATAAAATCTAATATTTTCTTTTTTTTACCCATTGGATCGTGCCATTGTTATTCCATTTTTTAATTACTTTTAAATTATTTTATAAAAAGTAATATTAATTTTCTTGACAGTCTTTAATTAATTATTACCATTTAAGTCACAGGAGTAAACCAAAAAAAATAATTAACATGGAGAAAAAAATGCATCTTGCAACGTGTAGTCCACACAGAAATCTGAGGCCATTTAACCGTAACCTTAACCTGTTTGATGATTTCTTTGCACCTTTTTCAGGGGTCGTCAACGATACTGTGGCAAGAGGATATCGCCCGTCGGTAGATATTTATGAGAAAGAAGATAGACTCTGTATCGAAGCTGAACTGCCCGGCTTTGACAAGGAGAATATCAAAGTTGATGTCAACGGCAGACTGCTGACCATTGGAGGTGAGCGGGTTAGCAACGAAGAGGTAAAAGACGAGAATAAATACAGACGTGAACGGCATTACGGCTCGTTTGAGAGAAGCTTCAAGCTCCCATTCGAGGTGAACGAAGAACAGATTAGTGCAACCTACAAAGATGGTATATTAACCCTTCTGGTGGAAAAACCGGAAGAACAGAAACCGAAACAGATAACCATTAACTAAACCAGTAAACGATTTCCAAATTCCTCCTCTTAAGGGGAAGAGCATAACCGGGCTCTTCCCCTTTTTTTTTCTTACGAAATGGTCTTGGCAGCGACCCTGATATATTCCCAATTGGCCATAAAAAAACATTCTGTTTACTAACGCATCTCGCCTTTTTTCTCCTGCCCATAGAGCGTCATCCCCCTGGAAAGATAATTTTGCAGGGCACCGGGATGATCAAGCGTACAGGTATGAACCCAGACTCTTTTTACACCGTGCCAGCCCCAGGCGCACCTGATCGCTTCTGACAGCAGATAGCCCCCGAACCCTTTGCCGATAAATGACTCGGAAAGACCGAAGTAAATGATCTCAACATCACCGTTATCCTGCTTCAGCAACTCATAATATCCGGCAATTGCTCCCCTACTGCAGGCAATCCAGGTCCGTAGCTGATCACTCTCAACATATTCTTTCCAGGCTTCATCTGTCCAGGACAACTTATCGGTCCAGAGCCACCTCTCTCCGATGAATTGATAGAGAAATTTGTTGAGTTGATATTGTTTGATTTTACATTCGGTAACCACCAGTCCCCGAGAGTCATCTTTGCTTTTCAGCGAATCAGGGGAACGCATTTCCAGATAATAGATAATCATCGGTTCCATACGAGATACGTTTACATAACTGATAATGATTTGAGATGCTTTTTCGGCAATAAAGCCCTTCAGCACCCATCTTTCAGGTAGTCCGGCTTGATTCTCAATTCCATGTGTCCTTTGCTGAGAGATACCCGGGAAAATCCATGATCCTGATAGAATAACATTGCGTCTGCAGTAATGAGATGCCAGCGCCTCAATCCCTGCAGTTCCTTACAACCAAGAATGTGCCTTAATAATCGTTTTCCATATCTTTTCTGTTGTTCGCTTGGGTCGATGAAAACATCTGCCAAATATGCGAAGGTTGCATAATCGGTAATTACTCTGGCAAAGCCAATCTGTTTTTTACTTCTATAAACCCCAAAGCAAAAAGAATTATCTATGGATTTCAAAACTAAACCCAGCGGAATACCTTTGGCCCAGTAAGATGTTTTTAAGAAATTGTGAATAAATTCGATATCAAGTTTTGTTTTATCAGAAGATATTTCAATCATGGGTTTCCGAAAAATTTTTCCATTAATATATGCTCAATATCTACCTCGATGTAGACATCACCATATGGCGTGAAGCCAAGTTTTGTGTAGAATTCACAGGCATGTTTTTGAGAACCGAGATAAACCCGTGGATAGCCACCCTTCGCTGCCTCGTCCGTTAAACATTTAACAATTTCAGAACCAATTCCCCTGCCACGATATTGGGCTAAAACGGCCACTCGACCAATATGACCATCATCCAGCATACGACCTGTACCGACGGCCTTGTCATCAGCAAAGGCAATAACGTGGATAGCCTCTGGATCATTACCATCAAAATCAAGGCCAGGATCAATCCCCTGATCGCCTGAAAAGACGCTGTTACGTATGAAACGAATAGACGCTTCATCATTTGCAAAAGAAACGCTTCTAACATCAATCATATCAAACCCATGTCTGAAAAGACTTAATAAGGGCGCGGTAGTCAATAGCTCCAGTCAGAACTGGAAAATACCTGCTACTCTCTTTTTTTTATCCATCACCATTGTTATAAAAGTCAATCGAATATACGGTATGAGCCGAGCAAAAGGTACGGGCTAATCGGCCGGGCTCACAATTAATCAGCCCTCTGGAACGTCAGAAACGCTAAACAGCAGAAAGAGGTTATCTTGAACACTATTTTTCTTCATGGTCTTGACTCTTCTGGGTATGGAACAAAAGGACGCTATTTCTCCAAACACTTCCCGACGATGCTGCGGCCTGACTTTGATGGCAGTTTGACCCAGCGAATGGAACAACTCAGAGAAATAATTGTCGATATGGGTGAGCTGATCGTTGTGGGGTCCAGTTTTGGTGGTTTGATGGGTGCCTGTCTCTGTCAGAACCAACCTGAAAAAGTGAAACGGCTTATCATGCTGGCACCTGCTCTGAATTTCGTAGAATACCAGATCCCTGATAAAAAAATCTCTACAGAATCCCTTTTAATTATCGGCAAAAAAGATACGGTGACCCCTCCAGGCATAGTTATACCAGCTGCTGAGGCAACATTTTCTCACCTGGAGACAACACTGGTTGATGACGATCATCTCCTCCATAATTATTTTCAGAATCTTGACTGGCCAACCCTGCTCAACGAGGCGTGAGATAAACTCAGGCCAGTAACATTGAATCGTTAGCCAGTTCTTCCCCCTGCACAATGTAGAACTGCTCGAGTAGATCTTCCACGGAAAGATTCATTTTTTCCTCTCCCTGGACATCAAGGATGATCCTGCCCTGATGAAGCATAATCAACCTGTTACCAAAGGTGATTGCATGGCGCATATTGTGGGTGATCATGAGCGCGGTAAGTTTCTGGGAAGCAATGATGTCCTTTGTCAATGAGAGAATCTGGGTTGCTGTCTTTGGATCCAGGGCTGCAATATGTTCGTCAAGTAGCAGTACTTCGGGGCGGACCAGTGTTGCCATCAACATGGTGAGCGCCTGCCGCTGCCCCCCTGAAAGCAGACCGACATGGTCCTGCAAACGATTCTCAAGCCCAAGGCCGATTTTACTTAACTCTTCCCTGAAATGTTTCCGATCACGCGCCCGTACTCCGGGTCCGAACCCCCTTCTTTTTCCTCTCTTGAGAGCAAGGGCAAGGTTTTGCTCAATGGTGGCAGATGGACAGGTTCCCAGCAAGGGGTCCTGAAAGACACGGGCAATCAGCTTCGCCCGTTTATATTCAGGCCATTTGGTAACATCCTGACTGCCGATTGAAATCTTACCTGAATCAAGAAAAAAGCCGCCAGCCACCGCGTTCAGCAGCGTCGATTTCCCTGCTCCGTTAGAACCGATGACCGTGGCAAAGTCTCCATCCTCGATTTTCACATCAATATCACTGAGCGCCTTGACTTCGTTAACACTTCCTTTATGGAAGTATTTGGTGCATTGGTTTAGAGAAATCATCTGGCCAGAATTCTTTTCTTTATATTTGGGGCGATCAGTGCACCGATGACCAGAATCGCCGTTATCAGGTTAAGGTCACTGGGATTAAAAGTAAAATCTCCAAACTCAAGCCCAAGGGCAAGGGCAATTGCCAGTCGATAGACAATCGAACCAAGCAGCGCGGCGATAATCGCACGAGCAATTGTGGATTTACCAAATATTGTCTCACCAACAATAACCGAAGCCAGGCCGGCAATAATTGTACCAATACCCATACCGACATCAGCAGCACCCTGATTCTGGGCAATAAGTGCACCACTTAGCGCGACAAGCCCATTTGAGAGCCCGACGCCGATAATAATGATGAAATGTGTGTTCACTCCGAGACTGGTTATCATCTGTGGATTGTCACCGGTTGCAAGAATAGCCTGACCGAGTTCGGTTTTCAAAAACCAGATGACAAGTATCATCACAACCAGCGCGAAGAAGATAAATATAATCAACCCTGCATAGTGCCCGGGAATTCCCAGCGCGATAAGCGGGTCGAAGATGGTATTAGAGCCCAGCAGCGCAATATTGGGCCCTCCCATTATTCTGATATTAATCGAATAAAGGGCAATCATTGTCAATATCGAGGCGAGCAGGTGAAGAATCTTGAATTTTGTATTGAGTATTGCCGTAACAACCCCGGCACCGAACCCTCCCAGAAGTGCAAATAACAATGCGACATACGGGTTAATTCCACTGGTAATTGCCACTGCTGATATTGCAGCACCGAGGGGAAGACTGCCATCAACAGTCAAATCAGGAAAATCGAGGATACGAAATGTCAGGTAAACGCCAATCACCATAATTCCGTATACAAGTCCCTGTTCCAGTGCCCCAAGGGCTGCATACCACGTCATGATATCCGCTTAATCTCGGTAAACGCTATTTGTAAAGTTTGGTCGCACTGTCAACAAGGACCTTTGGAGGCTCAGCACCCATTGATGCTGCAGCTTTCAGATTAATCTGCAATTGCAGTTCCTCCTGGGATTCCACGGGAAGATTTGCAGGACTTGTGCCTTCAAGAATTTTTTTGGCCATCGCACCTGTCTGGTAACCGTGCTTGTAATAATCAAACCCCATCGCTGCTACCGCGCCCCGCTCCACAGAATCCACATCAGCAGCAAAAATCGGCAGCTTGTTCTGGATACCAACCTTGAGAACTGACTCGAGCGCTGAGACGATAGTATTATCAGTGGGGATGAAGACTGCATCACACCTGCCGACAAGACTTTTTGCAGCGGAATAGACATCTGCAGTCTTTGCAGCGGTCGCCTCAACTACCTTAAAACCCATCTTCCCACTCATCTCCTTCAAAGTGGCAACCGTTGCCTTCGAGTTTGCCTCTCCGGCATTATAGAGAACGCCAAGTTTTTTAATATCAGGCTTGTAGATCATTATCATTTCCATATGCTTATCGAGCGGCAGCAGGTCTGAAACTCCCGTGATATACTCAGACGGCTTGTCAAGTGCTTCTACAAGACCTGCAGCCACAGGATCAGTCACCGCAGTAAAAAGAAATGGTCGTTTCATTTCTGAAGGAGCCTTGCTGAGTGCCTGGGCTGTTGCCTGTGCCGAAGGAGTAGCTATAGCGACGAGCAGGTCTGGTTTCTCACCGATCATCTGCTGACCGATCTGGGTTGCAGTTCCCATATTTGCCTGGGCATTATGAACTTTAAACTCTGCTGTTACACCATTATCTTTCAAATAATCCTGGAGCCCCTTGAGCACTGCATCAAGGGCAGGATGCTCTACAAACTGGTTAACCGAAATGACATATGATTCGGCCATCACATTGTGGGCTGAGAGCAACATGGCAGTTGCTAAAATAAGTGCTATTTTTTTCATATTCTCTCCTCTGCCTTTGACAGGCTGTTTTGCCAATATCCAATCGTGGCACATAAAACCACGCTCTCGTGAGCAAGATTTCTAGCCCATATTGATGATGAGGTCAACCTGATTATCTTTTCACGCATCGGGCAACCCTCGGTAATAACACCCGTGTCAGGCTCACCAGAACATTTATACGCACGCATCGACTTCTAGTGCTCCCTGAAAGATTGCACCTTGGCTCTATTCAGGAAAAATTGTTTCGTAATCCGCGAATAAAGCTGAACAGGGCTTCAGGGTTGTTACTGTCAACAGTATAGTTTTTTTCAACCTGCCGAATTAAATCAGGTTCATGACAGCGGAGAAAGGGGTTGGTTTTTCGTTCTTCGCCCATTGTTGAGGGTACTGAAGGCAGTCCTCGAGAACGACCTGATTCAACAAGGGCAAGGCGCGTGGCTATCTCTTCATTATCCGGTTCAATCTGGCCCGCAAAATTCAGATTAACCACGGTATATTCATGACCGCAATAAACCAGGGTCTCTGGATCACAATGCATTATTTTCTGGAGTGATGCGAGCATCTGTGGAGCAGTACCTTCAAAGAGCCTGCCGCAGCCTCCTCCAAACAGCGTATCCCCGGTAAACATATGATTTTCAATGTGAAAAACAACACCACCGGTTGTATGACCCGGTGTATGCAGCATGACTCCTGAAACGCCGCAAACAGTGAAATCATCTCCGTCAGCGAGTAATTCATTTAACAGTGGGATACGTGTTTTATCTCCGTCAAAACCAAGCACCCTGATACTTCCCACCTCCTCGATAATATCTTCCAGACCACCGATATGATCGGGATGGTGATGCGTGCATAAAACTGCCCCGAGGGTCAGCTGCTGTTTCTCCAGCTCCTGCAGGACGGGCCATGCTTCTGAAGGATCCACAATGGCAGCCTCATTACTTTTGTCATCAAAAAGGATATAGGAGTAATTATCATGGAGACAGGGGACAACAATAACGTTCATACGGACACCTCGGAGATCATTTTTTTACGATATACGCCATAAATACAAAATAATACTTGCAACTGGCGATGTTCATGCTTCCTTTTATACGGTCAGACTGTAAGCATTTTCTCTATCAAAGAAGTTAATTTCTCACGAACAAACAATTAATCGCTTTATTTCAATGATATACAGACGTTTCGGCAAAACAGAATTATCCATGCCCGCACTCAGTTTCGGTTGCATGCGCAGCATGCATGACTGGCAGGATACCGATCTTGAAAAGATACCCGCGACCGCCAACAATAAACTTGAAACGATTGTCAGAAAGGCGCTCGGTTACGGTATAAATCATATCGAAACTGCTCACGGCTACGGATCATCAGAACGACAGCTTGGGTTGATCCTGGCCAAGATCCCTCGAAACGATTTTATGCTCCAAACCAAGGTCGTGCCATCTGATGATAACGATGAATTTCTTAATAAAATTTTATCTTCAATGAAACGGCTCCAGGTGGATCGTCTTGATCTTCTGGCGATCCACGGCATAAACGATCACCGTACCTTGTGGCAAAGCTGCCGGAAAAATGGCTGCCTGGCGGTTGCAAATCGTCTCAGGGAAAAGGGCATAATCGATTTTGTTGGCTTTTCCGGCCATGGCCCCTGTGACGTTATCATTGATGCTCTCAATCATGATGAGGATGGTGGCTTCGATTTTTTTAATGTCCACTGGTACTATATTCTCGATGCGAACAGAAAAGCAATCGAGCTTGCAGCGGACCGGGACATCGGTACTTTTATCATCAGTCCCTCCGACAAAGGGGGATATCTTCATACGCCCTCAGCAAAACTTGTCAGCCTCTGCTCTCCGCTATCACCGATGCTTTTCAATGATATCTATTGTCTGAGACAACACGGTGTAACGACCATCAGTGTAGGAGCATCTGAACCTGAGCATTTTGACGAACACCTGAAAGCACTCTCCTATCTTCAGGAAAACGACCAGGAACTGCTCATTCAGATAGATAACAATCTCAGCGCTGCCGTGCAGAAATGCTCGGGCAGCAGGCGTCCTGACAGTCTGTGGAACCACCTGCCGCCGTGGGAACAGGCCCCCGGCAACATAAACCTGAGGATGATCTCCTGGCTTTACAACCTCTATCGAGCATGGGACATGAAACAATATGCCCGAGATCGCTATGCCAATCTCGGAACCGGTTCCGGATGGGTTCCCGGCAACAATGGGACGGCAGCTGAAAAAATGGATTTTTCAACGCTGCAGCCCCATGGACATTACTGTTCAGCTGAAATCAAAGAACTGGTTATCAAGGCCCATGGACTATTATCCCAGGCAGATCCTGAAACATAGATGGCACAATCTGCTTGTTAAATTCAATGACAGGAAGCGTTAACCCTGAATCAAACATCAGGCATCGAGCTCATAGAGAAAAGCCTGCCCGGCGATAAGCAGCCGGACAAGCTTGAGGGGGAGGAAGGAAAAAACTAGTATTTATTAGTAACGGCCTTGACCATAGCCGGAATTACCCATGTATCCCATATTTCTGCCACCTTTTCCGGACCTGCCCATACCGGGACCAAATCCGCGATCATCCCCGCCGGGTGCGAATCCGCGACTGGCCATTCCCGGACCAAAACCACGCCCATTCATAGCCGAATCAAATCCGCGACCATTCATTCCCTGTTTAAAACCACCCCTGGCACCCATGGCTCCGAAAGCTCCGGGTATACCAGCTTCATCAGCTTTCTGTCGCAGCGTTGTTCTCAGGTCGAAAAGCTCTCCGGAAATCTTGCTGACAGCCTGAGGGTCTGGGTTATCCCCTCTTAACATCGCTCGTTTCTCAGCCTGTTTCATGACCATCTCTTTTCGAATCTCCTGGGTATCCGTAAAGAATTTATCTCGTTTTTCCTGAAGTGCCGGATCGATCTGGGTCACCTGACCATTCTGAATCATTGGACAGTCATTATAATTGGCGCCGCCTCGTTTTCCCCAGCCACCTGAAGCCTGGCTGATTCCAGCTAATCCTAAACCTGCGATTACCGCTACAATTGCTATTTTCTTTTTCATTTTCATTCTCCTTAATTTTTTACGGCACAGCCGTGAGAAGTGGTAACGTTTGAAAGAATAAAAGCAATGGCCGTGCCAAGGCTGGATAAAAAACGTAACAAACCGTTATTATAGTATTTATAACAGCAAGGGAATGACACGGCAGCAAGGATACACAACGAGTAAGGGTAATTTTTACCCAGCTGATACGTAATCCGGGTAATTTTTACCCCACCTGTGACACCAATAATTGCGAGAGGAACGGAAACTGACAAAAAATCTCGGGTAGAAAACACTTCGAGGGAAACAGGTATGCAACATTAATCTGGAAACAGAAAATAAGTGTTCGACAAACCCTTTATCACCAAGACAACTAGTCAGCCTCGTCCTCCCGGTCCATATCTCTATGGAATACTTCCAGATCAATATTCTCGTCTAACAGGAAATTACGTAACTCCTCGACCACTGCTACCGATCGGTGCCTGCCGCCGGTACAGCCGATGGCAAAACGATGATTTTTCTGTTCCAGATTTGCCTCACTGTCCAGCAGAAAAGAGAGAAGCGGCTTTATCAAAGCAAGAAATTTTTCTCCCTGGTCACTTTTAATCACATAATCGGAAACCTGCTGTTCACAGCCGCTCATCGGCCGAAGATCTTCCTGCCAGTATGGGTTGGGTAGAAAACGGACGTCCCATACCATGTTTGCATCAACAGGTACCCCATGCTTAAAACCAAAAGAGTACAAGACAAGTCGTGTTCTTTTATTCTGCTGTTTCATTTCCCCACGTTCCTGTTCAAAGTTACGTTCTGTTCTTTCTCCGGAAAGTCTGATAATCCGTGGAGTTATCAGTTTTCTCCCGGCAAAGCGTTTAAATGATAGTGCGGAATAACCACAGCCGATAACACTGTAGATATTTTCAGTCGCCCCAAGCCGAAGCGATGCTGCTATTGATTTATCTCTTTTCGCTGCCTCAACCACAAACCCGATCAGACAGGTCGCAACTCCCATTGATTCTGCAGCAAGTAAGATATTCTGAGTAGCCAGCAGCGCATCTTCCTGAGGACAGCTCGAGGATCGGTCTGCAGCAACGACAAGAGCTGAAGGGGCCCCATGGAAAAGTCTGTCAACACCGTTTTCATACCAGTCAGAAAGCCCGTCCTCAATTGCCTTATAATATCTGTGATAATAACGTTCAAGCCTATCACCAGTAAACAATCGTGCGACAAGTCGATACAGTGGGCTCGAGGCTTTTCTGTTTAATCGACGATAGAAATCGGCGGTCACCTCGCCCAAAGCAATAACATCACTGCGCTCCGGTAATACAATGAACTGCCATCCCTGACTATTGGTCCCCGATGGCGCCGTGGTTCCGATACGTGCCAGATCAGTGAGTACAGAAAGTTTCGGGGGAACAGGTTCAAATGCCCGACAGGACCGCCGTGAACGCATCAGCTGAAGTAAGGACTCAATCTCAACCCGTTCGTGCGTTTCAGTCCCGGAATCTGCCGCCACGGTTGCCAATCCAAGATCTGAAATTAATCCCGGCATTGAAATTGCTTCAACCGGACAGATGGCATAACAATGTCCGCATCCCATACAACTTTCTGCCACGACAGTGACAACGCCGTCATCTCCGGCAAGCAAGATTTTGTCGGGACAGATATCAACACAGAGACCACAGGATGTGCAACGCTCCTTGTCAACAACCGGCAGGGAGTTATCCGGCATGACCATCCCCGGCAGATGACAGCAGATCGACGATCAACCTGCGGGTTACATCATAAATTCTGGGGTCAGAACTTGCCCGAGACCCCGCGACATTGAGAATTTCTACATGGTTCCTGATCACCCAGCTCATTACCTTTCTGACTGCTGAGGGGAGATCCTCTTTGTCAAAATCGATATGTATCCAGTTCTTTTTTCGATCTCTTGCAATTTTACAGGTCAACAATGACCCTCCGGTAAGCACCCCATTCGACACAATCAAAGTTCCATCAGCATCGACGACATTTTTTTCGGTTCTAACCGGATAGTGCTCAGAGTCGAGTTCCACCATAGAGTATTTTTCTGGAAGTGCTCCTGCTTCAGTTTTTCTCCCCGCCGGTATTGCCCCGCCATAGGGGAAACCGCAGGACCTTGCTCCATCAAGTGCTCCCTGGTCCGCACCTGTCTGCCCACCTGAAATAATCTTTTTTAATTTCATCACAATGTTACATTGGGGTGAATACAAATGGCATCTTGTAAAAGCTTCGACAACTCGTTCAAAACAACTTTAATGGATTACTATCTTTTAATGCAATAGCAAGATATCGAATCGAAGCTTTTAGACGTTTGCAGGACCGCTGATTAATAACTCAGGGAAAGCGACAAACAACAGAGGGCCTTTCAACAGGATAGTAACCTATTGAAAAGAAAGTAGAAATGGCCATTACTGAGCAGCACCGTCTATTTTTCAGGTTCAAGAACCTGCAATACTTGCGTCAATTCCTGAATATTGAACGGTTTTGAGATAGCTGCGCAGAAACCAAAATCGTCATACTTTACCATCGCCGGGTCGTCTGAATAGCCGCTGGAAACGATAACCTTTGCAGACGAATCGATTTTCAGGAGTTCCTGAACGGTCTGCTCGCCGCCCATCCCGTTAGGGATGGTGAGGTCCATGATAACCCCGGTGAAGGGGGTACCTGAGGTATAGTGTTTCTCGTAGAGGTCAATGGCCTGACCTCCATCAACAGCAAGAACAGAATCGTAGCCTATAAATTCAAGCATCTGCATCGCAATTGAACTCACCAGTTCTTCATCCTCCATAAGCAAGATGCAGTTCGATAATGTATCAGAAGACAATTGAGGTTTCTCCTTTTTGGATGATCAACAAATTTTAACATTCTTTCAAAACATAGTATGCCAAAACAATCCGTGCTGAGTCAAGTACTTCAGTCAATTTAACTGTAAAAAATACAGGTTGATGGTATCATTTTGACAAAAATGATACTAATCAGCTATTATCTACATCTTAAATTCTCTTCATGACGAGTATGAGTCGACCCTCTGGAAAAATAATATACCGGGACCACTGGAAAAATCATCTGGTCGAAATTATCGAACATGGTGATAGCCGTTCACTCTATTTTGCCGGAGATGTCTTGCAGTCGTCAATGTCGATTTCAGCGCCCCACCGACTTGTGCTTTCATACACCCGCTTTATGATGGCGACCCTGCTCTTTATGAACCCTCCGCATCGTGTTCTTGTGATTGGTGTCGGGGCAGGTTCACTTATTCGTTTTATTCATCATCATTTTCCCTCCTGCACCATCGAAGGAGTCGATTTTTCCTCTCATATCATCAAGTTGGCTAAAGGATATTTTAACCTTCCAAACTCAAGCGCAATAAGACTCCATTGCGATGATGGACATGACTTTATCGCGCAATTTGAGGGTCAGGCGTATGATTTAATACTCATTGACGCCTTTGATCAGAATGGGATGGCTCCTTCAATCTATTCTGCCGTTTTTTTTGAGCACTGTTTGAGTCATCTGGAGGAAAATGGCATTGTCAGTCTTAATTTGTGGAGTGGTGACGAAGACAAAATGGATCGGGTACAAACTGATTTGAAGCGCAATTTCAGCTCATGTCTGACACTGCCGGTTCCGGAACGTGGCAATGTCATATGCATCGCTGGCAGGGATCCGAAATTAAAGAAGATAATGGAGCAAGACTACACCGAATTATCCAGAATGAGTGCAGAATTTGATATTAATTTCAAAGAAATCGTCAGAGTTTTTATAAAACAGAACCTGGGGTACAGACAACGAATTGCCCGCTTCTTTTCTTAAAAACCTTCATTGTTTTTTCTTATTATAGCCAACTGATCTTCCAAATCTCCAATCTCTTTTTGCCAATAATTGTAAGAACCAAACGAATCATCAATCCTGGTCTCCCCATCTTCAATAAACTGCCAGCCGCACCAACTGGTATAGTGAATGAATCTCATGGCACGAAGCGGTTCAATAAGTTTCAATGTCCGTCGATCAAACGATCGAAACATGTCATACCCTTCAAGCAGCAGAGCGAGCTCAACTCTGCAATCATCAACAATTCCCGGAAGCAGCATCCAGAAATCCTGTACAGGAGGGCCAACAAGCATATCATCAAAATCGATTATGAAAAATGATTCGCCCGGCCGGTAAATCAAATTGCCGCCATGACAATCGCCATGGATTCTGATTTCTTCTATCTCTTCAAAAACTGGAGAAATCTCAGCAATAATTTCATCGGTAACTTTCTTAAAAGGAGAAATCAGCGGCTCCGGGATCAAGTCATTATCAATAATGAAATTAACTTGAGTTCGCGTTGTATGTTCCGGGTGCAGCCTGTTTCTTCCATCGGCGGTCCGAGCGGCACCAACGGTGTGCACCCTGCCAAGGAGCCTGCCCAGTTCCAGCCACTGTTCATCATTATACTCATCAACCAATCTACCGCCGCAACGGGGATACAGAGCAAAACGAATGGACTGGAAATCTCCAAGAAAACTCCCGTCTGCCAGCTGCAATGGTCGTATTACCGGGATTTCAATCTCGGCACATTCGTTAACAAACTGGAGCTCGTCCAGTAACGCTGCCTCACTCCACCTGCCGGGACGAAAAAATTTTACAATTATATACTCCCCGTCATGATCCTGAAGTTCATAAACCCGGTTGATATAACTGCTGTGCGGCCGGCAGACGTTCAACAACCGGCGGCCGGTGGCCTGCTCGACACAATTAAGAATTGCCTCGGGATGTAACGGAGAAAACGGGGTTGTTTGCATAAATAGAAATCGTATTTAATTTTGAAATGTTACTACACAATTATAGACACCACTTTTACTAATGAGAATACTCTGAATGACAGTACTTAACGACGAAAAACACAGCATGCCATCAAAAAAGAAAGAACAGAGCTGCTCCGGTTACTGTACCAGGTGTGCTACTGTGCATTCTCTTGGTTCGGCAACTGCCAGAGAAAAGGGGGAGGAGCTGATTCGCATACTTGAAGAGAAGAGATCAATTGGTTTTTTTACCGGCAGCACCCAGGACCCGCATCTCTCGACTGCGCCTCTGTTTGGAGAGCAGCGCGGCAAAATGTTTGGCATTCTTGAGTGTCTACAACAAAACGGCAATAAAACATGGCTTTATGCATTTTCCGGCCAGTTCAGCGGACTCTGGTTTGTTGAGGGATGGGCTCCGCCGCTTTTTGATCTGCATGCATTCAAGAAGGTACATGACCCCGTTGAAAAAAGGATCAAAGAACTGGGTTATGAACTTGAAAGGTCTCAAGTTGGTTCAGATCACCACCAGTCACTGAAAGACCAGCGTCGACAACTCTCAAGAACGTTAATGAACGACATCCATAACCTCTATCATCTGCAAAATTTTGCCGGTGAGACCGCAACATTGCATCAGGCGTTCACTCAGCCGGATGGAAAACCGACCGGAGCCGGTGATTGCTGTGGCCCCAAATTGCTCAATTTGGCAGCTGCATCCAACCTCTTACCACTATCGCTGGCTGAATTCTTTTTTGGCAGGAGCAACCGGTCAGGCACGAAAGAACATGGCCACTTCTACTCACCATGCATCGATAAATGTCAGCCGCTGCTCGGTTTTTTATTATGCGGCATCGAACAGAGGAAACGAAATTTTGTCAACTGACCTGGACATTATTCACGAAGACCGATCTCTACTGGTTATCAATAAACAGTGCGGTCTCCTGTCGGTTCCCGGCAAGGGAGAGGAAAAACAGGACTGTGTCGTGTCAAGAGCAAAAGAGCTTTTCCCTGACCTGCCGATCCAGCCTGCCGTGCATCGTCTTGATATGATGACCTCGGGCCTGATGCTGCTGGTCAGAACACCCCAGGCCCACCGGAACCTGGCCAGACAATTTCAGTACCGCCTGGTTCTCAAGCGTTACGCTGCCATTGTTGAAGGAGATCTTCTCGAGGAGTCCGGAACAATCGAGCTGGCATTTCGCCTTGATCCGGAAAACCGGCCATTGCAGATATATGACCCGGTAAATGGAAAGCAGGGAGTAACCTTGTGGCGAAAAATTGCCAGAGAACCTTCTGGTACCCGGGTAGAGTTTACTCCTCTGACCGGCAGAACTCACCAGCTGCGCCTGCATGCCTCGCACCCGATGGGGCTTGGTTCACCAATTGTGGGAGACTATCTTTACGGCTCAGGAAACGATGGAGACAGGATGCTGCTGCACAGCTGTTTTATCTCGTTTAATCATCCTGAAAACAATAATCCGTGTACCTATTCATCAGAACCACCCTTTTAAAATGAAAGAGATACTCACCACAGAAGCAATACCCATTAAGCTCTGGCTTGATGACATTGAGGAAGGAGCGCTCCAGCAAGCCCGAAATCTCGCGAACTTGCCGTTTGCCTTTCATCACATCGCCATAATGCCCGATGCCCATTTCGGCTATGGCATGCCCATTGGCGGTATCCTTGCGACTGATGATGTTATCATTCCGAACGCTGTCGGTGTCGATATAGGTTGTGGTGTCTGTGCGGTAAAGACATCGCTTTCAGCCATAGACCGGTCCCAAATGAAACAGGTCATGAAAGCAGTTCGCCAAACCGTTCCACTTGGGTTCAAACACCATTCAAAACCGGTCCGGGTTCAGTTGATGCCCGCTCTTGAAAAAGGGGCAATCAAACATCTTCCCATTGTCCAGCAGGAGTATGAAAATGCACGGACGCAGGCAGGAACACTGGGAGGCGGAAATCATTTTATCGAATTTCAGCAGGCAAGTGATCAAACTATCTGGATCATGGTCCATTCAGGCAGCAGGAACCTTGGATTTAAGGTGGCGCATCATTACAATAAGATCGCGGTCGGCCTCAACAAGAAACGTCGGAGGCCAATACCACCATCATGGCAGCTCGACTCTCTGCCAATTGACAGTAAAGAGGGGCAATGCTACCTGGGTGAAATGAACTATTGTGTTCAGTTTGCCAAGAAAAACCGGCTGCTGATGCTGGACAGGATCCAGGAAGCCCTCCTTGAAACGGTCAGCTCGGATATCCGTTTTGACTCCCCCGTGAATATTGCTCACAATTACGCGGCCGCTGAAAGTCATTTTGGCAAAAAAGTAATCGTTCACCGCAAAGGTGCGACCCGGGCATACCCGGATGAAATCGGCATTATTCCAGGCTCGCAGGGCACTACCAGTTATATTGTTTCGGGGAAGGGCAATCCGGAAAGTTTCTGCTCCTGCTCGCACGGTGCCGGCAGGAAATTAGGAAGAAAGCAGGCGCAGAAGCAACTCGACCTGGACAAAGAGAAGAAAAAGCTTGAGCAGCAAGGGATACTTCACGCTGTCAGGCGACGCAGAGACCTTGAGGAGGCTGCCGGCGCCTACAAGGATATCGAGAAAGTGATCAGGCTCCAGGAAGACCTTGTCGACATCCTGGAAATTTTACAGCCACTGGCCGTCATCAAAGGGTAATTGGTTCAGGCCGACAGCCTATGGCATCTGCCGTTCAATAGTCCACCGTTCACTGTCAACGGGCACCCGTCAGAAGAGCGCCGACAGCCAATGAACACCAACGCTGGCAGACATGGTACATTAACTTGAGATTGCAATTTTTTTTATATACTGCTTAGCTACCGCTATGAGTTTACAAGGGTACCTTATGATCATTCTCCCTGCGCGGCGACTGGCGAGTCCTGATAAGCTTTAAGCAACTCCCTGATCTAAACCGGTCAATCACAAATCAGCTGATACGCGCCATACTATGTCCATACTTCTTCTTTCTCCCCCTGCAGCGAAAATATGTGAACCGCCGGCAGGCATCGCCCGGCTCGCAGGAAGTCTGCGTGAGAAAAATATCAGCTGTGTAATCTGTGACCTGAATATCGAATGTATGGGGGATCTGTTTTCAATCCAAACCTCAGCACACGATACCTGGAGCCGACGGGCCTTCAAAAATCGAGTTCGCCATCTTGAAGACCTTCGCTCAATGAACATCTATCAAAAACCGGATCGATACCGACGGGCCGTTAAAGATCTGAACCGGGTTATTTCAAATATCGGCCGAGCTGCTGATCTTGAAATGTCGCTGGCAAACTTTACCGACCCAAACCACTCGCCTCTAAAGAGCGCTGATTTACTTGAAGCAGCAGATCAGTTTGAAAAAAGTCCATTTTTCTCAACGTTCAGCCACCGCCTTGATTATCTGGTGAAAGAATATTCCTTTGACTACATCGGTATTTCATTTTCCTACCTGAGCCAGGCACTGAGCGGCTTTGCAATACTGGGATATATCAGACAATTTCATCCCGCCATTAAAACTGTTGCCGGGGGTGGCGTTATTACCTCGTGGATGAGTAACCCGATATGGCAAAACCGTTTCTCAAAATATATTGACTACCTTGTAAAAGGTCCTGGTGAAAAAGCGCTGCTTGAACTGATGGGACACCAGCCAGGACTGTTGCCCGGCAGGCCGGACTTTACAGATATCAACTTTGGCAGTTACCTAGCACCCGGCCCTGTCCTCCCTTATGCTGCATCTGACGGATGTTACTGGAAGAAATGCACGTTCTGCCCCGACCATGCTGAAAACAGCTGTTTTACCCAAAACAGCCCGGAACGGGTTCTTGAAGAAATTTCGGAGTTGATCTCCCGGCACAAGCCAATACTGCTTCATTTTCTGGACAATGCCATGAGCCCTGCCCTGCTGACGACCCTGATAAAGAACCCACCGGGAATCGCCTGGTATGGTTTCTGCCGGTTCGGACAGGAACTCGAAAGCCCTGAGTTCTGTCACGCATTGAAAAAATCGGGCTGTGTTATGCTGAAACTTGGTCTTGAGTCAGGTTCCCAAGACGTCCTGGACCAGATGAACAAAGGTATTAATTTGAACCGTGCGGCACGGATATTAGAAAATCTGAGAGAAGCCGGTATCGCCACCTACATCTATCTGCTCTTCGGCACTCCATATGAAGGTGAGAAAGAAGCCCGGTTAACAATGGATTTTATTGCGAAGCATCATCAAGCCATCACCTTTCTTAACCTGGCAATTTTCAACATGCCAGTATGCAGTTCTGAGGCTCAGTCTGTATTCAATCGCTTCTCGGATGGGGATTTATCGCTCTATTGTAATTTCGACCATCCCAAGGGGTGGGACCGCAAGTCAGTCAGGCTCTTTCTGCACAAATACTTTCGAAAGACTCCGCAAATCAACACCATTATCCAGCGTGATCCTCCTTTCTTCACGTCAAATCACGCCCCGTTTTTCTGCATGAGTGGGGCAGGCGGCAACCGTTAATAGTTACCGCTCAAACCTCTGGTAAAAGATTAGCCGACACCGACCAGTTCAATTGAAAAGTTCAGGTCCATTCCTGCAAGAGGGGGATTGGCATCCAGGGTAATATTTTCATCGTCAAGAGCGACGACTCGTACCTTGAGGATCTCACCCTCGACACCGCCAACTTCGAGCATCTGCCCTATTTTGGGATCAAGGCCAGGTGGTATCTGTTCCACCGGGGCAACGATAACCATTTCCTCTTTTCTTTTACCATAGGCACGCTCTACCGGAATCATAATATCCTTTTTATCCCCGATTTCCATACCGACTACCGCATCTTCAAAACCGGGAATAACCTGGCCGCCACCGACGGTAAATGACAGCGGATCATGACCTTCCGAAGAATCAAACACCTCACCGTCTTCAAGCGTGCCTGTATAATGAACTTTAACTGTATCTCCATCTTTTACTGCCATACCGTAACTCCTGTATTTAATTGAGGGGTTGGATTACAAATGTCTTCCTATGGTAATCACTCCATAAGGATCGGCAATACAACAAGGACTTTTCAGGGAAAAAAGGGTGGTCAACAGATTGGTGCAGAAACCGGGAACAGCAATTTTCAACTCCTCCGTTACAACAATATCAATGGATTATTAATAAAAAACCAACATATCCCTGACTTTTCCCAGTCATTCTTTGAGTGAACAATGTTTACTCTTTTCTTTTTTGTTTTGTCTGTTAATCTGCGCACCAAAAAGACGTTACCGACAACCAGAGCAAATTTTTCCACACCGTAGTTCTCCATAATGTTTAAAACAAATAAAACAAAGATAATTGCCACGCTTGGACCCAGCAGTGACCGGGAAGAGGATATCCTGTCGCTCATTGAGGCGGGTGTGGATGTTGCCCGTATCAATCTGTCACACGGAGACAGGGCAAGTCACTCTCATTTAATAGCGACCGTTAAGCACTCCCGTGATGTCTCAGGAAAGGGAACAGCAATCCTGCTGGATACCCGCGGCCCTGAAATCAGAGTTGGGGAACTTGGTGCCGGAATTATGCTCGAAGAGGGTGGTACCGTTACGTTCAGCAACAAGGGAACAACTGGAAAAGAAATCCCGACAAATTATGACAAATTATCCCAGGATGTGGGACCCGGTGATTTCATCCTGCTTGATGATGGAAAAATGCGGCTGCTTGTTCTCGGTACTCGTGATGGAGAGCTCACCGCCCGGACCATCGTTGGCGGGCTCCTTCAGTCCAGGAAACGAGTCAGTCTGCCAGATGTTGACGTAAACCTGCCATCCATCACGAACCAGGACGAGGCTGACATCATCTTTGGTGTGCAGCAGGGTGTGGATTTTATAGCTGCATCCTTTGTCAGGCGGGCAGACGACGTATGGGAAGTCCGAAAGGTAATAGAAAAAGCGGGTGGGAACCAGGCGATTATCGCCAAGATAGAAAATCGCCAGGGAGTCGATAATCTGCAGGATATACTTGAAGCTGCAGATGGGTTAATGGTTGCCCGGGGTGATCTCGGCGTTGAAATGCCGGCGGAAGAAGTACCGGTCCTCCAGAAAAAAATTATTAAAGAGGCAAACAAGGTTGGTAAGCCGGTCATTACTGCCACGCAAATGCTCGAATCGATGATTTTCTCACCAACGCCCACGCGAGCCGAGGCATCCGATGTTACCAACGCTATCTTCGATGGAACTGACGCGGTGATGTTGTCCGGTGAAACTGCGGTTGGCAGATACCCGCTTGAAGCGGTCCGTTTTCTCGCCCGAAATGCCCGGATCAGCGAAGCAGCACTTGATTATGAAGCGATCCTTGCAGAGGGGCTGCGACACCGCAGACCGATTATTACCGATGCAATCTCCTACGCCTCATGTGCCACGGCAGCAGATCTTTCTGCTGATGCTATCATTACCGCAACGACAACCGGATCTACCGCACTGCGGGTGGCCAGGTATCGGCCGAAAACACCGATCATTGCCATCAGTTCATCTCACGCCAGTCTCAGGAAACTTCAGCTTGTCCGGGGAGTAATCCCGCTTGAAGGAGTCTTTGCAGAGACAATGGATGAACAGCTTAATAATGTCATTCGTACCGCAGTTCAAGCCGAGTTATTAACAAATGGAGATGTTGTTGTCATCACTGCCGGCCTGCCACTGCAAACGAGCGGTACCACGAACATGCTCAAAGTTCACACAGTAGCCGATGTCTGTTTCACCGGCCAGGGTATTGGCAAAAAGAATGTTTCGGGTACCATCCGCATTATAAATAGCGAGCAGGATTGGGAAAATCTGCCGACAAAGCCAATCATCGTCATCACCAAGAGTGACCAGTCCATGCTGTCCTATATAAGTCAGGCAGTTGGAATAATAGCGGAAGCACCCGGTCTCACCTCCCATGCGGCGATGGTTGGAAGAGAGCTGTCTATTCCTGTCATTTGCGATGTCACACAAGCGACAATCCACCTGCGTAACGGCCAGATGGTAACGTTAAATCCAAAACTTGGACAGATTTATTACGGAACACACGAGTAGCCATACCATGTTGTCAGGGTTATTAACTGCCCCTTTCCACTGCTTCAGCCTGACGCGCATATGATTCGAATATCAGACAAAATTTCACTGGATACCGGTGAGATCGAATTTACCCAGATACGTGCATCCGGCCCCGGCGGCCAGAATGTAAATAAGGTGTCAACAGCAATACATCTTCGTTTTGATATAAAAACATCTTCACTGCCCGATTACTGCAAACAGAAGCTGCTGGTGGCACGAGACCGGCGAATAACAAATGACGGCTGGATCATCATCAAGGCACAACAATACCGAAGTCTTGAAAAAAACAGAGAAGATGCCCTGCTGCGTCTTGCTGCCCTGATCAGGACGACACTGAAAAGATCAAAGCCCCGTAAACCGACCAAGCCAACCCATTCATCACGCCAGAAACGACTGGACAAAAAAAATCGCCAGGGAAAGCAAAAAAAACTCCGAAAAAAAATATCCCGCCACGAGTAATGGATAACACTTTCTGATGAGCACCCAGCCAACATGTTAACTGCCACATTCTGTCACATCCCCGGTATTGGGTATGCAACTGAAAGAAATCTCTGGAAACAGGGCTTTATCTCCTGGGAACTATTGATGCGAAACCCGGACACTGTCGCCAGGGTCAGTAAACATGAGGTGTCCCAGTTTCTTCAAAATTCTGTCCAGGCTCTGAACTCGGACCCGCGCTTCTTTTCTCAATATCTTAAAACAGCAGATGCCTGGAGACTTTTCCCGCATTTCCGTGACTCAACGGCATACCTGGATATCGAGACAACGGGTCTTGGCGATGAGGCGGAAATTACCACTATCGCACTCTATGACGGCAATGATGTTACAACCTACGTCAATGGTCGGAATCTTGATGATTTCATATTAGATATTGAGCGATTCAAGGTAATAATTACCTACAATGGTATTTCTTTTGATATACCGTTTATCGAACGGTATTTCAGGACGAAACTCGACCATGCACACATTGATCTGCGCTATATTCTTGCCAGACTAGGCTGCAGAGGGGGACTAAAAGGATGTGAAAAACAGATGGGGATAAACAGGGGTACACTCGACGGCATTGATGGGTCATTCGCCGTTATCCTCTGGCGGGAATATGAACGCCATCGTAACGAGGCAGCCCTCGAGACCCTGTTAGCCTACAATATAGAAGATACGGTAAATCTGGAAAGACTCATGGTGGAAGCATACAATCGCAATGTCGCCGACACACCATTTGCCCACAACTTAATGCTGCCCTATCCCGATCCGCCGCAACTTCTCTTTCAGCCCGACAATGAAATCGTTGCGGCAATAAAGCAATCTGTCTATTGACTCATCTTTTAATCAGTCAGATCTATTTCCATATTTTCACGGGCAAAAAATATCTCAGTGTCACCAAATTTCCCCGGTTCACAATAGATCTCTGCCAACCTGTCTATCTGCTCATCGGTACGATCAGGGTCATGATGGAAAAGTGCCAGTTTCTTAACGCCTGCCCGTGCAGCAGCAGTGACAGTATGCTCGATTGAAGAGTGACCCCAGCCAGACTTGTCGCGGTATTCCCTTTCGGTATACTGACTGTCATGGATCAACAGATCTGCACCACTAAAGAACTGCTCGAGAATCTCGTTCTGTTCATCAGCTACCAGACCACCCTCATACGCCATTGCCTCGTCATATTCGGGATGTTCAGGATCAGTAATAAACAGATTCCGATAGGGCTCGCAGTCATAGCAGGTACAAAAGACTTTTCCATTATATTCAAATCGGTAACCGAGCACCGTTATGGAATGATTCAACATTTTTGTTTTCAGGGTCAACCCATCGCCGAGATCAATAGATGGATTCTCCTTCAAGCGGATGTAGTCAATTTCAGACACCAGTTCACCGACATTGACAGGAAAATAACGATACTTCATCTGCCCGCCAACCACATCATCCAGCGGATCATCCTCAAACGTTACCGGACCATACACCTTCATCCTGGTTCCGGGTATATATATTGGCGTAAAGAAAGGAAACCCCATGATGTGGTCCCAATGGGTATGGGTAAGAAACAGCATTATATCCAGTGGACCGTTGGGCAAATCATTCTGTACCAGATTATTGCCCAGATCGCGAATACCTGAGCCCGCATCGATAACAATTATCCTGTTAGAAGACCCCACGCGCAATTCGATACAGGCACTGTTTCCACCATATTTGACAGTACTTGGCCCGGGACAGGGAACGGTTCCTCTGACTCCCCAGAACTTCACTTTCATTATACGTATCCCATTGGAAAATAGCAGCTGAACTAGATTTGGAGAAAAATCTGGGCTTTTTCAATTTCAATATCAATATCGTCTCTGATATCGGCAAATTCAAGCCAACTGAGTTCGGTCAGATCAAGAAGTTTCTCAACTTCGTTCTCTGATGGATAGAGGTCGCCGGCAAAACCGATATCATAAATATCAGAATAGACATTGCCAAGAGCAACGAAAGCTGCCTGCTGCTGATATTCCTCGTCGAGTTGATCGATATCATGATGGTTGCCGATACAGCTTGATATTGCTTTATTGAGTTTCCACTTTTCAGCAATCATCAGGCCTACTTCCTGATGATCAATTCCCATCAGCTGACGTTCTGCCTCAATCAGCGGTATCTGCTCCCGCTTTGCCATGCTCAGCACGTGAATATAGTCATCATCGAAGGGAACCTTGCCCAGATCATGGAGCAGCCCTGAGATAAAGTACTCTTCTCTTTCCATCAGCGCAATATCCTTTACCTGGGCCAGCAACTTGGCGCTCACCCCAACACTGATCGAGTGAGCCCAGAATTTTTTGGTTGGCAGAACTTTGGATTTTTTGGCACCTGACACCGTCCTGATGATTGCCGTTGACAGGGCCATATTCTTGACCGTATTCAGACCAAGCATGGTTATTGCACGGGTGAGTGAGGTGACCTTGTTTACCAGAGAGTAATAGGCTGAGTTAATCAGCTTGAGCACCTGTCCAGTCAGAACGGGATCAAGTGCGATAACCTTATTGAGCTCATTTGGAGACGCATCAACCTTACTGCAGATCTCCAGAACTTTGCCAACCGTCGTTGATAGACTGGGTATCCTTCGAATAAATTTTTCAATCTGCTTCCGTTGAGCATCCTGATCAATATGCATATACAGATTCCCGAAGATGTATGAACAATCTATGAAGATCAAATACTTATAACACTCACTGGGTTATTGTATCGAACTATTCAGAGCAGGTCAAGCGCAGCAGGCCCGTTTTTCCACTGACAGCAGAGGTAATGGATAGATAGAGAAAGAAAAAATACCGCCTGTCCCTCTATTTTAAAAGAAAAGGAAGCGGGGGCTTGGAGTATTTTCCGATTATACGGTTAAGACTGATGAGGGAAGCTCAACAGCAGCCAGAGGTAAGCAGCAAGCAGAGCAGCGACCCACATGACCATGCTACCCGTCGGCCTGGTTCTGGCAACCCTGCCGCCGGGACTGTGATTTTTATCTAGATAGGCAAGCAGCATATTCAGGCGGCCCATGAAATTTGCCCTGATATTGCTGTCTGTCTGCCACAACCAGCCAAAACCAGTGCGAGCCAGTTTTTTGAGAAACTTGCGGTAAACCCACTCTGCGTCAACGTTGACAGCTCGGACCTCCGGAGGATACAGGCCTCTCAGGTTCAGCCAGACAAACGCCAGTATGGCAAAGAAAAGTAACTGTGTCTGGGCCAGCACATGAGACATGTCATATGGATTGAACTCGGCCTTGAACGGCAGTAGGTCATACAACATTTTAGGATATATACCGATTGCCAGGCAGAAAAATGCGGCAATGGACATGGCCAGCAGCATATTCTTTGGGGGTTCGGTAGTCCTTATCCCGGAATCATGGGCAAAAAAGGCAAAATATGGAATCTGGATACCGGCATGCTTGAGAACACCAGCCGACGCCAGTAGAAGAATGAGCCATATCCCGTTATGTCCTTCACTAAGGGCTGCAGCCATAATCATCGACTTGGCAACAAAACCACTGAAAAGCGGAAATGCCGAGATCGATGCGGCACCGATTATACAGAGTACCGCTGTTTTCGGCATCGTCTTGTAAAGTCCACCGAGATCAGTCGCATGTATCTTGCCGGTCATATGCAGTACCGCGCCCATGGACATGAACAGCAGGCTTTTATAAATAATATGGACAAAAGCATGCGATACGGCACCGTTTACCGCAAGGGCGGTTCCAATGCCTATGCCGCATACCATGAAGCCAAGCTGATTGATCAGGCTGTAGGACAGAACCCTGCGCAAATCATTCTGGATAACTGCATAGAAAATTGGAAAACAGGCCATGGTCGCACCGATATAGATGAGGATTTCGGTACCGGGATAGGCACGAGCCAACATATAAATCGCGGTCTTGGTTGTAAAAGCACTGAGAAAGACTGTACCCGTCGCTGTAGCCTCCGGATAGGCATCAGTCAACCAGGTGTGAAGTAACGGGAAGGCGGCCTTTATGCCAAAGGCAACAAGAATCAGCCAACCGTCAAGAGTTCCTATCCCTATGAAATCAAAGGAAAGGGACCCGGTCCGGGATACATGCACCAGTACACCGGCAAGCAGGATCACCCCGGAAAGAACCTGGATGATCAGGTAACGCATTCCTGCCTTGTAGGCCTGCTCGGTGCGTCTGGCCCATATCAGGAAGACAGAGGTGACGGCAAGCAGTTCCCAAAAAACAAACAGTGTAAGGAGGTCGCCCGCAAACACTGCCCCGACTGCACTGCCTGCATAGAGCAGCCCGGAAACATGCTGAGTAGTGTCACGAATATGCAGGGCAAAAAGAACTGAGATAAAAGCAGCAATATGGAAGACATATCCAAAAACACGACTAAGCTCATCCACCCGGTAGGGCACCAGCTCATAGTCCATAAATTGCAGATGAACCTGCAACCCCTCCTGCGGCAACAGCCAGAGCTGAAGGCCACTCAAGGTAATAATTGCCAACATTAAAAACGAACGGAGATGCCCCCTGGTAAAAAATGCAGCGAGGGCTCCGACAAAAAAGGGAACGAAAGCGGGAATCTCACTCATCCACATGCTGTCCCCCTTCCTCTTCACTCAGGGCGTCACGATCATAGTAATCCTCGTCCCGTTTTACCAGGATTCTCAACAATTTCGAGCCGAAGACAATTGAAACAC
This sequence comes from uncultured delta proteobacterium, assembly GCA_963776075.1. Classification (GTDB taxonomy): domain Bacteria; phylum Desulfobacterota; class Desulfobulbia; order Desulfobulbales; family Desulfocapsaceae; genus MADRE3. The sequence goes on from CAVZLG010000012.1 coordinate 121,788, forward strand.
AGCCTATAAAACCATAGATCGAATAAAAGCCAAGCAGCTGCTCCCAGGAGTGAGAGACATGGCGATGTACAACAAAATCGAGCAGTATCAGAATCGCACAACTGATATAGAGTGAATACAATACTATTTTTACATTTCTTGGTTTATCAAAGAGATATTGTTTTTTATCTGCCATAAGGTATCCCCGCTGCCTCAAGAAAAGCTGCCGTCAGTTCATAAAGCGGCTGTGTATAGAAAAACAACACGATGCAACCAATGGCGGTCACAGAAAGGGCAAGCAATGCCGGCAATGGTGCCTCCTTTATTGCTGCTCCGGAATGATCATCTCCCTCGTGATCAACCCAGAAGGCCCTTACAGGAATCGGCAACAGGTAGGCAATATTCAGCAATGAGCTGAGCATCAGGATCATCATCAGGATCCACTTCTCGGTATCAATGGCACCGATCATCAGGTACCACTTGCTCCAGGTGCCTCCCGTTGGAGGCAAACCGATGATACTTAAACTGCCGATGAGAAAGGCCGTCATGGTTACCGGCATTTTATATCCAAGCCCACGCATCTGGCTGATTTCAGTTTTGTGGGAGGCAACCATAATGGCTCCGGCACAGAAAAACAGGGTAATCTTTCCAAAGGCATGCATGGCAATATGCATTGCCCCCCCGAGTGCTCCGGCACCGGTGGCCAGGAGGGCGCCGATGGTAATATATCCGAGCTGGCTAACGGTGGAATAAGCAAGTCGTGCTTTCAGGTTATCCTGTCGCATTGCAACCAGTGAAGCAAGAACAACCGTCGCACCGGACAGGTAGAGAAGCATATCAGTAGTTGGTAAGGTCTTTAGAAGATCAAGCCCGAAGATATAGACACATATCTTCAGAACAGAAAAAACACCGGCTTTGACGACCGCGACGGCATGAAGAAGTGCACTCACCGGCGTTGGCGCCACCATTGCGGACGGCAGCCAGCGATGAAAGGGCATAATTGCCGCCTTGCCAATTCCGAAAATAAATAATGGCAGTAAAATAGCAGCCGCAGAAGCTGTCGACTGGTCAAAGATACCCCCCGCACGAAAATCAAGCGTACCGGTAACATACCAGGTGCCGATCATTGCCATCAGCAGAAACATAATTGAGGTTGTCAGTAAAACACCCAGGTATACCCGCCCTCCTTTTTTGGCTTTCTCGGTGCCGGAATGGGTTACAAGCGGGTACGTCGACAACGTCAGGATCTCGTAAAAGATAAACAGGGTAAAAAGATTATCTGCATAGGCGATGCCCATGACAGAAGATATGGCAACGGCAAAGCAGGTGTAAAACCGAGTCTGGTTTTTCTCATCATGCCCCCGCATGTAACCGATGGAGTAGACGGTCGTAACAAGCCATAAATAACCTGCGACCAGTGAGAAAAGCATGCCAAGCGGCTCGATACGAAAATCAATAGCCAGACCAGCGAAGAGCTCAGGACTGGTCACCTGGACAACAACACCACTCTTTGTGATTTGATAAAGGGCTGAAACCAGATAGATAAGAACCAGGCTGGCGCTGATCGTTAATGTTTCTCTGAGATTCGGGTATCGTCCGGTCCCAACAATACCAAAGACAGCACCAGCTGGCACCAGCATCGTTAATAACAGCATCAGTTCCGGAGACCACTCAATCACACCTTACTCCTACTATAATCCAAAGAGGCTTTGAGCTGCCAGTTCACTTACCCCTACGGTAAGGTCGGTATCAATACCAAAATATATATTGGCAAGAACAAGGAGCCAGATCGGTATTAACTGAGTCAACGGAGCCTCTTCAATATCATCAATATTTATTTTGGGCGGTGTAAAATAGATCCACTCGATAATACGCCACACGTAAACCACAGCCAGAAGAGAACTGATCAGAACTAAAAAGGCGACCGGCCACCATCCTCTCTCAAGCAAGGCTACCACCAGATACCATTTACTGACAAACCCGACCGTCAACGGAACGCCAATAAGACTCAAGCCACCAATAACGATAGCGGCCATTGTATAGGGCATTTTGCGTCCCAGCCCGGAAAAATGATGAAGTTGTGAGCTGCCGATACGATAAACCACCGCACCAATGGCAAGAAAGATTGCCGCTTTCATAAGGGCATGATTAAAAAGGTGCAGAAGCGTCGCAGTAAGCCCATGTTTTGTTCCAATCGCCAGTCCCAGAATCATATAGCCAATCTGAGCCACACTTGAATAGGCAAACAACCGCTTAATGTTGAGCTGATAAATGGCGGCAACGGACGCAGCAAAGATACCGGCAAGGCCAAGAACCAGAAAAATATTGCCGAGCGGAAGCGATACACCGACAAAATCTACACCAAAAACACTGAATACATATCGAATCAGGACATAGACGGCAACTTTCGTCGAGGTCGCTGCAAGAAACGCAGTGGCTGCCGATGGCGCCCAGGCATAGGCATTAGGCAACCATAGATGCAGCGGGAACAGGGCAAGTTTCAAACAGACGCCGACAATAAAAAAGCCAAACGCACATAATACCGTTTTCGAATTGCTGACTTCGGGTAACCGTTCAGCAAGGTCGTACATGTTGAGGGTACCGGTCATCATGTACATCATGCCAACACCGATAATGATAAATGTCGCACCGATGGTGCCCATAATCAGGTATTGATAGGAAGCGGTCAGGGCCCTCCGGTCCGTTCCCAAGGCAATCAACGTGTAGGAGGAGAGCGATGAAATTTCCAGAAAGACAAAGACATTAAAGGTATCAGCCGTTGCCAGGATACCGAGCAGACCCGTGAGGCAGAGCAGGTAGGCAACATAAAAAAAAGAATGACGGTTTTCCGGCAGCTCCTTTTCAATACTTGTTTGAGCAGCAATGAGCACGATCGTACTCATCGATGAAACAAGCAGAAGAAGATAGGCGTTGAGCAGATCAATCCGATATTCAATTCCCCAGGGAGGCTCCCAGCCACCGAGCCAGTATTCGATTGTTCCGGTGGTTATAACCTGGTGCAGCAGCATGCAGCTGACAAGAAATGCCGTCAGGCTTGCCATGATTGCAAACAGGCCGACCAACCTCGGAATTTTTATAAAAAGACAAAACGGTGCAGCCAGCAGGGGTATAATTACCTGCAGTATCGGAAAATGAGCAATCACTCGTTAAGATCCTGATCGTTTAGTTTTTCAGCATGTTCGATACCATACGCTTCCAGTGAACATTCAAGCTGGTCAAGGGTATCCTGGGCCTGGATGTCACTTTCTTCTATCGAACCATAGGCTTCCTGGATCCGTACAACGAGCGCCAACCCCAGTGCAGTTGTCGCTATTCCGACGACAATGGCGGTCAGAATCAGGACATGGGGCAGAGGATTTGAATAGAGCTGATACTTCTCATCAAGAATTGGTGCGGTACCACCGGCCACCTTTCCTATACTGATGTAGAAAAAAAACACCGACGTCTGAAAAATACCGAGTCCTATGAGTTTCTTAATCAGGTTCTCGTGAGCGATAACGATATAGAACCCGATCATCATCAAGACAACAACAATCCAGTAATTATAGAGTCCGAGAATGTTCATTCTTTGTATTTATATTTAACGGTACGCCAGGTGAACTTAAAAAAGATGACGATCATCACGGAAGCAACAGTAATTCCGACCCCAAGCTCAACCAGCAGTATCCCCAGGTGTTGGCCATGAACAGGATCATGTCTCAATACGCTGTAATCAAGGAAATTTCCTCCCATAAACATGCAGACAACGCCAACCCCTCCGTAGATAAGGACACCGACTGCAGTCAGCAGTTCCATCGTCTTCCGTTTAAACAGTTTTTGGGAGTTGCTGAGTCCAAAAAGCATGGTATACAAAATAATTCCCGCAGCAAAAATGACTCCGGCCTGAAAACCACCACCGGGACCATAATCGCCATGAAACTGGACATATAGGGCAAACAATAAAATCAGCGGAAGCATAAATTTGGCGACAACGCGCAGGATTATCTGCTGCTGCATATCTGCAGGAACCATTGTCTGGGATTCCTCTTTTGTCTGTCTTGAGACCAGTAACAGCGACATCACGCCAATACCTGCAGTAAAGACCACGACGACCTCGCCCAGGGTGTCAAATCCACGATAACTGGCAAGAACCGAAGTAACAATATTTGGAACCCCGATCTCAGCCATCGAGTCATTGATGTAGCGCGGGGCGACGTGCAGGTGAGCCGGCGCATCGGCCAGCCCGAAGTGCGGCATATCGAGCGTGCCATAGATTAAAAGAGCTCCGGTGACCAGGACAACGCCAAGTGCCAGGGCTGGCTTGTAACGAGATTTATTCTCAAACCTGCCGACAAGTTTCAACGAGGCGAGCATCAGCAGGGTTGATATGCCTGCCCCGACAGCAGCCTCAGTGAATGCCACATCTACTGCATCCAGGTCAAGAAACAGACTTGCCGAGATCAGGCTGTAGATACCTGACAGCATGACCACGGCAAGGAGGTCCCGCATCCGCAGCATTGCAATGGCGGTCACTGCCAGAAAACTCAGAAGAACTATATCAATCAGGGTTTCGATAGTGACTCCTCCGACTGTTGCTTATTATTGCCTTCAGCATGGGGTTTTAGTCCGCTTTTATGGGCAGCCTTGGCCATTGCATGACTGGCGGTCGTTCCAGCAAGAAGAGAAAAAACCAGGATCATAATCAGCTTGGCCAATACGATCCCCCACCCAGCCTGAAACATCAGGCCAATCAGAATCAGACTTGCTCCTAAGGTGTCAGTGAGGCTTGCTGAATGAATCCTTGAATAGAAGTCAGGAAAGCGAAGCAACCCAACACCGCCGGTAAGACAAAAGAAACTTCCCATTACCAGGAAAAACCAACTGATGATGTCCAGCATGATTTCCATCAGTTTTCCTCTTCCGCAGTTTGATTTTGAGCGTATTCAAAAAATCTCAACACAGCGATGATACTGATGAAATTAATCAATGCATAAACGATTGCGATATCGAGGAAATCCGGCCGGCCGGCAATAAAATCAATAATTGCAAGCAACAGAACCGTCTTGGTTCCAAAATTATTTACCGCAAGAATACGGTCATACAGGGTTGGACCCTTAAACGCCCGGATGAGGGCAAGCGACATGACCACCAGCAAGGTAACTGCTGTCAACGAATACATTAGCCTTCCACCCTGCAGACTCTATGGTTCATCTCTCCGGTCAGTAGATCGGCAGCTGATTCATCGGTCAGAGCGTGGACCGTAATCTCGTCTCCAACAAGATCCATACTCACAGTACCCGGTGTAAGCGTTATGGAGTTAGCATAAATAACTTTTCCCAAATCACTTTTCTGATCGGCGGTAACCTTTATCACTTTCGGGTTAATCGTATGATTTCCTTTCCAGACACAACTGGCGACGGCCATATTCGCAACAACAACCTCTTTGATCAGCCAGAGGAGATAACTCGGAAAAGTAAAGGTAAGATTGAGCGGCTGTGATTCGCCGTCAATGACATCCATGCGATGGCACAGGATGGAAACAAAAAGAACAGACACCACCATAAACGACAACAGCAATGGGGTATAATGGCCAGAATTTACCAGCCAGAAAACTGAAAGCAATATCGACAATGCAGATACGTACAGCACTCAATTCCCAAGTTTAATTTAGTTTAGTTACAAATAGTTACGTACCAAAGTTTACCGTTTTACGCCTATCTCCTCGCCTTCACAAGAGATACTATCTACCATTTCCAATATTCCACTGTCAAGAATAACTGAAATTGATAAGCACGCTTATCCTAACAGATACTCATTCAGCTTTTTTGATGAAACATCAGCAACCATGTTTTATCAGGTAATCAGTCACCATCTCCTTCATGATATCGGCGCGATCTCTTCCTGTATCGTTGACCAGCAACCAGCAGCAGCGCTGCCAGGCCCTGGCCAGATCGCCGGGAAGGAAAAGTTTCACCTCTGTCAGCGCATCGTCTTTTCTACAACTCTCTATCGATATCGTCTGTGAAATCTCTTTAGTCATGTAACGCTCCATAGCGGCGGTGATAAGCCACGGCATCCCTGTAACCAATAAAGCTGCCACCGAAAATATCAAGGGCGCTGCCGATGGTTGCATCTAATTTTCCACGCCCGATTGTTCTGATAAGATCCAGGTCAGAAACATTCCTGATGCCACCGGCATAGGTTGTCGGTATGGTAACCCATCTGCCAAGCAAACTGACGAGTTCCACTTCAACACCGTCGCATTTTCCCTCAACGTCGGCGCCATGAATCAAAAATTCGTCACAATAACCGGCCAAATCCCTCAAGGTCGCCTTATTGATTTTTTCTTCGGTGAAATTCTGCCAGCGGTCGGTAACGATATAGTAGTCATCACCGCGGCGTCGACAGCTGAGATCAAGAACCAGTTTCACTCTCCCTACCTGTCGGCTTAATTCCCTCAACCGTTGTTCATCTACCCTGCCATTTTGAAAAACCCAGGAAGTAACGATAACATGAGACGCACCGCGCTCAAGCCACAAGGCTGCATTGTCAGCACGTATACCGCCGCCGATCTGCATTCCGTTCGGCCACGAGGAAAGTGCCTCCACAGCGGCATCATCGTTCCCCGGTCCCAGCATAATAATATGCCCACCGGTCAGGCCATCCTGCCTGTATAGCTGGGCAAACCAGGAAGGAGGGTGATGTGCCGTAAAGTTGGTTTGCAAACAATCGGGATCATTGTCAACCAACGTGGACCCAACGATCTGCTTTACCTTCCCATTGTGAAGATCAATGCAGGGACGAAATTTCATCGTTTATTCCTAAAAAAAAAGCGGGCACCCATAACAGGGTCTGCCCGCTTAACAAACATATACCACGCTATCAGCGGGCGGTTTGCATCATAGCTGTCACGTTTTTTTGATCAGCATTGTAGATGGGTCGAGCATCAGGGTCGTACCCGGTTCGACTTCACAATAGCCACACTTGAGAATATCGAGCTTCATCAGCTCTTCATCAGGTTTGATCACCAGAATCACATCAAAAAGATCGTCAATTGCATGACAGGGGGCGGGCACTCCATCGGTACTCACCCGGTCATCATCACGATGACTGACAGCTGAGAACCAGATCACTGAAATACCGAGATCCGCCATCAGCTGCTTGAGTTCCTCCATTGCCTGACGACCATTGCCATCAAAATCATATCCATCTATAATCAAACAGTTTGGCTTGAAGATGTCCTGGTGTATCAGATCTTTTAAACGCTCTTCCAATACTGCACGGCTGAAAACATTTTCCCTGAAAGTCATAATCATTCGTTTTTGACCGACCCCAGCCAAATCTTCAACCGATTGGTCTTTCAGAGTAAGTGCCAGTATATCATCATATCGATCACGTGTTTTCTCTATGGATTCACCGGTTGATACGTGCAGTACTTTATTGCCCCGTATCATTGAATCAAGTGCTATCTGGACAAGAATTGCTGTTTTCCCAAGTCCCGCTCTGGCCATAACCAGGCCAAAGCTCTGGTTCCCTTCCTCTGCCGTTCTGTCAAGCCCCAGCACACGCAGGGGGTTGCTTGCAATCAGATCTTCTTTTCCCATGGCAGTTAACCTCTTTTCTATCGTATTGTTTAGCTGTCTATGCAGCCGAAAATAATCAGTCTGGACCGATTATTTCCTCTCTATATTTTCGCCTGACAAGAAATCAGCCGTTTTTCTTTTCATCCTGATATTTTTTAATGAGTTCTTCACTGACACTCTTCGGCACCTGCTTGAACGTTGCAAATTCCATGGTAAATTCTGCTTTTCCCTGAGTCAAAGAGCGCAAGGTTGTAGAGTAACCAAACATTTCAGAAAGCGGTACCTCAGCTTCGACAACGGTATAGTTGCCCTCTTCCACGGTACCGATGATCATGCCGCGTCTCTGGTTCAAACTACCCATGACGGCTCCCTGAAATTCTGAAGGGCCCTCAACCGCAACTTTCATGATGGGTTCCATAATAACCGGTTTGGCCTTCATGTAACCTTCTTTAAAAGCCCCGACCGATGCAAGCTGGAAGGCCACATCTGATGAATCCACCGAGTGAGCCGCACCATCATCTATAACACACCGGACACCGGTAATAGCGGCACCGCAGAGAGATCCTTTTGCAAGACTTTTCTTAAAACCCTTGTCACAGGAAGTAATAAACTCCCGCGGAATAACACCGCCAACAATATTGTCTACAAATTCATACTCTCCTTCTTCAAGCGGTTCAATATATCCTGCCACCCGACCAAACTGCCCTGAGCCACCAGTCTGTTTTTTGTGGGTATAGTTAAAATCAGCGCGATTGGTGATCGTTTCACGGTAAGCAACCTGCGGGGCTCCAACCTCAACCGATGCCTGGTATTCACGTTTCATTCGTTCAATGTAAACATCAAGGTGAAGCTCGCCCATACCGGAAATAATTGTCTCACCCGTCTCATGATCCACGTAAGTTCTAAAGGTTGGATCTTCCTTGGTAAACCGATTTAGGGCCTTGGACATGTTGGTCTGGGCCTTGTTATCGACCGGCAGAACGGCAAGAGATATTACGGGTTCAGGAATATGCATAGAACTCATTGACACTGACATATTGCCTGCTGTAAAGGTATCTCCAGAGGCACAATCAACCCCAAACAGGGCAACGATATCGCCAGGTCCGCAGGATTCGATCTCTTCCATCTCGTCTGAGTGCATACGAACCAGGCGACCGATTTTTACTTTTTTCCCGGTTCGGCTGTTGTAGACCGTATCACCCTTCCGCAGAATCCCCTGATAGGTCCTGACATAGGTCAACTGACCATATCGCCCATCTTCCAGTTTAAAAGCGAGCATGATGAGTGGATCCTCATCACTGTTTGACACCGGAAATTCTTCTTCATCTTTCTCAAGATCAAGTGCATTATTGACAACGTCGGTGGGACAGGGCAAATAGGCTGAAACAGCATCAAGCAAGGTCTGTATACCCTTGTTTTTATAGGCTGAACCAATAAATACCGGTGTGAACTCCAGGGCCAGAGTTCCTTTACGAACTGCCTCGTATACAAGATCGTTATCAATCTCGCCACCTTCCAGCACCGCTTCCATCAGCTCTTCAGAGAACATGGAAATTTCTTCCATCAACGCCTCACGCTGCTCCTGGGCATCTTCAAGCATCGCTGCAGGAATATCGTCTATTCGTATAACTTCCCCATTCTCGCCATCAAAATAGATGGCCTTCATGGTCACCAGATCAACAATACCTTCAAGATCGCTCTCCAAGCCGATTGGCATTTGCATCATGTGGGCATTCAATTCCAATTTTTCACGTAATTGCCCTGTTACCCTTGCAGGATTGGCACCGGTGCGGTCACATTTGTTGATAAACGCTATACGCGGAACTTTATAACGGGTCATCTGACGATTTACGGTAATCGACTGTGACTGCACACCACCGACCGAACAGAGAATGAGTACAGCCCCGTCAAGAACGCGTAATGCCCGCTCAACCTCAATGGTGAAGTCCACGTGACCGGGGGTGTCAATAATGTTGATATCAATATCCTTCCAGGAGCAATAGGTAGCTGCTGACTGAATGGTAATACCACGCTCTTTCTCCAGTTCCATCGAGTCCATTTTTGCTCCGACACCATCCTTACCACGCACTTCATGAATTGCATGAATTCTGTCAGTGTAGAACAGAATACGCTCAGTCAGAGTCGTTTTTCCTGAATCGATGTGGGCACTGATACCGATATTACGTACTTTCGTTAAATCTTTACTCATGGCTTATATCCTCTACCATTATCTACAAACCGGCTCTGAACCGGCCCCCAATTGCGCGCATGCATAGGGAAAAATAAAAAAAGTAAGGAGCTACAGGACTCTGTAACTCCTTACTTTACTGATATGTGAAACCGGTCGGCTATCTCCAGTGATATACTTCGAACCGGTAAACATCAGAAATCATTCACTTCAATCGCCCTGACAACACACATTGACGATTGAATCTGACAAACGAACAGAATCTAACAACTATTATCTGCTTTGTAAATAATTTTTTAGAATTGATAGTATGAAATCCACCAGGGTGAGTAGCCACATGGCTCTGCAGCAAACGTGAGCTGACCTGCAACAATCAAAGGGTGCCGTTATGGGTGCTCCCGTCTAAGCAAGAGGTGGACGGGAGCACATCCAGAACAACTATTGCGCCTCCTGAACAGGATCAATAGGCAGGTACTGGGTGAGCGGGCAATTACCGCAGCCACCTTCCGGCAGGTCAGAATCGTTGTGAATAAAATCGATAATTGCTGCTGTTGCTGCACGGCTGTCAGCATAAATATGTTCAGCCCCAATCTCATCCCAGAGTCCGGTTCGCTCCATGACGCTGATTACCTGGCCTTTCACCCCGCACATGGCAAATCCAAGCCCTCCACTTCGAACGCGCTTCACCAGCATGGCCAACGCTTCCTCACCAGAAGCATCCATATCATTTATTCCTCTGGCATCAAGGATGATATAGCGCAAATCAGGCATCTCGGTACGGAACTTGAGGACCTGCTCATCGAGGTAACTGGCATTGGCAAAAAACAGTGCACCGTCAAATCGTACAATAGAAATATGCCTGCAGCCTTTCAGCCGGTAATACTCTGAGCTTTTCAAGACTTTCTCTTCATTCATTGAAAGTTTGGCAACAACCGGCCTCATCGATTTGTAAAGGAAAATTGTCATGGAAAGGGCAACACCGACCATGATTCCTTTATCGAGATGAGGAGCAAAGTAGAGTGTCACCAGAAAACTGAATATCGATATTGCACCGTCATACCATTGAGCCTTCCAGGCATGAACAAATCCATGGGTATTTACCAGCCCGATAACAGCCATCATGATAACTGCAGCCAGAACTGCCTGTGGCAGATGATAGAGCAATGGGGTAAAAAAGAGCAGCGTTATGATAACCATAACCGATGTAACGACAGATGATATTCCCGAGACTGCGCCAGCCTGCAAGTTTACAGCCGAACGGGAAAAAGAACCAGAAACGGCATAACTGGAGCCGATTGACCCAAGAATATTAGCCAGCCCCTGGCCAATCAGTTCCTGGTTGGGATCAAGTTTCTGACCAGTCTGGGCCGCCATTGCCTTGGCAATCGCTATTGCTTCCATAAATCCGAGCAGCGAGATAATAATTGCGGTCGGCAACAGCTTAAAAAATGTTTTCATCGTCAGATCAGGCATCTGCAGCGTCGGCAAACCTTCCGGAATCTTACCGACAATAGCCCCGCCGCCGGTCAATTTCAGATTAGTTGCATCAAGAACATTGTTCCCAATCGACAGTCGCCAGGTGCCGCCTTCGGTCTCAACTCCCGCCGGTGCAGCCCCCTTCTCGTAGAAAGTAAAATTTTCCCCTTCTTTCACTGCATCAAATTTCATATACCGGAATTCAGTTCGAATATCACTGGAATGCTGCTTTGCCTCATTCAACTGAACAGTCAGCATATCTACCTGACTCTTCAGCTTAATCAGTTCAATCGACTGGCCGCCGTGACCCGTTTCTTTTTGATGAGCGATTTCTTCATCAATCACCGGTCCGAGATCAGCTCGCTCTGTTCCGATTCTCTCGATCTCATCCACAGAATGGTTGAAGGCGCCTATTTTTTCCTCAAATCCTGGTACTTTTACCGCTGATCCATCAACATATTCATCATTGTTAAAACCGGTGAAATAGGAAATCACCGTTGCAATGGCAACGGCGATTAAAACGTTGGGAATACGAGGGTTGATTTTTCTTAAGGTAACCATGATCGCCACGGCTCCCAAACCATACAGGAGCGTTGGAAAATGCGTATAGTCAAAAGCAGCCTGGCCGACTCTGATCAATGTTTCATAATGATGTTCAGCCTTATCGACATAGACCCCAAAAAACTTCGAGAACTGTGATGAGGCAATAATAATGGCCGCGGCATTGGTAAATCCGTTTACAACAGGGTGAGAAAGGAAGTTTACGACAAGCCCAAGTCTCAGGACCCCCAGTGAAAATTGAAAAATACCAACGACTAAGGCCAGCACGATTGAGTAGGCAATAAACTCAGCGGAGCCAGCCGTGGCCAGCGGCTGCAGAGAAGCTGCCGACATAAGGGAAACAACGGCAACCGGCCCGGTAGCCAGCTGACGGCTTGAGCCAAATAGGGCCGCCACCATAGGCGGCAGAAACGCCGCATACAACCCGTAATAGGCGGGAAGCCCTGCAAGCTGAGCGTAAGCCATTGACTGGGGGATAAGAACGAGGGCAACGGTAATGCCAGCCAGCAGGTCAACTCTGAATTTCCCAACACTGTAACCTTTAAACCATTCGAGAAATGGTAATACTTTATAAATCATTGTATATACCTTTGTTAGATCTATTCATCTTATGTTGACGTAAGGATTGATACTTCACCGCTGTGCAGATCATAATATGCCGGCACGACCCTGGTCTTTCCATGCTCAACAAAATCAGCAATTATCGGTTCTGAATTTGCTATTTTACCAGCCATCTGTCTGGCAAGTTCTCTGGCGGTATTATTGACCAGGTCACCTTCATCATCCTTGACATTTTTAATAGCAGCCTGAATCGGGGGCACAAATGTTGCCATGTGGCCATCCAGCTTTACCTCACTGGCAACTGCTCCAACCGCGCCGCAGGAAGAGTGACCAAGAACAAGAACAAGGGGGGTATGAAGGTGTGAAACAGCATATTCAATACTTCCAAGCGTATGGTCCCCGATAATGTTTCCCGCCACACGGACAACAAAAATATCTCCGAGTCCCTGGTCAAAGATATCAACCGGCGGTACCCGGGAATCAGCACAGGTCAAAATAGTGGCGATAGGTTCCTGTCCCTCAGCCACCCCCTGTCGGCTTTCCTCACAATGATTAGGGTGCAGCAGCTTCCCTGAAACAAATCTCCTGTTCCCCTCCAGAAGGGTGTTCAATACTTCATCTGCCGAGGGGCGCTGTTTGATGTTTTCTCCCATAACTCAGTCTCCTCTCATAAAAAAATAAAAGATTTTACAATAGCTTAAGAATACTCAACATATAAATTTTGATCACGACAAAAAGTGAATACTCATTCATTTTATAGAAATGCAATAATCAACGATTTTTCAAGCAGAAAGTCAAGATTAAAGTGACATTAAAGCAACATCTGAAAGTAACTTCTCGTGAGCAGCGACATCATAGATCTCGACAAAATCAGCCAATGGCCTTATTAGTTGAGCTAAACCTTTCGGATAATACAGGATGAATCATGAGGAATTTTTTCTACTCCAGGTCAATGCTCGTCATTCTCGCAATTTTATTAATGACCGTCTTTTTTCTTCCCGATTTTATCGGCCCGATTCCATCACTCATTATCGGTTCGATAGTTATCGGTTTCTCTTTTTTCGTCTACAACAAATGGAGCCAGCTCCCTGGCGAGAAGGATAATAGCGATAATGATCAAGGGTAGGACTAATCACCTGCTGAGCAGGGAACGATAATGGGCCGTAATGAATAATTCCTGACCACTTCACCCACCAAAGATTCAGGGATGATTAAGCTATAAGGATTACTGAAAAGAGAAACGACCCAACCCATTTGAATTTAATATTACAGAGGAAAATAATGATGCTAAATCTGCTGCGCACAAGAAGGTCAATCCGGCAATTTGAAAAAAAAATGGTGGAGAGAGAAAAGATTGACGCCCTGATTGAGGCCATGCTGCGATCACCTTCATCAAGAAGTCTTAATCCGTGGTATTTCGTTGTCGTTACCGATCAGGATATTATTGAAAAACTCAGTCAGTCGAAAGTACACGGTTCAAAATTTATAAAAGGTGCTCCTCTGGCCATTGCCGTATGTGCTGATCCTGGAAAATCAGATGTCTGGGTGGAGGACACCTCTATTGCTGCATTGATCCTGCACCTGACAGCCACCGATCTCGACCTGGGCAGTTGCTGGGTACAAATACGTCTCAGGGACCACGCTGATGGCAGCAGTTCAGAACAATACGTCAGGACAATACTCGGCCTCGACCAGAACATGGTCGTTGAAGCCGTTATCGCAATTGGCTACCCGGCGGAAAAAAAACCAGGGCACGACCAGTCAACACTGCTTTTCGAGCGGGTGTCCTATAACCAATACGGTCAAAAAAAATAACAGATCAGAAAGATTTGTCTCCGCGTCGCATTTCAGAAATGATTTCAGAGACATCTTTTTTCTTTCGCTGAAAAATACGGGAAAGCTCATCTGCTACCGGCGGTAATTCTCCCTCATTCTGATAGACCTCCTGCAGCTCATTAAAGTATTTGTAAAAGAACAAAAAGAGATCCTGGCTGCACTCCTCCGTGAACTGATTTGTTACCATTTTTTTCAACTTGCCATCCTTATCCATTACCATCTTGGTGATCTGGTAAGGCTCGATTGCTTTCTGGTAAAGCTTCGTTACATGTTCAACATCGTGGGTGCCCTGAAGATCAAAAAATTCTTCCTGGAACACCGAGATTGTTGAGTAGGCAAAGCGGGTAATTTTGTTCTGATCAAACACCTTCTCCGCCTTGCTCAGCGCGCTCTCGAAAAAACCTCTGGCTGTGGTGCTGTCCCTGGTGATCTGTTCTTTTAACTCGGAGATGCGTTTGTTGACAATTTTTTCAATACTCTGTTCCCGCTCTCTGAGCTCGACTTCCTTTTTTTCAAGCTCTCGAAGTTGTTTCAGTAGTGAGACATTGAAATTTTTGAAGGCCAGCTTCATGATGGTATTATTGAAATATTGCTCAAGTTCACTGTTGATCCTGGCAATCTCTTCAATCTCGGTCACCTGGTCTACTTCAAGTTCACGAATAAATTCACCATCCAGATGATCTGCGACGTCAGACACTCTCTCCCGATCTTTAACGAGCGCCTGAGAAGCCTGTTTTGCCGCCGCCGACACGTTATAAGCAACCATCCCAATGATTTTTTTCAACCTGTCGTTATCTGCATCGAGATATTTACTGACAGTATTAGCACCTGGTAATATTTTAGCAGATTCCATAATCCTCTGATCTATCTTTGAAACCACCTTCATCTCACCTGCACCGTTTAATAGTGCAGGAACAAAAGTATCTCTCGCTCGTTTGAATAACTTCACCCCTCAAAGACTGATTATACACCATCGATTATTGCTCTGTAAAAGAAATCATGAAAACAGTTTAGCCAGGTGATTCATTTACACTCTTTTCCGGCGCAAGGATCGCTCAATGATACGTGAGCCGTCCCTTCTCATCACGAGATATTACCCCAAACCAATGATTTTACAATCAATCTACTCAGACGAGCATTCAGTCATCTGATATGTTACTATGTCAGGAACTTTGATATGCGAAAACAGAGGGTGCGATTGTTTTCTAACCCAACAAATTTCATCCAATCAGCCTTCATAATACATCATGAGTAAATGGTTTACGGAGAATTTCATGACGCCTGAAGAGCCAAAATCCAGCGAGAACAGCCACCTCCGAGTACGAGACCCATATCTCGATCGGCGGGGTGGTGAGGACAGAAGACAGACGTACTCTCTCTACTATTTTAATGAGGGTGGTCCTGAAAGACGTACTTCCAAGGAGCGCCGCCTTAACTTTGAGCGAAGAAAGGGTTACGCTCGTGTGAGTACATGGGCATCCGTCTGTCTCGCCCCTTCGGCCCAGCAGGGAACGTAATTTGACAAGTGGCTTGTTTTTCAATCCGTCAAATCAATTAATGCCCCGTTATAATCCCTGAAGGTATGAGGCCAAGCCTGAAAACACCGTCGGTGATCACGGTAGAAAACACGTCGGGTATTGTAAGCTCAAAGCCAGGCATATACCAAATAATCTATTCTTATCGGTGCGACTTCTACTATATTGTTGACAGATTAACGATGTTGTGAGAATAACAGAGGGGTATACGAAAGTTGCTTATAGCGGCCGGTATTTATTACAGTATCTTTCTATGGATGCCACCAGGAAATAAGCATAAAACCATTCTTGAAGGAGGGAGCGTTATATGAGTGCGGAACTTATCAGTGGAACCGAAATCAGCAAAGCAATTCTGGAAGAAATTACTCAAGAAGTAGCTGAGATGAAAGCAGCAACAGGGAAAGTCCCAGGCCTCGTAACCATCCTGGTTGGTGAGAGTCCGGCCTCCATCAGCTACGTTACCCTCAAGGTTAAAACTGCCCTGAGACTTGGTTTCAAAGAGGTTCAGGACAATCAGCCTGACGATATTCCAGAAGAAGATTTGCTCGCCCTGATCGATAAGTACAATAACGATCCGGAGATTCACGGCATTCTTGTCCAGCTGCCTTTGCCGAAGCATATCGATGATAAAAAGGTTTTAAATGCAATCGATCCTGACAAAGATGTAGACGCCTTTCATCCCGTTAACGTAGGTCGACTTATGATCGGTGGCGATGTTGTACGTTTTCTGCCCTGTACTCCTGCAGGCATCCAGGAATTGATTGTTCGGTCGGGCACTGAGACTTCTGGTGCCGAGGTTGTGGTTGTTGGTCGGTCAAACATTGTCGGCAAGCCAATTGCAATGATGATGGCACAAAAAGGTGTCGGTGCGAACAGTACAGTCACCATCGTCCACACCCGTACAAAAGATCTGGCTGCTCACTGTAAGCGGGCCGACATATTGATCGTTGCTGCAGGTGTCCCGGACCTGGTAAAGCCGGAGTGGATCAAACCAGGTTCAACGGTCATTGATGTCGGTGTCAACCGAGTCGGCAAGAATGAAAAGACAGGAAAAGCTATTCTTAAAGGTGACGTCGACTTTGAGAAGGCAAAAGAGATAGCGGGGAAAATAACTCCGGTTCCAGGCGGCGTTGGACCGATGACCATCTGCATGCTCATGAAAAACACCCTGCGATCAGCTCAAAAAAGTATTTAACATCAGACTGAAAACGATGTCATAAAACATGCCCGGACCAGAACCGGGCATGTTTTATGTTTTTCAGACCACCACCAGGCCCGATAGCCGAACAGAACCTAGAAGTAAGGATCTACTCTAATTTTCAGTTCCTTCAACATCTCAATATTTTTCACAGCATCTTCAATGCGGGTCGTAATTGCCGCAGCCTGCTCTTCAGGCGCCTTGACACTGATTCGGGCCTTGCCATCGTCGCTCGTCACCCCTGCCGTGGGAAAATCAAAAAGTGCTGCCCTGATTTCAGCCTTCAGAGCAAGGTCATTTATTTTCCGCTGAGTCTCTTCGGTTGTCTGAAAACACTGCTGCTTCGAGGCCTGAGTAATGAGCTTAACAGCTTCATCGACCCCCATTGAACTCAGGTTTATGACCATATCGTACAAACCCGGGTCAACGATATCGATACCGTACAAAACCATCGCCCACTTTTGCCGTTCTTGATCATCATGTTTGAGTTGTGCCCGTGCCTGATCGAAAGAAATGTTCTCGCGTTCTGCTTCAGCGCGTACCCGCTCATCAAAATCAGCAATAATTCTGACTTTAAGCAGATGGCTTATATCATAAAAGAAAAATTGACCGGCGATGCCGTGGTAGACATGATTATCTTTCTTCAAATAACGCAGGATAGATGAAGATATATAATTAATGTAGCGCTCCCGGCCAAATGAGTATCGCTCAAGGATCTGAGTCGAATGCTGAATGTTTCTCATTAACTTCAATTCCGGAATATCGAATTCTTCACTTGCAGCAAGCAGGGAATCTCTTGAAACACAATTATAGCCAAGACCGTCAGCTACCTTTTCAGCTACTTCCCGCCCCCTGAAATAACTACCCCGTGAAATACAGATGATTGACATATCGACCACTCCTTTCCGCCATGCCGGTAAAAATCATAGCCTGGAACGCACTTAGTAATAAAAGTTACCCGCTGACCACTTTTCAATTATGTTTGAATTACACCTATCAGTGACAGGAAAAAATAATTTGTTGTAAATAAACTATAAACAAAGCACTCATTCTCCCTGAACCATTTGTACCATATTTTTTCCTGTCATTCTGCAGTAAGGTGCCTATAATAGTAAGAACTTATTCTGATTCAGCAATCTATTAACAACATGTGGCACGCTATGGGGACCTGTAAAAATCATCCGAACAGAGAGGCAAGTTACATTTGTTTAAAACATAACAATTATCTGTGCAGTGACTGTTTGCAATGTAAAGATCCGGAAATTTACTGCAAATTCCGGACATCATGTGTTATTTTTTTTCTTACCGAAAAAGACGGGGACAGAATTGACCACGAGGATGCGGTCCAAACTCAACAAACGTAATAAGGAGAATAGTGATGAGCGACCAACATTGTCCGGGATTTGAGAGCAACAAGTCATTAACTGAGCTGAAGATTAAGTGCTCAGAATGTGGGAAAGAATGGGAAATTTTTTCAGATGAGGCAGATAAGAAAGTAAAATGTTCCAGCTGTGGTGCAATGCTTGACCCTCAAGAATGCAAGATCGATTAGATCAGAAGAACAGGCGGGAGTGGGAGAAAATCATCACCCACTCCCGCTGAACGTTCTTAATCAATTGTTTCCATATCCCGGCCGCAGCAGAGTGGAACCGGCTCGCCAGATTTTACGTTCATATATTTATTACAGATATCACAATAGTAGGTGCAGTCTTCGGCAGCTTTTTTCTCCGCTGAGAAGGTAGTTACCCCACCCTCTACGCCCTCAATATGAAAGCGTGCGAGGTTGTCGTGACCAGGCACAAACTGGCCCATCGGCACTATCTTTTTGTTATTTCCATGACAATCGATAACAACTTTCCACAACAGATCAAGAGAAGCGGTTTCCTGCTCATTTTCAGGTGTTACTTCCAGGACGTTCTTATCAACTGAGATTTTCATCTGGTTACTCCTTTTCTTGTTGGAAGAAGAATACATCGAGTCACACTGAGTAATCTGCCAGTGCCCTCAACAATTAAAAGGCTTTATGCCCCTGCTAATCATGATGATGATGGTGGTGATGGTGGTCCGAGATATCTTTTGGCCCACCGAAATCTGCCAAAATATCTGTTAAAATATCAGTAACTTTATCCATCTGTAAAATGGCATCACCAATGGAAGCTGAGACTTTATCTTTCCCATCCTCTTTCATTGTCTTCTGCCATTTCTCAAATTCAGTAACATGACCTGCGTTATGTTCAATCCAGTGCTGCAAAATAACTCTCAGTTTTTCTGAATTATCCATTTGTTATCCTTGTTGTACTCAATTTAGAGGAAGTAGTTCTCCCAGCCCGGTCAAGCAGTCTTTTTGAGTAACACTTTTCCTGCCATGAAGTCAATCGATCCGATAACCACATCGGCAACTTCTTTTGCCCCTTCAAAAAGGGTCGATACTTTAACACCTGTTGTTTCAATACTGAGATTGGTTACATCTTCAAGCAGCAACTCCTCAACACCGTCTTTTTCTACGTAAACACTGATCTGGCACATGATCTACTCACTTGTTATTTTTATTGAGCTAACTAATTATCTTTCTCGGGGATTCCCGAGCTGCATTCAACGGGTGATTAATGGTAAAATATCTAAATACAGCACCATTGATTGTCAATGCCCGCTGCTTAATTCGGTATTTCATTCAAAACACCCAGAATCCTAACGTATACCCGTCAGGCAGACAACTCTTTTCTACGATCCCAGGCCGGAAATCGTCTGTTGAACCGGTTCATTAACCCGTGCCAGGTATCCATTTCAACCCTTACAAACGTTAACAGGCCATTAACAAACCGGCAAGAAATTTACGCTCTTATTCAAAAGTTATTCAGCATCATTGTTCAAACAAGCAATCTTCAATAATACTTATCTACTATATCAGAGAAATGTGATCGAATTTCAGACAAAACATGATTGAAAAGAATAGTCAAAAAGAGTACTTTCCAAGCGTTGTTCTTTTGAATTTTGCATTGTTTTTTCAGCGCCTAACAAAGCATTCGCCCATCATTGTTTACACTGGTAATGGTACCACAGTTATCAATTCTGATGGGGCTGCTTTTAAATTGATGATTTTGAAAGCCTGGAGGTAACATGTTTAAAATTATCAAACGTGAAGAAATGGCAGAAGGAACGGTAATCCTCAATGAGTTTGAGGCACCTCTGATCGCCAGAAAGGCCCTGCCCGGCCAGTTTGTGATCCTGAAAGCAGACGAAGATGGAGAACGGATTCCGCTTACAATGGCATCCACTGATAAGGATAAAGGGACTATTACCATTATTTACATGGTCGTCGGTAAATCAACAGCCCTGTTCAGAGACCTGCAGGTAGGGGATTCCTTTCAGGACGTCATCGGCCCTCTGGGAAAAGCAACTCATCTTGAAAAGATAGGAAAAGTTATCTGTGTCGGCGGCGGCACCGGTGTTGCCGTTCTTCACCCAATTACCCGTGCCATGAAAGAGATCGGTAACGACGTTACCTGTATTATCGGAGCCCGTAATAAAGAGCTGCTGATCCTTGAAGAACAGATGAAAGAAGCTTCTCATGATCTTCGTGTATGCACGGATGATGGGTCTTACGGTCACCATGGCTTCGTCACTGATGTGATGAAAGATATCCTTGAGCAGGAAGATATCAAGCAGGTTGTCGCCATTGGACCTGTGCCGATGATGAAAGCTGTCTGCAATATAACCAGCCAGTTCAAGGTCCCGACACTTGTCAGCCTGAATCCAATCATGGTTGACGGAACTGGCATGTGCGGCGGCTGCCGGGTAACGGTTGGGGGTGAAACCAAGTTTGCCTGTGTTGATGGACCAGAATTCGATGGGCATAAGGTAGATTATGACGAATTGATGCTCAGGCTTCAGGCCTATATGGAAGACGAAAAAAGGTGTCACGAGGATTATTGTACAATCCGTGATGCCAAATAAATCTCTGACAGCCCGAAGTCAACCAGATAACTTTTTGATAGTAATGGCATTTTGAGATCAGTTTCATATCTACGGAGGGATAAATGGCAGAAAAAGTAACGACCAAGAAAAACCCCAGAGTACCAATGCCCGAACAGGAGCCTGCAATCAGAGCAAGAAATTTTCTGGAGGTACCAACCGGTTACACCCCCAAAATGGCTCAGGAGGAAGCAGCGCGCTGTTTACAATGTAAAAAACCAGGCTGCGTAGCCGGATGCCCGGTCAGTGTAGATATACCGGGATTCATAGACTTGCTTGCCCACGGAGACATGACCGGTGCGATTCGAAATTTATGGAGCAAAAACGCACTTCCTGCTGTGTGCGGACGCGTCTGTCCCCAGGAAATCCAGTGTGAGGGTAAATGCATTGTTGGCAGAAAGGGAGAACCAGTAGCCATTGGCAACTTGGAGCGCTTCTGTGCCGATTACGAACGGGAATTTGGCACGGGCGAATTACCTCCAAAGTCGGCCCCAACCGGTAAAAGAATAGCCGTTGTCGGTTCCGGTCCATCCGGCCTGACCGTGGCTGGCGATCTGATTCAGAAAGGGCATGATGTGACCATTCTCGAGGCCTTCCACAAGCCCGGAGGTGTATTGGTTTATGGAATCCCTGAATTTCGTCTGCCAAAAGATATCGTTGCTCAGGAAGTACATTTTCTTGAGAGGCTTGGTGTGAGAGTTGAGTGCAATGCAGTAGTCGGCCGCACTGTTTCACTGGATGAATTATTTGAACAGGGTTACGATGCTGTTTATGTCGGGGTTGGAGCCGGGCTCCCTCGCTTTATGAACCTGCCGGGTGAAAACCTGGTTGGTATTCTGTCGGCCAATGAGTACCTGACCCGTGCCAACCTGATGAAAGCATATAAATTCCCTGAGGTAGATACACCGATTCCGATGGGCAAAAACGTTGTTGTACTCGGAGCCGGTAACGTGGCGATGGATTCGGCTCGAACGGCAATGCGTCTTGGAGCCGATAATGTAAAAATCGTTTATCGAAGATCCCGTGAGGAAATGCCGGCCCGTACGGCAGAAATTCATCATGCTGAGGAGGAAGGCATTGAGATGTTTCTGCTAACCAATCCGACCAAATATCTCGGTAATGACAGGGGACGCCTTACTGGCATGGAATGTTTGCGGATGGAGCTTGGGGAGCCGGATGATTCAGGGCGTAGGCGCCCGGTTGCAATTAAAGGCTCAGAGTTTCATATGGAGTGCGACCTCTGCATTGTAGCCGTCGGATCTGGAGCAAATCCACTGCTGACCAGTGAGACGCCTGATATGAAACTCAACGACTGGGGATATGTCATGACCGATGAAAAAACAGGTAAAACCACCAAGCGAGGTGTATGGGCAGGTGGCGATATCGTCACCGGTGCAGCGACCGTTATTCTTGCCATGGGTGCCGGCAGGCAGGCCGCTGACTCAATCCATGATTATCTGACACTTGGCTGGTAAAATTTTTGTTTCAGAGTAGCAAGAGTTATTCAGACCTAAAAATAGAAGGAGGACGTCACGATGGAAGAACGTTTGAGTGCAGTACTCGAGCCCTTCAAGGGTAAAAACAACGCACTTATTCCAATACTGCAGGCGGTGCAAGAAGAGCTTGGCTTCCTGCCCGAAGATGCTATGATGGCTGTTGCAAAGACAACCGGCATTCCGGAAAGCCAAGTATATGGGGTTGCCACATTTTATGCCCAGTTCTATTTTTCCCGACGGGGAAAAAATCAGACAAAAGTCTGCTCCGGTACCGCTTGTCATGTGAAAGGCGCAGCCCGGGTTCTCGACGCATTTGAACGTGAGTTGGGTATCTCCTGCGGTTCCACCTCTGAAGATTACGAGCATAGTCTGGAGAACGTAGCCTGTGTCGGCTCCTGTGCTCTCGCACCTGTCGTTGTCATAAATGAAGAGGTCCACGGACAGGTCGAAACCAGCAAGTTAGACAAGATTCTAGCAACTTACAAGGAGTAAGGGAGGCTGATATAATATGTTACGAATAAACTCACCATCCGAGATGGTAGAAATGAGAGAATATTGCCAGGCCGCTTTTGCCAGGCAAAAGATTCGTTTTCTCGTGTGCGCTGGAACTGGTTGTATCGCCGGTGGTTCGCTGGAAGTCTTTGAAGAATTGAAACGAATCATTGGTGAAAGGGGTATCGATGTTGGTGTCGAACTACTCTTTGAAGGTAAGGAGAGCGACGCCGGAGTAGCACACAGCGGATGTCACGGTTTTTGCCAGATGGGCCCGCTGCTGCGTGTTGAACCCCAGGGAACCTTCTATACCAAGGTTAAGGCTTCAGACGTTGCTGAGATAGTAACAGCCACATTTGACGAGAATACGGTCGTCGAGCGCTTGCTCTTCAAGACTCAAGATGGAGGTCACGCGGTAACAGAGCATGATGTGCCCTTCTATAATCGTCAGCAGCGCATCGTGCTCGGTGGATGCGGCACAATCGACCCGGAAGATATCCGAAACTACTTTGCGGTAGATGGATACAAGGCCCTGGCGCATATCCTCGAGAATCTGAGCCAACAAGAGGTAATTGATATTGTAACGAAATCCGGTCTCCGGGGACGAGGCGGCGCAGGCTTTCCTGCCGGAAGAAAATGGCAGGGATGCCTCGAGGCCAAGGCAACACCCAAATACATCGTCTGCAATGGTGATGAGGGTGACCCGGGTGCCTTTATGGACCGCTCAGTCCTTGAGGGTAATCCTCAGGCGGTAATCGAGGGCATGGCGATCGCTGGTTATAGTGTTGGTGCCCAGTATGGATACATTTATGTCAGGGCTGAATATCCGCTTGCCGTCGTCAGACTGCAGAAAGCTATCGCACAGGCAAAAGAATATGGGGTTCTCGGCAAAAACATCATGGGCACGGATTTTGATTTTGAACTGGAAATCTTCCAGGGAGCCGGGGCTTTTGTCTGTGGCGAATCGACCGCTCTGACGCTCTCAATCGAAGGGAATCGCGGAATGCCGCGTGTTGCACCACGCCCCCGGACAACGGAAGTCGGCCTGTTTGACAAACCCACAATTCTCAACAATGTAAAAACATTTGCCTATGTAACGGATATCATAAATAAGGGTGCGGACTGGTTCAAATCAATCGGTACCGAAAGTAGCTCAGGCACTGCGGTTTTTGCCCTTACCGGCAACATCATTAACAGTGGTCTGATCGAAGTTCCAATGGGTACCAACCTCCGTGAAATTATCTATGACATCGGCGGCGGCATTCCAAAAGGCCATAAATTCAAAGCAGTTCAGACAGGAGGGCCCTCCGGTGGCTGCTTGCCCGCATCGATGCTTGACCTGCCCGTTGACTATGATTCCCTTGATAAAGCTGGAACAATCATGGGGTCCGGCGGGATGGTGATCATGGATGAGCATGCCTGTATGGTGGATGTTGCCCGCTATTTTCTGAAATTCACCGAGGAAGAGTCTTGTGGACAATGCGTCCCCTGTCGACTCGGCACCAAACAGATTCTTGAAATCCTCATTGATATCACCAAGGGAAAAGGAAAGGTAGAAGATCTGGAGTTACTGACAGAATTGAGTCACTCAGTTCACGGCGGTTCCGTATGCGGGCTTGGACAGACAGCTGCCAACCCGGTATTGACGACGCTGCGCTATTTCAAAGAGGAATTTGAGGCGCATATTCTCGACAAGCGATGCCCGGCCGGCGTCTGTAAGGATCTTATTTCTTTTAGAATTGATGAAGAGAAGTGCAAAGGTTGTACCCTTTGCGCCAGGGCATGTCCGGTAAATGCCATATCAGGTGAGAAAAAGGAAGTCCACGTAATCGATCAGGCACTCTGCATACAATGCGGTGTCTGTCGCGACAAGTGTCCGAACAAGTTCAGTGCTGTCGACTGCGTATCACCCAAGATTCCAGTAACACCAAAAGAAAAGATGGAGGTGTCTTAAATGAGTGAAGTCACCATCACAATAGATGGACTGCAGATCAGAGCACAGGAAGGGATGACAGTCCTGCAGGCCGCCCAGGCAAACGGGTTGTACATTCCTAATCTCTGCAACCATCCGGACCTACACCCGGCAGGTCTCTGCAGGGTGTGTGTTGTCAAAATGGACGATTGGAAAGTCGTAATATCGTGTAAGCAGCCGGTTAAAGATGGAATGGTCATCAGTACGGAGGACCCGGAGGTTCAGCAGATCAGAAAAAATTCTGTCGAGCTGATTGTGGCCTATCACCCGATGACCTGCCTGACCTGTGCCGCTGACTCAAAGTGTGAGCTTCAACGCGTGGCTCATTATGTCGGTATCACGCCTGAAGGGATGAAACGGTACAGGCGCTCCGTCCGCAGAATTCCGATGGATACGTCGAACCCGTTCTTTGATATCGACCACAGTAAATGTATATTGTGTGGCATCTGTGTCCGTACCTGTGACGAGTTACAGAACATTAACGCAATCGATTATGCCCAGCGCGGTGTAAACAGCCTGATATCAACATTGGGCAACAAACCGATTGCTGACTCAAGATGTGAATCGTGTGGAGAGTGTGTAGTCAGGTGTCCGGTCGCAGCACTCTCGCCAAAAGACACGCTTGAGCCGATGCGTGAAGTCAAAAGCATCTGCACCTATTGCGGTGTCGGCTGCGGTATCCTACTCGGCGTACGGGGCGATAAGGTTGTCAGTGTTCAGGGCGACCGGGAAAATCCTGTCAATAAAGGAAGTCTCTGCGTCAAGGGACGCTATGGATACAAGTTCATTAACCACCCTGAACGGTTGACAACACCACTGGTTAAAAAAAATGGCAAGCTGGTCGAGTCCACCTGGGATGAGGCCATGGAGAAAATCGCAGAAAAGTTCTCCCAGCATAAGGGAGATCAGTTCGCAGCACTTGCATCCGCCCGTATTACCAACGAGGATAACTATCTGATCCAGAAATTTACCAGGGCGGTGATGGGGACAAACAACATTGATCACTGCGCCCGTCTCTGACACTCTCCAACCGTGGCCGGTCTGGCCACAGCTCTTGGAAGCGGCGCAATGACCAACTCCATCAATGAAATCAGTGGTGCAAAAACTATCCTGGCAATAGGCACCAACACGACCCAGGCCCATCCGGTTCTGGCCCTGCAGGTAAAAAAAGCGGCGAGAAACGGAGCTAACCTGATTGTTGCCAATCCAAAAGAAATAGATCTCTGCCGCCATGCGACAATCCATATCCAGCATAGGCCGGGAACCGACGTTGCTCTGCTCATGGGAATGATTCGCACCATTATAGATGAAGGGCTTGCAGATCTGGAATTTGTGAAGAAGCATTGTGAAGATTACGATGAGTTTGCCGACTCCCTTGCCGCATTTGATCTGGACAGTGTCGAAAAGATAACGACCGTACCAAAGGAACAGATCGTTGAGGCCGCCAGAATGTACGCCAGCAATGGCCCGGCAGCCATTCTCTACTGTATGGGCATTACCCAGCACTGTCATGGTACCGATAACGTCTGGGCAATCAGCAACCTGGCGCTGGTTACTGGTAACCTTGGTAAAGAGTCAGCTGGAGTCAACCCGTTGAGAGGACAGAACAATGTACAGGGTTCATGTGATATGGGAGCTCTGCCTGATGTCTACCCCGGTTATCAAAAGGTTGACAAGGTTGAAAACCAAAAGAAATTTGAACAGGCCTGGGGTGTCAGCCTCTCGCCAAACCAGGGGTTGACCCATTCCGAGATTTTCGATGGTGCCCACAACGGAACTATAAAATCACTCTACCTGATCGGTGAGAACCCGGTTCTCAGTGAAGCCAATGCCAGTCACGCTATAGCAGCGATGGAAAAAATGGACTTTCTTGTGGTCCAGGATATTTTCCTGACAGAAACTGCTCAGCTCGCCGATGTTGTACTGCCAGCGGCTACCTTTGCCGAAAAAAACGGTACCTTCTCCAATACAGAGCGTCGGGTGCAAAGAGTTCGACAGGCAATTGCACCGGTTGGAGATGCAAAACCTGACTGGGAAATTGTTTGTGCAATGGCCCAGAAACTTGGTGCCTCGGGATTTGAGTACTCAAGTACACAGGAGATCTTAGAAGAAATCTCCTCACTCACGCCAAGTTACGCAGGTATCACTTATGAAAGGCTGGAGCACGGCGGCATTCAATGGCCGTGTCCGGATCAAAACCATCAGGGAACCCCGATTCTCCATACCGAAAAATTCGGTACCGCCAGTGGAAAGGCCAAGCTTATTCCTCTATCGTTCAGGGATGCCGCTGAACTTCCAGACGATGATTATCCTTTAATACTCACCACTGACCGGAGTCTGTTCCATTATCACACTGGAAGTATGACTCGTCGAGTCGCTGGCCTGGATCAGCTGAATAGTGAAGAATTCTTGAAAATCAACCCTCAGGACGCTGCCGAACTTGGTCTGAGTGACAGTGAAATGGTACAGATATCCTCTCGTCGGGGACAGACGCAGGTAAAAACAAAACTTACCACAATCTGTCCGCCAGGACTGGTTTCAATGACCTTTCATTTTGCCGAAAGCCCGACCAACGTTTTGACAAGTGCTGCCCTTGACCCGGTGGCCAAGATACCTGAAACAAAGGTATGTGCGGTTAAAGTGGAGAAAATCAGCGCGTAAAACGCGAGAAGAATGCGTACGGAAAAAGGGGGCTGTCTATTCAGCCCCCTTTGCTTTACATCAAAAATTAATACATCTCTGATGGTCAATACCAGACAATCTGGTTCTCATAGCAGAGAACTAGATCTTACAGGTCATGTCCTGTCCACAGCACAGCGGAGATTTAATTTTGCCGTGCCCATTGGGACATTTGGAAATCTGTACTTCGTTGCCATCATCCAATTTCAGAGAATCATCTACAAGTGGGGCGTCACATTTTGCACAGGTTGCATTCACTGCCATTCCACATTTTTCACATTCGTAGGTAGCCATTTCAATCTCCTTTACTCGGTTTAATTAATAATATTGATTTGATAGGTAAGATTTAATCAAGTCATGACGTGATAGCATAAAGCACCAATTCATAACAGTGTATTGAAATAAATTATCACTCAATCACTGTTGTCAAGTAACACTCTGGAACCAAACCAAAACCGTCGTCTACCCTGAACGAAAAAAGGCCAGGTTACCCGACGTAACCTGGCCTTGATCAGCAACAGATTTAAATGTGTTAAAACATGGTTCAATTAACCTCTGGGCGTGGATAAAGTCCTGAGCGCTCAACCATTTCCGGAACCTTCTCCTCCCACTCGATTGCCATTATATGGAATCCGGCAACACCTTTCACTTCTTTGAGCCGCTGGATGGTCTCAACAGCAATGGTGATTCCTTCCTCGGATTGCTTATTCTTTTCTACCCCTTTCAAACGTTCGATTAATTCATCGGGCACATCCATTCCGGGAACATTCTTGGACAGATATCTGGCCATACCCACTGATCGCATCGGGGTAATACCGGCCATTATATATACTTTCTCTTCCAGACCACGCTCGCAGACACCTTCCATCCACTTCTCAAACTTATCGACATTGTAGATACATTGAGTCTGAATAAATTCGGCGCCACAGGCAACCTTCTTGGCAAGACGGGGAACCCTAATTTTAAAGGGATCTCCAAAGGGATTGGCTGCCGCTCCGACAAACATACTGGGGGGAACCTTTATTTCATCACCACTGAGAAATTTCCCCTCGTCTCTCATATGCCTTACGGTCTGTACCAGCTGCATAGAATCAAGATCAAATACATTCTGGGCCTGGGGGTTGTCACCAAAACTCTGGTGATCGCCAGATAAACAGAGGATATTGTGAATCCCAAACGATGCAGCTCCGAGAATATCACTCTGCAGCGCAATTCTGTTGCGATCTCTTACCACCATCTGGAGAACTGGATCAATTCCCTGCTGTTTCAGGTGGATACATGCCGCAAGGCTGCACAATCTGGTGACTGAAGTCTGGTTATCTGTAATGTTGACTGAATCAACATGATTCTTGATCAGGTTCCCTTTCTCAACAATGTGGGCTGGATCACTTGATCGTGGAGGACCACACTCACTGGTAACCGCCTGGTGCCCGCTCTTCAGTACCTTCTCAAGCTTGCTCTCAGTAATTGTCTCTACAGCCATTAGAAATCCTCCAGTTTAAATGAACGAGGTCCACCAGCCCTGTCCTTAGACCAGTCTTTCAATGGCTGAACCTTCTCGTAATCATCCATCTTGCCCATGGCCTCAAGGCGATCAACAACGAGCTGCCAGGCGCAGTCCAGGTCTTTCGAAATCTCACACTTACCATTTGATGACCCTCCGCAGGGCCCGTTGAACAAACGTTTACAGCAACGGCTGACCGGGCATACCCCCCCGGTAACACCAAGCACACAATCACCGCACGCCTGACATTTCTCGGTAAAATGCCCACTCTCAATGACATCACCCAGAAATGTGGTATTAAGCGCTGGATAAATTGGCGTTTTTTCATACTTTGTCGCCATGAACTGTACCCCGATTCCGCAGGCCAGGCTCAAAATCGCCTCTGATTCCTGGATCAGCCCTTCAGTCTTCTCAAAAAACTCATGCTCACATTGACGTTCTATGCCGCTGTCAACAATCTCAATGTCAACATCATCTTGGCTGGCGCGCATCTTCAATTGTGATGCCAGGATCCCAGCTTCTTTGTTGCCCCCCTGGTGGCATACCGCGACACAGGTGTTGCAGCCGAAGACGGTAAGCTGTTTGTGGTCCTTGATCATCTCCCAGATTTCTTCAAATGGTTTCTGTTCCCCTACTATCATAATCCATTGACTCCTTCTTCAGTAACGAGGTAGTTCGGTCAAAACACACATTATCAGGCAGCCTGCGTGTCATGCTGGTCAGCACCTTTCTTTTTAAGCGCCAGCCAGATGGGCGAAGGCCCCAGCTCAATTATTTTTTCGGTAAACTCAGTGCAGATCTCAGCCCATCTTGGTCCCTGGGCTGCAGAGAGGTTATAAAAATGAACCCGTTCCGGGTCTACCCCGACAGTTATCAGCAATTTTTTAACCTGCTGAACCCGCTTTGTAGCGTTGGTATTTCCTTCCAGGAAATGGCATTGACCCTGAAGTCAGCCGGCCACAAAAACGCCGTCGATCCCTCTCTCAAAAGCGCGCATCAGATAAATCTGGTCAAGCTTTCCGGTACAGGGGAGCCTGATCACTTTGACATTGGCCGGGTAGGTGAGCCTCATTACGCCTGCCAAATCAGCTGCTGCAAAAGCACAGTAATGACAGGCAAAGGCAATAATATTCGCCTTCCAGTCTCCAGGTATTTTCTCTGGTTTAACTTCCGGACTCACCTGTTCTTTCTTGATGTCTTCGCCAGGTGCCATACGATTCGTTCCTCCTGGGTTTATGGTCAACCGATCTCGGTTACAGAGTCGATCATTGCTTTAATCTGGTCATCCCTGAAAAAATTGACCTGAAATGCCTTGGCCGGACACACGCCTGCACAGATACCGCAACCGGTGCACTTGACCTCGTTATGACTCACCATGCCATCCTCATCAATGAATGGAGAATCAAACGGACAGGCTCTGAAACAGGCCAGGCAGGACATACATATTTCGCGATTATGCTTTGAGATGACTCCTGAAACCGTCAAACTTTCATGGGATAATAGTGCACCTGCTCGCCCAGCTGCCGCAAGCGACTGGCTGATGGTCTCCTCAAGATTTTTGGGAGCATGACTAAGTCCGGCCAGAAAGAAACCTTCGCTCGGAAAATCAACTGGTCGGAGTTTGACATGGGCCTCCATGAAGTAATCATCAACATTACAGGTTAATTTATACTTTTTGGCAAATTCATTCGAGTCTGGCTGTGGCCTAAGTCCTGTCGACAGGACAACATAATCTGCGTCGATTACAATTTCTTTGCCCAGCACTTTTCCGGGAAGACTTACACGGCAGCCACTTTCAGCAGGTGCTACTTCCGGTTTCTGGTCAGGAGTAAAGAGAAAGAAGAGCACCCCAAGGTCACGAGCCCGTTTGTAATAGTCTTCTTTCAGCCCGTATGCACGCATGTCCCGATACAAGACGACAACCTGCGTTTCAGGTGATTTTTCCTTGATTGCGATACTGTTTTTAAGTGCATCCTGGCAACAGGTTCGCGAGCAGTAATTGGTCGGTTCCTCCCGTGACCCGACACATTGGATCATTACATAGGTCTCTTCCGATGACGGGCTCCGTTCTGCCAGCAGATCCTCAAGCTGACGCTGGGTAATAACAGCATCAGATGAACCGTATCCATATTCCGTCGGCTCATACTCCATGCCACCCGTGGCGATCACGATCGCGCCATGCTCAACACGCTCACCGTTTTCGAGCGTTGTCGTAAAATTACCGACAAATCCATCGGTATTCTCTACAACTGTTTCTTTATGAACGGTGATCAATGAATCATTTCCTACCCGTTCAATGACATCGCTTAAATAGGCCTGAACATCATCTCCTTCAAGATTTCGTCGAACCTTCTGAAGCAATCCACCAAGAACAGGTTCACGCTCAACCAGGTGAACGCCATACCCCTGCTCAGCAAGGGACAGGGAGGCTGTCAAACCAGCGATGCCGCCGCCGACAACCAATGCTGCATGATTAACCCCTACTGAATTTTGAGTGACAGGTTCCAGCAGCCTGGTCTTAGCCACATTCATATTGGTTATTTCGATGGCTTTGGCCGTTGCCACTTCTTTGTCTTCCTTGTGGCACCATGAGCACTGTTCACGTATATCAGCAAGCTCAAAGAGAAATTTGTTCAGCCCAACCTCCCGTATGGTATCCTGGAATAAAGGTGAGTGGGTTCGTGGCGTACAGGACGCGATCACCACCCGATTGAGCCCCTTCTCCTTAACCAGATCGCGAATCTTCTGCTGGCCGTCAGGAGCACACGCATACATAATCGTTTCAGAATGGGCAACCCCAGGCTGCGTTGCCGCAGCATCTGCAACCTTCTTGACATCCACTGTTCCTGCAATGTTGACACCGCAGTGACAGACAATGACACCGACTTTTGGCTCTTCACCGGTAATATCACGTTCAGGCGGCAGAACTACCTCCTCGATCTCCTGGCCTCGGCTCTCACCCAGGAGCGACATCGCCCGTGCTGAGGCTCCGCTGCCCTGGATCACTGTCTCAGGAATATCCTTTGGACCGGCGTAAATCCCTGCCACATAAATGCCAGGTCGAGTGGTTTCAACCGGCGCAAGCTTTGATGTCTTGGCAAAACCATATTCATCGGTCTCTATGCCAAAAATGCCAGCGAATTCTTTTGAATCTTCATGCGGTTCAAAGCCCATGGAAAGAATTGCCATGTCAAATTCTTCGTTTATCCGATGCCCCTCTTCATCGATATAGTGAATAGTCAGATTCTTCGTCTCAGGGTCCTCGATAATCTCTGAAACCATTGCTCTTCTATAGATCACACCACTATCATTTTTCGCTTTATCGATATACTTGTCAAAGTCCTTTCCAAATGCACGAAGCTCCATATAAAAAATGGTTGCCTCAACATCTGGGTCATGCTCCTTGGCAATGATTGACTGTTTTGCAGCATACATACAGCATACCGACGAACACCAGGCATTGCCATTATGTGAATTCCGAGATCCAACACACTGAATCCAGGCCAATCGTTTCGGGTGCTCCTTGTCAGTCGGGCGCTCGACCGTACCACCACATGGCCCGGAAGCTGAGAGCAACCGTTCAAACTGCAGTGCTGTGACGACATTTTCATGCCTGCCATAACCGAATTCCTGTCTGATAGCCGGGTCATATGTTTTCAGGCCGGGAGTAAGTATGACGGACCCAACGTTGAGTTCATACTGTTTGTCTGTATCCTCAAAATTAATGGCGATGGCGTCACATACCTTTTCACATTTACGGCAAACATTTTTTGTAAGGTAAAGACAATGGTTAGCGTCAATTGCCCGGGTATTTGGCACTGCCTGAGGGAAAAGAGCATATATCGCCCGTCGTTTATCGAGTCCCTGATTAAAAAGATCCGGTACACGACTCGGACACTTCTCCTCACAGGCACCACAGCCGGTACAACGGTCGGGATCCACATATCGGGCTTTCTGCTCCACCGTGACAGAAAAATTACCTTCCTCGCCCTCAACAGTGAGGACACGGGTCATTGTATGCATTTTGATATTAGGATGCCGACTGCTCTCAACCATGCGTGGGGAAATCATACACATGGCGCAGTCACCAGTTGGAAATGTTTTGTCCAGGCGAGACATTGTCCCGCCAATTGACGGTTCATCATTGATCATGTGAACCAGAAGACCACTGTTGGCGAGATCCAGGGCTGCCTGCATCCCTCCTATACCAGAGCCAACAACTAATACCGAGCCTGTTCTTTCCTGTCCGGGGGCACTTCTTGTCAAAACAACCTCCTTCGGATCAGTCCCTGCCTGCTTGTGCAACCGGCTACTCACATATTACCAGCAACAAGTCTAGAGCCCGATCAGGTTAATTCGAGTAGTCATTACTATGGCCTGCATAAACAACGGGTACCATTATCATGGAAATTGAAAGGGATGACAATCTCTTTTTTAATTATTCACCGGATAAGCCATTTTTTTTTGTGCAAGCATCTAAATTTATTACTATTTTAACCTTACATAATTTACAGATTCGGCTCGAGGGCATCCCGTAAACGAAAATATCAAAGATGATTTTTCAGGGCTTAATAGCCGGTAACACTGTTTTATAGGCTTTTATGGAAAAACAGGGATGTACGTTGTGAGGGGGGAGGAAATGATGAAACGAAGAAGACAGGCAGCAGCAAACTATCAGATAGTGCTGCTGCCTGCTGTATTGCTAGAGTTTTACAACATTCTGAGCCGCTGGTCCTTTCTGACCGTCTACTACTTCAAAGCTAACACGCTCCCCTTCTGAAAGGGATTTGAACCCGTCTGCCTGAATGGCTGAATGATGCACAAATACATCTTTACCCTCATCCTGCTCGATAAAGCCAAATCCCTTTGCATCATTAAACCACTTTACTGTTCCTTCTGCCATTTCTGATACTCCTGTCTAATATGAGGCCATTTAAACCCCTTTTTTCAATAACCTGAACAAATTTTCAGGCAATAAACACGGGCTGCGGACCAGCCACAAGCCCAGCTCAACATGGTTGTTGAACCAAATCATAATTACTTTTTTATAGGTCTAACCGACAAAAAACCCCCCGTTCCCCTTTTCACACCCAACCAAAAAACGGTGGAGATAAGAGCTGGATAAAACAACGGGCTCCGTCTTTTGTAACACAATGAAGGCAAATACCTTCCTACTCAAAATGTCTCGCGGGGGGGATGTACAAAAAAGACTGTGTGCATCTACCGCTGGCGAGTGATCTGCAAAAATCTTTATCGGCAACGTAGATGCAGAAGTACTGCAAAAGAAGTGACGAAAAACACTATGCTTGATCTATTTTGCGTTAGGCCTATCCAACACAATACAGCAGGTATACCTGAAAAACAAGCCTTTATCGGCGAAAAACAGTCAATTTTTTTAATCACCGCAGAATCAGCTTTAACCGTTGTTAATCAAACCAGCACTGCATCCACCGAAAATCCATTCTTTATTCAGTGCAATAATGACTTTTTTACGGTAAAAACATCTCTAAAAATTAGTCATCTCATCAACCTGTTGCCACGAATAAGCCACTATGGCATATAGCTACCCTGAACAACATTACCAGTTCAACAACTGCAGAGTACAACTCTTTAAACATGGAGAAAATACGTATTCAAAGGCCAGCTACCCTGTTCGGACCGGAATCTATAGCGAAGTAGAGACCAGTGATTTCACCTATCATTTTAACCTTAACGATGAAGTTATTAGAATAATCGGTAAGACTTCCGAATGGCCTCATCCTCACGAATGGCTCAAAAGAACTGCAGGAAATGACTGGATTTACTACTCTACAGGAGGGTATACCGGCGTTTTTGAAACAACCGGTGAATACTACCTTCCAAACCTGCCCTACGACACCAACAATGCGCTTGGTGGAAAACCATTTAATAACCGTCATATCCGGTCAGTAACAAGACAGTGGTATCATAATCTAAAATCACTGCAGGTCACGCTGCACTCTGCTGGCAAAGAGGTATCTCGGTTTCTTGACTCAGCTCTGAGCAAAACACCGGAATACCTGACGAGAAAAGCGGAAGATTTCACGTTCTGCCACGGGGGGCCGATAACAGTATTGCCTCCTGATACCAGGCATGTTGACTACAACGTTATCCCCCTGTCACTCTCAGAGGGATGTCTCTACAAATGTCATTTCTGCAAAGTAAAAAACAACAAGCCTTTTTCAGTAAAAAGTGATTCGCAAATCCTGGAACAAATCACCCGGCTCCAGCAACTCTACGCCGATGATCTGTTCAACTACAACAGTCTTTTTATTGGTGAGCATGATGGCCTGAACGGTGGTCCACAAAAGTTGATCTTTACGATCCGTGAAACACTGGCAAAACTCAAGCTGGATAATTCCTGGTGTTACGGTTCAAACATTTTCCTCTTCGGTTCAGTTTTTTCCCTCCTCAATGCGCCGAGCTCACTCTTTGAAGACTTGGCCACGATGATTCCAAATATTTATATCAACGTCGGACTTGAATCTGCCGATCAGGAGACCCTGGACAGATTGGGTAAACCACTCACCAGTCAGATGATAATTGAGGCTTTCGATCTCATTCAGGATATCAACGGACGATATCAAAACATTGAAATAACATCAAATTTTGTCACAGATGATACGCTCAATACAAACCATTATCAGATGCTGATTTCACTTATCCGGGATAGAGTCTCAAAGCCGAAGAGCAAAGGGTGCATTTACCTCTCACCGCTTCAGTTTGGTTCGCCTTCCCGCGCCCAGCTCTTCAAGTTTTATCGCCTGAAAGTGCAAAGCAGGCTACCGCTGTTTCTCTATACTATTCAGAAATTATAAAGGAAGATGATTATGGACACTCCCCTGCCGTTACGAAAAGAAATTCTATCCAGGCGTGATCGATTGACTCCCGAACAAATTGCAACCATGAGTGCGAGAATTGAACACATTCTTCTCGACCGTCAGGAAATTAAGACTGCGAAGACCGTATTTATCTATGTCAATTTCAGAAGTGAGGTGAGCACCAAAGAGATCATCAATCAACTTCTCTATCTTGGAAAGCAGGTGGCTGTGCCGATTACCAGGGTTACAGAAAAACGGCTGGATATCGTCACCATTTCAGACCCTGAAGCTGATCTCGTCCCCGGCTATTGTGGAATCCCGGAACCCAGAGAGGCGCTTGTCAAACAAAGACTCATCCCCCCCCATGATATTGACACAATTATTTTACCGGGATCCGTTTTTGATAAACGATGCGGCAGATTTGGATATGGAGGCGGCTACTACGATCGTTTGCTTGCAAAAATCCCGACTGCAAAACGCATTGCATTAGCTTTTGAACTTCAAATCGTGGATAAACTTCCGTTGGCAGACCATGATGAAATTTTAGATTCTGTTATTACCGAAGAACAAACGATCACTAACCCGTTTCGCAGCCGCTAAAAACAGATTTTTTTATTGGTATAACAGTATATAATTCCATTTTTTTTTAAATGACAGATGAGCTGTTTGGCTCAGAAAGCAAGGAAATTTTCTGATATGGGCTGGCGAACTCGTACCAAGATAATTGACTTTTACGATTTCCAACGGTACAGTCGACTCTATTCTTTTGGTGCAGATTATGGTGTCCGTGGAATCGGTCGGACAGATACCGGTCCAGGATTTATATAACCTAGAAATTGCAGGATTCCTTTGAAAGTAAGCTCTGGCAAGAACCTTCAGTTAGATGATATTTCCTGTTCAGGGATACTATCGATTGGTGCGTACTCAAATCACCCCCCCTATCCAGGTAATACCGGGAGCGATACAATTCATAGCTGCTGCCCGTTCTTCATAGCTGCACAACTAATATCTCTCAACAATTACAACTTAATAGGTGAAAATCAATGGTGAATTAGAATTTTGATGACTTGACGATCATCCCACGCGTTCCGGGATAGATTCAAGATGGACGGTTCTGGTCGGCATAACGGGCCTCTGAGAAGAACACGAGCACTGGTATAAAATTGATTATGAAAATATTTTTTGGAATTGCGATCATTGTCTTTCTGGTTGGGCTTTTTTTAAGGTTGTATGAATGGTTTACCAAAGGGGTTCGTCATCCTGAAAATGAGTTGTCTGTGTCTGACCGTATTGCTGCAGCGCTCAAAGGATTGTTCAGCACCCTGTTGAGCGGTAAAATCGTCCAGGTTATCTCAACATTTTTCACGGATGTATTGTTCCAGAAAAGGCTCCTTGCCAAAAATATTATGAGGTGGGTAGCCCATACGCTGATCTTTACCGGATTTATTTTACTGCTTTTAATGCATGGATTGGGAACCGGTGTCAGCGAATCCCTCTTCAGTGGTTATTACTCGACATTGCAGCCATATCTGTCTCTGCGAAATCTTTTCGCCCTGATGGTGCTGGTCGGTGTCTGCATAGCTGTCTATCGGAGACTGACCGACAAGCCCAAACGGGTTAAAAGCCTCACCAGTGATTGGGGAGCACTGCTTTTTGTCGGAGCAATTATCATTACCGGTGTCCTTTTGGAAAGTTCAAAGATTTCTTCTTATTCATACTTCCAGGGAATGGTTGAGGAATATGGTGATGTTGCTGATGATGAAGAGGCCTTAGCACTTGAAACCTACTGGGCTGCCGAACACGGACTCGTTTCACCTAATGTAACCAAACCATTCAACAATGATCTTGTTGAACAGGGTCGTGAAATCAGCGGTAACAGCTGTATCGAATGCCATGCTGCAACCAGTGGCGCCTTTGTAAGTTACTCGCTTGCCAAAGTTATCGGACCGGTCATTTCCGGGGGATCGTCATTCTTTTTCTACCTGCATCTGCTGACCTGTTTTGCCTTCCTCGCCTGGCTTCCATTCAGTAAGATGTTCCACGTCATCGCTGTACCGATTTCCCTGTTGATTAACGGTATAATGGGGTTCAAGAAACCAACAGAGAGTGAGGCCAATGTTCTGAACAGACAGATGATCGGTCTTTCGGCCTGCACGCATTGTGGTTCTTGCAGTGAACTCTGTTCATCTCTGATGTTCTATGAATCCTTTCAGAACGATTTTATCCTCCCATCCGAAAAAGTACAGTTTCTTAAGAAAATTGCCGCAGGTGCAGAGGTTGACGAAGGGACACTGAAACATCTCCAGAAAGGACTCTATATCTGCACCAGTTGTGATCGGTGTTCGACGGTGTGTCCGTCAGGCATAAACCTGCGGGAATTATTCACCACGGCTCGTTATCATCTCCTTGCAAAAGGTCTTCCTGAACCTTCAATCCTCAGTCATTTTTCATTCCCACTGGCACTTGCGCAAAATTTTGTTGATGACCACCTGAAAGCCCTCAAAAAAGTTGAAAAACTCTTTAAAGAGTCATTCAAAAAACTGTCTGATATGACAACATTGACGCTTGCCAGGCCGGCAGCGGTCGGGAACAACAGCTATCAGGGATGCTATTCATGTCAACGTTGTACAAACATTTGTCCCGTCGTACGTCTTTTTGATAATCCTGAAGAAGAACTCGATATGCTGCCACATCAGATCATTTTCAGTCTGGGAGTCGGTAACAAGGAAATTGCCACCGGTTCAAAGATGATCTGGAGTTGTTCCACATGCTATCTCTGCCAGGAGCACTGTCCAAATGGTGTGGAATTGACAGATATTTTCTATAATCTTAAAAATGCTGCAATCAGCAAAATAGAGACAGGGGGGAACGCATGAAACTGGCCTTCTTTCAAGGATGCAATATTCCCATTCGGATTGAACAATATGCTGTTTCAACTCAAGCTGTTCTTCAGAAATTTGGTGTTGAACTGGTCGAAATCCCTGAATTTACCTGCTGTGGCTACCCGGTGCGTAATGTAGACGAGAAGGCCTATATTCTTCCATCTGTCAGAAACATGGCAATTGCTGAAAAAAAGGGCCTCGATATAATGGTAATCTGCAATTGCTGTTTTGCCAGCCTGCAGAAAGCCAGAAATGTTCTGAGCAAAAATCCCGAGCTAAAAACTGAAATCAACGAATTACTCGCAAAGGAGAACCTGCAATACCAGGGGACAGGTACAATAAAGCATTTCCTCACTGTTCTTCATGAGGATATCGGTGTTGATACTATAAAAAAACAGTTGACCCACCGATACACCGAACTCAACCTCTCTGTGATACATGGCTGCCACGTGCTGCGGCCTCGGGAGGTAACCAGTTTTGATGATTCCTTTGTCCCGAAAATAACAGAGGCACTTGTCGAAACAACAGGAGCCAAAAGCCTTGAATGGCAGGGTAAACTTGAGTGTTGTGGCGCCGCCCTGGCAGGTATTAACAACGACCTGGCCGGTACGCTGCTCAATGAGAAAGTGGACGGAGCATTGAGTGCAGGCGCCGACTTTATTACCCCTATCTGTTCCTACTGCCACCTGCAGTTTGATACCGCCCAGCCCAACATACGCGGGAATGACGCGCAGATATTACCGGTGCTGTTATACCCACAGCTTCTTGGCCTCGTCCTCGGAATAGACGAGAAGCAACTTGGAATCGATCAGAATTCAACAATAAACAGTGAACATATCAGCAGCCTCAAATCGCTTCTTGGACCACCTGTCGAGGAGAAGAAAAAAAGGCGAAAGAAACCCGCTGCTGCTAAGGCCTGAGACACCCCGAAAAAGAAGCAGCTATAAAGAAGCAGACAGCCTTGAAATATTTTTGGTTGTCTGCTTCTTTTTTTTGTTGCATAAATGCTTATGGTTGCTTGCGACGACAAAAAAAAACCTGAAACCCTCTAATATTAAAACAGATAAATGAGTAAAATAATTGCTTTTGCAGGAAAAGGAGGCGTCGGTAAAACGACGGTAGCCTCCCTTGTTATTCGCCACCTCTCGCTCAAAAATAAAACACCAATTTTGGCTGTGGATGCCGACCCGAACAGCAACCTTGGTGAGACCATGGGGTTAGATGTGCCCACGACCGTTGGTGATATCCGGGAAGATTTCATGAGAGACCCACAAGGTGTTCCGTCAGGTATGGATAAAACCAATTACCTGGAGACACTGGTGGAACAGGCTCTTATCGAAAAGCCAGCATTTGATCTGCTGGTGATGGGTCGCCAGGAAGGGCAGGGGTGTTATTGTATGGTTAATAATATCCTCAATAAATTCACGGATCGATTGATGGCGAACTATCAATACATGGTCGTTGACAACGAAGCAGGGATGGAACACCTCAGCCGCCGCACCAGTGGCCGGGTCGACATGCTTTATCTGGTCACGGATTATTCACTGCGCGGGCTCAGAGCCTTGCGGAGAATTCACCAGATGATGGACGGCCTTAAGCTCAAAGTTGAAGCATCTGGAATAGTCGTCACCCGGGCACCCGAAAAATTGAGCGACGCATTCATGAACGAAGTGAAGGAAATCGGCGTTCCGGTTGTTGGCATTATCCCCGATGATCCGGCATTGCTCGACTTCGACATGGAGAAACGTTCCCTTCTCGAGCTGCCGGATTCATCCCCGTCAGTCCAGGCAATAGATACGCTGCTGGAAGCAACCTGCCCGGCCTGATACGGTTAAATCTTTTTACACTGCAGTTACCAGGAGTTAGTGATGGGTTACGATGTTACCGTCTTTAAGTCCTACCCGTTCAGGGTTGGTCAGAAAATACGGATAGAAGGTTCACGAAGAGCAGGCGATTGGGAAGTTATTGCAATTTCAGAGCATAAGGTAACGCTGCGATGCCCCCTATCTCATAAAACGTTTGATTGGGCCAGATTCTGCTATGTCACTGATGAGGAGACTGACAGTATCTGGCCCCGCGAATAGCCAGATGATGCCTATAGCGATGTTCTTCAAATCAGCCAGCGTTTTTTCTAGGGTTCCGACCTGATTGTAGCTCGTTGACTGTAATACTGATCCCATGCCAGTCAATTATCCAACCTGCAACAACCATAATTCATAAGGTAGAGCCCGCTTCCCACCCGCTCCCCGACCATTGCTCATGATCTGCATTGCTCCGTGAGCCCTCTCCCCCGCCCTCACGTTCAGAAATGGCATCTATTGGAATTGGGATACACGTGAGCAAGCGTCAACAGCAAGGGCGTATACGCTATCAAGCGCCAGGCTCCCTGAGATTGACTTATCGAGCAACAGTTTCGCTTCAGCCGGAAACTCCTCATCCCCGAGCCAGTATAATAGGGCAATGGAGATACGCGGGCTCGGGTTAAAGACATAGGCAGCATCGGCCATACTGAGGGATCGCCCATGGAGCTGCATACAAGCCCTGCCAAATCCGCCCAGGTCATTATTGAATCTGGATGAGATCAATTGCGTGGGAATTTCATGGGGCCCACGAAAAAAAGTGACTCCACCGGGTATATCTTTTTCTGAGATCCATTCACCTGTAATGGGTCTATTTTTCACCTGCATCAGGTAATTTATTATAAATACCGGCAGATAGTCGTGCGGTTTGCTGAAATTTGAAGTAAGGCGATCAATGGTCTCATTCAGACAATCAATCCGATATTCATCCCCCCAGTACATCAGGTAATAACTATGTTCCGAGTCATCATGTCGACATTGAGCTCGATGACAGACCTCTGCCGGACTATACTCGGCCAACGCACGGAACAGTGTTGTATCTATCTGGTAACTCATACACTCCCGGTCTCTTTGGGTTGATGGTTTGAACCCTGGCTGGTGTAAATCAGAAAAGCCCCGATCATACTGATAGTAAGGACTGCCGCTGAAGTGGTAAAAAAGGCCCAGTCTATACCCCAGGCATCCATACTGAAACCTGCCAGGGTCGCCCCGGTAAAGACACCAGCGCTCATAGCCAGACTGAAAACTCCCATCATGGTGCCATGTCCATAGTGCTCTCTGCCCTCCTGTGAAGCATACGCACCAAGAACCGGCCAGATAATGGCCTCCCCTGACCCGATAATGGTGTACAGAACAAGCATCATCGCATAGCTCTCAACAAAAGGGATAATCACTATCGAGCTACTCAGGCAGATGCAGCCAGCAACCAGCAGAAGATGTTTGTTGTGAGTGTCTGCATATTTTCCCGCCGGGATCTGTAAAACTGCATTGACCAACGTTCTACAGGCGATAATAAATCCGATCTGCAAACCGCTGACGGACATTCTCTGAGTCATGAGAAGGGGTAAAAAGGCCATGGTTGGTACCATAATGATCATGGTGCTGAACCTGGCGGTCAATATTCCGAGTGTTCTCCTGTTCTTCAACATCAGTGAGATATTCCTAAACAGAGAAAAACCGTTTGATGAATTTACCGATATCTCGGACGGCATATTGATAATCACCAGAACAAAAGCAAAAAAGCTCAAAGCGGCCATTACATAGAAAACAGAGGCAAAACCAAACAGATCAGAACACAGGCCGCCGATCATCGGCCCGCAGCCGATACCGCAGAATATTGCAATATTCAGATAGCTCATATAGCGCCCCTCATGACCTGCAGGAGCCAGGTAGCTCATATAAGCCATGGCGATCGGTACAATCATTGCTGATCCAACCCCATGAAATCCGCGAATAGCGATAAGGTTTATGACACTCCCTGCTTGGGGAATCAACAGACCAACAAGACCATAGATAAACAAACCGGCAACAAGAAACCCTTTCCTTCCCCAGCGATCAGATAAACTACCAACAACAGGCTGCAGGACTCCC
The DNA here is from genome assembly GCA_963776075.1 of uncultured delta proteobacterium. GTDB lineage: Bacteria > Desulfobacterota > Desulfobulbia > Desulfobulbales > Desulfocapsaceae > MADRE3. The sequence continues at coordinate 164,491 of CAVZLG010000012.1, forward strand.
CTGCTGATTGAAAATGCGGCAATAATCATTCCCAGTGAAAAACCGCCTGCACCCAGTTCTGCCGCAAAAACGGGCATCACCGGAATAATGATACCGATGCCAAGCAGGGCGATGAAGATTGACAGCAGGAGCGTAATCAGAATCTGTCTGTTCATTTGAGATGTTTCCTTCCTGTTAAGCTCGCTGCTGCGATACTCGAGTTGAAGTATTGAGACTAATGATAATACAGTACGGGACAGCGATTACAATTAACATTCCTTACCCTGTGCGCGCGCCTCCCATTGCGCGGCTGTTTGCAGGTTCAGCAGAGACAGCAATCCCCTTACCAAAAGATATTGACTTTAAGAACAAAGGAGATAATGTTCACATCAGTTTCACATACGAAAAATCGTTAGATCCATCCCCTTCCAGACTTAATTGTGACACAAAAAACTTGACATGGATGAATTATTCGGAAAATCAATTTTGATTATCCATATTTGAAAAGCCTGAAACATTTTTGTAATGATGTTGCCTTTTTATTTAGTCAAACTTACGGCAAGAAAATATAAAATGACTAATATTTCATGATGTTGAAAAAATAAGATCAGCGAAGCATTCGTGAACGAAATTTGCCATTGTTTCAGTACCGTCTTGGCGAGAAGATAGATCTCCTGACCTGGCAGGCGATCATCTCTGGGACCATTTAATTCGTAAATCATATACAAACCAGTAAGAGAGGAGAGAAAAAAATGAAAAAGCTGTTTCTACTCACATGCACTCTTATGTTTTTTGCCGCCCTCACAGCTCAAGCCGGGACGCCAAAAGACACCCTCGTAATGGCAGGACAGATTGATGATATCATCACTCTTGATCCTGCAGAAATTTTCGAATTCTCAGGTGCAGAATATGCGGCAAACACCTATGACCGTCTGATCAACTATGACGTCGACAATGTCAGCGACATCTATGGCGGCATTGCAGAAAGCTGGGAAATTTCAGAGGATGGGCTAACCTTTATATTTAAAATTCGAGACGGAATCACTTTTGCCAGCGGCAATAAGTTAACCGCAGACGATGTTGTTTTCTCTCTGAGAAGAGTCATCATTCTTGACAAATCACCCGCCTTTATCCTTTCCCAGTTTGGTTTCAGTCCCGATAATGTCGAGCAGACTATAACCAAAGTCGATGACAGCACGGTAAAACTGGTTATAGATAAGCCGTACGCTCCGACATTCTTCCTCTACTGTCTGACTTCAACTCCGGGGTCAGTTGTTGACATGAAAGAAGTAATGGCTCATGAGAAAGACGGCGACCTTGGGTATGGCTGGCTTAAAACAGCGTATGCCGGATCCGGCCCATTCATGCTGAAGACCTGGAAACCATCTGAAACCCTGATCCTGGACGCCAACCAGAATTACTGGGGAGAAAAACCAAAAATGAAACGGGTTATCACCCGCCACATAGCAGAATCAGCAACCCAGCGGTTGCTTCTAGAAAAAGGAGACATTGACATCGCCAGGGATTTGGCAACTGATGACATCAAGGGATTGTCTGGAAACCAGGATATCAAAATCCGTAAAAAAGCTAAAGGAGCAGTCTGGTATTTAGGATTAAATCAGAAAAATCAATACCTGCAAAAGCCCGAAGTACGTCAGGCCATAAAGTACTTGATTGACTATAAAGGCATGGAACAGACGATTCTCAATGGGATAGCAACCATCCATCAGTCATTCCTGCCGAAGGGTTTCCTGGGTGCCCTTGAAGAAACACCATTCTCCCTGAATGTTGAAAAAGCAAAAGCCCTGCTCAAAGAAGCCGGTCTTGAAAACGGATTCACGGTAACAATGGATACACGAAACACGGAACCAACGACGTCTATGGCGCTTGCCATTCAGGGCTCGCTGGCACTGGCCGGAATCAAGCTTGAGATTATTCCCGGTGAAGGCAAACAGACGCTGACCAAGTATCGGGCCCGAAACCACGATATTTACATCGGCCGCTGGGGACCGGACTATATGGACCCACACACCAACGCCGACACCTTCGCCCGCAACCCCGACAATGCTGACGATGCCAAATCCAAACCGCTGGCATGGCGAAACGCCTGGGATATTCCTGAAATGACCAAGCAGGCCGATGCAGCTGTGCTTGAAAAAGATGCGGCAAAACGTGCCGAGATGTATCTTGAGCTTCAGCGTGAACACCAGCAGGTCTCACCATTTGTCATCATGTTCCAGGATATTGAAATCCTCGGAAAAAGAGCAAATGTCGACGGTTTTGTTCTCGGACCAAGCTTTGACAGCAACTTCTATCAATTCACAACCAAGTAGAAACGAATGCACACCACACCTCCCCCGGTTCACATAAGAACCGGGGGAGGCAGACCTCTGTGAGTTCTACACAAAAAATTCCAGGGTATAATTTCGTATAGAAATGACCACGCTGTTCACGAGAAGGCGCTTTACAAAAGCCGCAAACCAGACCACACGGCTTTTGGTAATGGTGGCAATAACGTTTTTTGGGCTCCTGCTGATCACCTTTCTGATCGGCCGGGTGGTTCCCATTGACCCGGTACTCTCGGTGGTGGGTGATAAGGCTTCGCCGGAGGTATACGAGCGTGCACGCATTGCCATGGGTTTACACCTGCCACTCTGGCATCAGTTTCTTATCTATATCGGCAATGTCCTGAAGGGCGATCTGGGAACATCGGTATTAACTGCCAGGCCAGTCCTGGAAGACATATTCCGGGTCTTTCCTGCAACGCTTGAACTTGCCATCACTGCAACGATCATCGGTGTCTTTATTGGCATCCCACTGGGGGTGTTCTCGGCGGTAAAACGAGGCAGCCTGCTCGACCATATAACCAGGATCATTGGACTGCTTGGCTATTCACTGCCAATATTCTGGCTCGGCCTCATGGCACTCATGTTTTTTTATGCCCGGCTTGACCTGCTGCCGGGCCCCGGAAGAATCGACGTCTTTTACGAGGACATTGTTGATCCGGTAACCGGGGTATTACTGATCGACTGTATCATTGCCAAGGAGTGGGATATTTTCAAAAATGCTCTGTCTCACATCATATTACCTGCCTCATTGCTCGGCTATTACAGCATGGCTTATCTATCCCGGATGACCCGTTCTTTTATGATTGAACAATTAAGGCAGGAATATGTATTGACGGCCCGGGTCAAGGGTGTTGCTGAGTGGAAAGTTATATGGCGTCATGCCCTTGGTAATTGCGCAATTCCTCTGATTACCGTCGTTGCTCTGAGCTTTGGAACCCTGCTTGAGGGGTCTGTTTTGACAGAGACGGTATTTGCCTGGCCGGGACTCGGACTCTACCTTACCAATTCGCTACTCAATGCTGACATGAATTCAGTCCTGGGCAGCACAATTGTTGTGGGGTCAATTTTTCTCGGGGTCAATTTATTCTCCGACTTTCTCTACAAGGTTATGGACCCAAGGGCCCGCTAATAGACCCAGGAACATGTCACTCTTATGACGGATAACGATAACAAAATTGAGCGCAGTAAACAGTGGCTGCTTACCGACACCCCGGCATCGGCTTTCCAGGCAGCAGTTGGCAGAACATACCTGGGGCTCCTCGATTTTACAAAGAATCGACTGGCAATATTGGGACTGCTGATCATCACCGGTTTGATTTTTGTGGCCACATTTGCCCCTCAAATAGCACCATTTGATCCGATTGCAACCAACCTGACAAATCGCCTCCAGCCATTATCAGCGGAACATTTTTTTGGCACAGATGAAGTAGGTAGGGACATCTTCAGCCGGATTGTCTGGGGCTCACGACTGACTCTCTACATAATTGGGCTGGTAGCAATCATCGCCGCACCTGTCGGTATATTAATCGGCACTGTTTCAGGATATTTCGGTGGATTTATCGACACCGTTCTGATGAGAATAACCGATATATTTCTTGCCTTCCCAAAACTTATTCTGGCCCTGGCCTTTGTTGCCGCGCTCGGGCCCGGTATAGAAAACGCTATCATTGCCATCTCGATCACCTCCTGGCCTCCCTATGCCAGGATTGCCCGGGCAGAAACGATAACTATTCGAAATTCTGATTTTATCAAAGCAATCAGATTGCAGGGTGCCGGACCCATTCGAATTATCACCGGTCATATCATGCCGCTCTGTATATCTTCTCTCATTGTCCGTGTGACGCTTGATATGGCAGGAATCATCCTGACAGCAGCAGGCCTTGGCTTTCTTGGCCTCGGAGCTCAGCCGCCCTCTCCAGAATGGGGAGCAATGACCTCGAGCGGAAGGGCATATATTCTTGATCACTGGTGGCTGATTACCATGCCAGGTACCGCAATTTTTGTGGTCAGCCTGGCCTTTAATCTTCTCGGGGATGGGTTGAGAGAAGTTCTTGATCCAAAGAGTGACAGTTGATGGTGATACCAGATACGCTTCTTGCGGTAAAGAACCTCTCAGTCGTCTTTCCATCTGTAAAAGGAGACACCCGGGCTGTGAATAATGTCAGCTTCTCTCTTGGCAAAGAGAAGATTGGAATTGTTGGCGAGTCAGGGTCGGGAAAGTCGGTGACCGGCAGAGCTATTTTGCGCCTGCTTCCCCCTTATGCAAGAGTAGATGCCGAGACCATTTCTTTTAAGAATAAAAACCTGCTCGCCTACAGTGAAAAAGAAATGCGCCAGATAAGGGGCATGGAAATTTCCATGGTCATGCAGGATCCGAAATATTCGCTTAACCCGGTACGTACCGTCGGGAAGCAGATCATTGAGGCCTACGCTATTCATCGGAAAGTATCAAAACGCGAAGCGAAAGAACGCGTTATGAACATGCTTAAAGCGGTCCGTATCAGGAAGCCTGAACAGGTGTACAAACTGTATCCCCATGAAGTCTCCGGCGGGATGGGACAGCGTATCATGATCGCCATGATGCTGATACCGGAGCCCAGTCTGCTGATCGCCGATGAACCAACCTCCGCACTTGACGTGACTGTCCAACTCCAGGTACTGGCGATACTGGATGATCTGGTCACCGAGCGCGGAATGGGATTGATCTTTATTTCCCATGACCTGGAACTGGTATCATCTTTCTGTGATCGTATTATCATCATGTATGGCGGCCGCATCATGGAGATCGTCAACGCCTGCGATCTGCACAAATCAGAACATCCGTACACCCGAGGACTATTAAACTGCCTGCCCAAAATAGCGGGCAATAAAAAAAGACTGCAGACCCTGGTACGCCAGGAATCATGGCTTCACCCAGGCCCTGCTATTCTTCCAGCAGGTAACTGACAATGCTTCGGGCAAAAGATCTTAACGTTATTTTCGGCCATGGGGCCTCACGTAACCATGCTGTGAAAGATGTGTGCTTTTCGGTTAACAAGGGCGAGAGTTTCGGCCTGGTCGGAGAATCAGGATCCGGTAAATCGACGGTGCTTAACTGTATTTCCGGACTACTCAACAACTGGCACGGGACAATTGAGATTGACGGCACGGTGTTGACTCATAAGAGAAACTTGTCGTTTTACAGAAAAATGCAGATGGTGTTCCAGGATCCTTATGGTTCACTGCACCCGAGACACACCATTGACAGAACGCTCAAGGAACCGGTGGCAATCCACAAACTGGGAGACAGCAACCGACGCGTTGAGCAGGTGCTGAAGGAGGTTGGTCTCGGGCCACAATTTCGCTTTCGCTATCCCCACCAATTATCAGGTGGCCAGAGACAGCGAGTGGCAGTTGCTCGTGCCCTGATACTCGAACCTGAAATTCTCCTGCTTGATGAACCAACCTCAGCACTTGATGTCTCGATCCAGGCGGAAGTCTTAAATCTGCTTCAGGACATCAGGCAGGAACGAAATCTGACCTATATACTTGTCAGTCACGATCTCGCCGTGGTGTCCCATATGTGCGATACCATCTCGGTAATGAACCGAGGCGAGACGGTTGAGATTATCAGCCGGAAGCAGCTCCAGGATGGCAACCTTAAACAGCATTATACCCGTCAACTTCTCGTTGCCAGCAAAGGTTATGACCGTGCTGCTATTGATCAGTTTCAGGATTTCTGAGATAACCAACAGAACAGGATGACGCATGACGCCAAATGCCTCAATTAATGTCAGTGTCAGCAATCATTATTGGGAACCGACTTACGACAGTGAAATCATCTCACAGGGACTTCTTGGAGAACGCGTTGAAATTGTTGAACAAAAGCAAATCTTTACCAGGATTCGACAGTCCGACGACTATATAAGCTGGGTCAGCAGTGACCAGGTTGTTGAAGGAGATGTTGCCAATGGCACATCTCTGCTGGTCACCAGCCACTTTATGAAAATTCACAAGGAACCGTCCTCCGGGTCCGAGTGTATAAGAGACGGCGTCATTGGCTGCCGACTCCAGGCAGTTGGTGAAAGAGATGGATGGTACAGGGTTGTTCTGCCTGATCGCATCGAAGGATGGGGCCAGAAACAACATTTTGGTTCATTTCCTGAGTTCTCCCCGGCCAGGATAGTCGCCCTTGCCAGGCAGTTTCTTGGCTACCAATACCTCTGGGGAGGCAGAAGTCCAAAGGGATTTGACTGTTCCGGCTTTGTTCAGACTGTTTTTGGACTCTATGGTGTTACCCTCCCCCGTGACTCGTGGCAGCAACAGAGGCTCAATCTCATCTCTACAGATTTCCGCACTGCACAACCTGGTGATCTGCTCTTTTTTGCCAAAACTCCCAAACGGGTAACTCACGTTGCAATAGCCCTAGACAATCAGCGTTTTATTCACGCCAGCGGCTGGGTTAAATACAATAGTCTGAGGCAGGCTGATGACGATTTCAGCAGAAACCACCTGAAAACCTTTGTTTCAGTTAATCGATACCCCGCACAAGGGAACAATTCATGAAGATAACAGAGATCAAGACGAACGTTATTACTATTCCGCTCCATACCGAATTCAAAACGGCTCTTAGAACGGTGAGAAGTATTGATAACGTTCTCGTTACCGTTCTCACAGACAGTGCCCTGGTCGGCTTCGGCAGTGGGGCTCCGGCGACGGTAATTACAGGTGAAACGGTTTCATCAATCCTTGGAGCCATTGAGGTCATTCATGCCAGCATTCTCGGTATGGAAGTCGAGAACCATGAAGCGATCCTCCAACGTCTTAACAACTGTATTGTCGGCAATATGTCCGCCAAGGCTGCCGTCGATATGGCTATTTATGACCTGCTGGCAAAATCTCTGCAAACCCCGCTCTACAAGTTACTTGGCGGTTTAGCGGATTCGGTTGAGACCGATATAACAATCAGCCTGGACAGCCCCGAGAATATGGTAAAAGAGAGTCATGAAAAAGTTGCTGAGGGATTTTCAATACTTAAAATCAAAGTCGGCTCAAATCCAGAACTGGACATTGAAAGAATATCAGCAATCAATAGGGCCGTCGGTAACAAGGCTCAGATTAGAATAGACGCAAACCAGGGGTGGACAGCCAAAGAGGCTGTCAATATCTCCAACGAACTGAGTCAGAGAAAGATTCCAATAGAACTGATCGAGCAACCTGTCAAGGCAGCTGATTTCGAAGGATTGCGAACCGTTCGCAATCTTTCGTCATTCCCGGTATTTGCTGACGAGTCAATCTTTTCCCCGCGGGATGCGCTGGATTTAATTACTATGAATGGGGTTGACGGGATCAATATCAAGCTCATGAAATGCGGGGGTATCTACAATGGATTAAAAATTGCTGCAATCGCCGAGAGCGCTGGAATTCCATGCATGATCGGATCGATGATGGAGTCTCATATCAGTGTAACAGCAGCAGCCCATTTTGCAGCTGCAAAAACAGTTATTCGAAGTTACGATCTGGACGCTCCCCTCTTCTGCAGCTTCAATCCCGCTATAGGGGGTATCAGCTACAAGCGTTCCCAGGTTCTGCTGCCGGAACATCCGGGACTCGGTATTGAGAAGATACTCGTTTGAATGTAATTGATCATGAGGTACTGACATGAAGATATATATCAGTGTAGATTTTGAAGGCATATGTGGAACCACAGACTGGGATGAGGTAACCAGGGGCAAGGAAGCGTATCCGGAGTTTCAGAAGCAGATGACTGCAGAAGTCGTTGCTGCCTGCGAGGGGGCAATCAAAGCTGGCGTAACCGATATCGTAATCAAGGATGCCCACGATTCAGCCAGAAATATCATCGCCCGGGAACTGCCGCGAAACAGCAGACTCATCAGAGGATGGAGTTACCACCCCTACATGATGATGCAGGAACTTGACTCCTCATTCGATGCTGCAATGATGATTGGCTACCACTCTTTCGCCGGTGGAGATGGGAACCCGCTCTCGCACACCATGAGCACCAAGATATCCCAACTGACAATTAATGGTCAGCAGACTTCCGAATTTCTTATTAACTGGTATACGGCGATGTATGAAAAGGTGCCGGTGGTTTTTATCTCAGGGGACCAACAATTATGTGATCACGCTACCGCACTTGTCCCGGCCATCAGTTCAGCAGCCGTTAAAACAGGTATAGGAGCATCCACCACGAGTATTCATCCTCAAACTGCTACAGAAAAAATTTTCGAAGAAGCCTGCACCGCACTTTCAACTGATATGAGTAATTGTCTGGTTGACCTTCCTTGCCGTTTTGATGTATCCATTACCTACTCCAACAATCTCGATGCCTATAAATCTGGATTCTACCCGGGTGCACGGTTGATAGCTCCCAATCAGGTTATTTTTGAATCTGACGATTATTTTGACATCTTGCGTTTTTTTCTCTTTACACTCTAACGTTTCAAACCAACGTAGCTGTTGGTTGAGGGAAAACATGAATAAAAACCTTCGTGCCCAGATCGATACAATTCACCAGAAAGCATATACCGTCGACGCCCACTTCGATCTCACCTATGACCTGGCCAACCGACGTGAGCGCGGGGAAAAAAAGGTTATCGAAAACAATTATTTACCAAAATTCAACGCAGGTGGTTTTGACCTGATTGTCTCGGCCATTTTCATCCACGACCTTTTCCTCCCTGAAATGGGGCTCAGAAGAGCGCTTGACCAGATCAGCTTCCTCCACCAGGAAATTGAAGAAACACCAGGTAAATTCAGGATATGCCTTTCAACAAGAGAAGCCTTTACCGCCAAGGAAGCAGGAGAAACAGCAATTTTTCTTTCACTCGAGGGTGCCGAACCGCTCCAGAACGATATTAAATTGTTGCGGATTTTCTATGAACTTGGACTCAGAGGGCTTGGGTTGGTCTGGAGCCGCCGTAACTATGCCGGAGATGGGGCCTTTTTCGAAAAAACCAGGGAGGGCCGAAAAGGAGGCTTGACCCCGTTTGGTGTTCAGTTAATCGAGGAAGCGGAACGTCTTGGAATATTTATTGATATCAGTCACCTCAATGACGAGGGCTTCTGGGATGTAATGGATATTGCTGACAAGCCAGTTATCGCCTCACACTCCAACTGCAGGGCTCTTTCCGACAGTATGCGGAATTTGACGGATGAGCAGATTAAAGCCGTCGCCGAAAAAGGTGGTGTCATTGGCATGAATTCGGTAAATATCTTTAATAACCGGGATAAAAAGAAAGTTACCGCCTCAGATATGGCCGATCATGTTGAACATATCGCTACAATTGCCGGGATCGAACACGTTGGTATCGGTTTTGACATATGCAACAGTTTCAATGATTATCTGCAAATTGAGGAATCGTTTTCTGCCTACGATGTGATTAAAGATCATGCACATTTATACGAGTTTACCGGTGCTCTGATCAAAAAAGGATTCAGTGACGATGATATCATCTCTGTGCTGGGAAAAAATTTCCTGCGCTTCTTCTCGGAGACCATTGATTGATATCAGACATCATAGCCACTTTCTTAACTCATCAACCAGGACACCAAAGAGGATATGAACCAGATCCTTGAGACAATACACCATCGCCGATCGATACGGGCCTTTAAAAGTAAAGCTATTGAGCAGGGGACTATCGATCAGATTCTCGAAGCAACACTGAGGTCTCCAACTGCAGGAAATATGATGCTTTACTCCATTATTCAGGTCACAGACCCGGAGTTGAAGAAAAAACTTGTTACGACCTGCGACAATCAACCGTTTATTGCCAAGGCCCCCCTGGTCCTGTTCTTTCTTGCTGATTATCAGCGCTGGTTTGACTATTTCCTCGTCTCAGGTGTTCAGACATATTGTCAAAGTAATAACTTACCACTGCGACGTCCGGCTGAAGGAGATTTGATGCTTGCCTGCTGTGACGCATTGATTGCGGCGCAAACATCGGTAATTGCGGCCGAATCTCTCGGGGTTGGATCCTGTTATATTGGCGACATCATGGAAAATTATGAGCAACACAAACAGCTCTTCAATCTTCCCAAATACACATTCCCGATAACCATGCTCTGTTTCGGCTACCCGACAGAAAGTGCAGCCTCAAGAAAACTGACCTCACGCTTCAACCGGGAAGATATCGTTCATAAAAACAGGTATTCACTGCCGACCGAATCAGGGCTGCGCCGCATTTTTGCAGACAAAACGACAGAGAACTTCATTGGTGACACGACCAATACAGGGCAGCATTATTACATAAAAAAATTTGCAGCTGACTACAGTGTTGAAATGACACGATCAGTTCAATCTGCGATAAGATCCTGGGTTGCTGAGATGAAAGACGATTAGACACCAGGGGTGAATGGAAAGAATGTTCCTCTGTTTCATAACCAACCAGTAAATGGTCTTCTGCATAAAAAAACCGGCCCGAAATCAGGCCGGTTTCAGTATATCCATCTGATAGAGTTTCAGGCTATCAAACGCTGCGATACCCTCTCATGCGCCGGACACTTCCCAAGACCAGCAAGCTAAGGGCTGCCATCACAACGGGGATCAGGTACCACAAGCCATTTACCAGTATATATGACAGGCCGATCAGGGGCAGGAGCAGAACCCGTACAACCTTTTTCAAGAATTCATGTTCAGCAATATAATCTGCGATTGGCGGTGAGTATGTATAGTAAAGCGACACAAACTTTTGACCGGGACTATTGGTCAGCAGGTACGTGTCCCTGAACTCCCGAAGCAGCACAACATGGGGCTCAACGAGCGAGCCGTAGGCTGCAGTGGCGATAAAGCACCCCCCACCCCCGCCGCCGTCAACGGAACCGGAACCACCCCCGCCACCGCAGGGAAGAACAGCAAAGAACTGGCTGGCGACAACTCTCTGACCAGCATTTGTCAGGTGCAGACCATCAAAATTATAGCGCCCCCAGTTTGGCCCTTGCAGGGCACTATAGACATCAACATAGGTCACCCCCCGCTGATTTGCAGCAGCGGCAATGCCAGGGTTGTAACTACCTGGAATAGCTCGATTCTCCGACCCTCCGTTTTGAGTGTTTGGTGTAATGGAGGCAACAATGGGAATAGTGCCAGCATTAACCGCCTGAGCCATCATTGATCCAATATTATTTTGAACGGTAGCAGCACCAATACCGATGCGGGCATCATTAGCTCCCTCCATGATCAGGATATAGTTTGGTCTATGCTGCCTCAGCACACTGCCGATCCTCTCTCGACCGTCGATAGTTGTCTCGCCATCTCTCCCTTCGTTTATTACCCGTGCGTTACAGCCGGCAGCCGTAAACTGCTGTCTCAGAAAAGTAGAATAAGGCGTTGCTCCAAAGCCCCGGGTAATTGAATCACCGAAAGTGACAATCTTGAGTGGTAATTCGTCAGCAGAGAATGAAGCGGGAACTGACTGTCCTGAAAGTATGATAACAGTCAGGACAAAAAGTATTTTCTTAAACATTGAGTTGATCCTCGTATATCGGTTGACGTAACGTATCAATTCATTATCTAATTTTGGTAGGCTCGAATAAATACCATTCCACTCTGATTTATAAAGTCTGGCAGTACGATCTTATCTGCTCCAGAATCCTCATTCGCGGGCTCATCCGTCTCCTCAATGACTACAGGATTTGACCACCCTGAACCGTCATAAACGCTTGTTACTGAAACATATTTGTCACTCTGAAGCTGCTTCCATGTTACCACTGGCATCCCCTCTTCATCACTCAGCGTAACAACAGGTAGTGTATCAGGAACCTCATTTGCTTCGTGGAGAATACGTGATTCGGACCATTCTCCATCCTCATTCACCGCATAATAAATATCGTCAAGACCACCATCGCTGGCTGACCACACAACCCAGACGGCATCGTTTTTATCGATTATCGCCGATGGGCCACTATTGGATTTCATTTCATCTGCAACTGCCTGACTTTTCTCCCATTCTCCTGCAGAACCGGTTGTATACCTGATCTCGGTGCGGGTATTATCATAGGCAGTCCAGAAAAGCCACCTGGTTCCACCGCTGTCACGATCGATCACCGGGTGCATGTTATCGTAGTAATCATCGGTTACCATCTCAGGCTCTGACCAAATTCCGGCGATATTTGTCGAAAGAAAAATCTCAGGGCGAATACCATCTGATTGCGACCATACCACATCAGTTTCCTGCTGTTCTTCCGGCAATGCTTCAGCAGAAGCGGTAATCGCACCGACCATCGTCAATGCTGTTACACAAAGAGTTGTCAAGCCAAGCCACGTGTAAAAAGTACGGTTCTTCATCACTATTTCACCATTATCTTTGAGCTGGATCTTCATGAATTAAGTCTGAACGGTCAGATCCATATTAGTTCCGTAACCAGAAGGACATATTCAGGATAGGATTTTGATCTATACTGTCAGGATGAATAACAATTTCTATCAACCGCAGCACTATACTACCAGCGAACCGCTTTTTCAACCCGTCTTCGGATCTTTCTAGGAACAATTATTAACCGACGTTCAGGCAGAGACCTTCCGTTTGAAACCATCAGCAATCGGCACTGCTCATCAGCCTGATGTCTGGTTATCCCTCATCCTGGTATAAGAGTTCCTCAAATAGTTCTCACAAATCGTGTAGATAATTGACAGGGAGACCGATACCGACACGTTAAAGCTGAAAACGATGACATACAGGAGCAGTGTTGACTGAACAGCCTCTGCCAGCCGGGCAGCAAACAGAAACGGAATGGAGCAGACCAGCCCCTGGAGCAGATATACGGTAAGTGAATTATTACCAATCCATTCCAGGCCCGGTGCTATACGGCTGATCCTTGAACGGATTGTCTTATTCCAATAGGGCCTGATCAGCGCAAATACATGTACCAGCAGAAGACTATATACCAGCCATTCCATTGAAGGAGGGAATTTGTACCGTGACAGACGCAGCTCTCCACCATCAAGTTGATAGATGAACCCGGCCACAAGACAGTTCACCACAAAAGAAAACAATACCAGACGTGCCGATAACCCTTCTTCCTTAATCCGGTAAATTGTACCGAGTACAAAAAAGCAACAGTAAAAAAAGATATCGCCCCAGGACCGTAATAAAAATACGTGACCTTTATACTGGTATGTCATCAGAAAATAGAGGATGAACAGAAAAAACAGCACCGAATATTTGAAACGGGGAAAAAATGGAGAACCAATTATCACCGGGACGAGCAGTAACATCGGGAAGTAGGTATGCAGGTACCATAAATTACCGTAGTACCCCTTGAAATAACCCCATAATTCTCCTGAAAGCTGCAGGGTCAACATACTCAACAAGCTGGCTGGCAGTCCATCTGGAACACGATCCCTGAAAAAATAAACCCAGAGTGTCGTGCCAGCTGCGACCAGGATCGTTATAACCAGATATCTCAGATAGAGCCGAACCAGATGGCGCAGGGACTGACCTGCACTACTCAGAAAGGTGGAATATCTGGCAAAATAACCGGAGATAAAAAAGAAGATCGGAATATCGACAAAATAGGCCATTTCCCTGAGTATATCAGGGGTGTGCGGTTTCAGGGACCAGTAAACGGTATGGATATTGATAACCGACAAGATCATCAATCCCTTGAAGGCATCAAAGTATGTATCACGCACTACGTATTTCAAACTCAACCTCTGACCACAACAGCCTGAACCAAATTAATACCGCCTGCTCTCATCAGGGTCGGCGTTGTCCGTGGGCAGCCTGCCCGATTCTGCTAACGGAAGATCGACCGCCCGGATTACATCCCAAACCACATAATTGTGACTATTTATCGGCTACAAGTGGCTGCTTTGTAATCCCACCATAACATTTTCTAATATATTTAGGGGGAAAAGACCATTTGATAATGGTTAATCATTGCTGATGGCCTCTTGCCAACAAGATATCAGCTAGAGACTGTTGAATGATGAACCAATGATCATAAATGTTTTGAAATTGATACGTTAAAGGTTATACCTTTTTTTGAACTGACTTCAGACCACACTTCACCTCCATGTTGTTCTGCTATCTCTTTTACGATGGCAAGCCCGAGTCCAGAACCGGAAATACCACTGGCGGTTTTTTGTCGCTTAAACAAGCCGAAAATGTCCTGGGATTCCTCCTCTGTTAAACCAATGCCATCATCACTCACATGCATGATATGATGTTCTTCAGCTTCTCTGTAACCGAAGGTTATCTCGCTGAGCCCTTCACCACCGTATTTTAAGGCGTTATCGACAAAATTTCTCAAGACCCTTAACATAGCGATTCTGTCTGCCTTTATTTCCGGTAAATTTTCCGGCAGTGTCCACTCTATCTGTCGAATATTCAAGGCAACGGCAAATTCCTCTCTGATCATTAACAGCAGATCTGCCAGTTTGATAGTTTCGATTTCCAGAGACATCTCCTTCGTGGACATATAGACATTGATCATTTCTACAAGAGCGGCAATCTGCTCTGAGGATTTCAGAATCTGCCGACAGTAATTCGTGCCTCTTTCGTCAAGAATACCCTCGTAATGCTGATTAAGAAGTCTTGTCAGGCCGAAGATAGAGATTGCCGGATTCTTCAGATCATGCGAAACAGAATAGGCAAAGTGCTTTATTTTACTTGAACTTATTTTCAGGGCCTCCTCCGCCTCGAGGCGATATGCAATTTCTTTTTTTAACGACCTGTTGGCATCCGACAATCTTTCGGTACGCTCCTGAACCATATTTTCCAGGTTCTCCCGGTATTTTTGTAGTTCTTTCTCCTTTTTTATTCTGTCCGTAATGTCTTCGACCATCTCTATGGCGGCGGTAACCTCACCTTCCCAATTCAAAATGGGTGAAGAGACAATTCTGTAATTCCTTATTTCATCGCCAAACGGCGTATTCGTTACTGATTCATGAACTTCTCCGTCCTGCAGCGTTTTAGATGTGGGGCAATAGGAACAGATATTATTGCGGGGAGGATCATTAAACGCTCGAAAGCAAAGAGGTTTTTCTGAGACATCAATATGCGGAAACCATTGATTCATTTGCTTGTTAATAGCAATTATTTCCATCTCAGGACTGATGAGGGTTACGCCAATACCGATATTATCAACCACGCTCTTGTATTTTTCTTCACTCTCCAGCAGTTCCCTGCTCGTCAGCAGCCCCCTGGTGATATCCCGAAGCATCTCTATGACACCGATGACCTCACCACGCTCATTCTTTACCGGTACCATGGTATTTTCAGCAATAAAACCTGGGATCACCTCCTTGATGAAGGTCCTTATCTCTCCCGTTTTCATGGCTTCCAGGGCTTTACAGTCATAACATGGTTCGAGAACCTTTTTCGGCTGGTCAAAGAGTTCAGCGCGTAATTCATAGCAGCGCTTTCCTCTGAGGCTGTCCAGGGTTACCCCGAGTTTTTCCAGATAGTAGGGATTCATGTTGAGGATTCTGAAATCTCGATCCAGGTAGGTTATCCCCATGGGGATGTGTCTGAATATGAGCTCAAAGTCGTGCGGGCTGTTACTAATATCAGGAAAAATCATATCTTAATGACCCTCATTTTTTCACCCTTCGGTATTGACCTTTCGCCCCCTATGAATGAAATAGCTTGGGAATTGATATATTTCAGGAGAAGTATATAAAAAAAATGTTTGTTTTTCTCATGGTCTCCTTATTTGAAACTCGACATGTTAACAAACGTGCATCCGGTAATTTCCATTGTTCCCCTTATCATCTCTACCGTGAACGGTAAGCCGCAAAAAATGGGCTACATGGCCATGGTATTAGACTAACGTGTCGGAAGCTGTTATGGCTTAGCGGTGACCGATACAGGTAAAGGAAAAAAACATGTGTAACAGCTTCTGGTGGCAGCAAAGTTTCGCCCGTTGATGCCTGGTAAGTATTTTGCTGCTGCAAGAAGGAAATGGCAGGCAACATAAATATTGAACATACCAAAAAACCGTTTCATTGCAATAATCTTTGTTTTACTGCCACGTTTCTCTGCCACCTGATAACGAAGGAGGCAAAATTATTTCCATTCCTGAAAGTCAGTCCATCAGACAATAGCTGCAAAATCTTCAGCATCGACCCGGCGCCGCCGCCATTCAACAAGTGCGCAGGCAATGAAAAGGATAACAAGGGGAAACCCTCCATGCCGCGGCCGGAAAAGCATGTGAAACGAGGTAACCTCGATGATGGCAAGTGCTGTAGCCAACGCAGACAGGCCAACAAGCAGGATCGCCATATAGCCGTTCAGAAAACTGAGTTTCCTCTTCCTAAGATCGACCACTGTAAAGCATAGCCAAGCGACGAGAGCGACAAGAAACAATACAGGGCGAATGATCTGGTGACCGTTGCCGATCGTTCTGGCGATCTCGACTTTGACCTCTTTCACCCCATCAGGAAAAAGTGCATCCCACTGATGCTTCTTGGATACGCGCGGCAGGGAATGGGTCAGCCGGCCGGAATTGAAGAGAAAACGGCCATCTGCATAACTGAAGTATCCATCGGGGAGAACATTGAATTCGGGGAACCTGACGATCAGGTAAAACTCATTTAAGAAAGCTCCCGGAAGTTTTACGTTAAACTCGTTACGCCAGAGTGGGACCATCGACAACAGCAAGGAGCCACATTCAACCTGCCCTTCCCGGCAGAGAGCCTCAAGTTCATCGCCCAGCCCGTCGAAGAACGCAAGGGTCACATCCGCCCCCTGACTGTAATAGCCGGCGGCCGCGGTCGCATCACGAAAAGAAAAGATAAAGAGTGCTGATGGAAATTCTCCGGCAAACCCTAGTTTATCTGCGGTTTTTTCAAGGTAGGGCTTTAATTCCTGCATTTTCGGGCTCAGCTTGTACAATTTCTGCAAGGTCTTTCGGGTAACGGGGACCCGCGGCCGATAGTCATCGGGCTTGATCCGCAGGAGGCCGTCATAGGCGTGTTTGAATTCCTTGGCTTTGACATCACGGACCACTGCTGCTCCATAAAATTGCTGGTTCATGAACATCAGACCCGAGGTACAGAGTAAGAACACCAATCCCGGGATAACAAGACACTGGATGGCCGTATAGACAACAATTGACCAGGAGTGCCGTCTTACCAGGGCAGCACCGATGAATAGTACCAGCAGTGCCAGAGCAGGTATAACCCAGACACCCTCTTCTCTCGTATACCAGAAAAAACTGAAAAAAAGGCCGACCATTAGGGCCCAGGTGAACGGCGCCCCACTCCGGTAAACGAGCCGGACACCCAGCCCCAGAGCAGCGGAGAAGAGCAAAAGCACCAACGATGAATATATCTGCATCCGAAAAGCATGGGAAATCGTGGCATAATCATACGAATGCGGGGCAAAATAGAGAAGGATAAACAAAACAAACAGCAGGAGACGGCTGCTTATCAGGGGACGTAGAGCCCTCATTGTGAGCAGGCAGGCCCCGAGGTATAGAAGATCATTAGCGTGAATGAGCGGTATACCGAGCGTATAAACAAAACTTATCCAGAGTGGGTAAAACGGCCCCCGCAGCAGCGTCAGCTGATTGTACGGGCCAAGCCAATCGCCGGCCAGGATGTGAAAGGCCTGGGAGAGAAAGAGCGTATCATCATGTAGGTTGCCACTTCGTGCAACAAACGGTTGCTCGGCCAAAATCGAATGTTTTAGTGCAACAAACCCAATGACTCCGAGCAGGAACCAATGCTTACGCACCCATGACGCCAGTGAACGCATTTTTATTTATCCTCTTTTTCTCAATGGAAAATTGTAATGGTATGGATTAACCTTGCACAATTGTTACAACAAATGTAGGATTTTAGCAGTTTTAGCGACCATGCACAATCTTTAATCTTCCTGTCACCAGGCGCACCTGCTGGATAATAGAAGAGATGAACGAACCGGTTGATCAGAACCGTAACTTGGTGTACATTCAAGCACCATTTATAATGGATCACTGAGTTTGCTTACGGGCAACGAGAAGGTGTACAACAGGATACAGCACCGCACTTGAAATCCCTTTAATGACAATTCCAGACATATTACCGCCCCGATGATCAGAGATAAAAAAATTATTATTGTCCTGCCTGCCTACAATGCTGAAGAAACACTCACCCAGACCTACCAGGAAATACCCTTTGATATCGTTGACGAGGTCATCCTGGTAGATGATTACAGCAGCGACAACACGAGTAAACGTGCCGAGGAACTGGGAATCCGACATATCATCAGGCACGACCGGAACCTGGGTTACGGAGCAAACCAGAAGACCTGTTATACCAAAGCTCTTGAACTGGAAGGAGATATTGTCATAATGCTCCACCCCGACTACCAATATACACCCAAACTTATTCATTCAATGGCCTACCTGATCGCCAACGATGTGTACCCAGTTGTTCTTGGATCCCGGATACTCGGAAACGGTGCGCTCAAGGGAGGAATGCCGATCTATAAATACATTGCAAACCGCTTGCTGACCTTCTTCCAGAATCTACTGGTTGGCCAGAAGCTATCCGAATATCATACCGGTTATCGAGTATTTTCAGCGGATGTCTTGAGAACAGTCAAGTTTGAGCGAAACTCGGACGATTTCATTTTCGACAATCAGATGCTCTCGCAGGTGATTTTTCATGGGTACGAAATAGCAGAGGTAACCTGCCCGACCAAATATTTCGATGAGGCCAGTTCAATAAATTTTCGGCGAAGCGTTCGGTATGGCCTCGGTGTGTTGGCTATCTCATTCCTCCATTTCTGCGGTCGAACTGGTATCTACACCTCCCGACTATACCGTTGATGGCGGTACAGAGCCTTCATCGATAGTAGAGATCATTGAACATGCCTTCATCCGGATCCCGATAAACTGGAGTCTATAACGATTTTGGCATCATCAAAGATCTCGTCATTGAAGCTGATATTTACCACCTGTTCGGCCGTTACCCTGATCAAACAGAGCAAAACACCACTCGCTACTATCCAGGCACCAGTTTCTCGCCAGACTCAAGACATACGCTTCAATAGCACGGCAGGCAGAGAGAAAATCAGAAAACGAATTTGCGTCTATGCAGAGGGCTTTGTTGTTCTTGAAGCAGGTGGTGAGGTTGTCGGATTTATCAACTCCGGCGCTACAGATACGGTCGAGCTCTCAAACGAACATTTTAAAGAATCGATTGGCCACGACCCTGAGGGCAGGTATTTTGTCATCATGTCCGTTGTCGTCCATCCTGCCTCTCAACACCAGTAAGATAGTTGGATAACCATAATTGAGGGAAAATTAAAACATATACCGATATCTCCATTTGAAAATCAGACTTTACCTAACACAAACAAGTGATTAATATGCAGAGCATTACATTCATATTCCGCTACTATTTCCATACTCCCAGGAGAAATTTATGAAACTAAGGATTTCAGTTTTATCTCTGCTCTTTACAACCCTGCTCTTTTTCCTTGCGGTCAACCCGATCTCGGCAAGTGGTCCTGATAAAGAAGCCGCGGCGATACAGCAGAACGAATCTTCAGAGATTGCGGCGCAGCCCGCTCAACCATTGCCAGAGAGTACGGATGAAACGAATGCAGAAACAGCCGGAGCTGATCTGTCTGCAGTTTCACAGCTATCAGAGACTGAACAACTGCTGTTTATATCCCAATGGCTCCATATGCTCGACTCCGGGGACAGTGGGAATATCAGTGAATCAAGTGTGATGGCATACGGGCCGCATGTACCTGCTGATCTACTGCGATCCATCCAGGCAGCAGGTGATACATCCGGTGGACCTGGATTCTGGAGTGTACTGTTTCGCTCAATTATAGCAATTGGGGTCGGTTTTCTTTTTGTCTTTATCTTCAAGAAAGCGGCAAAATCAAAACTTGATAAACTGAAAGACCTCTCGCCACCGCAATCAGAGTCGATGGCTCTGCTCTGGGTCGGACTGGTCCGCAACCTGCCAGCACTTGCAGGAATAGTGGTGCTTGCCATATCAGCCACAATCACTTTTCTTATTTTAGCCGGAGATATTGGTGTCAAAGGGCGGATGCTTTTCCAGTTAATTCTTGGCGTTATACTTATCTTTTCGATCTGTTCCATCATCAGCCGGATTATTTTCTCACCAGATGACAACCAGTCACGTCCTTTTGAAATTGATCAATCACTTATTAAACCACTGTATAATGCTTTTAAATATTCGATTGCACTACTGGCGTCCGGGCTCCTGCTTATTTCCCTGGTGAGGGAACTCGGTGCCAGGCCACAGTCTGTATCCTGGGTTGTCATGATTCTTGGCACCATTATTATTGCTCTTTATTGCTATCTGGTCATTTATCTGAAGAAACCTGTTGCCAGCGCCCTTCTCACCAGACTCGATGAGGAAGACGGTGGATGGATCAAACGTCAGATTGCCACGTACTGGCATTCCCTGGCACTTCTCTATTTAGCCCTGGTCTGGTTCATCTGGATCGGTCAGATGATGGCCGGAACGGCAGCAGGTAAAGGTCAGTTTATTATCAGCATGCTCATTGTACCCATCTATTTTGGCTTGAGTTATGCGGGCAAAGCCTTGATTTCCGCCATCGTTGAATCGCTTGGTCTCGGGAAGATCGAGGAAGACAGTGAAGCCGACCCTGCTGATGAATTGGCACGTGAAGAAGAAATTCTGCAGCGACAGAGGAACATTACTGCCAAAGCCAGCTCAATATTCAAGTTGATCCTGATAGCAATACTTTCGACCTGGATCCTGTCCCTGTGGGGATATAATATTCCGTTTGCAACGGCAGCAATCAAAGCACTCTTTCAATCAATTGTCGTATTGGCCCTGGCTTTAATATGCTGGCGTTTTGCCTCCAGTTTCATTGAAAAGAAGCTGGATGAAGCGACACCGGACGCGGAAGAGAGCGAAGAAGAAGACGATGATAACGAGTTCGGTGGCGGTGGCCCGTCGGGACGCTCACATACATTGCTGCCGATGCTGCGCAAAGTGATTGGTACTATTCTTGTGGTAATGGTCATTCTCATCGTCATATCCTCGCTGGGGGTAAATATTGGTCCGCTCCTGGCCGGTGCCGGTGTACTTGGCCTCGCCATCGGCTTTGGTGCCCAGAAGCTCGTCTCGGATGTGCTTTCAGGCTTCTTTTTTCTGCTTGATGATGCCTTTCGAGTCGGTGAATATATTCAGGCAGGAAAAATACGCGGTACCGTGGAATCGATCACACTCAGAAACGTTATGCTCAGACATCACCTGGGAATGCTGCAGGTTGTTCCGCATAGCGATCTCGGTGCAATCACTAACTATATGCGTGGTGGAATTGTTATTAAATTCCCCCTGGAATTTCCTTACGATACAGATATTGATCTGGTAAGAAAGATCATCAAGAAAGTTGGTGTAGCGATGCTTGCAGATGAGGACATCGGTGATGATTTTATCCTGCCGGTCAAATCTCAGGGCGTTTATGAAATAGCCAATTCAGTGATGGTGATCAGAGCAAAATTCACCGCAAAACCGGGTAAACAGTTTGTCATCAAGCGAGAGGCGTTCCGACGGATTACAGAAGCCCTTAATGCCAAGGGTATCTATTATGCCCATCGTAAGGTGATTGTTGATTTTCCGGAACAGGCGAAAGATGATTCAGTCGACCAGGAAACCCAGCAGAAAATCGCGCAGGCAGGAGCAGCCGCGGCCCTCCTCGCGCAAGAGCAACAACGAATGGAAGATCAAAAAACAGATCCGACGGAGCCATAAAGCCGCCAAACCGCAATATTTCACGAATTGAGACAGTCTGCTCGATGCGCTCAAAACTGCAGCTAAAAATATTAAACAACTTAATATCTTTTTTCCTGCATTGGAATGTTCATGAAATTTTGGGGCTAACGATTCAACCCGACGAAACGTTCAAAAGACCCCATCGGTCCTGGAAGAAGCAGTCATCTTCCAGGACCGATCTCTCACATGCATAAGGCCTTATGCAGGGCCTGCTGAGCCCGTGCAAATTCGTCCCGCTCGACAATAAACTGCATGTTCGTCTGGCGAGTCGTCTGGGAAACGGCCAGTATATTGATTTTAGCAACAGCAAGGGCCTGCGACGCTTTTGCCATTATTCCAGGTTGGGCAATGTTGGAACCGATAGCACAGACGATGGCTACGGGGCGGGTTGAAATCAGCTCAAAAACATCTGTCAACTCCGCAATCAGGTGGGGTGTGCAGTCACGTTCAGTGACAATCAGGTCGATGGTATTGGCATTGGTCACCTTACTGATATATGAAACCTGATGTTTACTGAAAATTTCCATGATATGCAGGTCAAAGCCCACCTCCCCGACCATCCTGGTATCATGAACCTCAAGGCAGGTAACAGAGCTTGAGCCGGTTACAATCTCCACCTTTGATGTTGGTGCAATAAAGTCATTGGTAATCAGCGTACCCGGGTGATCAGGATCAAAGGCGTTTTTCACTCGTATTGGAATCATACTGATTTCAAGCGGCTTTGATGCTCGGGGATGAATTGCCTCCATACCGACATCTGCCAGCTGGTCAGCCACGTCATAGTTTGTATTACAGACGGGGTGTGCCTCTTCTTCACCAACAACCAGCGGATCTCCGGAGCAGAGATGATATTCCTTATGAATGATCGCCTCACTTGCGTTCAGTAAAACGGCAATCTTTGAGAAAGTAACCTCTGAATATCCACGGTCAAACTCCCGCATGATACCTTCTGTGCCCTTGGTATAGCCAGTGGTAAAGCAGATAGTGGAAAATGGATCAATATCAGCAAAACTGTCTTTGATCCGTCTATCAATGGTAAGCTGACGACCGTCTTCCCAGCCGCTCAAATCGACAAAGCTGGCGTCATATCCACGATTCTGTAAAATATTGGCCGAATTAAAAGCACTGTGCATTTCACCAAGCGATGCCAGAAGCTCCCGGGCAGCAAGCAGGAGTTCCTGGCGGGTTACATATCCGGAGGCCAGAACATTATCCATACTTCGTAGAATATTAATGGCAAGGTCAATACGATCTTCAATAAAATTGTTGGCCTCCTCGAGATGTAAACCGATTGAAATAAAACTTTCGTTCATCTCGAAAAATCGATCTCTCAGAGTGAGCATCTTTCTAGGATAGTTTTCCTGCTTCTCAAATAGTTTGTAGATACCCGGCTGTCCCGTTTTTTTGTGCTCGAGTAATTCATTGGTGACTCCGGCATATGCCGATACAACGTAAACACGCCCGAAAATGTCGTTTTTTCGACGTAGAATAATATTGTCAATGATCTCCGGGAAACGAGACATTGAGGTGCCACCAATTTTTTCAACCCTCAGGTTTAGACTTTCCATTCTCTCTTACCGTTTATTTTATTATCCAGACTGATAGTGATAATCTCAGCACGAGTCAGACGAATCAGGGCCAACCAGATCCCACCATCGCGCTGCCATTGCTGAACCACGAACCTATCCGAAAAAAAATAATGAAACAAGCGCTTTTTCTCTGTCGATTTCTGCAGAACAACTACTTTTAACCGTTTTGATTATCTGAGTTACCAATAAGAAAAAGAGTGGAAGGAAAAAGTTCTGAAGAAGATCTGACCGATCTGCCCCGGACAGCTGGCAGCAATCGATGAGCGGCACAGGTAAAGATTACTGCGCTATTCAGCATTAGCACGTTCTACAATTGGAAAACTCATGGTGAAGGTCGTCCCCTGGTCAGGGCTTGATCGGACATCAATATATCCCTGGTGAGCCTCGACGACCTCTTTTACCAGCGACAGTCCAAGCCCCGACCCTGTAATATGGCGGGTTGCCTTTCCTTTTACGCGATAAAAACGATCGAAAATATGAGGGAGGTCTTCCTGGCTGATGCCAATTCCGGAATCGCTGAAAACCAGGTTGGCAAATCCTCCAGACAGTGATGTTGTAGACATCCACTGATCCTCCGTCAGGTGTATATTTAATCGCATTGGAGACGATATTCATAATAGCGGTACGGATATGATCGTAATCCACATTAAACCACCACTCATCCTGGCAGGGTGTATATTTAACCTCAATATTTCTCGCTTCTGCCTGCGGTGCAGCAACCTCCACGATGTCCTTGATGATATCATGACCACGGGTGGCCTCCAGGTTAAAGACGACCGTCCCGCTTTCAAGCTTTGAAAGATTGAGCAGATTGTCAATGAGACGCAGCAGATCCTTGGTCCTGACGGTCATGCGGCTGTGAAGTTTATTACAGGATTGCAGTGCTTCATATTTGCAATCAACCTGAAGTGCGTAAATCATCTGTTCGATAGAGGCCAGCGGCGATTTTAATTCATGTGCCACCATCGCCACGAAATCTGATTTCATCCGGTCAATTTCCTTATTGGTGGATACATCCTCATACGTCGTTACCGAACCGAGGAGGACACCAGACGACGAAACAACAGGAGAACAATGCGCTCTTAAGTATCGGCGGGAGATGGACCCCGGTTTGAATTCCCGGGTGACAACAACCCCATTGCTCATCGCCTCCTCAATCATCTGCAGAGCAACGCTATCACTGATCGATTCTGAAAAAGGTTTTCCGACCACCGGGTCTGTCTGAATTTCCAAAAGCTTGATAGCAGCCGGATTATGCAATACAACCACACCTTCAGGATCTGTGATCAAAACAGCTTCAGCCATGCAGCCGAAGACCGTCTTCAGCCGGCTTTGCTCCTGCTGGATGGCATTGAGGCTTAAACTCCGCTCTTCCCTCAATTTTTCAGCTTCTGCTCTCAGGGTAATTTTATCAACGGCCCGATCAACAACGATACGGATATAATCAGGTGTAAACGGTTTTCCAACAAAATCGAACGCCCCCTGCTTCATTGCTGTAACCGCTTTTGATACCGTAGCAAATCCGGTTACCACAATGACCTGAATCTGTGGTTCATGTTCCTTTACCCACTCAAGTACAGCAAATCCATCAATACCGGGCATCATCAGATCAAGCAGAACGATATCGAAACCGCTCTGCTTGATCATCTCTATACCGCGCTCCCCGCTTTCGGCCTTGTCAACAGTAAACCCTCTCCCCGATAGGGCTCGAGCCACACCTTCGCGAATTACTTTTTCGTCGTCAACGATGAGTATGCGCACTGTATCCATTTCGTCTCTTCCTTATCAGTAAGACAACAACTATCTGCCAGAGCGAGAATCACGCTATAAAAAACAGCATCTCGGCTACAGACGTACTGCTACAGCCAACTTTTTATACGCTCGAGCAGTTCCTGTGGTTCTACCGGTTTTGGCATGTAATCTTCGGCCTCACTCTCAAGCATATCTCTATGGGTATAGGTGCTGGTGGTTACCCGGTCGGCAACCGCGGTAAGCAGAATGATCGGTATCTCCTTGGTTGCATCGTCAGCTTTGAGTTTGGCACAGGCTTCATGTCCATTCATCACCGGCATCATGACATCCAGGACAATCAGGTCGGGTTTATTTTCTGCAACTGCCTCAAGCCCTTCCTGTCCATCATAAGCGACCTGCACATCGTACCCGCCACTCTCGACTATGACTCTAACCGCTTCAACAAAATCCGGATCATCATCAACTAACAGAATCTGCTTTTTATCCGTCATCATTTTCCTCCATTAAAAGTGATGCTGCAATTCTTCCAGTTCATTATTGCTCTACAACCGGGCGGGGCAAGAGACCTGCTCCACCGATTATTTCAGCCAGTTTTTCTTCCCATTCTATTGCCATCACATGTATACCGGCAATACCTTCCATCTCTTTGAGCTCTCCAATCTGTTCAATACAGACCTCAATACCCTTGGCGGCCTGTTTTTCTTTTGGTTCATCAGCAATTCTCTTAATGACGTCTTCGGGAATATCGATGCCAGCAACCATTCGATTCATAAATTTGGCCATTCCTGCAGATTTAAGCGGGGTTACGCCAGCCAATATTTTAATTTTTTCATGAAGTCCCTGCTTCTTGGCATCTTCCATATATTGTATAAACTTCGGCATATTATAGATGCACTGAGTCTGGACAAAATCTGCACCAGCCACCATTTTTAATTTTAACCGTGCCACTCTTATTTCATAGGGGTCGGCAAAAGGGTTCACCGCGCAGCCAATATAAAATTTCGGCGCACCTTCAAGCTTATCTCCGGAAGGGAAAACTCCCTCGTCCCGCATGGTTTTAGTCATATGAATAAGCTGCATTGAATCGATATCAAAGACATTTTTTGCCTGCGGGTCATCTCCAAATTTCTGATGATCGCCTGAGAGGCACAGAAGATTGCGTACACCAAGCGCAGACGCACCAAGCAGGTCCGACTGCAGGGCAATGCGGTTTCGATCACGCACGACCATCTGTATCAGTGGTTCTACGCCCGCATCCTTGACCAGCATACAACCGGCAAGAGAACTCATTCTAACGACAGATGTCTGGTTATCCGTTACATTGCAGGCATCGACATTGCCTTTGACTAAAGCAGCTTTCTCCAGAACGACGTTGGGGTCTGCACCCCGTGGAGGTCCGCATTCAGCGGTAACTGAGAAATGACCGGCAGCGAGAACCCTTTCGAGATTGCTTCCTGATTTCATTATATCATATCCTCCCTGATAATTCGGCGCGGACCGCCATCACGCGAGCTATCCCACCCTTTATACGGTTTAATCTTGCCATAATTCTCCATCTGATCAAGTGCTTTGAGGCGGTCGAGGATTAACTGCCATCCACAGGCAACATCCTTTGACACCTCGCATTTTCCAGAGACAGAGCCGCCGCATGGACCGTGGAAAATCGATTTTGCACATCTGGTTACCGGACAAATCCCCCCGGTCAGGTGCAGAACACAGTCACCACAGCCCTGGCACCGCTCGGCCCACTCACCCTGCCGTTCAGTTACTCCCAGGAAACCAGTGTTTATTCCAGGCAGCACTGGCGTAATAGTAAATTTTTCAGCCAGGAACTGAATGCCGGCACCGCAGGCAATTGAAAGCACCGCCTGGTGGTCCTCTACATAAGGGCGCATCAGTTCAAGGTATTCAGGATCACATTGTCGTTCGAGGCAGACCTCTTTAATCTCTATTTTTTTTCCACGTGCCTCTCGCGCCAGCCGCAAGGTTGAGGAAAGAACCTGTACCTCCTTGTCTCCTCCTACCCGACAAACCGTCACACAACCGAAACAGCCGGCCACGATGATGTTGTCATAGGGTTCCACCATTTCCAATATCTCATCAATGGGTTTGGGCGTTCCGGTAATCATCTTTCAACCTCCTGTAAAGACGTCTGGTGCTCCGCCTTTCGACTCACATTTATAGGGCTTGGTCCGAGCTCTTCTATCTTTTCAACAAATTCGTTAGCAAAAGCGGCAAATTTGGCTCCCTCACCGGCACTCAGGTTATACATTCGTACCCGATCGGGACCGATATTAATCTGCCCAAGAATATTGTACACCCGCTCTACCCGGGCGCGGGCACGAATATTACCATTAACATAGTGACAATCCCCTTCCAGACAGCCGATAACCATCACGCCATCTGCTCCATTTTCAAACGCTTTCAGCAGCAATGATTCATCAATCCTCCCCGTACATGGCAACATGACGATACTGGTCTCGGGAGGGTATGAACGTCTTTCCGAACCTGCCAGGTCCGCAGCGGTGTACGCTCAGTGACGACATGCAAAAACAATGACACTGGGGGCAAAGTCCTCCATCATTTTCCTCCTTTTGCGTTTGCATACTCAGTTTCAGTATAGGATTGCAGCTTGGCGTTGATATTCTTATCCTCGAATCTGCCAAGTGTTATTGTCTTAGCGGGACATTCCGCAACACAGATTCCACAGCCCTGACAGAGTGCAGGATTAATATAGGCGGTATGCTGCTCATTAATAATCGGAACGTTGTATGGGCAGGCCCTTACGCAGGTCAGGCAGACAGCGCAGTTTTCAGGCTCGACGGTAGAGTAAACTCCCGATAACTTTAATTTATCTTTTGACAATATCGTTGATGCCCTGGCAACAGCTGCCTGGGCCTGGGCAATTGTTTCACTGACATTTTTCGGTCCATGTGCCGTTCCGGCCATGAACAATCCTTCACTCGGCAAGTCAACCGGTCTTAATTTGGCGTGGGCTTCAATGAAAAATCCGTTGTCATTGCGGGGAACACGCAGCATTGAGGCAAGCTCCTCAGTATCATGCGGAACAATGCCCGTGGAGAGAACCAAAATGTCAGGCTGCAGACTCACCTTCATACGGATTGAGGGATCCAGAATAGTGACGTCAATCATCGATTCATTGACTACTATCTCGGGAACCGAAATCTCGGGATCAAATCGTATGAAGTTAACACCCTGCAATCTCGCCTTACGATAGTCACGCTCACCGAGCCCATAGCAGCGCATATCCCTATAAAGAACATCGACACGAATATTCGGGTTAATTTCCTTGAGGCGAAGCGAGTTTTTAATTGCCTGATTGCAGCAGATCCTTGAACAATAGTCAAGATGTTCGCTGCATCGAGACCCTGCACACTGAAGCATAACGATACTGCTCCAGGATGATGCCTGATCGGGATCGTTAACGATCATCGTCTCAAGATCAGTCTGGGTCAACACATCAGCATGCTCGTTCAGGCCGTACAGATCAGGTCGTGATTCTTTTGTACCTGTTGCCACAAGCGTTGCCCCATGCTTAATCTTACGGGTACCGCCAGTCGGTGTCATGACCTCTGTCTCAAAGGAACCGACAAAACCACCCTGGTCCACGACCATCGAGCTGGTTAAGACCCGTATCTGTTCGTTATTCATTACCTGCTCTTTGAGTGAAGCGAGAAAAGGGGTAAAATCCTGGCCATCCCAACTCCGCTTAAGAAATCGGACTTGTCCACCGAGCTCCTCCTGCTGTTCTACCAGATAGACACCAAATCCCTGCCCGGCAGCTTCCAGTGCAGCTGTCATGCCAGCTACACCACCACCAATTACCAGCAGGCTGGAAGCAACATCAAACTCAAGTTCGGTTAATGGCTCAGCCTGGGCTGCATTGGCAACGGCCATGCGCATCAACCGTCGTGATTTTTCGGTTGCTTTTTCCGGTTCAGATGGGTGCACCCAGCTGCAATGGTCACGTATATTGGCCATATCAAAAAAGTACTTGTTGATCCCAGCCTGCCGCAGTGTCGACATGAAAAGAGGCTCATGGGTGCTTGGAGAACATGCTGCCACCACAACACGGTTCAAGCGGTGCTCTTTAATGATTTCTTTCATGCTCTCCTGAGAATCCTGGGAGCAGGTATAGAGCGGCCGATCGGTATAAACAACATTTGGCAGTGTTTTTGCGTACGCTTCAACCTCGGCAACATTAACGACCGAGGCAATATTGGAACCACAATGACAGACAAAGACCCCGATTCTGAGTTCCTCATCAGGCTCAGTTATATGTTCCCCGGGAAGTATTTCCTCAGTCAAAAGAGAGCCGCGTGCAGATGCCAGGCTGACAGAAGCAGCCTGCGCCGCACCTGAAGCCTCGCTCACCGTCTCAGGTATATCCTTGGGACCGTTAAAGGCGCCACTGACGAAAATACCTGCTCTCGATGTTTTCAGTGGAGTAAAACCATCTGTTAATGCAAAACCAAAATCATCCATGTCGATATCAAGTGCTCCGGCCAACCGCTTTGTGGTCTCCGGAATCTGGATACCAACAGAGAGTACGACCATCTCAAAGACTTCCGATTTTCTCTCTCCTGAGTCATCAACATAACGCAGTTCAAGGTCGCCGGTCTGAGGATCTTCGAAAATCCGGCTGATCATCGCCCGCACGTAGCGCACATTGTTTTCCTTTGCCCGGGTAATATAGCCGTCAAAGTTTTTACCAAAAGAGCGCATGTCGATGTAGAAGATCGTCGGTTCTATGGATGAATCGTGTTCCCTGGCAATAAAAGCCTCTTTGGTCGCATACATGCAGCAGACTGAGGAACAATAGTCCCGGTTACAGGAGCTATCGCGGGAGCCGACACATTGAATCCAGGCAATTTTTTTCGGATGTTTTTTGTCGCCTGGTCGTAGAACAGCACCTGAAGTCGGTCCGGAGGCAGAGAGGAGTCGCTCAAACTCGATACTGGTGACAACGTTTTTATGGATACCGTAGCCAAACTCACCACGCTCCCTGGCATTAAAAACCTCGATGCCTGGAGAAAAAATAATGGAACCAATCTCTATCTCTTTTTCTTTTACAATGTGATTGTAGTCAATGGCCCCGACACCACAAACAGTTTTGCAGGTACCACACGCTCCTGTATTGAGTTGCACACAGCTGTCTTCACTGATAACCGGCACCCGCGGGACAGCCTGCGGGTAAAAGATATTAACCGGTTTTCTGGTATCCAGTCCCTCGTTGAACTCGTTATACAGCGGTCGTGGGTCCTTGTTGGTGAGCTCAGAAACTTCAAGAAAATTTACCGGGCAGACTGAAACACATGCACCGCACACCTGGCAAATATCCCTACCAGCCTCAATCCCGTCCGGTACCATTTTGAGAGCCCCAATCTGCATAACCTTGGTGCACATCATTGCACACAGGCCGCAGCGAATACAATTATCCTTCTCCCGGCCGCCACGCTCTTTTATGATTGTTTCAGAACGGGCCTGGATGGCAAGGCCAATACTTTTGTCAAGTTCCGGTGCATTGGAGACACTGATGGCCTGAAATTGATCCGGACAGGCAACAAAACAAGCGCCGCAGCCCGTACATTTATCCTGATCGATGGCGGCAATTTCTTTTTTCTTCCAGATTACCGCGTCGTGAAGGCACGCCCGATGACAGAGACCACACTTTGAGCATTTCTCTTCATCAACACTGAATGTCCAGGCAGCCAGCGAACTCGGCACCGGATTACCGGGACCTTTGATAACCACCTTATCCTTTGCTTTGAGCTTTTTCTTTTTTTCTCCAGGGGCCGGCTGCTCGGGAAACCATGACAGACAGGTTACCGGACAGGCAATCTCGCAGAGCCCGCAGCCGGTGCATAGGTCAACATCAACATACCGCGCATGTTGTGTAATCTTCGCCTTGAAAGCTCCCTCCTCACCTTCAACTCCCGTCAATTCACTATGGGTGAGCAGTTCAATATTTCTGTGCCTGCCAACTTCAACCAGTTTTGGAGAAACGATACACATGGAACAGTCGTTGGTCGGAAACGTCTTATCCAGTTGTGCCATTTTCCCGCCAATTGCCGGCGAGCTTTCCACCAGGTATACCTTGAAACCTGAATTCGCAAGGTCAAGAGCCGACTGCATGCCACTAATACCGCCACCGACAATCATGATCGCGCCGATTGGCTTTTTTAACAATCCGGTCTGGGGATTCTCTGTCATACCGTTTCCTCCCTTTGCTCAGCAGATGAAGTCATAACACGTGTCAGCACATCAGCAGACACGAGATGCAATTTCTGCTGTTTTGCAGGATATTCACCACTCATTGCAGCAAGTACCAGCTCTGTTGCAAAAAATACCGGAAGATGACGTTCTCCACCAAGATCAAGCTGCCTGCTCTCTACATTGGCCTGACACATAGGGCAATCAGTGACGAGTGCGTCAGCTCCTCCCCGAATTGCAGCAGTGACAATATCACCCACAAGCTTCTGGGCAATATCGGGACGTGCCATAGTCAGACTCCCCGAACAACACTCCGTTTTATGCGACCAGGAAACAGCAGAAGCACCAACAGCACTGACAATTTTTTCAAGTGACTGGGGTTGCTCGTAGTTTGTCACATCGGTCACTTTAGGATTTCTTAAAGAGAGACATCCATAGTAGCAGGCGATATTCATTCCCTTTAGGCTCGACTGGGTAATTTCCGCGATTTCTTCAATAATTGATTCCTGGGCCATCAACGAGCTTATATGAATAATTTCGAAATCAGGGTCATAATGAGCAAGATCCCAGTGCTGGGGGTCTTGCCTTAAAATTTTGTCTGCGGCCTTTAGTCGCTGAAAGCAAGCCGCACAGGGAATCAGAATATCATTCCCAAGTTCAGCAGCCAGCAGCAGGTTTCGCATGGGCAGCCGAACGCCGACCTCATGATTGGTCATGTGAGCGGATGATGCTCCGCAGCAGTTCCAGTCGGGTATTTCAACGAGCTCAATACCAAGTCTGTTGCAGACATCTTTCACTGAAAGGTCATAATCAAGGGCCGTACCGTGTAATGAGCAGCCTGGATAGTAGGATAATCTCATCGTTCATACTCCTTTCCCTTGCCCGAGAAAATCTTTTTTATCTCGGCTTTGCCTTTGATAGGGTGGGGTAAAAGACCCAGCTTGCCCTTGGTAAACATCTTTACACCCAGTTTCATGTCACCGGTTAGATCACCGGAACGAAGCTTATAACCGGCAATCAACCCTACCTCATACGCACGCCCCCAGTGATGAATGGAGTCGAGGAATGACTGGTGAAATACCGGCACCCGAGGTTCTGCAGGTTTAATTCCTTTTCTCAGAGCCACTTCCCGGAGAACATCCATAAGCACGGCGATGTCGATATCATTTGGGCAGCGGGTTGCACAGGTTTCACAGGCAGCACACAGCCAGATTGCCTTACTGGTGAGGAGCTGATCTTCCATGCCATATGCTGCCAGCCTGACCACCTCCATGGTGGTCAGGTCAAAGAATTCGGTGATTGGACACCCCGAAGAACAGCGTCCGCATTGAAAACAGGCTTGGACGTCGACATTCATATTCTCCAGTTTGGCAAGGAGCTTTTTGTTCCCCTGCCCGGGTGAGATACTGTTATCGGTCATGACTTTCTCCAATTAAAGTGTCCACAACAGCCGGGAATCTCAGCGTAAAAGTGGTTCCTTCATTCGCTGAAGAAGTGGCCCTGATTGTGCCTTTGTGTTCCTTGACTATCGCATATGATACAGACAGTCCTAATCCCGTACCTTCTCCAGTTGTCTTCGTCGTAAAAAAGGGTTCAAATATCTTTTCCATCAAATCATCAGCGATGCCGGGGCCTGAATCTTTTATTAAAATTTCGTTCACTCCTTTGTTAGCCCTGGATCTGCTTGTAAGCTGTATTGTCCCGTTACCCTCCATTGCCTGAGCGGCATTGACCAGAAGATTCATTACAACCTGGTTCAGCCTGATCGTATTACCAAGAATGGGGAGAAGAGAGTCAGCCAGGTTAAGCTGTACCGAAATGTTGTGATAGAGCGGCTGATTTTTGAGGATGCCCAGTGTTTTTTGAAGCACCTCATTGAGATCGATCGGCTCCATCTCATAGCTGGTCTGGTGGGAGAACTCGAGCAAATCTGCGACAATTACTTTACAACGTTCAGCTTCGTGAATAATCGTCTGTAAATCCTCACTGACCTGATGGTTGTCTCCAATTTCCTCCATAACCAGACTGGCATAAAGCATTATTCCCGACATCGGATTATTGATTTCATGGGCCACACCGGCTGCGAGCCTGCCAAGCCCCGCCATCTTCTCGGATTGCATCAGCATGTTGTGGGTCTGTTCGAGATCTTCTTCGATTTTCAACATCGCCCTGAGATCGGTGAATATGCCGAATGTGGCAATCTCTTTTTCCTTGTCATAGATAATACCGCCAGAGAACTGTACCGGAATATCATGGCCATCCTTGTGGCGAACCTTTATTTCATGGTGCAGCAACTTACCTTTTCCGCCAAAATCATCGCTACGCATCCTGCTGATAATCTCGTAGGCAAGGTCATCCTTATACAGGCCGGTAACATGCAACTGTTCCAGGCTCTGTTGCTCCGTGTAGCCAAGCAGGTTCAGAGCGGCGTCATTGAAAAGTATCACCTTGCCGGTCATATCGGCCGCGATTATGCCATCGACCGACGAGTTAATCAGATCGTTGAAGAACGCATTTCGCCTTCTCAGCTGGGTTTCCAGTCTTTTTCTATCTGTGATATCGATTAGATAAAGAAGATAGTAATCAGGGTGTGATGGCGGATAGGAGAGTACCGCATCGAGAATCTTGGTTTCGTCTTCAGCCGTTTTTATCTGAACTATCTGCCTGATTCTCGATTTCTGAATCTCAGCCAGGTTGTCGAAAAATTGGCCAATAAGGTAAAAAAACCATTGGTTTTCAGGTCCTAACAGAACTTCAAGGTCGGTATCAGCCAAATCCCGATATACTACCCCCAGCAAACCATTTGCAGCTGGGTTGGCGTAAAGCACCTGATGCTTCAGGCTGACAACCATTACCCCGTTTGGCGTTTCATCAAGAATCTGATAAAGGTAGAGGTGTGAACCAAGTTCTCTGGTTACCTCGGGCAGACTCTTTCTCAAAGGAGACTTTTCGTCATCGCTTTTCTGCACGATCACCTACCGTTCTATAAGATCTAAAATTTCCGGTAACTTTTCACTCCAGCCAAGAGCCAGTAGGACAACTCCATCACCAAGTTGAATGAGATCCTGGAGAAAATCTGCAGCTACCAGAACCCCTGCATTCTTCTTATCCGGCGCCTCCATCATTTTCTTCAGAAATTCCTGGGGGATTGATGGTACACCGGCGAGGTTATTCAGATAGCGGACCATCGTCACGGACTTCAGGAACATCAGTGAAGAAAAGAGCTTAATACCGGTCTGTTCTGCAAAAGGAACAAATTGTTCTATTATATTCAAATCGTAGGTTGGCCCCAGCGTCACCGAGCTGACACCAAACCCTTCAAGCTGTTTGAAGTATTCTGCTCGCTCTCTGTTGAGATTAACATCATCAGAGAGTTCGATATAAACACCGATATCGAACTCTGTGGCACCGTCAAGAGATTCGCCGGCCAGGTCCTTTCCATCATTGAGCGATGAGGCACACTTGAGCATCGTTTCCAGATTCAGATCACCGCTCGATCTTGCCACCGGCTGATCTCCTTCCCTGGGGTCATGTCCTTCCTTGATAACAATCTGGGTAATACCCATGGCTGCAGCACATAAAAGATCTGCTTGAAAAGAAATACGGTTGCGATCACGACCATTAATAATCATGCTCGGCTCAATTCCTTTTTCCTTCAACGCCAGACATGGCGCCAGCGGCGACATCCGCATGATGGCATGCTCACCGTCCGTGACACGAACCGAATCAACTCTGCCTCTCAAATTCAAAGCTGATTTCAGGAAAGGATCAAGATTTGTGCCTTTGGGGGGATCGATCTCGGCGATCAGAGTAGTTTGACGGGAAGGGTTACTGTTCTTGGTTGCTTCCATTGAACCTCCTATCGTTGAATTTACAATAGCTTGATTTCAAAATGCAGAGGTTA
Source organism: uncultured delta proteobacterium (assembly GCA_963776075.1). Taxonomy (GTDB): domain Bacteria; phylum Desulfobacterota; class Desulfobulbia; order Desulfobulbales; family Desulfocapsaceae; genus MADRE3. The sequence goes on from CAVZLG010000012.1 coordinate 200,014, forward strand.
TTCAGATAATACTCTTTTTAGTAACAAAGCCTGGTAAAAACAAAAAAAACCAGACGGTTACGGGCAGTGTGCCGTCATATGGAATTTCCAAACAATGAGTGTAACGTATCTGTCTTCCTGGCCAGGACTATCTTCTCTTCCAGGCGAAGAGAACAGATATTAGAGACTGCGCAGTGTTACCGAAAAATCAAAATCAGACTTCTTCTCCAAGTAAAAAACCCGGTACTGATCGTGCAATATTTCAAGCTGCAGAGGGTGCATCTGACAGCCATCATCATCTAACAAAGCGAGATAGAAAGTTCGACTCGTCAGCATAAGAGTCCGAACAAGGCGCCTCATTTACCAATCTGCACCGGTAACGAAGCAACCATTCAAAGAAGGTTGCAGAAGCTATCGATATTCCAACACTATTCAAATAATCTGAACCCACCCTTAAATTATTCTTATATTACTGTCACAAAGTGCCTCTTGTCAATCTTCTAAATATCAAAAACATGATTTAATGTGGAATCTCTTTAATTTAGCGGGCTAGAGGATTGCTTCTGCACCCTGATCAGCAGAATCATAACTAATTGTTGCTGTATCTTGAATTCATCATCTGTTCGTTCATGTCCCACTTTTTGATTCTTTTTGACATAGGTCAAAGCAAATCACCGTGTCCTGATTTATAGTTTGAGTGAACAGCGCTTGAATCGATGGTAATTTTCATCTTACGAGGAATTACCTGGAAATACCCACAGGAGAAAAAACATGAAGTGCCCCGGCCAGGATATGCAGTATTGGGACAGTGATGCGATTTTTGAGGTCAGTTGCCCTGAATGTGCCCAGAAGGTTGAGTTCTACAAAGACGACACGACCCGCAAATGTGGTCACTGTGGTCATCGCTTTGTTAACCCTCAAATGGATTTTGGCTGTGCTGCCTATTGTAAATATGCCGAGCAGTGCCTTGGAACACTTCCGGAAGAGTTCATCGGATCCCAGGATAATCTGCTCAAGGATAAGGTCGCCGTTGAAATCAAACGTTTCTATAAAACTGATTTCAAACAGATCAGCCGGGTATCGCGTATCGCCCATCATGCAGAAAGAATTGGAAAAAAAGAAGGCGGAAACATGGGGATTATTCTCTGTGCTGCCTATCTCAATGATATTGGTGCAAACCAGGCTGAGCAGAAGTATAACAGCCAGGAGCCTGAAATAATCAAGCAGGAAAGCCTCAAGATCGCGACAGATATTCTCACCAGACTTGGAGCAAAATCACAGGTGCTCGAGGAAGTGTGCCGGTTGATTCAGATTCATAACACCGATGAAGGACAAAATGTTCATGAGAGCATGATCCTCAGAGACGCTCAGCGGACTGCGTTACTCGAGGAGGAACATAAAATTACTCCACTCGACCCTGGCACGCTTGAACACCATCTTGAAAACAAATACCTGACACCTTCGGGAATAGAAAATGCGAGAAAAACCTTTGAACACCTGGGAGTGCTGGTTGCTTAGCCCAAAGGTTCCGGTGTGGAGCGAAAAAAAGGATTTCTTCGGTCTCCTCCAGCATTCCCGAGATGGCGCACCGACCTCTGCTGCTTCAGCAAAATCAATTGCTGATCCTTCCCGGATATGCTAGTTCATACAGTCGGATTTTAACAGCTTCAATCCTACAAGGGATTGAATTTCAACGTGATGATCAATAAGGAGATCCGTATGACTGATCTTTCTGGAAAAACAATTGGTTTCATCGGTCTCGGATTCATGGGCAGACCAATGTGCTGTAACCTGATGAAAGCCGGAGCTCGACTGATCGTAACCAACCGCTCCGAACCACCCCGACTCGAAATGCAGCAGAAAGGGGCGGTCGGTGTCGGATCACCTGCCGAAGTTGCCCGTCAGGCAAACATCATCATCATAATCGTTGCCGATACCGGGGCGGTAGAATCAGTACTATCGGGTCCAAACGGTGTGTTTGAAACGATACAGGCTGGTTCGCTTATCATTGACATGGGTACGACCTTGCTGCCGGCGACCAGATCACTTGCTGAAATAACCGAAGAAAAGAAGTGTTTCTATGTTGACGCCCCTGTCTCTGGCGGAACGATTGGAGCAGAAGCGGGAAATCTCACCATCATGGCCGGAGGATCTGAACAGGGCTTCAATATGGCACTGCCGGTTCTGCAGGTTCTGGGAGAGCGTATTACCCACGTCGGTTCTGTCGGTGCCGGACAGGTCGCCAAGGCCGCAAACCAGGTGATTGTTGGGCTCAATATTGGCGCAGTTGCTGAGGCACTGGCACTGGCAAAAGCGGCCGGTGTCGACCCTGCCAAGGTTTGCGAGGCGTTAAAAGGAGGTTTTGCCGATTCACGTATCCTTGAAGTTCATGGGCAACGGATGGTCAACGAGTCATATGAACCGGGAGCCAAGAGTACCATCCAGCGCAAGGATATGCACCAGGCAATTGAACTGGCGGCCCAACTGAATCTTGAGATGCCAGCCACGACCCTGAGCAGGGAACTGTACGACCAGCTGATAGCATCCGGCGGGGCAAACCTCGACCATGCAGCTCTCTTTAAAGTTATTGATCGGAAAAAAACTGACGCGGAGTAACCGGACAAGCGTTCCCGCATCATAGACTTCTGGTTCTCATTATTTTCGTATCAGACACGTTCGTAAAGAGTGGCTGGCTCGTTTTTATCGTTCTTTCAAGACGTGGGCCGGGGTACCAGCAACAATAACCATCTCGCCCACATCTTTGTTCACCATTGAACCGGCAGCAACAACAGACCCCTGCCCTATCGTCACTCCATCAAGGATAACGCTGTGGGAACCAAGCCAGATATCCCCCTTCAGGGTAATGCCGCCTTTTCCTTCAAAATCAACCTGCTGATTAATCGGAATTTCTTTATTTATCAGGTGATAATTACCACCGCCAACAATATAGCAGTAGGCGGCGACCAGGGTATCTCTGCCGACAATTACCCGGTTTGATGAAAATACATAGCAGTTGAACCCGAAGTTAGCCCGCTCCTCCAGAACAATATCGCCACCTTTACAACTGAGAATAGTGTTGCGCCCGATAAAAACCTCGTTCTCAAGCGTAATGCCCTCATTGTCGAGGCCTTTTGCATCAAGCATGACATTATCATCAATAACCACGTTCCTGCCGATCCGGATTTTTTTCGGATGTCTCAGCACAACGTTTGTACCAAACACCGTTCCTGCTCCTACTTCAGCAAGAAGCAGCGGATAGAGTTTACTGCGGATAAAGAGCCCGAGAGCTCCCGGCACCCAGGAAAAAAATGTCGTGACCAACTCGTACACAATTAAATCGGAAAATTTCTCAGAACCGATAACCAGCTGTTGATATCGTTTCAATTTGGACTGTTTCTTGCCAGATATCGATTCCTGTATTTTTAGTTCCTTCTGCGCCATTAAGTTTCCTGAATAGTTTATGGATGAATGTTCAGCTCGACCCAATTCCAGCCGACCGATAACCGTTGACACAGGTATATCCGATTTTCATGTGAACGTACAGTATGAGTGACCATGTCACCCAGAATGAATCCCTTTACTGATCATTCATCTGCACGTCCCTATGCTTCTTCAAACCCTAACGGCTGCAGAATCCTGCTTTGAAATTCCTCGAGTATATTTTCATCAGGAACTTCTTCAATCATTTGAGCAATCTCTTCTATATCACGGGCAATCCCCAGGAACTTTTGCCGCCCAGCAGAACGTGCCTGCTCGACGTACCCCCAGTCATCGCTCTGCTGGAAATTCTGCCAACACGCTTTAATTTCTGGGAATAACTTCTCCCGCATACCATCCAGGAATCCCAGATAGAGCCCAAAACTGGAATCTTTCTTATCCCTGATCGTATAAGCGAGAAGCCCGCGGGGATGGGTGTCCGCCAGAATATCTTTTACCGCCCTGCAGACCAGTTCAACTACTGAGCTTGGGAATCGACCGATAACCCTCTGGAACACTTCGTTACTAAATGTTTTTTCCAAGGTTTCACCAACTTCATGATAAATGAAGAGGTTTAGCTCCTCGTCAACGATACAATCCAGGCGTGACTGAAATACCCCATGGTCAAGGCTGTCATTTTTCAACAGGCCATAATGGTTTAATGCATGACGTATTGATGATTTACAGGAAGAACGCATCTCCTGAATCTGATCCCATAAGAAATAGCGCAATGATTCTTTTTTTATCACCACGACGCCATCCTGCACCAGAGCGACCGGACTGGCCATCTCTTTTGCCTGCTCTGTTCCCAGGATATGGACCGTGCACCCCTCAACAATCCGCTTTTCAAGAATCTCAGCAAGAAAAAACACCGCCTTCATGGATCGGCCATGACCAGCACCATAGAGAAGATTCCCATTATTCAGGACTTGATTTACAAGACCAAGGTTATGCGGCAATATCTCTTTACCCAGAATTGTCAGCGGGCGAAATGATTCCTCCGAGAGTCCCTGCCAATACATCTCCTTTTCATCAATCCATTCAAGAAGATCTGCCGGCTCCGGCTCAGACCAGGGTTCGATCTTGTGCTCCCATTTATAGAGATTCCTCAGCTTCAGAATCATCGAACACATGGAGTATATGCCGTGATCCCGCGCATCAGAGACATCACAATTATATTGGATATCTTTGACAAATTGGTTCTGTTCCATTGGGGTTATCATGATCAGGGATGTCGTAAAATTTTATGGTGTCCTGTCAGCGGAGTAATTGTTCTATCATTTCGGACTAAAAGATATGCATAAACCACACGTTGTGCCACCTTTTGAAAACTTCCCCGAGGTGCACCGTACAGTGGACTTCACAATCCAGATTTACACCGCACCTCTCCCCGTTCAGGAGAACACTGCAGATAACGATAGATATCAGTTGAAAAAATTCCAGATAAAAGACTATGATAGTCCTCCATCAAGGGGACGGTCTTATCCAGGAGATCATTTGAATTTCATTTTCAATCGATATCTCATCACAAAACCCGGGGAGGTGTTATGAAGAAATACATTGTCTTATTATCGATAGGTGTTCTGCTTTCAATTGGCCTGAATGCACAGGCCAGTGATGTTAAGAAAGGTATTCATGTCGGCAATGCCGGCTCATTCACCGGTGATGCCGCCGCACCGTGTATGGAAATTTTCAACTCCTCTCAACTTGCGGTGGATGAATGGAATGCCAGAGGCGGTATCCAGGGCGTTAAGATCGAACACATCATGGGGGATGATGCCCTCGACCCGGCACAGGGCATTAAGGTGGCTCGAAAGTTTACCTCTGATGAACTCATGTACGGGGTAATCGGTCCTCCGGTCAGTCACATCGCCCAGGCATCGTTAAAGATATATGGCCAGAACGATCTTGCCTGTATAACCACCGCGGCCTCTAAACCCGACCTTACCGAGGCTGGGTATAAACATTTTTTCAGGGTTAACGCCAGAAATGATGCCCATGGCTGGAATAGCGCGCTCTTTATCAAAAACAATTTAAAAGCACAAAAAGTTGCAATACTAAACGAGAAAGTTGCCTACTGCGAGAACATGGCACAACAGACAATCAAGGGTTTGGAAAAACTTGGTATCTCCGACATAATGAATGAAACAATTGTGGCTGGTTCCAAAGATTTTTCCGCCGTCCTCACGAAGGTGAAAGCATATAATCCTGATGTGCTCTTTTTTATCGCCACCGCCGCCCCGGACCAGGCAATCGGTGTAAGACAGGCAAAAGAGCTTGGTATCAAGGCAATTTTCCTCGGCAGTGAAGGTGGAAGAGATAAGAAGGACTTCATCGAAGCCTCTGAAGGTGCTGCCCAGGGCGCATACGTCTACCATTTCAGCCCTGATATTTTTGCAATCAAGGAAGCAGAAGATTATGTCAAAAGTTATGAAGAAAAATATGGCTCCTTAAGCGGATTCGGCCCGCCTTCCTATGAAGCAATGAACATTCTCTTAAGCGCCATTGATATGGCTGCCGAAGACGGAGATATATCACGTACGGAAGTTATCTCGAATCTTGCTGCAATCAAGAACTATAAAGGAATTCTCGGCTTTCCCATCAGTTTTGATGAGAAAGGTGATCTGCTTGGCGGCGCCACTTATTTTTTCAAGGTCAATGGTACTGAATTTGAGCAGATTACCGTCTTGACCGGTAAATAGTATCTCACAATAAGACAAGGATCCAACTGAAACAGGTGCTGCAGGGCAGTCACCTGTTTCAGTCATTATGGGTATGGAAGATATCTTCGCTCAGCTCTCCCAGCAGGCAATCAACGGGCTTACAATCGGCGGTGTTTACGCCCTGATTGCGATCGGCTACACCATGGTTTACGGTGTCTTGTCCATGCTCAACTTCGCCCATGGCGAACTCTATATGATCGGCGGATTTACCGGCTGGTGGGTGTTGCAATTGTTTACGGTAAATCACGTACCTGTTATGAATGCGGCCCTGCTGATATCCCTGATGCTCGTCATTGCAATGGGAGGCTCGGCATTACTGGGTGTGGTTATTGAGCGAATCGCCTATCGACCTCTTCGCAAGGCCCCGCGCATGAACCTGCTACTCAGCTCCCTCGGTGTTTCTATCTTCATCCAGAATTTTATCCTTTACTACCAGGGCGCCAAAGTAAAGGTTTTCCACATTTCACACCTGATCCCTGAGGGATTGAGAACCTTTGAGATCGGTGGCGTTGTTATTTCATTCATGCGGCTGATGGTTATCGTCATCTGTTTTCTGTTAATGGTGCTGCTGACCTTGACCATCAAAAAAACTACGATCGGCAGGTCAATCCGGGCCACGGCCCAGGATATAGAAGCCGCTGCCTTCATGGGCATCGACACCAATAAAGTCATCGTTACCGTGTTTGTCATTGGATCAGCCCTGGGAGGGGCAGCCGGCCTTCTGGTCAGCCTGCTCTTTACTCAGGTTGATTACTATGTGGGTCTTCAGGCAGGGCTCAAAGGATTTACTGCTGCAGTCCTTGGCGGAATCGGTAGTATACCAGGAGCGATGGCCGGAGGAATTCTGCTCGGACTCAGTGAAGCGATGGCAGTAACCTTTTTCCCGTCAGCCTATAAAGATGTTGTAGCCTTTGTGATTCTGATTGCGATATTGATATTCAGGCCCCAAGGATTATGGGGAGAAAAAGTACGTGAAAAGGTTTAACACCGCGCTCACATCACACCGTAATAGTATCTTCATTCTGATTTTCGCCCTGTCCCTGACAATCATTCCGAGCATATTGCCGAACAACTACTGGCAATCGGTTTATGCTATTACGGGTATCTATGTAATGCTGGCATTGGGTTTGAACATTGTTGCCGGTTTTACCGGTCTGCTGGATCTCTCCTATATCGCTTTTTTCGGAATTGGCGGGTATTCCTTCGCCTTCCTCTGTTCAGATCATTTTGGTATTCATTTTCCCTTTTTACTGGCATTGCCGCTCTGTGCCCTGATTGCGATGGCTGCAGGCTTTCTCCTCGGGCTTACCAGTATCAGGTTGCGCGGTGATTATCTGGCCATCGTTACCCTGGCATTTGCCCAGATTTTCAAACTTCTGCTGCTGAACCTGGATGCACCGGTCAACATCACCGGAGGAGTCAACGGCATTTACGTGTTCGATGTAATCAACGTTTTCACCATCAGTATTATTACGCCCGAACATTACTCAACGCTGATCTGGAGCTGTGCACTGCTCGTCTTCATCGTCTCCTTTAAGCTCCAGGATTCCAGAATCGGCAGGGGCTGGAATGCCATCAGGGAAGACGAACTGGCGGCAAATAGTATAGGAATTAATACCGCCAGGATGAAGCTCTACTCTTTTGCAGCCGGAGCGATGATTGCCGGATTTGCCGGAGCTGTTTTTGCTTCTTTCCAGGACTCTGTTTTCCCGAACAACTTCGATTTCCAGCAGCTCGTTGTCGTCTACTGCATGGTGATAATCGGTGGCCTGGGAAATATGTACGGGGTCATTGCCGGGGCGGTTGTATTGAGCATACTCCCCGAAGTATTACGGGAATATGGCGGTTTGCGGATGATGATTTATGGTGCGGCACTGGTTGCCATCATGGCCCTGAGACCGCAGGGTTTGTTCTCAGCGATACCGGGTTTCACCAGGGTTATGCGAAGACCGGATAAAGAAGAGACCGGAAAGCTCAGAGCCTCAACAGATCTCTATTACTCCAAGAGTGATCCTTCGGCTGCCGCTGTCAGCTACTCCCGCCAAACTGAGCTCATTCTGGCGATTGACACCTTGAGTATGCATTTTGGTGGCATAAAAGCAATTGACAAATTCAATCTTAATCTCCACAAACATGAGATTCTCAGTGTAATCGGACCAAACGGTGCCGGGAAAAGCACCCTTTTCAACGTTATCTCAGGGATCTATCAACCCAACAGTGGGCGTATCATGTATCGTGGCCAGAATATTTCCTTTTTCAAACCTCACCAGGTCGCAAAGGCTGGAATCTCAAGGACATTTCAAAATTTAAGGCTTTTTAATGAAATGACGGTAATTGAGAATATTAAAGCAAGCAGATTCTGCAGGACCAAAGCCTTTTTCATCTCCATAATTTTTGGTCTGAACAGGCACCGTCGAGAGGAACTTGAGACCGATGCCAAGGCAAGAGACATCCTGGCCATGTTCGGGAAAAGATTAACCGGCTATCGCTTCGACCAGAAGGTCTCCCAGCTTTCCTACGCCAACAGAAGGCGGATGGAAATTGCACGGGCGATGGGTTCTGATCCTGAGATTATTCTTCTTGATGAACCGTCAGCCGGAATGAACCCTCAGGAAACAGCTGAAATAACTGATTTTATAAAGCGGTTGAGGGATCAGCACGGGTTTACTATTATCGTCATAGAACATAAACTGAATCTGGTGAAGGCAGTCTCAGATCGGGTCATAGTCATGGACCATGGCATGAAGATCTGTGAAGGATCATACGATGAAGTCGCTGCCGATCCTGAGGTTATCGAAGCATACCTGGGAAAGAAGGGGAAACGTGGAGAACAGTCCGATACTTGAACTTACGAATGTGAATGTTTCTTATGGGAAGATTCAGGTTCTCTATGATATCAATATGGTTATCAACCAGGGAGAACTGGTGTGCCTGCTTGGCGGAAATGCTTCGGGTAAATCAACGACCTTGAAAACTATTCTTGGTATAGTCCGGCCCAAAAGTGGCCGGATATTTCTCAATGGAGCGGATATTACCAGGAAGCCAACTAACCATATTATCCAGAGTGGCGTATCAATTGTTCCGGAAAACCGCAGAATTTTCCCGAAGATGACGGTTCTTGAAAACCTTGAAATTGGAGCAATGCATCGAACAGACAGAACTGGAGCAAAAAATGATATTGAGTCGATGTTTGAACTTTTCCCTCGCCTCAAACAACGAATAACCCAGCCTGGAGTGGTCCTGTCCGGTGGAGAACAGCAGATGCTGGCAATGGCACGGGCACTCGTCTCCCGACCCGATGTCCTGTTGATGGACGAGCCCTCCATGGGCCTCTCACCAGCACTTGTTGATCAACAGTTTGAGGTGATTGAAGCGATAAACAGGAAAGGAACAACGATCCTGATGGTGGAGCAGAACGCCACCATGGCGCTCTCCATTGCCGATCGGGGATATGTCCTACAGACCGGCGAGATTGTTCTGGATAATAGTGCCAAAAATCTGTTAAACCATCAGGGTATGCAAAAAGCTTATCTTGGAGGAGAATTATAGAGGACAGCCATGTATAAATTAAAGGTGAGTGTTGAACGAATTGACGGCTATTGTAATCAGCCAATGCTCGTGGGTGACCATTTTTTTGTTGAGGGGGGCAAGATTAGTATTCCCGCTGATAAACATATCTGCATGTGGGCCCTGCAATCCATGATGCCTATTTTTCCGTTGATGCAGCGAGAAAGCGGAGTTAAAGGAGACTGGACCGCAAAGGAATCAGGTCAGGTTTTCGTCTGCCCGGATCCAAAGGGAAAAGTACACTACAGAATTGAAAGGATAAAAGAGTGATGTTGGTAATTGATGCAAATAAATGTTCTGGCTGCAGACGATGTGAGACCCACTGCTCATTCTACCATTCCGGGAAAACAGGATATCACGGTGCGAGAATCAAGGTCGAGAAAATCGAAATGATCGGCCTCGACTTTCCCGTGGTCTGCCACCAGTGTAAAGAACACTACTGCACCCGGTGCCCCCAGAAAGCGATCTCTGTTACCCCGAGGGGGTCCATTGAAGTATCACCAACCCTGTGCGACCTCTGCGGTGCCTGCGAGAAGCTCTGTCCTGTTGGGGCGATAGAAATTTATAACGACATTCCACAGGTCTGCGATCTCTGCGGAGGAACTCCACGATGTGTGATTGCCTGTGAAATGAATGCCATTCACTATGACCCGACTCTCAGGCAGAGTGTATCGCTCTCCTCACTGAAAAAAAAGAATGCCAGATTGACTCCCATGAAAAAGAGACATGAGCGTGCGCTGCAGGAAGGCAAATTACTGCGTGAAGCGTGGCTCAAGAAGAGGAGCGTATGATGTTGCATGGATACGGCGGGCACATTTTAAGAGTAGATTTATCGTCTGGCAGGATAAAGCGTGAGAAGTCTGACCCGGACTACATGCTTGAGGTCATTGGAGGAAGAGGCCTGAACTCGAGACGGCTCTATGACGAACTCGATCGTGAGATAGATCCGCTCTCAGAGGAAAACCTGCTGCTCATCGGGGTCGGACCCGTTACCGGATCATTATTCTCAACATCTGCCTATATGACCATTTCCGGCAAGTCTCCATTAACTGGTATTCTTGGTGACTCTGCAGCAGGTGGCTTTTTCGGGCCTGAAATCAAATATGCCGGTTACGACCAGCTCATCTTTACCGGTAAGGCTGATAAGCTCTGTTATGTATATATCTGTGATGATCAGGTTGAAATCCGGGATGCGAGCCACCTCAAAGGCAAAGACATATTCCATACCACGGCTGCAATAAGAAAAGAACTGGGCGACAATAATCTGCAGATCGCTGCAATCGGACCGGCCGGCGAGAATCTTGTCAGGTATTCAATTGTGGCCTGTAATAATTCCCGGGTGTGTGGCAGAACCGGTATGGGCTGCCTGTTCGGCACCAAAAATCTTAAAGCTGTTGTGGTCAAAGGAACAGGAATGGTTTCAACAGCTGATCCCCTGAAATTCATGAAACTCTGCGAGACGATCGACAGAAGAATCATGGAACATCCTGAATTCCAGGACCGTCACGACATGGGATCAACCCTGCTGATGAAGGCACTGAATGGCCTTGGGATTTTGCCGGTCAATCACTTTCAGAAAGGAATGGCCCCCTATGTCGACAAAATCAGCGGGCAGACCCTTGCCAGCATGTATAAAGTAAAGAATAAAGGATGCTATAACTGTAATATCAACTGTTCGCGCTATTACATTACTGACGAAGTTGAGAGTGAAGGCCCTGAATATGAGACGCTGTGCAGTTTTTCTTCACGAATCGGCAGTGATAACCTCCCGTTTGCCCTGAAAATGAATCACTACCTGAACCGGATGGGTCTCGACTCTTTGAGTACCGGAGAGACCATTGGCTGGGCAATGGAATGTGTGGAAAAAGGAATTTTTTCAAAAGATGATTTCGACGGCCTTGATTTTTCCTGGGGTAATATCGAAACAGTAGAACAAATACTTGATCTTATCATAAACCAGCAGGGCATCGGGGCAGAATTTGCCAAAGGTACTCGGTATCTTGCCCAAACAATGGGTAAGGGCTCAGAAAAATACGCTCTGCACGTAAAGGGACTTGACGTTATCTGTGGGGATCCACGCGGGATAAAAGCCTTTGGTTTAACCTATGCAATAGCTTCCCGGGGCGCAGATCACCTGCGGGCGGAACCGTTTTTTGAGTTGACCAATCGATTTGATGAAGCTGAAAAACGATTTGGCACCAGGGATGCAGCAGACCGCCTCTCAGATAACGGTAAGGCTCAACTGGTCGAATTTACCGAACGTCAGGCCCTGCTGACGGACTGCCTGACCATGTGCAAGAATGTCGGGCTCAGTATGGATGTGCTTGATTTCGAACTTGCAGCCGAACTTCTTCAGGCAGGAACCGGCCTGAAATTTACTGAAGATGTGGTCAACAAGTCATTACGTGCGACCATAACTAACGACAGGTTAATGAACATCGATTTTGGGGTTACAGCCAAGGATGATACCCTCCCCCATCGATTTACCCATGAGCCGCTGACAGAAGGTGCTTCGAAGAACCAGGTTGTTCCTGTTCATGACATGGTGAAAGATTATTACCGCATAAAAGGATGGGATGACAACGGAGTCCCGAAAAAGCCATGAGCAGAAGAGAGAGTGGAGGAAGGAGCTCCTATGGTCATATTGTCGGAATCTTGATGACCGACTCGACCAGCCCGAGAATCCCGGGAGATCCCGGGCATGCCGCGACCTTCTCTTTTCCTGTTATTTATGAGGTGTTGAAGGGGTTCCCGTTCGAAGATCTGATCTCAATAAAAAAAAACAATATCGACAAGCTCATGGCCCCGGCCTTGTCACTGCAGGAAAAGGGAGTTGATCTGGTGGTCGCAGATTGTGGGCTCTTCGGACCGTTTCATGAAGATTTCAGAAAACACCTCGAAATCCCGTTCATGGGAACAGCACTTGATCTGATCCCCCTGCTGCAGCGTATTTTCCCGACTGACAAACGGATCGCTGTAATCACCGGAGATACTCGAATTCTGAGCCCCCGCCATCTTATGGCATCTGGGGTTGATTCGGGGTCAGTTGACATTGTAGGAATGGAGCACAGCTCGGAATTCAACAAGGTCGTGAGAGAAGGAAACTCAGTGCTTGATGTCAACCAGATGCGGCAGGGCGTTCTCGATGCAGCATCCAGGCTCAGCGGTAAAAATATCGGCGCCGTGGTGCTGGAATGCACCAACCTCATCTCCTATCGGGTCGATGTCCAGAAATTACTGAAGGTTCCTGTTTTCGACCTGGTGTCAATGATCGAATTTTATGTGTCGGGCCTGAAGCTTAATGACTTTCGCTCACCCTACCTCAAAGCATAATCCCTCTGGCGGCATAACAATAACAGGAGCCGGAAACGTTCGACGTGGTTCAATCGGGTTAAAACAGATCTCTGCGGATATGGTTCAATGCTGGAAAAGTCGTTCGGACGGACTGCAGAATATCTGAATCCAACTCAGCAATTACTGTCGAAATACCATCGGCTGCCTGGGCGACCACAATGCCCCAGGGGTCAATAACCATACTCCGACCAAAACTGGAATGATTCGGGGGAGCAGTTCCCCACTGGCCAGCTCCAGCTACCCAGCATTGATTTTCGACCGCACGGGCACGCAACAGAAGTTCCCAGTGGTCTTTACCGGTCTCCAGGGTAAAAGCAGCTGGCAGGAGCAATACATCGGCTCCCTGCCCGGCGAGACTTCTAAACAATTCCGGAAATCTCAGATCATAGCAGATGGCCATCCCAAAAACATACTCTCCAATCGTAAAGAGTGCTGTCTCATGGCCCGGTGATATTGTATCTGATTCGAGATAGGTCCTGCCGCCGGGAATCTCCACATCGAACAGATGAATCTTTCGATATTTTGCTATGATTTCACCTGATGGGTTAAAGACTACTGCCGTATTGAAAACGGCATCGCCATCTCTTTCCAGGAAACTACCGATATGGATATAAATCTTAAGATCAGAGGCGATGTTTCTGATCACCTCAAGAGTAAAAGAGCTTTCTATCGGTTCAGCCTGTTTCGGCTTCTCATGGTCAGGGCCAATAAAATCAAAATGCTCTGGAAGCATCACCAGCTCGACACCATTTCCTGCGAGTTCCCGGATCAGTGTCTCAGCGGACAAAAGGTTTTCCTTTTTATTGTCCCGTGAATTCATTTGTGCCAGTCCAATTCTCATCTTGATCTCATGTTCCCCAGTTATTATTCATGTGATGAAGTAATCAATTTCCCCGCCAGGAGCGTTCCGGTCATGGCAAGACATTCCATATCAAGATAAATCTCAGCAGACGCTTGATAGAGAATGGAGCAGGTTGCCGGAAACATATCGTCACGATCATTAAAATTAACGATCACAGGGATTCTTGGTAAGGCAAAAAACTCAACAGAGAGGTCGTAAGACTGATCATCTCTGAGCGTCCCGCCAAGCTGTTGCGCGCGTTCCTGAAAAAAATCACGTTTTCCGCTAAACGTGGTTTCAATTGTTTTATTGGTGTTTGTCGTAAAATAAGATATCAACGGGCCTGCGTTTTTGAACTCACGATAAGTCATCAGTTTATCAGCCACCCGGGGTAATTCAACAGGGCACATCAGAACATATTTACAGAGAATAACCCGAACTGCAGGCGTCACCTGATTACCGCGACAAGCCTCGATTCCGTTATCGCTGACTCGATACAGTCTGTCATAGACCGGAATTTCCAGCGTATTTCCTTTAACATTCACGCCAAGCATATTGCCCCTGGCAAGGTAATCAATATTCTGAATTTCCAGGAGATACTTCTGGTAGGTCTCTTCGAATACCGGTGATAACTTCATCTTATGGCATGTCCCGGATCTGAGCGCGTTTTCTCAGCAGCTCGTCACGCTCATCTTCAAGTTCCAGCAGATCCAACATGACGGGTGGTTTAATGGAATGAGCCGGTAAACGTTTTCTTGCTTCGGCAATCTCCTTCTCCAGTTCGCTCAGCCTGCTGTCCATCGCTTCGGGGGTATCGTCCATAATTAAGTTTTCAGGTAGAATTGGCTCAGGAACAGATTCCTGACAGTTCTCGTTCGATAAGTGTGCGTTCTCCTTCTGTCGGGAGTCGCCTCTCGGCATGATAAAGCGGCTCATCGCCAAGTTTTCCATTTCTGGTAAAAACAATAATCTCAAATCGATCCTCATTTTCCTGAAATTCCTCAACCCACAGGACCCGTTCAAGATCAAGGGAAAAGTCCCTGCTGACGTGCTTGGCAAAATTCCCGGGTTTTGCTGAAATTGAATGCCCATAACCCGTTTCAGAAAAAAGACAGAGATACGGCTTGAGATGAGTAACACCGCCACTGCTAATCGTCAGATTAAATATCCGCAAATTATATGAGCCGGGAAACCAGGCAATGGGATCCCTTCCATCATGCTTCTTTCCATCCCAGCTATAGGTGCCATTGAATATTTCCATCTCGCTTCTTCCAGTCATGCTCTTCCGATGATCCGTCCAGATGATACTATAATGGCCTTTTCCGGAATAGAAAAGGCCATTATAAAGAGGATATGAGATTTAAATGATCAGGCAGTTGCTTCCAGGGCTCGACGGTCAGCCATATCAAGCAGAACTCGTTCCCGAGCCTTGTCGATTCCAAGCGCCTGGCGCTTCTTGTCAATATGTTCGATCATCAGGCGAGCCATTTCATGCGGACTGTCGGCAAACCCCCACTTACCAAAACCTTTGTCCTCCAGGTCACTAAACAGATGCTTTTCAAATTTCGTCCCTTTGGTAATCGGAAAGGTGTGACCGAAAACGGTAAATACGCCTGAGGCGACAAAATACTGGCCGATAGCGATTGCCTTTTCACTCATCCATTCTGGCGCACACCCGGCAACCGGGAGTTCAGCTATCGATTCCCCAAGCCCTCCGGTGTGGACCATCTCTGATACAGCCATCAATATCCTGCTGTTATCAACGCAGGACCCAAGACCAAGTACCGGAGGAATACCGACCGTCTCGCAGACCTCGGCGAGTCCCCGACCTGCCAGGGATGCGGCACCCGGCGTTGTCAACCCCGCCTTGGCAAGAGCCAGCTGAGAACAACCAGTCTGAACCACCAGTATATCATTCTTGATCAGTTCCTTGACCAGCTCAACATGAGAAAAATCCTGCTTGGATCGAGGATTTGTGCAACCGACGACACCCGCCACTCCACGTATACGTCCATTGATAATGTTATCGTTGAGCGGAGTATAGCCACCACGAAACGATCCCCCGAGCATGTATTTGATATATTCATGGGAAAAACCATGAATTCCTCTTGCTGTCTTTTGGGGGATTTCAATAGGCATAGTGCGATTTTTATAACGCCCGATCGCCTTGATTATTATCGCGTCAGTACACTTCATCGGGTCATGCTCGTCGAGCTCAATATGCTGAGCACCCTCAATCTTTGCACGATAATTGGTAGTAATAAACTCGGTATCGTAACAGCCGGCAACCTTGTGCAGATCCTGCTTGATACACTGGATATCAACAGTCATTGCGTCAACTGCACCGGTGACAAGAACTGCCTCGGTCGACGAGAAGTTCCCAGCATGCGGCACACCATGTCGTGACAGGACATCGAGACCGGAGCAGCACATGCCAACCAGATTAATTCCTTTGGCTCCTGCGTCTGTGGCCATTTTTTTGATTGACGGGGCATCGGCGGAGACCAGCATTGCCTCAAGGAGAATTGGTTCATGACCATGGACAATGATATTTACCTGGTCCTCTTTGAGGACACCCATATCAACGGTGACCTCTACAGGTGAAGGGGTTCCGAACAGGATATCTGAGATATCGGTTGAGACCATTGAGCCACCCCAACCATCAGCCAGTGCAGTTCGTTGTATCTGCTTTGTGATATTTTCATAATCCTGATCAACTCCAATTGCAGTGCGGTGCATCATCTCCATGATTTCGCGCATCGCACCCCGGGGGACAATGCCTTCCTTGCGCCAGAGCTCAAGTGTTTTTTTCGGTACTCGTTTAACCAGTGGGATTTCTCCATCCACCTGGGTGTAGGTCAGTTCAAGTTCCTTGTAAACATCCCGGGCAATCGCCTTGACTGATCGCCCTTCTGTTTCAATTTCAAGAGATTGTGCAACCTCACTTAGTTTCATGGTATCCTTGATTTCAAAATCCTGCACCGTACCTTCGATAACTCCCTTGAACAGCTCGAGCATGGCCATACCGTGGTCTGTATGCGCAGCTGTTCCCGCCGCCACCATTCTGCCAAAATTCCTGGCGGAAATCGTATCGATCGTAGCACCGCACACACCCACCCGCTTATACGGATCACTGGGATTCATCCGACATGGCCCCATCGAACAATGCTTACAGCAGGCCGAATCGGCCCCTATCGGACACGGTTTTACATCCTCCGCCCGATCAAAAAAGAGTTCAACCCCATCCCTGCGGGCTTTCTGGATCATCTGCTGTGTAGAGTCACAGATGGTGATATCTTCAGGCCTGATTAATTGTTTTGGCTTTGCCATGACTTCTCCGTTTGAAGGTATTAATGATAAGGCTTTCCCTTTTGTTCTCAGAAAGCAACCGACACGTCCACACACTTTACCGTAAGAAGAGAGCGGCAAGCGCGGTCGAGAATAATTCTTATTACCAAATACTATAATACCGCCACAATGTGGTATTGTCAATGGGAAAAGAAGCAACAGGAACTGAAATAAACACTACACAATAATGAGATAGGAACACTACCCAAAAAAAGAAGAGTGAGTTAAACTAGTGGGATGTCATCTGATTAATCTATCGGATAATGGGTCTTTGCGTTGGTCAGGTAAACATTATCCGATACATTAAAATAATTTGAAGTCTTATACACTGAAGCGAATATTGAGTATATCACCATCAACCACAATATACTCCTTGCCCTGCACATACATTTTACCAACCTTTTTTAATTCTGCTTCGCTACCATATTCCTGCAGCTCATCATATTTCATGACCTCTGCCCGAATAAACCCTTTCTGTAAATCTGAGTGGATTACTCCTGCAGCAATCGGTGCGGGTGAACCTACCCGAACGAGCCACTGATGTACCTCGTCCTCGCCAACCGTAAAAAAGGAAACTCTTCCGAGCGCCTGGAGACACAACCTGGTAAGAACCCCAAGTGCCGGCTCCTGAATACCAAGATCATCAAGAAACTCGAGTTTTTCCTCTTCACTGTCAAGCAAGGCAATTTCAGATTCCACCTGTGCAGAAACGACCATAGCCTCAATTTTATTGGTTTCACAGTGCGCGGCAACCCGTTCGAGCAAAGACATATCTCCAACAAGGTCCTCGGACACATTAAAGACCAGAATCATCTCCTTTCGGGTTATGAAGGGATAGCTCCTGGTCAGCAGCTCCTCATCTTGATCAAACTCCATGAGCCGCAGCGGTTTTTCCTCCTCCAGGTGATCACGGATTTTTTGCATCAGCTCAAGTTCTTTTGTCTGTTTATCATCCCTAATTTTCTTAAGGCTGATTTCTAGACGTTCGATTCGTTTTTCGACAAAGATCTGATCATGCAGCAGCAGCTCTGAATTTACCATTTCCACATCCCGGATTGGATCAACCGAACCTGATGAGTGATAAACGGCGTCATCCTCAAACGCTCTGACGACATGGCAGGTAGCATCAACATCACTGATATCGCGAAAAATTTCGCCTTTAGCGATGGTCTCCTGTTCAATCTTGGGAAGCAGTACCAGATCAACACGGGCCCGAGTCTCTTTCTTGGGGTTATACATCTCGACAAGCCGGTCAAACCGGGAATCAATAATATCAGCTGTTCCTGGAATCGGTTTTGGCGGGCCCGACTGCTCACGTAACTGGCTTCCGGTGAGAATTTGAAAAAGTGTTTTTTTACCGGTTTGCGGTAATCCAATAATTCCTACTTTCATCTATTCCTCTGTCGTTGAGTAATTCGTCAAATGGTTTTAGCTTTTCTGCAGTTTCCGAAATGTGAAGTTTTTTAAATCAATTTTGCCGGAATCCTTGCAACGCGACTATATACCATATTCTCGGAAAAAGGCGATTATTGATTGATTATACGATACCGGTCACCACCTGACACTGCTATTTAACTGATATTTTGTGTTAAAAAATATTTGACTGATGAGCCATTGCCATTTAAGACTATATACGCACTTTGAAAATGTGTCGACGGATGTTGTTACCACCTAACCAAACAAGGAGATTTTTTCATGAAAGTGACGATTACAGACCAGTGCATGGGAGACAGAAACTGCAACAAACTTTGTCCTGAAATCTTTGAATATGATGAGGATCAGCTCCTGTCAATCATCAAATTAGATGAGATTCCTGATCACCTGAAAGATGTCGTTCGAAAAGCCGCACTCGAATGTGGAGCTGACGCTATTATCGTTGAGGAATAACCTGGTTTAAAAATATGGTACCTTTCAGACAAAGCAAAACAGCAAAAAATCTGCTTATCTCGTACTCTGCAGAAGCCCAGGCGCGCACCCGGTACAATTTTTTTGCAAGGCGTGCTGAAGATGATGGTTTCATCCAAATTGCCAGACTTTTTGACGAGACAGCAGAGCAGGAATACGAACATGCTCTCAGGTTCTTTAAATTTTTTAATGGCGGAGATCTTGAAATCTGCTGGAATTTTCCGGCGGGAGTGATTGAGGATACCCGCTCCAACCTGCTCTCCTCTGCCGAACTTGAGCTGTATGTTCATGACGTGATGTACAAAGGATTTGCCCAGGTCGCACTCGAAGAGGGTTTTAAGCGGGCAGCTGACACCCTTGATGCTATCAGCGTATCTGAGAGACATCACGAACAGCTGTTCCGGGAGCTGGCAGAAAATATCGATAGAGATCAGGTCTTTAGCAAAAACAAAGAGATGGACTGGAAATGTCTTGGGTGCGGCTTTCTGCACCGCGGCAAAGAAGCCCCAAGTAAATGTCCGGCCTGTGTCAAACCTCAGGGATACTTTGAACTCCTGAAAAAAAACTGGTAACACAATTTCAGGGCAGTCTGCCGAATCAGGCTGCCCTGAACCTATCAGGTCGCCCAGGGCTCTCTTAACCGGCTGAAAAACCGTGCTGGAGCGCTAATTTTTCAAACATCTGGGTAATACCCGCCCCAATAGAAAAGGATGCCTCGACGCCCAGATTTTTATCAACAGAACGATCAAAAAAAATATTCAAACTTGATTCCATTCCCTCTTCAGCCTTCCAGTAACATATCATCAGCGGCACATAAGGAAATATTGGCAGCACGACAGAGATATCCGAATTAAACATACTTTTAACCTGGTGGCCCTGAAACAGGTGGACTATATCGTCAAACAGATCGGTATAGACATCCGCAATCCGTTTCATGCCTTCTTCACACCGTTTTTTAAATAACGGATATCGCTCTCTCCCACCGTTAAGTTCACGAAGAGAGACCCAGTCTCCTGTCACCCTTTCGCCGCGACATTCAAGGATATAGCTTAAAAACGGTACCGTCACCCATGGTGTCATATGGATATCGGAGTAAAATTCCCCCTGCTGGTCTACACTGAAATCTTTTCCCAGAATCTTTATGGTCAGGCGTCCAGCGTTGAATTCTCCACCAACCCGGGAAGCTGCTTCATCAAGGTCGAGTACTCGAACTTTTTCTATCAGAGCATTGAACTGACCGATCACCTCATCATTTGGGTAACCCGGGGCTCCGATAGTCGTGTATTGAGAGACAATCTCGCTGCTCAGCATCGGGCATGCGGAAATATCTTTTTCATCCTTGAATACCTTACTGGCAAAGGCAAGACAGGTTTTCTCCCCGCATCTGCGACAATTTGATTTATCCAGCAGTGTGAAGATCTGCATAACATTTTGAAAATTGCTCATTACCAGCACCTTTCCAGCTAAATGTTAAAAACATGTACTGATAGCTGTACCGTATCGCTTATCGTTTTTCAATGGGAACAAATGAACGAGTGGTTTCCCCGGTATATATCTGGCGAGGTCGGGAAATACGCTGTTTATGTTCAAGTAATTCCCGCCAGTTGGAAATCCACCCGGGCATCCTGCCGATGGCAAACATCACCGTATACATATTGAGCGGAATTTCAATGGCTCTCATCAATAGACCACTGTAGAAATCAACATTGGGGTAGAGATTGCGACTGACAAAATAGTCATCTTTGAGTGTTTTCTCTTCAAGCTCAAGGGCAATTTCCATGAGTGGGTCATTGCGCTGCAGTTCATCGAGAACCTCATACACTCTTTTTTTCAAGATGAGTGAGCGGGGGTCAAAATTTTTATAGACTCGATGCCCAAAACCCATCAGTTTATAAGAGCTGTTTTTATTTTTTGCCTTGTCCAGATAATAATTAATTGGCCGCCCTGAGGTCTTAATATCTTCAAGCATTTTAATAACCCCGGCATTTGCGCCTCCATGCAGAGGCCCCCACAGTGCACAAACTCCAGCAGCTACGGAACTAAACAGGTTAGCGCGTGAACTGCCGACTACCCGTACGGTCGAGGTTGAACAGTTCTGCTCATGGTCGGCATGAAGAACAAGAAAAAGATTAAGCGCCCGTTCAATAACCGGGCTGGCAATATATTCCCGGTACGGATCAGAAAACATCATATGCAGGAAATTAGAACAATAGCTGAGCTCCGGATTGGGATGGTTAAATGGCTTTCCAGCGGCCATGCGATATGAAAATGCGCTGATTGTCCTCACTTTCGAAAGGAGCAGGGCTACGGTACGGTCAAAACCAGGCCCCTCCGAATGAACATCAAGCACTTCGGGGTGAAAACAGGATACCAGATTCAGCATGGCAGAGAGGATAGCCATGGGGGGTGCAGATTTTGGGAAGCCTGAGAAATGATGTTCCAGGTTCGTATGCAGCGGTGCGTGTTCAGACAGGGCGTCACGAAACGCTTTTAGCTGTTGGGCATTCGGTAGCTCTCCATATAAAATGAGATAGGCAACCTCGACAAAGGTCGCCATCTCGGCAATTTCCTCTATGGGATAGCCCCGGTATCGCAAAATACCGTTTGCACCATCAACGTAGGTAATGGAAGAGAAGCATGATCCGGTGTTACCATAGCCCTGATCCATGGTAATCAATCCGGTCTGTGAGCGTAGCTTTTGGATATCAATGCATTTCTCGTTTTCACTTCCGGTAAACACATCGAGTTCATAACGCTCGCCACTGACAGTCAACGTTGCTGTTTCACTCATCATTTCTCTCCTTATCTGACGGTATAGCCTGACCATATTTGGTCGCAGCTGCAATTGATAATCTCTATTAACTGATAATAATTATTCAAAATTTCGCAATAGATCAAAGATCATTAAAACAGTTTTTCCATGTTCTGAGAATGGAACACGTTATGGACAGTATGGAGTGCAGTATCCTTTTGATTTGACTTTTTAAACGTTATTGATAAGTATCAGTGTTACATATAATAAATAATTTATAAAAGCTCGCCTGCCAATTCGTGCAAAAAAAGGAATTTTATGAGTGATCGGATAGCCTCGGTAACAATTGAAAATATCCACAAAAAATTTGGCAGTAACGAAGTTCTACGCGGTATTTCATTTACTGCCTACCAGGGTGATGTCATATCGGTTCTCGGACCAAGCGGCTCAGGTAAATCGACACTTTTGCGCTGTATCAACCTGCTTGAAATCCCCGACAGCGGAACCCTGAAGGTATCTGGTGAAGAAGTTCTGATGAAACAGACCAGACGGGGTAAAAATCAACCGGCGGACAATCGTCAGGTAGAGCGGATCAGAACAAAACTTGCGATGGTCTTCCAGCAGTTCAATTTATGGTCTCATATGACTATTCTTGAAAATGTCATCGAGGCACCGGTGCACGTTCTTAAAATTCCAAAGGCTCAGGCGATCGTCAAAGCAAAACAATACCTTGAGAAGGTCGGCATCAGTGACAAACTTGATGTTTACCCATCCCATCTCTCAGGTGGGCAGCAGCAACGTGCAGCGATCGCACGGGCTCTGGCGGTAGAACCCGATGTACTGCTGTTTGATGAGCCGACCTCAGCGCTCGACCCGGAGCTTGTCGGGGAGGTTCTCCAGGTCATGCGGAATCTTGCTGAAGAGCGCCGAACAATGATCGTGGTGACCCACGAGATGGGTTTTGCAAGAGAAGTGTCATCCCGGGTTGTATTCCTGGACCAGGGACAGATAATGGAAGATGGTCCGCCATCAAGAGTATTTGATAATCCGGAGACAGATCGCTTCAAGACCTTTATTAAGGCGATGGTCTGAGATATCAGAAAAGAGTTAAAAAGCTAATATCCCAAAAATGAGGAGGAAATTACATGAAAAAATTTTTACTTTCCCTGACAATGATCGCCCTGGTAATGGCAGCAGGTTCAGGATGGGCCAACGACTGGAAGAAGGTTCGAATTGGTGTTGAGGGTGCTTATCCTCCATTCAGTTATACCGAGCCAAACGGGGACCTTGCCGGCTTTGATATTGATATAGCCAGAGCACTTGGAAAGGCAATGGGAGCAGAAGTTACACTCATTGCTCAGGATTGGGATGGGATTATTCCGGCACTGCTTGCCAAAAAATATGATGCGATCATTGCCTCCATGTCCATTACTGAAGAACGTAAAAAGAAGGTGGCCTTCTCAAATAAATATTACCAGACACCAGCAAAGTTCATCAGTAAGAAAGGAGCGATACCGACGTTCTCTAAAGAGGCCATCAAAGGTAAAAAGATTGGTGTTCAGCGGGCAACAATTCATGACCGTTACCTGACCGACAATTATGGCAAAGATGTTGAAATAAAGCGCTACGGCACCCAGGATGAGGCATATCTCGACCTTACTGCTGGCAGGGTCGATATGCTGCTTGCCGACAGTGTTGCCCTCTCTGACGGCTTCTTGAAAAAGCCCGAAGGCGCTGACTATCAGTTTGTCGGACCGGATCTGAGTGATCCAAAATGGTTCGGTGACGGCGCCGGTATAGCCATCCGCAAAGAGGATGCCGACCTGGCGGAAAAGTTCAATATGGCTATTGATAAAATCAGAAGTGATGGCACCTATAAAACGATTCAGGACAAGTACTTCGATTTCAATGTCTATGGTGAGTAGTTTCTCATAACATTTTTGTTCGACTCTCCTGCCTCGAGTACTCAAATTCTCGAGGCAGGAACCAATCTCATTCAATCTGAATCATATGCTTAGCCTGCACGGTTACGGACCAAGTATTCTTGAAGGAACGATCCTCTCTCTTGAGGTTTCACTGGCTTCCCTGGTCATTGCCATGTGTCTCGGTATGATCGGGGCTCTGTCCAAACTCTCCAGTTCCCGCCCGCTGCAGTTCCTTGCCCAGATTTACACCACCGTTATCAGGGGAATTCCTGATCTTGTCCTGATGCTCCTGGTCTTTTTCGGCGGCCAGGTTTTTATTAACCAGATGGGTCCGCTTGTCGGCTATGATGAGTATATCGATATCAATCCATTTATCGCAGGGGTCTCAACGATAGGTTTCATTTTCGGAGCCTACATGACAGAGACATTCCGTGGCGCTATTCTTGCCGTTCACAAGGGTCAGCTTGAAGCAGGGAGCGCCTACGGCATGAGTCGTCTGCTTATTTTCAGACGTATCACCCTGCCGCAGATGGTACGCCATGCCCTGCCTGGATTCGGCAATAACTGGCTTGTTCTTATTAAAACGACGGCACTTGTATCGATTATCGGGCTCGATGACATGGTCCGCAAAGCAGGGCTTGCAGCAGGAGCAACCAGAAAACCGTTTACCTTCTACCTGATGGTGGCAATCAACTATCTGATCATCACCTCTGTTTCAATCTACCTGCTCAAATATCTGGAGCGGAGGTACAGCGTCGGAGTAAGGGAGGTGTAACCGGTGGATCTGTCAATCATCCTGGAAAACAGCTCTATTTACCTTGAGGGGTTGAAAAATACAGCAATCCTCGTATCAATTTCACTCGTTATTGGCTTGCTGCTCGCCGTTCCACTTGCAGTTCTGCGCAACTCCGGCAGTTGGCTGGTGCAGGCGCCAATCAGGGCATTTATATATTTTTTCAGGGGAACACCACTCCTCGTCCAGATGTTTCTGGTCTATTATGGCTTTGGACAATTTGAGTTCTTGCGGGAGAGTTTCCTCTGGCCTGCTTTTAAAGAAGCATACTTCTGCGCCCTTCTTACTTTCACGCTGAATACCTGTGCCTATACAACTGAAATAATTCGTGGGGCGATCAAGGCAACCCCCCATGGTGAGATTGAAGCTGCAATGGCTGCCGGCATGTCACGTCTGTTAATGTTTCGAAGGATCATCCTGCCCAGTGCATTTCGTCGGGCGCTTCCCGCATACAGCAACGAGATTATTTTTATGCTTCATGGCAGTTCACTTGCTTCAGTTATCACCATTATCGATATCACCGGTGCGGCACGAATTATAAATTCTCGCTACTACAGCCCCTATGAAGCGTTTCTGACAGCGGCGCTTCTTTATATGTCGCTCACCTTTATTATTGTTTTTCTCATTAAGAAACTGGAGATCAAGTGGTTCGCTCACCTGCAGCCACAATCCACCACCGCTCCGGCAATCAAGGCACCACCATGAAAATTATTGAAACCTGGCCACTTCCCGCTGCCAGCCCGGGGACAAACCGGTCTCTGGATATCATCCGATACGGCACCAAAGGCGCCAGGCCGAAAGTATACATCCAGGCAGGTCTTCATGCGGATGAGGCTCCCGGGTACGTTGTTCTGCACCATCTAACAGAGTTACTCGACCAGGCGAGCAGTCAGGGCCTGATAAACGGTGAAATAATTGTCGTTCCCGTTGCCAACCCTATTGGCTTGTCACAGTGGCGGGATGAAACACTTAATGGCCGTTTTGATTTTGCCAACTCCATTAACTTCAACAGAAATCATCTTGATCTTGCTGGACAGGTTGCTGACAAGATCTCAGCCCGGCTGGGTCCTGTTGCGAAAAAAAATATCGACCTCATCAGAGGGTGTATGTTCGAAATTATTTCAGGCATTGCCCCTGAAGATGAGGCAGGGCACCTCAAACATCAGCTGCTCAGCCTTTCACATGATGCCGATATAGTCCTTGATCTCCACTGCGACCTGCAGGCTTCGATGCATCTCTATATGGGCACAGCTCTCTGGCCCGACGGTACTGATCTTGCGGCATATATGGGCGCTGAAGCCATACTGCTTGCCGCTGACTCAGGGGGGACTCCGTTTGACGAAGCCAACAGCAGGATCTGGTGGGAGCTTGCCGAGAAATTTCCCGACCATCCGATACCGCCTGCATGTTTTGCAGTAACTGTTGAGTTACGGGGAATCTCAGATACAGATCGAGCAGTGTCGCAGGATGATGCACGCAGTCTCTATTCATTTCTACAAAATCGTCACAGTATCGAAGGTCCAGCTCCAGCCCCTCCTCACCTTCTCGGAAAAGCGACTCCGCTGACCGGTGTTGATTATATAAAGGCGAAAGTACCGGGAATTATCACGTACCTCAAACAGGTCGGAGCTTCTGTAAAAAAAGATGAGACTATCGCCGAAATTCTTAATCCGCTGGCTGAAGCCGGAAAGATCAATGAGGTTAAGAGTTCCACGGAAGGGATATTATTCAGCAGGAATGTCGACAGGTTTGCGCGGCCGGGAAGAATTATTGCAAAGGTTGCTGGAACAGAACCACTCAGGGAAGACAGTGGGAACCTTCTTACCCTCTGAACCAATCTCATTATCCAGTTCCCAGAGAAAACCTCACGATGAGCTGACCTCCTGATAATCTGTCATCAGAGCCAGGATCGCCGCTATCAGGGCAAGCAGCGCTGATAATCCAAAAACGATCTGATAGGACATCTGTCCCAACCCTGCCAATAGATCAAGCAGGTTGCCAAACAACAGAGGGTAGCCGGCGGTGACCGGCAGGGTGAGAATTGGGGCCAGAGCAAAATAGCTGGTGGCATCACTTCTGGCAGCAAATTTTTTGACCGATGGAGGATACACCATGTTCCTTGTAGCGCGTCCAAAGCCAAGCATGTAGCTCACCAGAAAAAAAACAATATAACCGGGAAAAAATACCAGCAGGCCGAGCAGCACAACAGTAATGAATTTCGACAAGACGAATTTCTGTTTTAAACTGAGAATGTTCAGCGCACCAAGAAATATATTCACCGTAATTGAACCTGCATAAATACAGGCAACGAATAGACCCGCAGCAATAGCGACCGGAACATTAAAATAGATCGTGGCATAATTGGCATAAAATGACAGCGTTGTAATAACCACAATAAACTCAAGATCTGCCGCCGCCAGAAAAACAAGAAACCTTCGGTTTGAGATAATTTCTACGAACGAATCCCTGGTGTGATCATAAAAGGATATACTGTCCTTGATCCCGTCATCCTTATCGGCCACTTCCTTGGTAAATATAAAACAGAGTGAACCTATAACGAAAACAAGGCCGGTAATAATAAAAACCCATGCCGTTGATCCGGTGGAGAAAGAATATTTCTCTACAATATTCAGAATAAAAAAGCTGGCTATCACTTTACCGATATTTTGCGCCAGCATCATATATCCAAGGCCCGGAACAGATTTTGACTCTGAAAAAATACGTACCACGTAATTGAGCCATACCGGTATCGTCAACCCCATGCAGACTGAAAAAACAGAATATGAAATAAAGAAGAGGGGCAAGATACTGGAGGATTGTTTTACAAGAAGGAGCGTCAGGCCAAACAGCAATATAGAAAGTGCCGAAATAAGATGGAGAAACAATACAAGCGGCATTTTCATTCGCACGTTTCGCGCGAAATAACTGGAAAAAAGTGGGAAGCAGGCAATACCGGTCATTAAAAGTGACGGTACGATACCGATGGCAAGACTCGAAGCGCCAAGATTTTTCAGGTAGAGCTGAAGGAAGGTTGACTCGAGAACAATCGGGAAGCCAAGTCCCCAGAAGAACTCTACCAGCGAAACACTCAGGACATTTCGCCTGAAATATAGATCCTTCTGATGATCCATATGAACTATCCTGACACCTGTAAGGTATCAGAACTCAATGATTCCCCAGGGCTTTCTCGATAGCACGGGCCAATGCCATGTCGTGAACTTTGCCGGCAAAATGTACCGGGCTCTTGCCATGAATAGGATCCCACCCTGCCGGATCTGCAATACAGTAAAACTGGGTATCAAGCCCTATCCGCCGCGGTCCAACTTCGACGGGCAGCCCAACCATCCGTTCTGCCGCCTCCCAGGTTGCACCGCACGGTGCGCCGCGTATAACGCGAACCGTGGTTAATTTTCCGTCAGCTATCGTAACCTCAAACTCCGGGGCTCCGAAACGTTCACCATAGCTACCGAGGTCAACCTGCCTCGGAAGTCCGCATCAGGTTGGAGGTTTCATTACCCATTTATTATTGATTTTTTTTCCCGAAGCAACGACGGGTATGCCCTTTTCAGTGCAGAGCTCCGCAAGATCATGGGAAAGATCACTGTGTTTGAGAAAATCAAGAACGAGATCTGTGTCAAGCTCGCTGGAGAGAAATTCTGAGCTATCATCCAGAACCGGGGGGAGTTCGGCATCGATTGAAACAACATCGAGTTCAATTATATCACTGCCATAGAGACGTACTCCTGCTATCTTTCTTTCTCCGCTTCCCTGCTGCTGAAAAACAGTAACTCTTTGGAGACGAACATTATTTTGCACAATAGTCACCGGTCATATAGTAATAAACCTGGGGGTTATAATCGTTAGATATCAAGTCGCACCCAGCGGGTACAGTATCGATTTGCTGCCTCGAGCAGCTTTTTGCTGTTTGCATCCTGATGAGAAACGATATGAATTGCTCCATCACTGGTCCGATAGATCACCAGTCCGGACTCGAGCGTTTCATCATTTTGTTCCTGCAAAATCCGGCATGTTCCTTTGATAATATCAATTTCAACCTCGTCATCCTGATACTGAAAATATGCCATTTGAGCCAGGGCATGAAATTCGTGCTTGGCGTTGGATGCTGCACTGCTGGTCAACGCCTTTATATATCCAGGTTCCTGCAGTGCTCTCTCAGGAACGATCAGGACAGAGACACAGTCTGCTATGGATATCTCGGCGTAGGTAATGGTTATCATCTGGCTTACTTGTTATTTACAGGTATTGAGATCTGATTCGAGCTGAAACATCACGTGTTAATTCCATCACCTTGACAGCATGAGGTTCGGAAATGGTGCCGGTCCCGCAACTCGGGGTTATCAGCGTCTGTTCATATATTTTTCTTGCAGGTATGCCAATTTTTTCCAGTTGAGCCGACTGCTCAAACCATTTTTGAGCGAGCGACTCAACGTTCTCCAGTTCAATATGTTCAGGGGTCGTTGGAACAATCCCGGAGGCACAGATGCCGCCACGTTCAAAAAATGTCCTGAGATGATCCGGATAGAGAATAAATTTATCAAAATATGCATATGCATCAAAACTGACAATATCAGCACCAGAATCAAAGATAATCGACCACTCGGTGTTTGCACAGACATGGACACCGACAAGGCCTCCCTCAGCATGAACCGCTTCGAAAACCTCAGAAAGGCATGTTTTGATATCCTCAGGGGTAATTGTTATGAAGGCTGAGGAACCGACACCAGCCAAACCGGGTTCATCAAAGAAAATAAGTGGCGTCTCTTTTATTTTTGCCATCTGCCTGGCTTGCCACTTTGCCTTGAGCGCAAGGTGTTTCACCGCTGCATCGCGTAACTGATCATTATAAAATACCGCTCTTCCTGCCTGGTCGACAAGCGCGGTGCAAAATGTAACAGGCCCGGTAATCTGACCCTTCAGTGCTGTCAGATGTTCCTTGTATTTTTCAGCAAACTGGAGAAAGGTGAAAAAGCCACCACCTTCCTCGGGGCTCATCTTAAATCGTGACTCGTCAATTTCCGCAGCCCCCTCCATCACCATGAGGTACTCTTCAAAAAAACTCAGCAGCTCAGTCTCAAATTCAAGGCTCTCAGTATCAATAAAGATCTTGTCCGCTTTCGTCGTAACTCCCGGCATACCTGGAAGAAACTGCAACAACATCCCTTCGTTCTTATTAACCGGCAGCTGCGGCCATAATGGAATCTGGGGTGTATACTCAAATATCTGCTCCACCGCCTGCAGGTGGCTATACAATGGAAGGCTGCCAATCAGAACGGGAAGCGATTTTGCGTTGAAAGGTGGCATAATATGAACCTGGAAGAAAATGTTCTTTGTGGGTGAATTATTAATGACAAGCTAGCGAGAAAAATAATCCTTAAAGATTGAATGTCACTCTATTTTTCAAGATTTTATTTGTAACCCAAAAAAAAATCTACAAAACCATCTTTTTGTCACGAACAAAAATTCTATTTCTCAATCAAGACAGAAAAAAACCGGTCAGAACAGTTCCAAGGAGCGGTCAATTTCATCGTAATGATAAGCGAGCTGATTCTGATGATTTGATCTGTCGTTTCATCCATAGTTGTTGCAATAGTTATTAACACTTGCTAGTTTTTGTTTACTTATTATTGAGCAAAAAGAGCTTGAGATATGAACACCTTGGATATATTGAGCCTCCTATGACCCCTGCCATAAATATCGTTAAAAAACATAAAGTCGCCTACACACTGCACAAATACCAGCATGATCATAACCACAGTTCATATGGTCTTGAAGCCGTAGAAAAACTGAATCTCCTTCCGGCACAAGTCTTTAAAACACTCGTTTCAAAACTCGACAATAATGAGCTTGTTGTTGCCATCGTCCCCGTTACAGGCATGCTTAATCTCAAACAGCTTGCCAAAGCATGTAACTCGAAAAAGAGTGTCATGGCTGAAAAAACAGTAGTGGAAAAAACCACCGGCTATGTGTTGGGTGGGGTGAGTCCTCTTGGCCAGAAGCGGCCGCTGAGAACGGTCATTGACTCTTCTGCGAAAGATTTCCAGACTATTTATGTCAGCGCGGGACGAAGAGGACTGGAAATTGAGCTGAGCCCGATAGACCTGGCAAATCTGACCGGCGGTACCTTTTTCGGTATTGCCCAGCAAGACTGAAAACGTCTCACCTCTTAGCCAGACGCAGCAAATTTTCTGTCCAGCACCCTATTCTGCTCTGAAAGACTTCAATCGATCTGCTGCCGCTATCAATTGTTCCGGCACATCAGCAATATTCTCATATGGTCTTTTACCCAGACGGTCAGCTGAGACGATCTCAGTAGCCTCTGGAATGAAACCGATAATCTCAAAATCCGGCATGGATGACCTGATCAACTCTTCATCCTGCTCGTCATTCACCCGGTTGGCCAGAACAACAATCCGTTTAATACCGATGTCCTTTCCAAGTTTTCTTATCTTTTCTGCGGCATTTCTCGATCTGGCTCCAGGATTTACCACAATGACAAGTGCATCAACAGAGGCGGAGGTTGCCCTGCCAAGATGCTCAACACCCGCTTCCATATCCATCACAACGATATCTTCCCGAAATAATACCAGATGAGTCATCAATGCCTTTAAAATAGTACTTTCCGGACAGATACAACCAGACCCGCCACTTTGAACGGTGCCCATGACAAGCAGTTTAACACCGTCGCGCTCTTTTGAGAATCGATCAGGTATGTCATCAACCTTTGGATTAAGCGTGAAAAAACCGCCCATGGTACCTGGTTCAGCTCCCGTCCGTTCCGCGATCAGCTCACGCAGTTCAGCAATGGGCGTGATGGGCTCGGTTTCGTCAATTCCGAGTCCGGCAGCAAGATTGGCGACCGGATCTGCATCGATGGCAATCACCTTATTACTCGTATCCGCAGCAAGGCAGCGTGCCAGAAGCGCTGTTATCGTCGTTTTACCGACACCACCTTTCCCACCGATTGCAACTTTCAAACTCATGTCGTACCGTCTCCCTTAGTTAATATATCCGGCTCAGCCATTTTCCCTGGCAGCTCAGAACAAGCCTGGTTATTGATGATTCATTTTTTTACAACAGTGCCTTCCCCATCAAACATGGCGACGGTGAAACCGTTTTTTTCTGCATCCGCGTATAATTCTTCAATATGAACTGCCTGGACTTCATACTTTTTCCCTTTTTCTCTTGGTAATTGAAGAAAACAGTCGTTTGCTGCATCTTTACTCTCGAAGACAGGGATAAAATCTATACCTTTTTCATCATTACGAAGACCAAGGAAATGGTTGTCATTTTCTTCCGCACAAACAACCGCATAGACCCAGCCTTCTACATTTGCTTTCTCTGCCATCTCTGTCATTACTCCTATTTTTTTAAAGTCAAACCCTTGTTTTCAGCAAATGTTAATCACAATAACGAAAAAAGCCCCATTCTTTTCAGAACGGGGCTCTCATTTCCTGAAAAATCAGAAATTAGAGTTCAAGATATGAATCTGAGAAGAGTGTTTCCCCCATTATAACCTGAACTGTCTTGACGTAATCACCAAGCTCCTTATCGAGCGAGGAAAGATCGACTGTGCCGTCCATCGCCTGATGGATGACATCGACAACTTCCGGACGCTTGCCCTTGGCTACCGCGGTCAGATTCTCATCGAGCGGATCAGCGATGACCGCTTTCATACCATACCGTTCGAGCATAACCATATAGGTGGTATTGAGAATCGGTCGGAGTTCTACTGGAGGGCCGTTTGAAATGTTTGAAAGACCACAGGTGCTCATTACACCGGGAGCAATATCTTCAAGCATCATATGGAAATTCAGCAGACAGACCAGCTGGGCCTGTTGAATATTGACCGGGGTGACGATACCGTCAACCCAGATCTTCTCGTTCGGGATACCTGCTTCATTGGCCGCATAAAGAAGCTCAACAGCCAGTGCAGCCCGCTCATTCTCGTCACGCGGCAATCCATCAGGTCCCCAGAGCAGTGCAACGATATCAGCTTCATACTTGGCAGCCATCGGCAGCATCACTTCGTACCGCTCGGCACGTGCCATAATTGAGTTGACGATATGTGGCTTGCTGCAGGGCTTAAGGACTTTCAAACCTTCTTCGATCGCAGAAATATTGGAAGTATCCAGGAGCAGCGGGATATCCGGTACCACTTCCTGAACCACCTGACAGACCCACGGCATCAACTCATGGCCATCCTTTTTCGCCGGGCCGAGGTTAATGTCGATGTAATCCATCCCCTTCTCTTTCTGATCAAGAGCCTCTTCCTGAATCGGCTTTGGATCACGCGCCTTATAAGCACCTCCAATAACTTTTGAGATGACATTCAGGCTTTCACCGAAAAGAATCATATTTATCTCCTTTAACTGTTTTCAATGGGTAAAAAATTGTTGCAAAGGTTTTTTCAGGGCGCAGATCCAAAGAATCTTCGCCCTGAAAAAAATGATAATACTATCTAGCCTTCAGGAAGCCCGCAAGATGGGCAGATTCCCTTGGACCGACAGTAATGGTCCAGCCGGGCAGTTCTTCTTCTACATCACCTGCAATGGCCGCAGCATAACCGGGGATAATCAGCTCTGTATGCTTTACTTTGTCCATTATACCGCATTTCTTGACAAAAAGACCGACATCATCACCGCTGAACTTGCCTGCCGCCCAGGCGGTAAGAACAGACAGTCCTTCAGAGTCTTTAATAAGCAGCCAGGAAGGAACCCTACTTGCTTCTACTTCACCAGAAACAATAAAGTAGGTCAGGGCAAAATTTGTTGTTACCAGTACCGGCGAATTTTCATCCGGGTTACCGATTTCGAAAATTCCCTCTTCAACGGTCATCGGCCTCTGCGGATCGGTATAAACATTCAACCGTTCCAGCAGCAGTGGGAACAATGCCTCTGCGGTAAGATCCGAGAGAACAACAATGCCGCCGTACTTCGAGACATACATACCGGCAACCAGCGCTTCCATATCAACATTTGAGGCCATCTCACAGGGAAAGGAGATGGTTGGAAAGCCGACAGACCGATTTCCACCCTTCAAGGCAGCCCGGCGCAGGGCAACCTGGTCCTCAAGGGCTTGTTTTAGCTCGCGTGAACCTGGATCCAGAATAAGATCTTTCAGGCCCATGCCTGTCAGTTTGTCAGTAAGAGCAATAAGGCCATCGATGGAGTCAGCCTTTACCGCCAGTGCCAGATTGTTGTCTAGTGCCAGTTGCCCGAAGGCCTCCGCATTAGCCTCTGTTGCTGCATAAATGAGCGGATTCTTGAAAGCACATGCCTCTATACCGGCTGCCATCACGTCCGCATCATCACTCATCAGTATCACGTTGAATTCGGATGTTTCAGCGACAAGTTTTGCAATTGCTGCAAAACTGTTCTTGTCACCAGTGGCGTCCTTGACAGCGGCAAGTTCTGGTCTCAGGTTCAAGCCAACACGTTCATACTGTATTGCGTTCCAGACCTTCAGCTTCGCCTCGACATCAGCAGCTGAGGTATCTGACGTTATCAACCCCGCAAAGAGTGTTGGGTTATAAAATGTTTTCTCATGCCGATAGAGTACTGTCTCTCCACCCGTCTTGGCAGCACGGACCCCTTTACCAATCGCGATCTGCCTGATAGGTGGTGCGGCAGCCTCTTCCAACTGGGCTCGAGCTTCATCAGAAACATACGGGCAGGAATCGAGCTCTGCTTTACCGGATGCAAGGTTCATCGCAAAGGCAAGACATGTCGGAACTCCGCACTCCTTGCAGTTCGTTTTCGGCAGGAGTTTGAAAATTTGCATTCCTGTTAATGCCATGGGTTTTATCTCCTTATCGTTTATTTAGGTCAGGAAAGCAGGGTCGGTCACTGCCGAGACAGTGACCGACCTGAGCCCGATATTTTAGGCTATCAATGACTCCATTTCAAGTGCCGGATGTCCTTTTTCCTGGAGGAATGGGAGAATTTCATCTTCGGTGATGCCGACAGTTTCATCAGCGATCATATCAGCGAAATTATCAATTCCCATCTCCTTACCTCTGGTATTGAGGCGATCATAAATCTCATCCTTGAGGATTTTTGGCATCCAGACAAGTCTCAATAATCCGCCATCACCCAGTATAAATTTCTTCTGGGTAATGTTAAATTTTGAATGACCGACAAAACCCGGTGACGAAGCACCGCCACCCATGACACCTGCCAGGGTAGTAAACTTCATACCACATGGTGTCTCGCCAGCGTAATCACGCCCAACTGTCATAATACCGTTACAGGCGGGCAGCATGGCTGCAATACATTCACAACAACCACAGGTTGTCATCGGAGCATTCACCATGGAGTAGAAGTTGTAGGTCTCAATGGCACCCTTGGAGGCTGACTTAATGAACTCATCAACGCCTTCGAACCGCCCCAGTACCGGGTCAATCACCTTGCCTTTATTGATCGGCTGATTGGGCCCTGTTGGATTAATCTCAAAAGACGCTTTACAGTCCATCCAGTTGTAGGCACCACAGAGGCCGGTCCTTTCAGGGCTGACACTGCAGACATGACTCGGAGCAAATGACTGACACAGTGTACAGGAGTAGAAGAGATCAACATCCTCATCTGTCATGGTGTCCACGCGCTCATCACGCATCTTGTATTCAGCTCGGGCACGCTTTGTCAGTTTATCCACATCTTCTTTCTTGGAATAGAGTGTCACCTGAACTTTATCGACAATTTTCTGGAAATCCTGATGAAACTTGGCATGAAGCACAACGCCGATATCCTTCAGGGTAAAGCCTTTCTCAACACCTGCCTTACCAACGCGGATCCAGGCTATATCACGCTGTCCGATATGCATGATCCCCTGGATATAGTTGATCAGGTGATGAATCTGGCGTTCCATGATCGGCTCGAAATCAGTCTGGAATTCACGACCGGCAATCTGCACGTAAATACCAAGCGGCAATGTATCACCTTCTTTGAGATCTCCAAGATCAGGTCCGATGATTTCAACTTTTCCATCTTCAATTTCACTCATCTCAGCCATTTTGACAAGCTCAGTACACTGGGTTTTACCACCGCCCATTTGAGCATGAAGGTCAGCTCCCCTGACTCGCTCACCCTCAAATGCCGGTCCGAACGCACAGGGGATATCGATTTCAGTGACGTTAATTTTAAGTCCCCTGACCTCAACTGACTTCTGGCAGATCTCGTCGTGAGGAACATTGGCAACCACATGCTCATACGTACAGATACCGGTTGGCAGAATCTCAGGAATATCCGTGTCAGCAAGCGTCGGGAAGCCCCAGTTAACGCAACCGGCCGCCGCAACAGCCCACTCGGTTCCAACATCACCAAGTGCATTGACAAATGCAAAAATTCGATTCTTATTGTACATCAGCATCCTGCGATAATCACCCGGCTGAACACCACCGAAAGCCATGGCGGCCCTGTTGGCAAAACCAAGAGCAAAAACCGCAGAGGAGATATCCGGACCAAAAGGAACGATACGGGTATTCCAGCCAACCTGCATACCGGCTTCAAGACACTGTTCAATAGCAGTTTTGCCATTGTGGTTGGCCGCACAGAAGATATAGAGGCTCTTCTTCTGGTAGTCCTCTATAATCATTTTGGCTGTTTCAGCATCCGGTGCTGCACCAACAACTGCTGCAAACCCCGGAGCTGAACCATCAACAAATTCCACACCGCGTTTCCTGAGAATGGTATCATCAGCAGGTCCTACCCATATTTTACCTGCATCGATATCCGGATCTTCGGTAAAGGTAAAGAAATCAGGTTCCCTGAGAATTCTCAGTGCTTCTTTAACCTCGTAAGCAAATATACCGGCCATACCCGCATCAAGCAGGGGACCGAGATATGGCAGATGGTTACTGCCCTTGACATGAGGGGGTAACAACCCTCTGGCAAAGTCCAATGGTTTCTTGAGATCTTCCAGCGTCTCAACTTTCATTCCGGTCAGTGAATAGATAACCGGCAGATAATATGCGGTATTACCAAAGCCAACCTTGGTGGAAGCATCATAGGTCTGAAGGGCCTTCTCAAGTTCACCCTCCACCTGAGAGACGACCTTATATCCGCCCTGTATCGCTGCAAATGCTACTAATCTTGACATGCCTTCCTCCTTCTTTGAGGATTATTATATAACATCGTTAAATTCTGGTCGGATTGTTATTCCATTCCAAGGGCCTGTCTGTCCGCCATATCCATCAATACACGTTCTCGGGCCTTGTCGATTCCAAGCTCCTTGCGCTTTTTATCGATATGAGCGATCATCTTGTGAGCATGCTTGATTGGATCCGGCTCGCAATCCCACTTGCCACCATAGAGTTTCTCCATCTCGCTGTAGAGATAATTTTTGAATTCCGGCGCACCTTCAACCGGCATATGATAACCAAAGACTGTGTAAACGCCGGAAGCCACGAAATACTGTCCAATAGAGATTGCCTTCTCACTCATCCACTCCGGAGCACTGCCTGCTGCAGGAAGATCACAGATATCATCGCCAAGTCCACCCGCATTTACAACCTCTGTTGCGGCGAGAAGAATACGGCTGTTATCGACACAGGAACCAAGATGCAGCACCGGTGGAATACCGACGGTCTCACATACCTCGGCAAGACCCGGCCCGCAATGCACAGCAGCAGCACCAGGAGTCAGCAGGCCATGGATACCGGCCGCAATCGCGCTACATCCTGTCGTCAGTACAATAACATCATTCTTGATCAGTTCTTTAATGAGAACGATATGTTCCTCGTTATGCTTTGTCCTGGCGTTATTACAGCCAACAACACCGGCAATACCGCGGATGCGGCCATTAATTATATTGTCATTAAGCGTGTAGTAATCACCACGGAAAGAACCACCGAGATGGTATTTAATGGACTCGACACCAAAACCGGCAATCTGGGTGGTTTTGTGCTTCGGAATCATGATATCAGCACCACGGTTTTCATAGTTTTCAATGGCCATCTTAACGATACGGATGGCATCTTCCATCGCATGATGCTCGTCAAACTCGATATGAATGACGTTTTCCTGCTCCATCTTGGCGATTGGATGGGTAGTGATCAGTTTTGTATGGAAACATTTGGCCACATTTGCCAGGTTCTGGAAAACACACTGAACATCGACAACCATTGCATCACAGGCACCGGTAATAATTGCCAGTTCCTGCTGCAGGAAGGTTCCTGCCGGTGGAATTCCATGGCGCTGCAAAATTTCATTGGCGGTACAGCAGATACCACTGAGCATGATACCTTTCGCCCCTTTTTCTTTGGCATAGCCGATCAGTTCCTGGGATTGAGTCGCAGCAACGATCATCTCGGAGAGCAGCGGCTCATGACCATGAACAATAATATTGACATGGTCTTCTTTCATGACGCCTAAATTTGCTTCAGCCTGCAGCGGAGTCGGGCTGCCGAACATAACATCCTGCAAATCAGTACCGATCATTGAACCACCCCAGCCATCTGCAAGCGATGCACGGGTTCCTTGCTTCATCAGGTTTTTATAATCCTGATCAACGCCCATATGGGTGCGATGCATAATCTCAACAATCTCACGATCAACATTACGAGGCTCGACACCTTCCTTCAGCCATTTGTCCTGCAAAGGCTGGGGAGCTCTTTTCAGATATTTAATATGCCCTGCAGGTTTCCCCCACTCCCCATACGCAGCTTCAGCAACACCAAGTGCGATCTCATCGAGGTCACGATCCATGGTTTCTCCATCAACCTCAACAGTCGTTGCAACATCAAAGTACGGTGCAATCTGGATCAGCTTTGCAGGATCTTTAATGGTGTAATCTTGAGTCTCTTTGCGCGCTACAGAGAGAAATGTTTCTGCAACACCACGACCATGGTCGGAATGCGCGGCAGCACCGGCTGCTATCATCCGTACAAAGTTTCGGGCACAAATCGTATTTGCCGTCGCTCCACACAGACCTTTGCGGGTATCCTCTCCCTCGATACCACCTTTTGGAAGCGGCAGTCGACATGGTCCCATTGCACAGTTCTTGCAACAGATCCCCTGAAGACCAATGGCGCATGGCTTCATGGTCACCGCTCTGTCGAAAACGGTATCGATTTGTAGTTTCTGTGCTCTCGCTATCATTTCCTGAGTTGAAGGCTCGATTGATGCCTCTCTCGGATCAGCGAGTTTCGATGCTTTAGCGGGTGTTTTTGTTTGTTCTGCCATTTGATGTTCCTCCATCTATAGTTTCTAAAATATCCGCCGATATAGTGAACTTTAAACTGACCAGGCTACACACGTTTGTGGAATCTGTTCAGCATTTCAAGAATTTTTTCCTGCTCTGTCTTCTGGACAGCAGCAGCCGTAATCGTTTCTTCTTCATCATCTTCCCGGACTGGCCTGCTGGCCGCTAACAGAGCGCGCTCTTTGGCTCGTTTCGCCTGCAGTTCCTTCTCCTCAGCATCCCGTGCCGCTTTAGCGTCAGCCACTGCTTGTTTCTCAGCTGCAGCTTTGGCTTCGGCATCAGCTTTTGCTTTTGCCTCAGCTTCTTCTTTTGCCTTTGCTGCTGCCGCTGCTTTTGCTTCCGCATCCGCCTTGGCTTTTGCTTCTGCATCGACTTTGGCCTGAGCGTCTGCCTCTGCTTTTACCTTGGCAGCAACTTCAGGGTCTACAGCAGGTGCGGCAGGTTCTTTTTTCTCAGGTGCAGGCTTTGCTGCTGCTTTTGGTTTTTCGGCAGGAGTCGCTTTGGCCGGCGCTTCTTTTTTAGCCGCAGGAGCTGCTTTTTTAGCAGGAGCCGCTTTTTTCTCTTCCACGATGGTAAGATCAAGTTCAGGTGAAAGCGTCGCGAAATCAATCGCAGAATCAGCAAGCTTTTTGGCTATGGGAGCGGTC
Source organism: uncultured delta proteobacterium (assembly GCA_963776075.1). Lineage (GTDB taxonomy): Bacteria > Desulfobacterota > Desulfobulbia > Desulfobulbales > Desulfocapsaceae > MADRE3. The sequence goes on from CAVZLG010000012.1 coordinate 239,542, forward strand.
TCTGCAACAGAGCCACCGTCACCAAGCGCAGTGATGAAATCCTTGGTCAAACGAATAGCTTCCGGATGCCGCATAATTAAGATATTGGATCCGGCGAGCAGGTACGTGACCGCACCGACTGCTTCCATCAGGATACCGCGCTTTTCTGGATCACCGAGTATTGGCGCCTCTTCGGCAGTCTGTTTTGCTTCTTTGCATTTCCAGACTTCATTTCCAAGGTTGTTGATGATCGGGTACTGAAGTTTGTCATCTCCCTGGGTCATGGCTGCCATACCGAGACGCTCCATTACCGAGTAAGAATACTCCATACCGTAGCCAAGTCCACCGGTAGTCGGATCGACAACGACCCGCTCCATCGGCATACCGAAGTTTTCCAGCAGGATGTTAACCTGTTTTGCCAGGTTCACATCAATCGGGGATGAAGCAATGAGAGAGTGACCATAGCCCATTGCGGCTGCGGCGATTCCTTTAAAGTTCTTTTCTTCAACCGGACCCATGAGAAGATTATCATTCTGGCAGGCCTCACAGACAGCCTTGAAGACCTCTTCATCTTTAGCCGGAGATGCACATCCCCAGACGATGAGGGGAACATCAATAGCATCAGATACCTTTTTTACGATCTCAGCCGCGGACTCAGGGCTTGCGTCCCTGTCATTGGGGTCGATACTCTTGAGCTGGAGTACCACAGCATCAGCGCCATAGGTGTCCACACACTTCTTGGCCCAGGCTGCCGGGTCTGATAGGACATCAGCAAATGGCGCACGTGCCGATTCCGACCAGTCTTCAGGCTCCATGTCCCAAATTTCCATTGCAATGATGGGCTTGTTTGGCATGTCACCTTCAAACGTATAGAACGGATAACATGTCTCGCCACCAATGGTAATGGCAGAATCTCCCTTACCAATGGAAATTTCCTTGATGCTGCCGGTATAGGATTCCTTATTTATTTCAAATCCCACTTTAGCCTCCTTGCAATTGAAAATTTAATCTCCGAAGGGCTCAACGCTGTATTTTGACCGGTCCTGAAAAGCCTACCGTCCAAAACAAACAACACCGCCCTCCCATCTTCCAGACAAACCAAAAAGCAGAGGTACAAAAGAACATAAATTTGGGTATTTCCTGTTGAACTGCAGGTACACCCAATCTTATTAACGTATCGTGGTTCAGATTTCAAACCAAATCATTCATTTCCTTGTCGCAGCGACAGATTTCCACCCCTCAATTCTCTCCCTGACTTTTGGAAATTTTTCAATTTCAGTATGAGGAAGGAACATTGCTGCCACATAATAATCCATATAGGACGGAGTTTCCGAAAGTTCGAAATTAGTCATTTTTCTCGTTACCTCGAAAACATCCTTCCTGATCCTGTTTGTGAGTGAGCTCATACGAGCTCCCATCAGTGAGCCATTTCCGATAAATATTACCCGCTCAGGCTCTATTTCCGGCAGCAGTCCTATGGTCATCGCTTTTTCAAGGTCAATGTAGCTGCCAAAACCGCCGGCCAGAATAATTCGCTCGATCATATCCATGCTCAGGCCCACTTCCTCAAGAAGCGTCATACAGCCACTGTAAACGGCACCTTTGGCGCGTATAAGATTGTCTATATCTGTTTCTGTGATGACAAGGTCACGATCGATCTGACTATCCTTCTGCCAGGCAAGGACGTACTCCCATATCCCGTTCTTTTCTCTTATTCGTTCTGTCCCCAGCTCCCGGTTAAATTTACCCCGGCTATTGATAACCCCCATCTCGAACATTACGGCCGTCATCGTTATCAGGCCTGAGCCACAGATACCTCTTGGCCTGACATCACCAATGGTCAGCAGCATCGGCTCATAAGTAACGGGATCTATCGAGAAATCTTCAATAGCTCCTTTTGCGGCCCTCATTCCAAACTCGATACCGCCGCCCTCAAAAGCTGGACCTGCCGAACAGGCAGTGCAGGCGAGCCAATCCTTGTTTCCGACGACGATCTCAGCGTTTGTACCGATATCGAGAAACAGGGTCAGTTCCTCCTCCCGATACATCCCGGTCCCCATTATACCGGCGACAATATCTCCTCCAACATAACTGGAGATCGCAGGGTAAAGCAAGGCAATGACATGATCATCAAGATCCAAGCCAATGGTTGCGGCCCTGAAGGGGGGATAGAGTGTTGATGCCGGCACATATGGAGCCCTGCGCAGATAACGGGGATCAATGGCAAGGAGCAACTGGGTCATTGTCGTATTGCCCGACATCGTAATGGTTGAGATATTTTCCCGGGCAACCCCTGCACTTGCTATGATTTTGCCAAGTACTTTGTTAATAGTCCCGACCACAATTTTCTGAAGCGTTTCCAGGCCGCCAGGCTTCTCGGCATACATAATTCTGCTGATAACATCTTCGCCATAACTGATCTGACCGTTGAAATCACCAGCCTCCCCGAGACATTCACCGGTTCCAAGGTCGATTAACTGCCCGTAAATTGTTGTGGTCCCGATATCGAGAGCAATGGCATAATTCTCATTGGTCGTATCACCCGGCTGAATTTTTATGATCTGCGTCTTGCCATCACTTCTGACTGGTCGAACAAGTGTGACGGTTACCTTGAAATCATTCTCCCGGAAAACAGCCGGTATACTTCTGATTACCGGCAGCGTCAGCTCCAGTTTATGTTCATCCCCTTTTAATTTGAGATGTTCGATGAGCCTGGTGACATCAGGCATATGGTTCTGGGCATCCGGGGGGATCAATTCGAGATAGATTTTCTCGACAGGTGGGATGAAAAGCCCCTGCTCCTTGAGGTTTCCAAAATCCATCTGCTTGATTGAAGCGGTGCGTCGGGGGGTTACCTGTTTGTCGAAGACGCTTCGGTCTATGGATGATTCGGCAGGAATACGGATTGTAACATCTTCAGAGACGTGGGATAGACATGCCAGACGGTAGTTATTATCCTTATCCTCGTCACTCAGACGTTCTGAAAGACCATCTTTAACAATGCCACTTTCAACCAGGACCCGGCACTTGCCGCAAACACCTTCTCCACCGCAGGAAGCATTGATGTGAACCCCTGCCTGCAGGGCCGTCCGAATAAGGCTATCTCCCTCAGAAACCTCGACGGTTCTGTTGTGAGGAAGAAATGTTACCTTGCATCTACTCATCCGGACTCCAAAGACAAAGTTTAAGCACAGACTGCCCTCTCTTCACAATCCCGCCTACTCTACCTAATAAATAGATTTTTTAAAAAAGAAATCTTTAACGCACCCGGACACTTCTGGATAGACCAGGAACCCAAGAGTGCCAAAGGCGATATTTTACGTGCTTCTTTTGGTGTAATAACTTGACCAGGTGAGGAACATTAATTTTTGTGCTTATGATAAATATATTAGATGAACGCTTTAGAGCGAATCAGTAACAACACCCCCAGCGCGATAGCTCACTGGGCATCAAGTGCTCCTGCTAGCGGGATGAACCACTTATAATGAATCAGCAACGCTGACCCCCTGCTCAATAGCTCGCTGGGCATCAAGCTCTCCCGCCTCCAGAGCGCCACCGATAACGTGGTAACTGACTCCGTCCTTCTCCAGCAGGTCTACCAGCCCCCGCTCAGACTCCTGACCGGCACAGATCACAATCGTGTCAACAGCAAGGAGTTGAGTCATTCCGTTGTGGTCAATGCCGAGTCCCTCATCGGTAATACCAAGATATTCAACGCCATTCCAGTATTTCACACCGTTTCGTTTCAACACCGACCGGTGAATCCAGCCCGTCGTTTTTCCGAGACCAGCACCCGGCTTCGTTTTCTTTCTCTGGAGCAGATGAATTTCACGTTTTGGCTGAGCAGGTTTATTCTTAATAAGACCTCCCCGTCCCGTATAAGCTCTGTCAACCCCCCACTCTGAAAGAAAATAATCCACGTCACTGCTTGAATGCCCCTGAGACAGTAGAAAAACAGCCATGTCAAAACCAATCCCTCCGGCCCCGATAATTGCAACCCGGTTGCCAACGGCTTTTTGGCCCAGAATAGCTTCATCATAATAGACGACATTGTGATTACGTGCCCCAGGAATACCAACAATACGGGGTCGAACACCTGAGGCCAGTACCACCTCATCAAACCCCTCAAGATCATCCTTTGATGCACGACAGTTCATCCTGACCTGGACACCATGGAGTTCAAGCTGACGTGAGTAATAACGCATTGTTTCCTGAAACTCTTCTTTTCCAGGGATCAGGCGTGCAAGCCGAAATTGTCCGCCAATCTCGGCTGACACTTCAAACAATGTCACCTGGTGCCCCCGGGCAGCCGCGGTCGTAGCACAGGCGAGACCCGCCGGACCTGCGCCCACGACAGCAACCCGCTTGACAGTGTCAGCTTTCGTAAGTGGGAGCAGCGACTCTTTGCAGGCACGGGGATTAACCAGACATGAGGCAGTTTTTCTGGAAAATATGTTATCCAGGCAGGCCTGGTTGCAGCCGATACAGGTATTTATTTCATCAACACGCCCTTCACGCGCCTTTTCAACCCAGAAAGGATCTGCAAGAAATGGTCTGGCCATGCTGACCATATCAGCACATCCTTCTGACAGCGCAGCTTCTGCTACGGCCGGCATATTTATGCGATTTGTGGTGACCAACGGGATCGACACCTCTCCCATTAATCGTTTTGTTACCCAGGTAAAACCGGCTCGAGGGACCATCGTCGCAATTGTTGGAATTCTTGCTTCATGCCAGCCGATCCCGGTATTAATGATTGTCGCACCACTTTTCTCGACCTGGCGGGCAAGTTCTACCACCTCATCCCATGAGCTACCCTCTGAGATCAGGTCCAGCATAGAGAGTCGATAGATGATGATAAAGTCACTTCCTGTTTTTTCTCTTATCCCCCGGATTATCTCGAGAGGCAGCCGAATACGGTTTTCAAATACGCCACCCCATTCATCACTGCGACGATTTGTCTTCCTGGCTATAAACTGGTTGATCAGGTACCCTTCTGACCCCATGATCTCAACCCCGTCATACCCTGCCTGGCGGGCCAGATCAGCACACCTGACAAAATCTTTTATGGTTGCCTTGACTCCCCGGGCAGACAACTCTCTGGGGCGAAAACGGTTGATGGGTGCTTTAATTCTGGACGGAGCGACACAGAGCGGATGATACCCATATCTCCCTGCATGAAGGATCTGCATACAGATCTTGCCACCTTTGTCGTGAACAGTATCAGTGATAAGCTGGTGGCCGCCCAGTTGCGCACTGTTTGCCAGTCTGATCGAAAATGGAGCAATCCAGCCAGCTCTGTTCGGCGCAACTCCTCCGGTTACGATAAGCCCAACTCCGCCTTCGGCACGCTTCGCATAATAACATGCCATCCGCGGAAAGCCGTCCTTTTCCTCTTCAAGCCCGGTATGCATCGACCCCATCAAAATTCGATTTTTTAAGGTGGTAAAACCGAGATCCAGCGGGCGAAACAAGTTCGGAAACAATGTTGTTTTTTCCATAATTGCTATGTGCGGTTCGTTTTCAGACAAGCAGGTCACACCCCAATGACGAAACTGTATTTACGTCGGCTGACCACTATACCATTTAATAAGGATCTTGCGTTCTCTCATTTAATCTCTATTGTAAATGACGATATTAATCTTGTTTCAATTATTTCAACTCAGGGGCACCATGCATTACCAAGGCAATATTTTTCGTCCTCCCAGCGAGGCGAACAGCATACTCCTCCAGGTTACTACCGGCTGTTCACACAACAAATGCACGTTCTGTGCCATGTATAAAGGCAGCAGGTTTTCCATTAAAACTGACGACCTGATCTCTGCTGATATTGATTTTGCAGCAACCCACTGCAAACGCCAGAAGAGACTGTTCCTCTGCGATGGCGATGCATTAATCCTCCCTCAGGAACGACTTGTCCGCATTTTGACCGAAATCAAAACAAAACTTCCCTGGGTCAACCGTGTTGGGGTGTATGCCAACACCAAAAGTATCAAAAGAAAAAGTTCAGCGCAACTCGAGGAACTTAAAAACCTTGGTCTTCTCATCGCATATATGGGCCTTGAATCCGGTGATGACGTAACGCTGGAGCATATCAAGAAAGGTGCGGACTCTGGACGCATGATCGAAATGGGAAAAAAGATCAGGGCTGCAGGAATCAAGCTCTCTATTACCGTGTTGCTTGGTATAGCCCAAAAAGATCGTTCACATATCCACGGCATGGAAACCGGACGTGTGTTAACAGCTATTGATCCCGAATACGTCGGAGCACTCAGCCTGATGCTCACACCGGGTACTCCTCTCCACCGCAGCTGGAATGAGGGGAACTGGCAGTTACCTGGCCCACAGGAGATGCTTGGAGAGTTGAAAGTCATGCTGACGAATACCGAGCTATCCAACGGCTACTTCCATGCAAATCATGCCTCCAATTACCTGCCGATTAAAGCAAAGCTTCCGGAAGACAAAGTAAAGACACTCAGGCTTATTGACCAGGCACTCCAGGGGACCGTGAGTCTTAAACCCGAGTATATGCGCGGGTTGTAACAAATCAAATGGCACGACGCCCTCATTCGAGCCTACAGGGAGAACCCCATAGGCTCGATCATCCACAAACCTCAGAATTTATAGTTGATACCACCGGTAACAAGAAGAGCTGAGGCGTCTGTAAACTCACCCATAATTGTGCCGTTCGTGACCGTGCGGCTCTCCTTGTAGTCATAAAGCAGGGAGAGACCAAGCTCCATCTGCTCATTTACCTTGTAACGACCACCAATGGAGTAGAGCCAGGCATTGGAATCGGGAAGCTCAAAACTGAGATATTGTTCAGGTACCGGATTGTCGTCAATGGCGAAGCCGGCCATGCCGGTAAACGCCTCATTAAACTGATATGATGCACTTATCCGGAAGGCATTGGTATCTTCCCAGTCCTTGGGCACGGCAGGACCAAAAATACTTGCCAGGACCGGCTGCATCAGCGGTGCTGAGTAGCGGATATCGAGCTCCTCGTACTCTGACCAGAAGGTGCGGTCCCAGGTCAGCTCCACGGTCAGTTTATCCCAGGTGTACGCCCCTGATACCGCCAGTACAGCGGGGGCAGGCAGGGTCACATTACCCGTTGACTCAAATACATAGGGAGAGGGGAAATTGGTGGTCAGCGTCGCATCACCGCTCAGTCCCAGATTGACATTAGAGCGATAGGTCACTGAGAGGTTGAGGTCGTCATTGGGCTTTACTGCAAGAGCCAGGTTGTAGCCCCAGTCAACTTCCCAGTCGCCTTCCAGATCCCGGCTGAAAGCAATGCCGGTGGCGGGATTCACCCCACCATTGCGGGCCGTTGCCTTGGCAATCAGGGCGCGAACACCGCCGCCAATCGATACATACTTATTGAACTCATAGGAAACGGTCGGGTTCAACTCAAAGACCTGCAGGGAAAACTTCTTGGCATACAATGCCGGATACGGGTCATTCCAGCGCTTCTGCAGACCATACGGAGCGGTAACCGAAAAACCGAACCGGAAGTTATTGTAATCTGGTGAAACAAGGAAGAACGTCGGCAGCAGGAAATTTTCTTTCTCTGAGCTTCCGCTTAACAGAGGTGAACGGAAATCATCATACGATATCGAGGTCAGGTGGATCCAGGTCAGGTCAAATTCAGTCAGCCAGCCGGCATCAATCCAGGACATATTGGCTGGATTGTAATAGGTCGTATCGGCCATTGATGCCGAAGCGATATTTGCACCGGCCTTAGCGGTTGAGTCAATCGACTGTTCCGGAATCCGGTAGCCTGATGCAAACGCACTGCCGGCAGCAAACAGTGATGCCATCGTCATTACACAAATTGCCTTCTTCATTCGTCTCTCCACGTTTTAGATTTTAAAATAACTGCCGCCGAGGCGACAGACAGTTGATTATCTTTACAATGGTTGGAACGGTTGAATGCTCAAACACAACGTTTATGTTCTGCCTGAACTGAAAATCTCTCTGTCAATTTTTTCTGTGGCCTCAGCATATCATAGTTGCCATATAAAATACCACCCGCGCCAGAACTTCACATAGGATGTCATGCAGTTAGCTCAGTGAACTCCGGCATAGGCGGGTGACTTTTCAAATTTAGCAAGTTCTTGCAACAAATCTCCGGTCATGGCGACAGCCTTGCCGCTTTTATCCCCTAACACAAAAGTTACCAGCGCATCAGCGGCAGTTTCACCTGATTCTTTGAAGACAATCTCCTGCTTAAACACAGCACTCCGGCTGCCGATCTTCTCGAGCATGGTCATAACCACAAGTGTTGCTCCAACAGGCACCGCTTTTCGATAATTAACATTGATATTCACCACAAGAAAAACCAGACCATCTTGAGCCAGCTTTCTCAAATTCATTTTTGACTCCAGGTGGGCCCAGCGATCTTCTTCAAGAAATTCAAGAAATCGTGCGTTGTTGACATGTCCATAGAAATCTGCATGGTAACCACGCACCTTTATCTCTGTCAGATGAACCATTCTTCTACCCCTTTTTATATAAATCTTCCTGACGGCGCTATCCGCCTTTCAGAGATACGCTTCACTCTTTTTTTCCAAACGTTTTTAAAAATGTTTGTAATCCGTTTGGATCATTTGATTTGATCTTACCGGAGAGAAAATCTCCCATTCCGGGCCGATACCCATCGTTCCAGATTTTTTCAAAAAAATCCGGCGTAGTTTTGCACACACAATCCGCACGCTCAACGGTTCGGCCATCTTCAACCAGGCAGCGTTCAGGAGTAAGTCGGACTGTTTTCTTGATTTCTCCCAAGGAGAAATAATAGCTGACCGGATCCTCAACACTATCAGGGACAAATAAATTCGGTAACGAAGCGAATATCTTCTCAACCATGAGTTATCTCCTGTAATATTTGCTTTCCTTTCATCCCCCTGATTCCTTTCAACTCTGTTCCAGTCGATCCACCAGAATTTCTGCAATATCCTTTGGTCTCAGGGATTCCTCAACGTCGGCCCCTTTAACCCCATCTTCAAACATGGTCAGGCAGAAGGGACAGTTTGAGAGCAACACCTCAGCACCGGTATCTGCAGCCATCTGAACACGCCTCACATTGATCCGTTCACCAATACGCTCCTCCGCCAGGATTCGGCCCCCCCCGGCACTGCAGCAAAAAGCTTCGTCTCTGTTTTTATCCATCTCCACCACCTGCACTCCCGCCGCACGTATCAGTTCACGGGGTGCCTCATAAATATCGTTATGGCGGCCGAGATAGCAGGAATCGTGATAGGTGCAGGACATGGGTGCACCTTTCAGTTTTAACTTCCCTGAAGAAATCAGTTCGCTCAAAAAGACGGTGTAGCTTTCAACCTCTGGCTCCAGACCGAGGTCCCGGTAATCTTTTTCGAGGGTGTTAAAGCAATGCGGACAGGATGTAACAATTTTTTTAATTCCCGAAGCATGTATCAATTCAATATTTTCCATGGCCAAGGTCTGGTAAAGGTATTCATTACCCATTTTTCTCATTGGTTCACCGCAGCACTTCTCTTCCTTACCAAGTATTCCAACGGTGACACCTGCCGCCCGGCAGAGTTTTACAAAACTGGCAGCAACAGCTATATTGCGCTTGTCAAAAGATGCGTAACAACCCACAAAATATAGAATATCAACATCTGAATTCTCAGAAACAACAGCAACATCAAGCTCTGCAGCCCAATCGCCACGTGAAGCATAGCCGATACCCAGTGGGTTGCCGTTTACTTCAGTCTGTTCCATCGCGGCCATAACCTCTTCACCGGGAAACTCCCCTTCCATCAGCACCATGCTACGTCTCATGTCAACTATTTTACTGACATGCTCTATGGATGCGGGGCATATTTCCTGACAGGCCCGGCATGTTGTACAGGACCACAGGACGTCCTTACCAACCGTTCCAATCAAGTCGGCTTTCGGATCATTAAATGCTATTTCACCAATCTGGTTTACCAGTTTCATCGGTGATAGCGGCTTCTCTGTATTCCAGGCAGGGCATCGATCCTGGCAGCGTTTACAGAGGGTGCAGGCATCAGCATCAAAGATATCCTTCCAGGTCATATCCCCAAGCTCGGTAACACCAAATTTCTCAGCATCCTCATCTTCCAGGTCCAGACTGGTCAGTTTGCCCTTCGGCCCGCGGTCGGCAAACAGATAATTTGCACTTGTTGTAATAATATGTCGAAACTTGGTATACGGAATCAGAATGATAAACCCCATAACGAGCAGTAGATGGAACCACCAGATAATCCTGTGCACCATCCGTAAGCCATTCTCTCCGATACCTGCCATTGCCTTTGCAAACACCAGTCCCACCGGAGACCATGCTGCTAATGGGGAGCCAATCTCCGTGACCGCCATGCGGGCGCCCTCAATAACAAATCCGCTCACCAGAATCACAAAGAGCAAACCGTGCATAATGGCATCATCTTTCTTTGTCTCCAACCCTTCCGGCTTGAAAACATATCGCCTGACAAACAGCACTCCGAGCATGACAATTGCCACGATTCCAGCAACATCAAGGGTAATCGAAAAGAGTTTATAGAATGTGCCTTTGAGAAAAACATAGTCAAACAACAGGTCGGTAAAATCAGCCTGAATGACAATAAGAGTGGTACCAACGAATAACAGGAAAAAGCCCCAGAAAAAGAGCCCGTGGAAGAGCCCGGGCCAGGCAACCCGCGTTACCTTCTTTTGCAGCAAAACATTTTTAAACAGATCGCTGACTCGTGCTGCCAGGTTATCGGTTCTATCCAGTGGCAGACCTTGTTTATAAATCGCAATCCTTTTGAGAAAGGCTTTGACCATTACCGAAATGGCTGCGATAGCCAGGAGATACATCGGTACAAGAGTCAAGGCGCCATGGCCGACATTCCAATAGATCTCGCGAGTGAATTCCATCCTGTTCTCCACGTACTTTGTGATCAGAAGACAACACACCAACAGCTGTTCATGCTCCCGCAATCGGGACCACCTAAATGTATCTGTTCTTTATAAAATGTGTTTACGTAAAGGTCAAGACAAAACAACCCTGACACGAGAGGAGTCGCGCAAACAGCTCATTACTATTTAAAATCACGGTTTTTTTGTTTGACAGTCGATCAATCGCCATGATATGTTACGTGCGAACATTACGTAAAGGTAAAGCTAGCACGATTGTCTTCCCTGTCCATCATACAGACCACTCTTCTTTCAGCAGAGGGCAGACCACGAAAGGCTTCATCAATATAAAAGGAAAAAAATGACACAAAAACGCAGTAAATCCGTTCAAATTGGCGTATTGGCAAAACAACTTGGCATAACAACCCGGACCATTCGATACTATGAGGAAATTGGTCTGATGGGGAAGACAGAGCGCATCGGCGGAGGAACCCGAACCTACAATAAAGATGATATTTTACGACTTAAATTTATTCTCAAACTGAAGGGACTTGGCATATCACTCAAGGAAATCCACGAACTCTCAGATATTTTTGATATAAATGAACAGGATTTTCACACAATCACACCAAAGCTCATTGAAATTCTGGATCGCCATATTTCTCTGGTAGATGAAAAAATGGCCAGCCTCTCATCACTAAGGGGTGATATCGTCAGTTACCGTGTCCGGATAACCGATTTTCTCAGCAACGGCCAGTCATCCTGAAACTGTCTCCCGTATCTTGCTCTCCAGCCTCGAAAAGTGAACTGTCCAGAAGAGGCGACCAGATTACCAACCGTTTCGTTTCAGATTCTTACCGATTAAGCCTGACTCTCACCATGGGCCAATAAGGCAAAAAGGGCTTTGCAAAAGATTCGCGATCGTATAAGAGTTCTGCTGCAATCAATCTATCGTCACCTTCACCTGAAAAAAACGAGACTTATTAGTGTAAAACGACATGCTCGGAACAATCGTCAATGCCCTGGCAATAATCATCGGCAGCCTTCTTGGTCTGCTACTGAATAAAGGTATACCCGAAAACTACAAGAATATTGTCATGAGCGGGGTGGGGCTTTCTGTCGTTCTTATCGGTTTGAAAAGCGCACTTACCTCTGACAGCCTGATGATTGTCATCTTCTCAGTAATTATCGGGGCGTTGATTGGAGAGTTCTTCAGAATCGAGGAAAAGCTGGAGAGGCTGGGAAATTATCTGGAACAGAAAGTAGCGTCAAAATCAAGCGAACAGAGCTCATTTGCCCGGGGATTTGTCACGGCGAGTCTTGTTTTCTGTGTCGGGTCCATGGCCATTGTCGGCTCGCTTGAAAGCGGCCTTACCGGAACCCACCAGACACTTTTTGCAAAATCAGTGCTGGACGGTGTAACCTCGATCATCTTCGCCTCGACTCTCGGACTTGGTGTCCTTTTTTCCAGTCTTGCCGTGTTTATTTACCAGGGGCTGATCACATTGTTAGCAGTTTTTCTGAAAGGTTACCTGGTTACTGAGACGATTAGTCAGATGACCTCGGTCGGTGGGCTGCTGATCCTGGCCATAGGATTTAATATGCTGAAAATAACAGCTATCCGGGTCGGAAATCTGCTGCCCGGGATTTTTCTCCCCCTGCTCTATTTCAGTCTGCAGAGGCTCTTTACCTAGCGGCTATCGCCTCCCCCCTACAACACGCAAGACCTTTCTCTTCACACCCTCGAGAACAAAGGGGGTCAGTCGTTTTTTCTCTTTGAGAATCCTGGCAAAGAGATCGCGCTTTCTCGCTGGCGGTTCCGGTCTTATTCTCGGGCTCAAGGATAATGAACCGGTTTTACATGCAGAAACACAGGCACCACAGCCAAGGCATTTTTCCTCGGAGACCTGGACAATTTTCTTCGATCTGCTACGCTCAGATTGCACCATCGCCAATGCCTCAACATTACACGCATCAGAACACAATCCACAGCCGAGACAGGTTTCTTCTGCGACCTCAAGGCAATAGCTGGCCTTTGCCACGCCAAGGGGAAATCCCCGCATGACGCCACCAAGAAGTTCACAGCAACAGGAGCAGCAATTGCAGATAAAGGAAGGTTTATAACGGATATTATCTGTTATATGAGTCAGGTTGAGTTCTCGTGCCTTGTCAAGAATCAGCAGGAGATCCTCAACTCCTCGCTCTTCAGCAAAACCACGACGGACCATGAACCGTGCTGCATTACCAAGTGATATACAGATTTCCCGGGTTGGCGCATTTTTTTTACAGATTTGGTTCAAATGCTCCTTTTTGTGCCTGCAGTAGCACATCCCAATAGCTCCATAGCCAGCCTCACGGACTATCTGCCGGGCACTCTCATAGGTCGTGACCACCGAATTAACGGGAATGTGCTCCTCGTAAGGGAGGCTGCGGGTCAGCGGTGTTTTGCTGGCGAACATCTCTTTTCCCATCAAATTTTCAGGATCCTCGAAAAGGTATTCATGCATGAGCTGAGCCAATTCCTCAATAGGGAGATCCTGACGCTGTTTCATGAAGGTAAATTCGAAAAACCCAATCAAACCAGGTAACAGCAGGTAGTAAGTTTTACCGTTATAGACCAGATCCATCACCAGCCCTTTATCGGCCATTTTTTCAAGTACCTGGGCCAGGTGCTCCTCTTTGAATCCGGTGGCCCGGATTAATTCGGCCAGTGAGGCTTCCTGGAGCGGAAAACGAGATGCGACAAAGGCTTCATCTTCTGAAAAGAGAATTGCCAGTATCTGCCTGAGTTGATTGCTATCCGGTAAACCGATCGGGTACCTGTTCAGTCGATCAATGAGCGGTACGATATTATCTCTTGTGTCAGAATGGTGTCCCATCGTTATTCCTTATCTGGTTCTCCGGGGCTATACACTCATACTATACTGATCCTTGAGTGCAAATACATGTTGTTCCCAGACCCGATTATTTACTGTTTCGTCAATTACCGGCTTTTTCAGCATAGACGTGAAAAGTTCATGCTGTTGTTCACTGTTCTGGTAATTTAAAATCATCTGCAGTGCATGAGCAGAAAAGTCCTTTACCAGAAAAGAAAAAATCTGTTCGAGAAGATCTGCATTAATGGTATAAATTTTACTGTTTTCCAGAATCAATTGCGCATAAACAATCAACGTGAACAACTCGCCTGCAGCAAGCATGTAATCAATGTTTTTTTGCTGTTCCAGACTGGGTGGAGCCTCTATCAACACGGTCTTGAACAGCTCAACCTGTTCCCGGAAAATGGCTGCATTGGCTGCAGAAACGGACTCATAGGCTCGCTGGTAGTTGGGGAAGGTGATCTCGGCAAGCCCACCTGTTTTCTGGTTAAAGAGATAGTGGTCATCGGAGATTTCTGTACTGCGAGCCACCTCCGGGAAGTCAACCGGGTTGAAGAAGTAATTGCGGATGAATTTAATAATCAGTGCCATATTGACATGCTCGGTGCCTTCAAGCTTTGGGAGCATGCCAATATCACGAATGGCCATCTCAAAATAAGTGTCCTGTTCATATCCTTTTGCTGCAATGACCTCATGCAGCATGTTGATAACCTTTTCACCCTGTCCAGTTACTTTCATTTTAACAACGGGGTTAAAGAGCAGATACCTGCGGTCATCATCGGAAGCAGCTCTTAGATAGTCGACGGTACGCCAGGCAAAAAGTTTCATTGCCATCAGGCGGGCATATGATTCACAGAAAATTCTTCGAACATGGGGAAAATCGGTAACAAACCGGCCGTAGAGGCTCCTTGAAGAAGCATGATTCAGGGCCTCGTGAAAGGCATGTGAACAGATGCCAATGGAGGCACAGCCAAGCTCAAATTTACCGATATTGATAGTATTAAGTGAAGAGTTCCAGGCATGCTTCCCGAAAGAGATGATATCCGCCTCAGTGAGAGGATAGTCTGTTAACGCATATTCGGCCACATATGCCTGGCGAACGCCGGATGTATCTATTTTCTTAACACATTCATATTGGGGGAGAGAGGGATCAACGCTAAAAAAAACGTAATCACCTGTGGTTTCCATTTTGGCAAATGTGGAAATAAGAGCAGCACAATTTCCGTTACCGATATAGTACTTGGAGCCGTTTGCCAGAAATCCGCCATCACCTTCTGGTGACAGAGTCATTTCGCTCGAGTAAAGATCAGCACCGTGAGCTTTTTCTGAAAGTCCGAAAGCGAACAGTCCGCCATCATCGAGCAACCGGGCTGCCCGTTTTTTGAGTGCTTCATTGTCCCCCATCCAGATCGGCCCGAGCCCGAGTATGGTAACCTGCCAGGCATACCAATAACACAAACCGTAGAACCCGAGTATCTCATTGTACTCACAGAGACGTCTCATATCCCAACGTTTATCTCCTTCCCCATATCTGGCGGGGGTCAGGAGGGTGGCAAAGACCTTCTCTTTTTTTATAAATTCGAGAAAATCGTCATACCAGACCATGGACTGATCGTCTTTTTTTATCTGTTTCAATCCTTTGCTTTCAAAGAAATCGATTGTTTTTTTAACAAGATCCTGAAAACATGGATCCTGATAATCTGCAGAATATGATTTGGGATTCAGTACTCTCATTAGATCTCCTTAATCTCCCTGGTAGTTCTGTCTTTCATGGCCAATACTCCATAGAACAATCCACTCTATCAGAGTTTCGTCCGGACCTGGTCCCATGGTTTAACCTGCCACGTGGTAAAGGCAATAGCTATGTCGTTTCCAGACAGATCGCTCACCCTGCTTTTGAGCGTGATCGATATTGATTCCTGTTCCTGCAACGGTTTGTAAATTTCTTCTTCCATTACTTCGGGCAGTATGGAACACTCAGAGACAATCTGCTCTTTTGCCTGGTACAGGTATTCAACTTGAATCCGGGACATGATTAATCGATATCGCTTCGGATCAAGTTTTGTCAACAACAGAAAACCGGCAGAAAACTCGGCCACTGTAGCGATTGCACAGGCGTGTATACCCCTTACGTGGTTATGATTAGCCCGTTTGTATGGAGCTGTTGTCCGAATGAGGTCATCTCCAATCTCAATGAGATTAAAGCCGTGGGGTCGGTTAAATGGGATCATCCAGCCAAGAGCCCTGTTAAGAAGCCAGAGCCAGAATGATGAACCTTTGGCCCGCGAGGTGAGTGTAGACAGGGTATCAATTCCTTTCATGAACATGCTCCAGCCGGCCGTATCGGGTTATGCGACAACCCGCTCAAAATTATCTTTAACCTTGTCAAACAGCCCAATCTGCTGGAGCGCCGTTCGTAACGTTTCCGGATTCTCCAGCAGGTCAATCATGAACATTATCTCAGAGGCTTTCAAGTACACATGGAACGGGTCTGTCATCTCTTTTCCAAAAACGCGATCGATAACCTGGGCGACCGAATAGTCTTTGATATGGGGTTTCAGCAGCAGGGTACGATACAGTGTTTTTGCGATATAGGACTGGATCGTTGCATCGACACTATCTATTGTTTTACGATGCCCGGGCAAAATCTTTTTCTCTCTCAATTGAGCAAGCTTGTAGAGCGTACTGCAATACGCCTGGTAATTATTGAACCGGCCGCCATCCTCAAGATCGATGTCCAGCAATGGTGACTGATAGATACCACGAAGTAAGGTATCTCCGGTAATCGCCCAGCTATCACCACTGTATACCAGATCACTCTGGGAATGCCCGGCACAGCTGAGTATCCCCATATCAAGCGTTTCCGGTATATCATGCTCAGCTGTCAGGTAGGTTTCGGGAGCAGGTGGGAAAACATCACCACGGCCGAACGATTCACGGAAGCTGTCCAGGTAAACGCCGTCAAAGTCCAAACCCGAGAGCAGCTCATACATTTTTTCCAGCCGTTCATCATGGTGCTCAATTTTCTGGATATCCCTATAGGGAAGATATATTGCAGCATCACTGTTTTTCTCAAGCCAGGATACTTGCCCGTAGTGATCAATATGACAATGGGTGATAATGATATGCTTGAGACGCCTGAGGTCAACGTGGGTTTGAAGAAAGTGCTTCCCTGTCTCGGTAGGCGGGCCGGTATCAAACAATACCAGTTCACCGCCTCGCTCAATGGTATAAAAATGTACCGGGCCAACCATATAGGGCGTATCTACGGTATATTGCGTTGGTATCATATCAGCAGAAGAAACAACCAAGCTCTTAGACATACCCTCTGGTCCCGGCTCTCTCCCAAAAGGAGGTTGCCGGGACCCGGTTCCCTCATCAGGAGAAAATATATTTTTCTTCTTCGCATGCTGCTGTTGCCAGCAGCCTTTTGGCCGCCAGGAGGCCGGTTGCATCATATTTTGCAAATCGCCTTATTCCTGACAGGATCATGGTAAGCGTATCACCTTCTTCTACATAAAATGCTCCTTTTTTAGCAGCCGATCCTGTGATTTCGGTGGCACTGAAGGCAAATACTTTCACCGCGGCTTTTAGCAATTCTTTCCTGTTCTCGCTTGCTTTGGTGAAATGTTTTTCAGCTCGCAGCACCGTACTCTCGAGGGCAAAAATCTGGATGGCAATATCAGCTGCTGCCATCAGGATTTCCTGCTCATCGGCTATCTTGTCCATGAATTTCTGGACCCCGACACCAGACAGTATCAGGAAAAGAGTTTTCAAGTTTTTAATCAGTTCTTTTTCAGCCGCAAAAAGTACTGAATCATCCAATTCGTCAAAACTGGGGGTCATCAGGGACTCGAAGGCTTTCATCGCTTCTGCCTGAAGCGGCAGCTCACCTTTCATCGCTTTTCTGAGAATCATGCCGGGAATCAGCAACCGATTAATCTCGTTTGTCCCCTCAAAGATCCGGTTAATACGCTCATCACGGTAATAACGTTCTGCCGGATATTCACTGACGTAACCATAGCCGCCGTGAATCTGCACGACCTCATCGACAGTCCGGGCCAGGACCTCGCTGCAGAACACCTTTGAGATGCCACATTCAGGGGCGTACTCTTCGATCCCTTTCTGGTATTCGACATAATAATCGTCGATCCCCTTGTCGATGGTGGCGAGCTTGTTGTCCAGCAGTCCTGCCAACCGGTAGACAAGTGATTCTGAAGCAAAAAGATCGGCAGTCAGGTCCGCTATTTTTTCGGCAATAGCTCCAAAGCTGCTGATCTTCCGCTTAAACTGTTTCCGCTCGTTTGCATACTTGATACCAGTGACAAGAGCCATTTTCGCGGCCCCGGTTACCCCAGCTCCAAGCTTGAATCTGCCGACATTGAGGACATTAAAGGCAATCTTATGCCCTTTACCCGCTTCGCCGAGCAGATTCTCGACAGGAACCTTGCAATTGTCCAGGATGATCTGGGTTGTCGATGAACCCTTTATACCGAGTTTTTTTTCTTCCGGCCCGACAACAAGACCTTCAAAACCCTTCTCAACAAGAAATGCGGTAAAGTGTTCCTTATCGATTTTGGCAAAAATGGTAAACAACTCTGCAAATCCGCCGTTGGTAATAAATTGCTTTATACCATTTAGAATGTAGTGTGTGCCATCTTCAGACAGCACTGCCGACGCCTGGGCGCCGAGAGCATCGCTGCCCGACCCTGGTTCAGTCAGACAATAGGCCGCACACCATTCGCCGGAGATAATTTTCTCAAGATATTTTTCTTTCTGCTGGTCGGTACCGTAATAAATCAACGGCAGTGTACCGATACCGGTATGAGCGGCATAGGCAACTGAAAAGGACCCTCCGACCGAAATCTTTTCGGCCACCAGCATCGAGGAGGCCTTGTCGAGTTCCAGCCCGCCATATTCCTCAGGAGCATCCATCATCAGCAGACCAATTTCGCCGCATTTACGCATGCCCTCGACAACGAGATCAAAATTCTGATTTTCAATTTCTTCCAGGTGAGGAACAATCTCTTTTTCTACAAACTGCTCGGTGGTTTCCGCAAACTGCCGCTGTTCGTCACTGAAATCCTCCGGAGTAAAAATATCCTCACATGCAATCTCTGCAATCAGGTATTCCCCACCTTTCATTATATTATCAGTCATTTGTCTTTCCCTCATGAGGTTATCTTCACATTATAATTTTTCAAAAATTCCTGCGGCACCCATTCCGCCGCCGATACACATTGAAACCATGCCATACCGTAATTTTCTGCGCCCCATCTCGTGCAGCAAGGTTGCCGTCAATTTGGCACCAGTGCAGCCAAGTGGATGGCCAAGAGCGATGGCCCCACCATTTACATTGATGATATCCGGATCCAACCCCAGCTCCTTGATAACGGCAAGTGCCTGGGCGGCAAACGCCTCGTTAAGTTCTATCAGCTGCAGATCCTGCTGTTCCAATCCTGCCATCTTCAATGCTGCGGGAATTGCTGCAATCGGTCCTATTCCCATGAATTCAGGAGGTACTCCCTTTACTGCAAACGACATATATCGAGCCATTGGCTCTTTATTAATTTTTTTCAGATATTCCTCCGAAACCACAAGTGAAACGGCTGCACCATCAGTCATCTGAGAAGAGTTTCCGGCAGTAACCGGTCCCCCGACCTTAAATGCCGGCCTGACTCTGGCTAGCGTTTCAACGGTTGTTCCCGGTCTGACACCGTCGTCAACGGTAACGAGTTCCTTGGTCTTTTTAATCTTTCCATCGACCAGTCGATCCAGCTCAATTTCGACAGGTATTATTTCATCGGCGAATGTACCCGATTCAATAGCTCTGGCTGCTTTGGCATTGCTCATGGCAGCAAAACTATCCATTGCCATCCTGTCGATACCGTATTTCTCCGCGACAAGTTCGGCAGTAATGCCCATTGAGCAGTATGCTTCCGGCCAATTTTCCATCATTCCGGGATTGGCACTGTATTTCAGTCCACCCAACGGTACGCAGGACATGGACTCTACGCCACCAGCGACGATGCAGTCTGCAAACCCGAGCATTACCCGTTCGGCTGCCATGGAGATACTTTGAAGACCGGACGAGCAGAAACGGTTGATCGTCTGTCCTGGAATCTCTACTGGCATTCCCGCTTTCATCGCGGCAACACGACCGACATTCATTCCCTGCTCCGCTTCAGGAAATGAACAGCCAAGATAAACATCGTCGACCGTTCTCGGTTCAATCCCGGTGCGCTCCACAAGCCCTTTGATTGCCAGTGCTGCCAGATCGTCGGGGCGCATATCCCTGAATTTCCCTTTGTTTGCCCGGCAGCCCGGAGTTCGGTAGCTTGCCAGAATATAGGCTGTTTTCATATTTTTCATCCCCTGTTTTTGTCTTCTCTTCTATTCTCAGATGATCAATTTCGCAACGGCTTACCCGTTTTCAGCATGTGCTGAATACGCTGGGCTGTTTTCTTATTACCACATAATTTCAGGAATTTATCACGCTCCAGCTGGAGGAGATAATCCTCAGACACCAGGGTCCCCTGATTCACATCTCCTCCACAGATTACGTCAGCGATGACGCCACCCATTTCAGCTTCATATTCAGTGATAAAATTACCCATTTTCATATTCCAGAGCTGGCTTTTTATGCTTGCCGCTACATTCCGCCCCGGTGCCGCGATATCTGTGCGCGGTCGCTGCGGGCGATAGTTTACGGCCAGACTCTGAATTTTCTTTTTTGCATCAGAAATTAACAGATCAATATCCATACTGATACTGTCTCCGGAGCGCATATAGCCCATTGCCGGCAGTTCAGCGGCACCCATTGATACCGTAGCCATGGCAATCTGCTTAAAGTTTTTCAATATAAACGGCTGGACATCTGTTTCATACTGCTGTGCCAGATCAACTGCACGCAGACACATCTCCTTCGTTCCACCGCCAGCAGGCAGGACACCAACACCAATCTCGACCAACCCCATATACGTCTCAGCGTAAGCATTGATACTGTCTGCATGCAGGCAGAATTCGCACCCGCCGCCCAGGGTCATGTTAAATGGTGCTGCGACGACCGGTACCTTGGCATACTTGAGTGCCATGGTCGCTTTCTGAAATGATCTCAGAACCATATTGACATCATCATAGGCACCCTCTGCTATGGCAACGGCAAGCAGCATCAGGTTGGCACCGACAGAAAAATTCACACCGCGATTGGCAACGACAAGTCCGATACCCTCTTCTTCGGCCCGCTTAACAGCTTTGTGGGTCATCGCCAGAATATCACCACTGATGGCATTCATCTTTGAATGAAACTCAAAGCCGAAAACACCATCTCCAAGGTCAAGGACCGAGCAATTACTATTCTTCTCAACAACCTTGCCGCTCTGTTTCAAAATCTCAATCTGGATTTGCCCCTGCTTGACAGGAACTGGCTTATAATCTCCGGTGAGTACATCCAGGTACTCTTTCTCACCGCCATCGCTGAAGCGGTAAAATGAATCGATGTTTTTGATTGAGTCCGGGACGTCTATACCGTCTTTTTCCGCTCGTTTTACAAACGCTTTGACGCCTATTGCATCGAACATCTCAAACGGACCGATTTCCCAGTTGAATCCCCACTTTATTCCATTATCGATATTAACAATGTCATCCGCGACCTCAGGTATTCGATTGAGTGCGTAGAGCAGCGTATCCCGAAGACTTTTCCAGGCAAATTCAGCAGCTTTATCGTTACCGTTCACCAGCGCTCTTACACGCAGCCCAGGATCATCAACCTGCTTTACCGACTGTACGGAATTAAATTTCGGTTTCTCAAGTGGTTTGTATTCGTCGTTGCGGTAATCGTAATAAAAAATCTGGCGCTTCCCATCGACCATCTCTTTTTTATAAAAGCCCTGTTTACTCTTATTACCGAGCATCTTTTTTTCGATCATCAGCGCCATGAAGTCAGGCAACTTAAAAACATCCCGCTGCTCATCTTCAGGCAGCTGATCATAGGAGTTTGTACCAACATGCGCGAGGGTGTCGATTCCCACGAGATCAGCGGTCCTGAACGCTGCGCTTTTGGGTCGCGCCGTGGCCGGGCCGGAGATTGAATCGACTTCTTCAACACTCATCTCCATCTCCAGCATGTGCTGAATTCCCTTATAGATGGCATAGACACCAATACGGTTGGCAATGAAGTTTGCGGTATCCTTTGCATAGACAATACCCTTGCCAAGTCTTCTGCTTAAAAAATCGGCCATGCCCGCCAGTATTTCCGGGTCAGTTGCAGCACAGGGTACGAGCTCCATCAAACGCATATAGCGCGGCGGGTTGAAGAAATGGGTGGCCAGAAAATTTTTCTGCAGTTCAGCAGGCAGTGCCTCAGCCATCTCATTTACCGAGAGACCGCTGGTGTTGGTTGTCAGGATACCCCCTGGAGCAAGATGTGTGGATATTTTTTTCAGCAGCTCCAGTTTTATTGGCATATACTCGACAACGACCTCGATAACCCAGTCGCAATCCGCCAACCGTAACAGATCATCTTCAAAGTTACCGACCTCGATCTGCTCAGCATACTTTTTCAGGTAAAAGGGTGCCGGTTTCATTTTCATTAAACCCTTTAACCCTTCGCGGGCAATACGGTTCCGCACCTCCTTATCCTCGAGTGTTAATCCTTTTGTTTTTTCCTGCTCAGTAAGTTCCCGGGGGATAATGTCGAGCAAAAGCACGTCCAATCCACCATTTGCCAGGTGCGCAGCTATGGTTGCACCCATGACCCCGGCACCGAGTACCGCTACCCGATTAATCTGCCTCATTTTTCTTCTCCATTTATGGTTTTAAACTGATGTCCCAAACCATTACCGTTGTTATTGTATAAGTCTTCGATGATCTGCTTGTATTTCGAATAGATCTCTTTTCTTTTCAGCTTCAGCGTCGGGGTGAGTTCACCTCCATCGATTGAAAATTCACGAGCAACCAGTGCGAAGTATTTTATGGTGCTGTAGGGTGGCAGGTTCTGGTTGATCTCATCAATTCGGCCACGGTAAAGCTCCTTGATCCGGCTGCTCTTTACCAACTCATCAGTATCGAGGTAATCTAGATTTTCTTCCCGGCTCAAGTCTATCAGACGCTCAAGGTTTGGTGTAAGCAGTGCCACCAGGTACGGTTTCCGGTCACCAAAAACGATGGCCTGCGAAATATATTTATCGAGTTTAAGTTCGTTTTCGATTGGCTGAGGAGCGATATTCTTTCCTCCCGCGGTAACGATCAGCTCTTTTTTCCGGTCAATAATATAAACAAACCCTTCATCGTCAATTCGGGCAATGTCCCCGGTTTTGAACCAGCCATCTTCAAAGGTCTGCTGGGTTGACTGGGCATCTTTATAGTAACCTTTCATCACCTGCGGCCCTCTGGCAAGAAGCTCACCATCAGCAGCAACTTTGAGTTCTGTTCGCTCAAGAACTTTGCCAACTGAGTTGAACTGCACATCATCGATACTGCTCAAGGTCAACGCCGGGCTGCATCCCTACCTTGCACAACCCCCTGGCGAGCATCAATACCCGTTCATAAAATTCTTCATAGGAAAGGGAAAGAAACGTACCGCGCTTCTTATAGCTGATTGCGGTACGCTGACCGACCTTATCTGCATTCTCCCTGAGTATCGCCGGGATTGACTGATACGACAGAAAGTCCATTTTAACTCCTGTTGAAAAAAGATTATATCGGGTCAACCATCCTCACGTTCACCAAAAAACAGAAACACATTAAGAAATGTTATACTTTACCCTTACGTTTAAGTCAACTAAAATCCCGCCACTATTACCTATCAAACTATAAGATAATCATAAAGGAGACATGTGAACCACAAAACCCACAATATCGTTACAAGTACAGTATTTTAACAATCGCAGCTGATCGCTGATTCATCTGCAGAAGAGGATACCCTTCCATCCTGCTCTCGTTAAGAAAAATCGCCCTTTAACGTAAGATAGTATCAAGTGATTCTAAAATAGAATGAAGCGGTGGGGCACAATGATTATTACCAATATGCCCCGCCAAATGGTTTCCACAGTAGCTGAATACGCTGGGTAAATGAGCGTACTGTTTCATCACGACAGGGACCGGCACCCTCCATGAGCGACTGCCGGTGGCGTTTTCAATGAGCAGACCCGGTTGAATGAAAAGAAATTACATGGCAAGACGGGTAAGTAATAGAGGCTGCAAAAGATTTATACGATCTCACAAACTCGGCATAAGAGGATTGCAGTTTTTAACGGTAACCCGTCCCTGCAGCAAGTTACCTTTGGAATATTCACTGAAAACACAGGTGTTTGTCTTTGGATCGTAGTTTTCTATCCACAGATTATCATCCTTCCATGTTGCCCCGAGGTGATGCTGTCCAGCCGGCACCTCGACAGTCATAACACCTCCATATCGCTTAACAAAAATCTGTTGAAAACGGAAATAGTAGGCTGTCCAGCCAACCAGCAAAACGGCAAGCGCAAGGGAAACCCCAACTTTCCAATTTTTCGCTTTCACACCGACACCGTAAATAATCCCAGCACATAACAGAAATATCAGTAGCCAGTAAAGGTAGGTAACCATAAGAAATACTCCTTTTTCATTTTAAGGTTTCATGATCGGGCTCACTAGGTGATACTTGCCCCTGTGCTATCTTCCTCCGATTGAGAATGGCGGCTCAAGATCAATTCTTAACTTGAAGTAGCAACTCATTGCCAATATATTGCCTTGCCATATAACAAGCAACCGGCCACCCTGCCCATAAATTTAATGTAGACGAATGGTTTTTTCCTCCATAACGTTCCTTTTCTTCTTCCTGCCAGCGGTTCTGCTGTTTTACCTGCTGTCAGGAAAAGCTGCACGTAACATTCTCCTGCTGGCAGCAAGTCTTTTTTTCTATAGCTGGGGAGAAGGAATATACGTTTTGCTCATGCTGGCCTCAATCGCTATTAACTATAGTGGCGGCCTCCTCATCGCAGGCAGCAGATCGCCTGCCGTCAGCCGTCTTTTCCTTATCCTGTCAGTTTCTCTCAATGTTTTCATTCTTGGCTTTTTCAAATATGTCAATTTTATCGCTGATAATATCAATCTTCTGCTCTCATACGTGGGTGTTTCTGCAATAGAACTGGAACCGATTCGGCTGCCGATAGGAATTTCTTTTTTTACCTTTCAGGCACTATCATATATCATTGATGTGTACCGGCAAAAGGTAAGCCCCCAGAGAAGCGTTATCAATCTCGCACTCTATATTTCCCTGTTTCCACAATTAATAGCCGGCCCCATCGTCCGTTATAATGATATTGCCGATGAAATCGAAAACCGCTCGATGACGATGAACGGTTTAGCAGACGGAATTCAACGCTTTTTATTCGGGCTGAGCAAGAAAATTTTGCTGGCAAATCCGCTTGCAGTAATTGCAGACAAAATTTTTATGCTGCCCGAAACTGAACTTACTATGCCACTGGCATGGCTCGGGGCACTCTGCTATACCCTCCAGATATATTTTGACTTCTCAGGCTACTCTGACATGGCCATTGGGCTTGGTCGAATGTTTGGTTTTCATTTTCTGGAAAATTTTAACTATCCATATATCTCAAAATCCATACGTGAATTCTGGCGAAGATGGCATATATCACTGTCGAGCTGGTTTAAAGATTATCTATACATCCCTCTGGGCGGCAGCCGATCTGGTCCGGTCCGTACCCATGTTAATCTTCTCATTGTATTCGTACTGTGCGGGTTTTGGCATGGAGCAAGCTGGACCTTTGTGGCCTGGGGACTCTACCATGGCTTCTTTCTCATTATTGAGCGTACCTCTTTCGGCTCTCTAGCAGGCAGATTATGGTCGCCTGTTCGTGTCCTCATAACGTTCCTGATCGTTATGTTTGGCTGGGTGATATTCAGAAGTGATACGTTACCGCAGGCAGTCTCCTTTATTACCGTGATGCTTGGAGGGAAACAGGCAGGTGTGGATACGACGATTATGTCTCTTTATGTGGACAGCAAAGCTCGCTTTGAAATCTCCATGGCGCTGCTATTGGCATTTCCGATCTACCCGTATATTCTCAGGCTGAAGCAGGTACTGCTGAGAACAACTCCAGAGGAGCCCAGCTTTGTACGGAGTTTAGCCGTGCACCTCAGCCAGCTCATTTTTTTTGTTACTGTCAGCTACTTTTCTGTTATCAGTTTGGCAGCAGGCGTTTACAACCCGTTTATTTACTTCAGGTTCTAGGGTCATGATTGCCAGGAAAATTCCAGCCATCTACAACCTGCTGCTTATCTCCCTGTTTTTCGGACTCCTGTCAGCTCCGGCAATCAAGATGTTCAGGTCTGAAAAGATGGTATTCTCTTTGGCCGAGAAGCGCGCGCTGGCCTCTATTCCGGCACCCCCAGAGTCGCTTTCCCAGGTGGATCTGTATTTTTCCGATCTTGGAACCTACCTCGATGACCACTTTGGTTTTCGAGAATTTTTTATATATCGATATCAAAGAGAAACCAGAAAACGATTTGGCACAACGGGAGACGAGACCAATACGCACCAGGGAATTGATAACTGGTTCTATCTCGGACAATCAGAGATGCTGTTTGATTTTGCCGGGAAAGAACAACTCTCTGAAGCTAAACTGGAACGCTGGGCAGCCAAATATCGTACAAAAAAACAATGGCTCAAGCAGCATGACATCCAATATCTGCTGATAATTCCACCGGACAAAGAGAGCGTTTATCCTGAATTTGTAATGGATTCCTGGGAAAAATTTCAAGGCAAAGGCAAACTGCAGCAACTCATCGAAAGATATCCGGAGATCAATGAAACTGAACTGCTCGACCTTGGTAGCCGCCTTAAAAAACATAAAGAAGAGCCTCTTTTCTTCAAGAGTGACACCCATTGGACGCCGTTCGGGGCATATACTGCCTATCTGATTATTGCCGAGAACATTGAAAAAAAATTCCCTTCTACTTCATTTAAGAAGGATTTCAGATTCTCGAAACAGCAGACTCGACACTGTTCAAGTGAAGAAAATCGATGTGGGGACCTGACAAAAATGCTCCTTGATTTTGAACCATTTGACGAATCCTACAGGAAGCTGTCAAAATATAAAAAATGTTCACATATTGCCCCAACTGACTATTCCCTGACGAACCTTTCAACAAAAATTATCAGGTCATCAATTACCAGTAAATGCGATCAGGCAGATCTCAAAGCCGTGATTTTCAGAGATTCGTTTTCTGTCGAGCTTGAACCATTTTTCTCAGAAAATTTCAAAGAGGTTGTCTATCTCTGGAAGGAGTATGATCAGAAAAATGTAGAGGAAATTCTTAGGTTTTTTAAACCGGATATCGTTATTGAAGAGGTAGTGGAACGTAATCTCTCTTTTAACTGAAGATATCCCAACCCCAATATCCTGCCTGCACACCGCTCGGATTCGCTGTCGTTCCAAATTTAATTATTGACCAGTTCCCTCTAGCTGTTATCATAATTTTAACCACATACCTAAAAGAGAGGGAAGGATGCTTAACGATGCGGGACGCAAAGGCAACAGGCCAAAAATTGGGGTACTGTTTGGTGGGTCGGGTCTCATTGGCGGTACGATGGTTAATTATTTCAAGACCAAGAGACCTGGGCTCGTGGATATGAGAGCTCCGAGCAGCAAGAAAGTTTCTCTGAGAAACTGCCAGGACATCCGTGATTACCTGTTATCGCTCAAGCCTGATTTCGTCATTAATACGGCCATCACCAATATTGACGCCGGCTCCCAGCTCACCTTCGAGGTCAATTATTCCGGTTCTGTCAATATTGCAAGAGCAGCGGCAGCATTAAAAATTCCCTACATTCATTTCAGCTCGGCAGCCACCCTCCCTCCGGGCACAGACCTCTCAGAGAATGACCAGGTTCCGATGTCTTCGCGGTTAAGTAATTATGCCAAATCAAAACTGATGGCAGAAAAGACACTAAGTTACATGGCAGAGAATGAAGGGCTTGACTTCAGCTGTATCAGACTGGCAATTGCTTATGGAAATCACGACCATAAAATTCAAGGATTTCAGCGTCTTCTTTTTTCAATTTCTGATGAATCCATGCCGTTTCTCTTCACCAAGAAGGGAATTATTCATTCATATTCTAACTCACGAAAGTTGCCCTACCTGATCCACCACATGCTTGATAACAGAGAAGAGTTCAGCGGGAATACCTATCACTTTGTTGACCAGGAGCCAGTCGAGCTGTCCAAGCTGATCCTGACAATCAAATCTCACCTCAACCTCAAGAGTCCCAGAAAAATATATGTGCCTTACACCATCGCTCGAACCGGCAAAAAGAGTGTCAAGGTAATCTTGAGATTACTCACCAAAATCGGGCTGAAAGCCTCGCTGCCTCCGGAACTGATGTTCCTGAGCGCCTTCTACAGGACGCAGACGTTATCAGGCAAACGCCTTGAAGAATCAAGTTTTGTTGATCCTATGCCTGATGAGACGGTCTTCACCCGATTACCTGAAATGATAATCTACTACCTGACCCGCTGGCGTCACCAGAATCTGATCTCTACCTTTGATAGAAAACTAGTACAGCTTGACACATCCATTGAGAATGATTTCAAGAATGACCCGCAGGCACTTCTTGAATCGATTCATCGCGACGCCACTACTCCCTTTGCAGGTTTCACAGAATCTGACGGGACAACTAAAAAATGGGTCTCACTTCCTTAATCACAACCGATCGAATCACTTTCACACCATTTTTCGAGATATTCAGACGCCTCGGGATGGCCGTTCAGGATTGCCTGTTTGAGCCAGTAAACCCCCTTCTCCGGTTGGCTCAACCCGTAAGCCCGGCCGAGTGCATATTGCGCATCTCCATGCCCCAAATCCGCCGATCTTTTTAACCAGTAAAATGATTCCTCTTTTCTGGTGATACCGTTTTGATCATCGAGTATTATCATCGCAAGATCGTACATACTGTCCACGTGCCCCGCCTCTGCGGCCCTGCGAAACCACGTGATTGCGTCGGGGATGCTCCGGTCGACACCCCCCAGCCCTTTGTAGTAGAGATGAGCAAGTGTATATTGTGCTTCACGGTCACCCGCTGTGGCATCTTCAATCAAATGGAGATTATCATATGCCAGGCCGTAATTACACACCCCCGATAACCATAAAATCGAAAGAAAAGTGAAAATCTGTATTTTTTGGGCCCTATTCATAGATCGCTGACGACAACTGTTTTTATGGTCTGCTTCTGTGCTTCTATTCAACCTATTCTGTGATTTCGTCACAGGCTTATTATACTTGGCCTGAACTCCATATCCACAGAATATTATATGAGCTCTGCAAACTCGAAATGTGCCGTTCTGTGCAGATATTTCCACTTACAGCAAATCGTAATGTTGACAAAATGTTGTACATCAAATAATTACGGACAGACCATTTATTGGTATCTGTAAACGTTCCATTATCATAATTATACACAATCTCTGGAGGAAAATGCATGAAACGCGTTCCAAAGCTCACCCTGGAAGATGCAAAATTAATGATGGAGGCAGCAGAACAGCGGGCTTCCGAAATTGGTATCGACATGGATATCGCCATTGTCGACGACGGAGGAAATCTTCTTCTCTTTCAACGTATGGACAACGCCCGGATTACCAGCATAACCATTGCCATAGATAAAGCCTTCACTGCCGGTGCAGCAAGAAAATCAACCCGAGCTTACGGCGACGTAAGCGGCCCGGGGGACCCTGCCTTTGGGATCAACTCCAGCATCCAGGGACGGTTCATGATTTTTGCAGGCGGTCTGCCGATTTTCATCGACGAACATCCGGTTGGCGGCATTGGCTGCAGTTCAGGCAGTCCTGATCAGGATGAGATTGTCGCCCAGGCAGGAATTGATGCGTTGATGAGTAACCAGGAATAACCAGAGTACCACTCGTGGTAAAATAATTTTCCCAATATATTCAATGTACTAGGTTGTACAATAAATTTTCTTGAAATATCAAATAAATAGTTCTGTCATTTACAGAGGATAACATGATTGAAAATAACAGGTAAAAAAGGTAGGTTCGGCTCTATTGTGCATTTCAAACGACAGTTTGGATCGCAGATAAACGTTATCAAACCTGAGATCGATTCCACTTCGCTTCACAGGAAAAGGAACTGCTCATTGCAAAATCAATGTTATTAAAGCCGGGAGGTACACATGTTTAAAATTGTCAGACGCGAAGAGATGGCAGAAGGAACTGTAATACTCAATGAGATTGAGGCACCGCTGATTGCAAAAAAAGCCCTGCCCGGCCAGTTTGTGATCCTGAAAGCCGGTGAGGATGGAGAAAGAATCCCTCTCACCATGGCCTCTTCCGATAAAGAAAAAGGCACCATAACAATTATTTATATGGTTGTTGGGAAATCTACTGATCTCTTCAAGAGCTTGCAGGTCGGCGACAGCTATCAGGATGTGATCGGCCCGCTGGGGAAAGCCACTCATCTGGAAAAAATCGGTAAAGTAATCTGCATTGGCGGTGGAACAGGTGTTGCGGTTCTCCACCCGATCACCAGAGCAATGAAAGATATCGGCAATGATGTAACCTGCATTATCGGGGCACGAACAAAAGATCTACTGATCCTGGAAGAGCAGATGAAAGATGCTTCCCATGATCTGAGGCTCTGCACCGATGATGGCTCGTATGGTCATCATGGTTTTGTAACTGATGTGATGAAAGAGATCCTGGAAAAAGAGGACATCAAGCAGGTTGTTGCCATTGGACCGGTACCAATGATGAAAGCCGTCAGCGCTATCACAAAAGGGTATAATGTTCCAACGCTTGTCAGCCTCAACCCGATCATGGTTGACGGTACCGGTATGTGTGGCGGGTGCAGGGTCACCGTTGGTGGAAAAACGCAATTTGCCTGCGTAGACGGTCCGGAATTTGACGGTCACCAGGTTGATTACGACGAACTGATGCTCAGGCTTCAGGCATACCAAGAAGACGAAAAAAAATGCCACGATGAGTTCTGTACCATTCGTGATGCCAAGTAATCCGTGCCTCACAGTATAGACGGAAAATCTAACTGAAGAGACAATTTATACAGGTTAAATCAACGGAGGGAGTGATGGCGGAGCAAGCAACAAAGAAGAAGAATCCACGAATAGCAATGCCCGAACAGGAGCCACACGTCAGGGCCCGTAATTTTCTTGAAGTACCCACAGGATACACACCGAAAATGGCCCAGGAAGAAGCTGCACGCTGCCTGCAGTGCAAGAAGCCCGGCTGTGTTGCAGGCTGTCCGGTCAGTGTTGATATCCCCGGCTTTATCGACCTGCTTGCCCAGGGTGACACGACCGGAGCGATTCGTAATTTATGGGGTAAAAACGCACTTCCTGCTGTCTGTGGACGCGTCTGTCCTCAAGAAATCCAGTGTGAAGGAAAGTGCATTGTCGGCAGAAAAGGTGAGCCGGTAGCTATCGGCAACCTCGAACGTTTCTGCGCTGACTATGAGCGGGAATACGGGACTGGAGAACTGCCGCCAACGCAGTCAGCGACCGGCAAAAAAGTCGCCGTTGTGGGTTCCGGGCCATCCGGCTTGACCGTTGCTGGAGATCTTATCGTAAAAGGTCACGATGTAACCATACTTGAGGCGTTCCATAAACCAGGCGGTGTTCTGGTCTATGGAATACCAGAATTTCGTCTCCCAAAAGCCATTGTTGCCCAGGAAGTCAACTTTCTTGAGAGGCTGGGTGTAAAAGTAGAATGTAATGCCGTGGTCGGCCGCACTGTCTCCCTGGATGAACTCTTCGAACAGGGATACGATGCTGTTTATGTCGGCGTTGGTGCAGGCCTGCCGAGGTTCATGAATTTGCCGGGAGAAAACCTCGTCGGAATCCTTTCAGCCAACGAATACCTTACTCGTGCCAACCTGATGAAAGCCTATAAATTTCCAGAGGTTGATACTCCTATTCCAATGGGCAAAAACGTCGTCGTTCTCGGGGCTGGAAATGTTGCCATGGATTCAGCACGAACCGCAATGCGACTGGGTGCCGACAATGTAAAAATTGTCTATCGCAGATCCCGCGAAGAGATGCCCGCGAGAAAAGCAGAGATCCATCATGCTGAAGAGGAAGGGATCGAAATGTTTCTGCTGACCAACCCGACCAAATACATCGGCAACGAAAAGGGACGATTAACCGGTATGGAATGTCTGCGGATGGAACTGGGTGAGCCGGATGATTCAGGGAGAAGACGTCCGGTTGCCATCGAAGGGTCAGAATTCCATATGGATTGCGACCTCTGCATCGTGGCAGTCGGATCCGGCGCAAATCCCCTGCTCACCAGTGAAACACCAGACATGAAGCTGAACCAGTGGGGGTATGTATTAACTGATGAAAAAACAGGCAAGACGACCAAAAAAGGCGTCTGGGCCGGTGGCGATATTGTTACCGGTGCTGCGACAGTAATTCTGGCCATGGGTGCCGGCAGGCAGGCGGCCGATTCCATCCACGATTACCTGACCCTCGGCTGGTAATTCGTCAGCCAAGCGATATGAATACCCAGGGAGCTTTTCACACGAAAGTGGGAAAAGCTCCTTTTTTTATTTGTCCCCCAGGTAGAAGATACAGCAGAGCTCACCTGGAGATTATTGGAAACCCGTTATTGTCAAATTTCCAGTCGGAAAACGCGAAACGGTATGGATGCTCAAAGCTTTTGAAATGATAATAATTTTTATGATTCATCTGGATCACATTGCTCATTGTCCAGAAATCAAGCATCCAGCCATCAGCTCCTTTCCTCAGAAAATAAGGGGGTTGACTCCTTTTCTCAACTGGAAAACGTATCACCGCGTAGTCACCCCAGATAACAACACTTTCGGGCGTGGCTTGCTCCACGGATCTCAATTCATTATCCTGCTGTCCATCGGTAACCACCCATTTGCTGAAAAACTCCCTGGTCTCAGGGGTAAACAGACCCAGCTGAGGATTTTTCTCATGTGCCCGCAATACACGCATGTATTCCTTCAGCGTTTCCTCTGGCCTGGCCTGGGCTTGATACTGCCCGCCTGCCCGACTCACTTTGTCATGTTCTCCTGAACCAATATCAACACTCACCTTTGCACCGCCACCACCTGAGAAATAACGCTGATCAGCGATCTCTTGAGACGGATCAAACTGCTCTCCAGCAATGGAGCGCTGAACCCGTGAGACAAACAGTTCAGTAGCAGCAACGATCCCGATCCCTACCTTGCCAACTTTGAAAAACGGAACCATTTGCTTTTCCTCGATGTAACCGACAAAACTATCAGGGAAAACTCCCTCAAGATCGTACCCAACCTCAATACGCGCCTGTTTTCCCTGAGGATCAACAAGAAAAAGTAATCCTTTCGAGCCGCTCGTTTTCTTTCCAAGATTACCGAAAACGGCTGCCGCCATTTCATCGATATCCTCCGTCTGTTCTGCCAGAATGATCAACTTAAAATGGATATCGAGATCGTGCAGCAGGGCATTATTGTAATCGTTGAGATATTGTTTTTGCGCCTCGCCCAGGAGGCCGGCCTGGTCCTCAAGAAATGACTGTTGATCACCCTTTGAACAGGAAATCAGTAAACAGGTAATTATGACCAATATGATCGTTCTGTGTTTATCCGCCCGCCACGTCATCTCTTAACTCTCTAAAGATTTATCTGTTGAGCCTTTTGCAAAATGATGCTTTTCGTTCAACGTCAAGGCATGTGAAAAATTTTTACCGCAGGCATATAATCGATATTCCGAGGATAAAAATTTAAGCATAACGTAGAGGTTGAGCGAAAAGGGCGTTTTGCAAGCAGCTCTGTTATAAACTATTCAAGCCTTTTGGAAAAACGAAGGGTACTAATCACCAGAAATATCAGTGAAAAAACCAGCAAAAACATGAGGTCACCAACAAGCCCGGTCAAAGGCTCTCCTCTCAACATCACTCCCCTGATAACTCTTAAAAAATGGGTAAGCGGCAGGATCTCAGCAATATACTGGGCAATTTTCGGCATAGCCACAAAAGGAAACATAAAGCCGGAAAGCAGAATGGACGGCAGCAGTATAAAAAATGACATCTGCATTGCCGCCAGTTGATTGCGCACAAGCGTTGAGATCATCAAACCAAGGGTCAGGTTTGCCAGGATAAAGATCAGACAGACCGTGTAAACCGGAAAAAAACTACCCACCACCGGGATATCAAAAAGCATTACTCCGAGAAAAAGAATTACCGATACCTGTACCAGCCCGATCCCCACATAGGGGGTTATTTTACCGACCATCAGTTCAAGGTTTTTAATCGGTGTGGCAATCAGCAACTCCATATTTCCACGTTCACGCTCCCTGACAATTGCAATTGAGGTAAACATAATCATGGTCATGGTGAGAATGACCCCAAGCAGACCGGGTACGGTAAAGAGTGATGCACGTCGTTCAGGGTTATAGAGTAAACGGACCGATATCTGCTCCACACTGTCCATATTTGAGATGGTTCCCCCTGGCAAAAACGGAAAGCGTGAGAGTTGTCTGACCGCGCCACCAAGCGTTGTGTCAGAGCCATCCACCAGCAATTGTGCAATAGACCGTTCACCGCTGTAATAACGCTGTTCAGCGTCCATGGGAATATAGAGGCCGGCACTGACTGTCCCTCTTTGGATAAGGGTTTCCAGCTGCTGTGGCGTTTCGGTCACCGCAACAAAATCAAGTACCTGGGTGGCCTGCAGATCCATTACCAGCTGGCGCGAAAAGGAGTTATTGAGATTATCCGCAACAGCTGCCGGAACATTTCTCACATCGGTATTTATCGTGTAGCCGAACAGGATCAACTGAAAAAGAGGGATCATGACAACCATGCCAAAGGTAAGGCGATCATGCACAAGATGAATCATTTCCTTGCCGCATACAGCTGCAATGCGCACGATAGAAGAGACCGGAGAGTACATCTCAGTGCGACACCTTGTCGATATTGTTTTGAGTCGTGATGACAAAGACATCTTCAATTGATGGTGCCACCTGCGAAATATCTGCTTCATATTGAAGCAGTTTCTCCCAAAGCCAGTTTTCTGTCCTGGCTTCATCACTTTTGACTATCACACGGAGTGAGAGGCCGGACCGGGCGGTTGCAAGCACTTCAGGAACACTCCGTAAATGTTCACGAATAGCCGCAATATCTGGTCCGTTTATCAGGAAAATCTGAGCACCAAGGTTTGTTTTAAGTTCCTGGGGTGAGCCGTCAGCAACCTTTTCCCCTTCGTTCAGGATAGCCAGCTGATGACAGCGCTCAGCCTCATCCATAAGGTGAGTTGTCACCAGAATCGTTGCTCCTGCCTCGCACATTAGAAATAGTTCATCCCAGAATTCCCGGCGGGTATTGGGATCAACCTCCGATGTCGGTTCATCAAGCAGCAGCAGCTTCGGTTCATGGATTACCGCAGCGGCAAGTGCCAGCCTCCGTTTCTGGCCTCCGGAAAGAGAGCCGGCACTTCTTCTTGCAAACGAATCAAGTTTAAATCGTTCGAGCAGATCGGAAATCCGTCCATTCATGCTTCGCCCGTAGACGCCCATAATCCGAGCCATGAACTGCATATTCTGCAGAACGGTGAGATCCCCGTACATGGAGAACTTCTGTGTCATATAGCCGACCTGGAGTCGAATCTGTTCGGTCTTTTCAGGAATCTTCATTCCCAGAACTTCTATCTGCCCATCAGTTGGCTGCAGCAAACCGCACATCATGCGGATAGCAGTGGTCTTACCGCTGCCATTGGGCCCCAGGAAACCATAGACCTGCTGTTTTGGAATAGTCATGTCAAGCCTGTCGACTGCAGTAAAACTGCCAAACTTTTTGGTCAGGCCCGTCACCTGGATGACCGGATTCACGGTGCCTCCAAAATCAGCTGTACGGGACTACCTGCCGTCAGTTCCTGTGCGTTTTCATCGGTCAGGTCAAACTGACCGATATACGACAGTCGGGATCGGTCATTTTCCGAAAGTGCGAAGTAAGGGGTAAAAGAGGCCTCTGATGATATGGATCGCAGTTGGGCATTAAAGGGCTGCTGCTGACCGTCAATCATCAGATTATACGTATCGCCGGGTTTCATCCGGGATCGATATGCTTCAGGGATATACACCCGAGCCCACGGCCGATCGCCTGCCAGCAGCGTACAGACCACCGATTGGGCCGGCGGCTTATCGCCTTTCTTAAATGGCAGACTGTCCACAAGGCCGCTTCTGGCTGCGGTTATTGTATAATCTTCCTTGAGCAGTTCCAGTCCGGATAGCCTGGCAGTCAGAGAGACAACCTGGCTTTTTGCCTGTTCGACCTGCTCAATTCGTGTACCGGCAAGTAATTCGTCGAGTTCTTCAGTCAGCTCTGTGACCCGCTCTTTCGAGTTGATGTAAGCATTATAGCTAATATCACGTTGCTCCCGACTGGTAAATTCAGTCTTATACAGCTGTTTCCTCCGCGCATATATCTCTTTGTCGTTTTCCAGAGTTGCCTTGGCAGCTTCGAGCCGTGCCTTTGCTTCCGCGATGGTTTGAGGCCGAGGCCCGGTTTCGAGTTCGCGGAGTTTCCATGTTGCCTGTTTCAGGAGTGCTTCCACTTCATGATATTGCTGGACAATTTTCCGATCATCAATGGTGAGAAGCAGATCGCCAGCTTCAACTCGTTCCCCTTCCTTTACTGCAATTTTTTCAATTATTTCACTTGCAGGAATACGACTGTTTACCCGGTCCCATTCCAGTGTCCCAAGCGCCTGCTCCGGTTGCTTCTCACATCCTTGTGTAATAAACAATAATAAGAACATCAATTGAAGTAAGCGATAATTACCGTTTCTGCCCGCCATCACGTTCCCTTTGATTTTTCTTACTCGAGTGATTTTAAGTACTTCTCTACTGCCTCCGGACTTCCTTTATAAAGTATCGTTCGTCTGTCTTTTCCCAGCTGAAAATCATACATTGGGTCATAGTAGAAGGTCAGCAGCTGTTCAATCCAGATTTTATGCAATTCCAGGTTGCCGGTCTTTGCTTGATTCGTGCAGGCATCATTAAGCTGCTCCCTGATCTTGCGGTAACGAGAAGGACCGAGTCGCCGGGAAATTCGATCAACACCGGATTCCATCTCTGCGATCCATTTCTCCATGCCATGGGTAACACCAAATCTCATCTGGTATTTCTTCTGTGCTGCCACGACATATTCGTTGCAGGTTGCTTCAATTCTCTGTTCAAGCGATGCTTCGACCACAATCAGGGAACCAGCTGCGAAAAACTGTGCAAGTTCTTTGGGTAAATAGCGTTTGCCGACATGCCGTCCTTCATCCTCAACAATAATATGACGGAAATTATGACAGTCTTGTCTTATCAGGGCTGCTGCAAGATTATTCTCAAAATCTGCCTGAACGGGCTGCGCCGAGATATGCTTCCCGAAGGAGGACCCGCGGTGGTTTGCCAGTGCCTCAAGGTCAATACTGTTTTTCAATTTATTAAGTATCACCGTCTTTCCAACCCCTGTGCGACCACCGACAACGATCGCTTCACTCCTTATCCAATCAGGGTTAAGGTGCTTTGACAGGTACGCTCTGAACCCTTTATAACCGCCCTCCAGGAGCGGTACACGACATCCGGATTCAGCCTCAATCCATTCCTGAGCGATATGGGACCGGAGGCCTCCGCGCGCGCAGTAGATCATCGTTTCGGCACTTTTTGAAATCATCTCGATCCAGCCAGCAATCCTTGCTCCCCGGATATCTCCTGACACCAGCTCCGAACCGAGATTTATCGCTTCATCTCTCCCTTTCTGCTTGTAACGAATCCCGACCTGATGCCGTTCATCATCGGACATTATCGGCAGGTTAACCGCACCGGGCAGAGACCCCGAACAAAACTCAACAGGAGCTCTCACATCTATCAGAGGCAGCTGCTCTATAATAACGCGCTTAAACACAGTTGAGTCATTCAAATCAATACATACCTACTTTTTTATCACTGGTCATAGCAATTAATAGCCTGCAGCTTGCCCATCCTTTCTATGGTCTGAACCTGCAATATAGTGGTTGCCTGATTTCAGTATCAGTTGAGCCCCACCGAAGATATCACTTTCTTCCGAGAAAATCTCGTGCCCGCGCTCCTTGAGTCCCTGAATAACAGATGGTGGAAAACCGTTTTCAAGTGCCAGGCCTGATTCCTGCATCACATGCCAGCGGGGAGCGTCAGATGCGGCCTGCGGGTTCTGGCCATAATCAAAGATTCGAGTCATCATCTGCACGTGCCCCTGTGCCTGCATATGTGCTCCCATAACACCGAAAGCCATCAACGGTTTCCCACGATCCATGACAAATCCCGGTATGATCGTGTGAAACGGTTTTTTGCCGCCACTAACACAATTTGGGTGACCATCCTGCACCCGAAAGCCACATCCACGATTGTTCAGGCTGATTCCTGTCCCGGGCACAACAATACCTGAACCAAATCCGTTAAAGTTTGACTGAATAAATGAAACCATCATTCCGTCAGCGTCTGCTGCCGCCAGATAGACCGTTCCTCCGCCTTCTGGAATCCCGGTGACCGGTGACCGGGACTGTGTCATATCAATACTATCGGCTCTTTGTCTCAGGTAGCCGGGATCAAGCATTTTCCGATAATCTACCTTCATTGCTTCAATATCTGCCAGGTGGCATGAGACGTCTGCAAATGCGAGTTTCATCGCCTCCACCTGGAGGTGCACCGAATCAACAGAATCAACCGGGTATTGTTTCAGGTCAAACAGGTCAAGAATCCCGAGCGCTATCAGAGCTGCTATTCCCTGTCCGTTCGGGGGTAATTCAAAAAGCTCCATGCCCCGATACTGTTTCGATATCGGCTTGACCCACTCTGCCTGGTGTGAGGCAAGATCCGTATATTTCAAACCGCCACCCTGCTCTTCAGAACAGCGGGCAATCATTCTTGCCAGATCACCACGGTAAAACGATTCTCCTCCCGTTTGAGATATCTCCTCCAGTGTCAAAGCAGCCTCTTTCAAATGAAAGGTCGCGCCGACTGAAGGCGGCTTGCCACCTGGCAGAAAAACTCTGCTAAATTCATCATAGCCCTGGTAAATCTCTGCGGCGGATTCCCACTTCCCTGCAATAATCGGTGATACGGGAAAACCACCGCGCGCATACTCGATAGCCGGTTCGAACAATTGCTGAAACGGCAGCCTGCCAAAACGCTGAGACAATTCATGCCAGACCGATACTGCTCCCGGAATCGTCACAGAGTCCCAACCATATTTGGGCATCTCATCCAGGTGTTTAAACCTCTCCAGTGACCATGAAGCAGGAGATCGTCCTGAGCCATTAATGCCATGCAGCTCTTTTGTATCCCAGACAAGTGCAAACGCATCACTGCCGATCCCGTTTCCGGTCGGCTCCAGCACGGTCAGCGCGATTGCAGCTGCCAATGCGGCATCAATCGCATTTCCGCCATCCAGCAACATCCGAACACCTGCCTGGGAAGCAAGCGGCTGCGACGTTGAGACAACATTGGAAGCCGTTACGATCGGTCTCTGAGAATGATACGGGAGATTCCATCTGCTCATCGTGAGTAACTCCATCTAATAATTTGAGATATACATCTGTTACCTTATAGCATCTGTCCAGTCTGCATTACCAGCATGATCTAACCGTTGATATAGTAAACATCATCCTGGCATTCAGAAAATTGCCGACCTATAAATTCCCGTTTAAAGTAGAATCTGCAGATATGTACCAGGTCAATTCTCTTTTTGCATATACAATTATTTCATGTATACTCAGCCGTTGAAAGTTTCTATCATTACACTGTTTTCATTACTACTTTTACCATTAACCGAAGGAGAAATCATGGCCTCAACAACAGAGAATTTAAAGGATGCTTTTGCCGGTGAAAGCCAAGCCTACCAGAAATACAGCGCCTTTGCCAAGAAAGCGGAACGAGAAGGTTTCGTAAATATCGCCAAACTCTTTAAAACGACCGCAGAAGCGGAGCGAATCCATGCTGAAGGACACCTTAAAGCGCTTGACGCCATCGCCTCAACAGCTGAGAATCTCAAAGGAGCAATTGAGGGTGAAACGTATGAATACACCGAAATGTATCCTCCCATGAGCGAGCTGGCAAATGAGGAGGGCCATCGTGCCAAAACCATGTTTCGATTTGCACTTGGGGCTGAAAAGGTTCATGCCGAGATTTATGCCAAGGCCCTTGAAGCAGTAAAATCAGGTGTTGATCTGGACGTCACGGACTTCTATCTCTGCCCGATATGTGGATATATCGAACTCGGCGCAGCCCCCGATATATGTCCCATCTGCGGTGCCTTGTCCAAAGTTTTTGAAAAAGTCGCCTGATTACGTTTTCACACCGTTACCAGCCTGAGGAGGCATCTCGGCCTCCTCAGTGCTCATCCTCCTGTTTTCAGTGGAGGTAAAATCCCCCCTTTTCCTGCCCGTGAGATTGCCCTTCCGTTAAGCTTTTGAATTAATTGTTCGGAAATTTTTACTGTTGGTTCGATTGTGATA
Organism: uncultured delta proteobacterium; assembly: GCA_963776075.1. Classification (GTDB taxonomy): domain Bacteria; phylum Desulfobacterota; class Desulfobulbia; order Desulfobulbales; family Desulfocapsaceae; genus MADRE3. Next base: position 279,798 of record CAVZLG010000012.1, read on the forward strand.
TACTGAACTCTGTTATCCGCCAATCAGTCTGGCTGTCCTCGCTGATCAGGTATTTTACGATGCACCGAATTATAAACCAGTTGAGCCTTTTGCAAAATGATGATTTTCGTTCAACGTCAAGGCATGTGAGAAATTTTTACCGTAGGCATATAATTGATATTCCAAGGATAAAAATTTAAGCATAACGTAGAGGTTGAGCGAAAAGGGCGTTTTGCAAGCGGCTCCAGTTTTTAACCATTAATCAGAACTCATATTAACATGACTGAAAACCCCTCCTCTACGATTGCCTCTCAGCAAGTCTTTGACGAGCGTTTTAAAAAACTGGTCAACGAAATTCATGCAGCTTCATCTCCCAACGCCATCATGGTTGGGCTTCGAAATAAAATTCTCAACATCTACAATGTTGAGATGGCAACTATCTTTCTGATCGATACCAAAAAAAACAAACTCGTATCATGGGTATTACTGCCCAGTGATTCATTACGTAAAATAAGGATGGACATTAACAGGTCATCGATCACCGGTTTTGTTGCTGAAACCAGGCAGACCCTCAATATATTAAACGTCTACGACAAGGAGGAGCTGCAGCAAATTGATCCGACCCTGCGCTTTGACTCATCCTGGGATGAAAAAGGAGGCAGTAGATCCAGACAAATCCTGGCAACACCGATCGTTCATAAGTCAAACCTGATGGGGGTAATTGAACTCATTAATAAAAAGCAGGGGGCAGCGTTCGATTCAACTGACGAAACACGCATCAAAGAACTGGCAGACACCCTTGCTATCGCTTTGTTTAACCACTACAAGAGCGGTAAAAAAGTTCCGATGCGATATGAAGAACTGGTCAATCGTGACATCATTTCAGCTCAGGAGATGGAACGGGCAATGGTCATTGCCACCCAGCAGGAAAAAGAAGTTGAAACTGTTTTGATGGAGAACTTTCTGGTTTCTAAAGCTGATCTCGGTGACGCACTCTCATCTGTCTATAAAACACGTTTTGTCGATCTGAAAATCGAACAGTATTCTGCGTTGTCTCTGCTTGAAAATGCAAATTTTGAGATCCTGCGAAGGAATTTTATTATTCCGCTGCAAAAAAACAAAAATGACCTGATTGTGGCAGCTAAAAATCCTGCCAACCAGAATGGTATTCTCGAGGTTAAAAAGCTTTATAATGCCTCCAAAATAAGCGTATTGCTCGCCTTTGGCGACGACATAAAAGAACTGCTCGATTCCCTGTCCCCTCCCCCTGAAGAGGACATTGAAGATATCGGGGCTATTGATGAGGTTCCGGAAGAAGAGCAATACGCGCACTCAATTTACACTCAGCATGATGAAGCGCCGCTTGATGTGGAAGTTGATGATACGCCGGCAGTACAGCTTGTAAATAAAATGATTGAAGATGCCTATTTTGCTGGCGCCTCAGACATTCATATAGAACCATACGGAAATCTGAAAGATGCGGAAGTACGATTCCGCATCGACGGCAGCTGTTCAAACATCATCAACATCCCCAAAACCAATGTCAGATCTGTCATTGCCCGGATAAAAGTACTGGCTGATCTGGATATCTCAGAGCGGAGAAAACCACAGGACGGAAAAATAAAGTTCACCACAACCCAGGCAAACAATGTTGAATTGCGCGTAGCGACATTGCCGACCGCCGATGGCAACGAAGATGTCGTTCTACGAATTCTTGCAGACAGCGAACCACTGCCATTACTACAGATCGCCTCGGAAAGGATACTTGAGCGGCTTGTACCTGTCATTACTAAACCATACGGTATTTTTCTTGTTGTCGGGCCAACCGGTTCCGGTAAAACAACAACGCTGCATTCAGTCTTACGGTACATCAATACACCGGAAAAAAAGATATGGACCGCTGAAGACCCGGTGGAAATCACCCAATACCGTCTCCGCCAGGTTCAGGTTAAACCATACATCGGCTATACATTCGCTGCGGCCATGCGCGCCTTCCTGCGAGCAGACCCGGACGTCATAATGATCGGAGAGATGCGAGACCAGGAAACGGCGAAGATGGGCATTGAGGCATCGTTAACCGGACATCTGGTCTTCAGTACACTCCATACAAATTCGGCCGCAGAAACAGTGATCAGGCTGATCGACATGGGCATGGATCCTTTTAACTTTTCCGATGCCCTGCTTGGAGTGCTCGCCCAGCGCCTTGTCAGAACACTCTGCGACGAGTGCAAAGAGCCTTACAACCCATCCAAGCAGGAGTATGATCACCTGGTACATCATTATGGCGCACTGTTCTTTGAACATCTCAATATTCAATACTCAAAAGATTTGACACTCTTCCGCTCAAACGGTTGTGACGAGTGTAATGGCAGTGGCTACAAAGGCAGGAAGGGACTGTTTGAGCTCCTGGTTGCAAACCGCCAGATCAAGGACCAGATTATCCGTAAGGAGCCGGCTGAAGAAATTAAACTGGCAGCAATTGATGATGGTATGACCGTATTGCTGCAAGAGGGAATTCAACTCATTTTTGAAGGACTCACAGATCTGAAACAGGTTATGAGCACCTGCATGCTGTAACTACCAGCCTCGCCTGCCAAGAGTTTCCCGAGCAAATCTCGACTGGTACTCCAGTAGAACCTGGCTATTTGACAGGTTTTCCAGAAAAACGCCGGCAGTGTAAACAGATCTTGTTACTCAGGCAAGTCCCCACCGCCCATAGGTCGGTCCGAAAAGGTCCCAGTCGTTTTTACCCCGTTCCTGAAACCACTCCTGGAATTTAAGGTCCGGGCGAGCATTCGAAAATGGAAAGCTCAGGTAATACCGGGCAGACTCTTTTCTGTTCGTTTTTCTGCTGATACGAATATGGGGAAATTGCTTCTTAGCCTCATCAAGCAATGATTCGGCAATCAAACGATCGGTTAGAGGGATCGTCAGAGTAAAAGAGTATTCTTGGCTCATATGAATAGTGCCTCATCCGAAAAAGATGACATATTGGAATCCTGTGAAAAGAAATTAACCATCACACTCTAACATAAGTCTGATTTCAGCTTTTTCAGTTACGTTAAAATACCAATTTTCAACTACCGGCTGATCTGCCTGTTATCTGGTGCTTTTCCAACCATTTTCTGGGATAGTCGACAGAGGGATAGTAATCTATCAGCTTGAGAATGTGTTCTTCATGCATGCTGAAAAGGATATCTTTAAACTCTGGGGGAACCTCACCCCTCACCCCTTTAAAAACATATTTTTCCAGCTGCTTCCTTGCACTCGCATCAGGACCACTGATTGCCAGGAAATCACAGAGTTTAGAAAAATAGTGAAACGGATTCTCCAGGAGTTCATCATAAAAGAGAACCAGAATCTGATTCTTTTCAAAGCACTTACCCCACTGATCAATCAATCTTGCATAATCATTAGACCTTTTTTGGGGAGGGTCATTGAACTGGGAAATAAATTCTTGATGTGTGACGTCTGATAACTGGCGGCCCGGTTTTTTACTCAGATTCATTTTCGCCCGTGACCATTCCCGCTCAATAGGATCTCGAAGCGTAATAATGATTTTCAACTGGGGGAAAACCTGACTTATTTTTACAATCTCGTCTTCCGGCAATTCACAATACTTTGCTGTAATATCACCACTGATCACATTCTGTTGAAAAAGAGACGCATACCATCTATCTGTGCGGTTTCCACTCAAATAGTTTAAGTCCCAACGCAATTCTTTGAAATTCAGCTTAAGTGTTAGAAGGTCAGAAAAATGCTTGCCAAACCTGTTTTTATGAAATGCTCTTCGACCTCTGACATGCCAGTGATCACTGCTGAGCAACTCCCTGAGATTTAATGTTCCAACAAAATATCTTTCCCAAAAATATCGAATCTCCTTATCTGGCGGCATTGCAACCTGCGGGTGGGTCAACAGGTTCTGATAAATCCAGGTTGTGCCTGTCTTTGGCGGACCAATACCGATAAAATCAGGTTTTGAAAAAGTCTCAAAATTCATTATTGTTTACCACTATCACGCATTCCTCCACTCCTGCTGCCCAGCAATCACTTAAAATCAAATGAAAAAAGAAAGACAGCCAACCGACTGACTAAAAAAAGAAACCTAACACAAACGATTGTTATTATTATATTTTAGAAGTAAAAACAATAACTACCTGCTCAGGTAAAACAAGATAATGATATTTGGAATGATTGGCTTGAAAGACTCACCGGAAGAAACGTTATTGAAGCCGCGTTTCTTCCGGCCCGTTCCTAATGCGTTGGATAATATGGCATCAACGCCTCAATACTTTCTTTTAAAGCTGCTGCAGCGGCCATATCACTATTTTGTTTTGCTTTCATTGCCGCCACGATAACTGCATGATGTTTCTTTAAACGCTCAGTATAATCATCCTGGCTTGATTTCACTCTCTGGGTTAAAAAATAATCGCTGATGGATGAGATGATTTTCTGGGCATGATTCTCTTTATTCATCACCCATCTGACCAGCTGATTCTGGGATTGTGCATCCGACTTGCCGGCAAGCTCATTGATTAACGTAATCGATTTTTCTACCGTAGCTGCATCCTCGAGCATCGCTACCACTCGAGCATGATCATCATAAATGCCACAGGGAATCTGACAGTGTGCAAATGCCTGCTGGGCAAACAGACCACAACTGGCTATTACAAATGTAACGAGAAGCAAGGTTCTTTTAAATCGGTTCATAATAATCTCCTTGGCATGATATTTTTTTGATTGTTTCATTTTCCGGCGATTCGGGAAAACAGACGAAGCGTGCAAACAGCAGCAGAGTGTTCTGCTGCTTCAGTACGCTATAGTCATCATCCTCCCCAGGCGCAATCAATATCCTGGCTAAAAATCAGCAACACGGGAAGCGCACTGTTCTCAACAGTTCAATAAAAACCGGCGTTCTCTCAACAATTATTATTTAACTATTTTTTTCACCGAAGCCACAGCCGCTATCGTACCTTTACTGGAATAGGCCTCATGATTTTTTTCAATAGTTGGCAGGTCATACAGATAATTGACCATCATTCCAGCAGCCTGCATGATCCCATTGGTGGTTAAATCAGCAGCCCAGTTTATCTGTTTAACTTTTGCACCGTTGGTCAAATGAAAGTGCGCAACCCTGTCATACGCCTGGATTCCTCTTTTCTCTTTAAGCAGGTAACGACCACACAGGCGGAGTAAACTCTGCTCTATTATTTTTGCCCGCTCTTTTACTTCCTTTGGTGTATTATCATCCGGATCGATCATCTCTCGAAACTTGTCGACATCGAATTCATCTGTTTGCAGGAGTGTTATCGTTTCTGCCTCACGGTGGAACAGATCGTTATCTTCGGTCAGTGTTTTTACCCAGCCGACAAAACCGGGAATGGGCGACAGGGTCGAAAATGTTTTCAGGTTCGGAAGATTTGAATTGAGGTCAGCAACGACCCGTTTAATAAGGAAATTTCCAAAACTGACACCCGCCAGACCTTTCTGACAGTTGGAAATCGAATAGAACACGGCTGTATCAGCTTCCTTTGGGTTGCCAGCAGGAGCTTTTTCATCAAAGAGTTCATGCACATTTGTTGAAATACCATTGACAAGCGCCACCTCGACAAAAATAAGTGGTTCATCGGGCATACAAGGATGAAAAAAGGCATAGCATCGTCTGTCTTCCTCCAGTCTGTTCTTCATATCCTGCCATGATCGTATTTTATGCACCGCTTCATATTTGACTAACTTCTCAAGAATGTCAGCCGGGGTTTTCCAGGTAATAAGCTGCAGGTCCAGAAATCCAACGTCGAACCAGGATTCCAGCAGACGGTAAACATCGCTGTCCAAAGCCTTTAAATCACGGCTCTCACGCGCCCACTGGATTAGTTCTGCCCGCAGGTCAACCAAAAATTTCACCCCTTTCCGGAGACCGTTGAATTGCCGCATGAGTCGCGAGCGAGGAGGTTCAAGGAGATCACGCAGTTGGGATGTCGCCATCTGCTTTTCATCTGTTTCAACAGCCTCACGATGTTTTGTGATAGCCTCTTCAACTGCATCATTATCCACATCGTATTCTCTGGCCAGAAGCTCCAGGAATCGTTTACGTCCTTCTGCATTCAATACAGAGTAGGCCTCTCCAAGTTCTGCAGCACGTGCCCGTGCAGAAACTTCTCCTCCAATACTCTCCAGGCAGGCATCAATTTTTGTCCTTACTTTTCCAAAATCACTCGCTGGAAAAGATGGTCCCACCATATCTTTGAGCTCAGGGTCTCCGAGAGGCCAGATCTCTCTTACCCGTCGCAATGTTCGATCCCACAAGGGCTCAGATGATTCCTGCATGTACTCGCTCTCCTCTATACATCGTTTAAAGTACTAGATCCTTTTGTCAGATTGCATGGACTATGTCGTTGCTAATTCTCCATTCTCAGGGAACAGCAGCACCAACCGTCTGGATCAATTGGTCGATAAATGAGCCTTTTGCAAAATGATGATTTTCGTTCAACGTCAAGGCATGTGAAAAATTTTTACCGCAGGCATATAATTGATATTCCAAGGATAAAAATTTAAGCATAACGTAGAGGTTGAGCGAAAAGGGCGTTTTGCAAGCGGCTCAAATGTCTATGCATTTCCATCATTATAACAGACTATTCAGCCACTTTAAATTGATGTTCCGTGCAATGAATGCTTTTCGAAATCTCCGATCTGACCGCACTCATAAAATAAGTTCCATAGCTATTCAATTCTGATTTTGAAACAGTCAGTTATTTATTATTTACTTCTTTTCCTGCAATAATTTCCAACCAATTTTGAAGAGAATCATATCAAATTTGAATGGAACCTGCCATTTAGGTATACTTTATAAGGTCGGTATGAAATTTGTGATTTTCTCTTGGCACCAGGTTGAACATGAATCTTAAAAAATGGACCCGTGACTTACCCATAAGGTCGAGGTTACTTTATGGTTATCTGCTTATCTTCCTCTTGGTTATCCTTATCGGTAACTCTATTATTTATCTATTTGTCCGCTCAACAATAAATAAAGATATCGCCGGGGCGCTAAGCAGCAGCACACTCGCCATTCAACTCATGATCAAGACTGCGATAAATAACTCGATTGTCGATCGACTCCAGGTGGTCGCAGACCAGAACCTGGAGATCATCATTGGTATATACCAGGAAGATTTAAAAGAGGTTGAGGCCAAAAAGCGGGCTACTAAAATATTAGCCAGCCAATCTATCGGCAAGGCAGGTTTTCTCTATGTAGTGAATAGCACTGGTGATATCCAGGTTCATCCTGATAAGGATCTAGTCGGAAAAAGCATAGCATTCAAGAATAACCTCGGTCACATAATTCAACCCAAATATGGCTATCATCTTGGCTATGAGACGAGCGATCAGCAAACGAAAAACTGGACCTCGGGGAAGGCCCATTATCGAACATATTTCGGGCCGTGGGACTGGATTATTTCAGCGACCATCAGCAAAGATGATTTCAGCTCTCACCTGGACCTTAACGAGTTGAGAAAATCAGTCCTTGCCAACCAGTTTGGCGAAACCGGTTATTCCTTCGTCATGGATACCAAAGGAAACCTTATAATCCATCCAAAACGTGAAGGACAGAACATCTTTAGTCTGGAAGATTCAGCCGGCAGAAAATTTATCCAGGAGATCTGCAAGATTCACAAGGGAAAGATGGCCTTTGAGTGGCAGAACCCTGGAGAGCAGAACTCTCGGGAAGCACTGATATATTTTGACTATATACCTGAACTGGACTGGATTGTAGCGTCAACTGGTTATCTTGATGAATTTTACAGCCCCCTTGACGATTTGAGAAACGTTATCCTCGGCATAATCATCTTGCTGAGTATACTGATTATCAGTCTCACCTGGCAGATCAGTAAGACTATTACCCGACCAATCAAGCATCTGACGCTCGGACTCAAAGCTGCCTCGAAAGGTGATTTCAGTAAACGTCTGTCACCCAATTCACTTGATGAACTTGGTCAACTCGAGAATCACTTTAATACCTTCCTCGCTCAACTCCAGATGTCAAACACCAAACTGCATGAATCGGAGCAAGGATTCAGGTCCATCTTTGAAAATTCTGTGGAAGGAATTTTCCAATTCGACATGGACGGGAAGATTCTCAAAGTTAATCCATCTTTTGTTTCCATGCTTGGATACAACAGCAGCCAGTCATTGTTGGATCAAAAAATTAACCTGTTCCGTGATCTCATTGTAAAAAAGGAACTCTGCGGCAAAATCAGGGAGACACTTATTGGCGAACGAACGGTAAAAGGTTTTGAGGTCCAACTCTATAGAAAATCAGGTGTCGTTTTCTGGTGTTTGCTCAATGCCCGCGGAGTTCACAAAACAAACAGTGATGAAATTTCTCATATCGAAGGATTCCTTGCAGACATAAATGACCGGAAAGTCGCCCAGGAAGGGCAGGAAAAAATTTTGGGAGATCTTGAAGTCATGGTGGAAAATAGAACCGCCGAGCTTTCCCATCGAATTTCGGAGCTGGAACAACGAAACCAGCTGAATCGATATATGGGTGAAATGGCCGATATGATCCAGTCTTGCCGCTCAATCGGCGAGACTTATCCTGTCATCAAGCAGTATCTGAAAATATTATTTCCAGCCGATAGGTGCACGCTCTACCTGCATGACGAAACAAGGCAACTGATAGATCAGGTTGTACCACCTCCCACGGATTCCAAGACGTTCAGCCCAATGACCAATGACAGCTGCTGGGCATTGCGACAAGGTAAAAGTTATCTTTTTCATGAGATGGATCAGGATATGTCCTGTGAACACGTCGAAGAAGCCCCGTATGGCTATATCTGTATTCCGTTGATTGCCCACGGCGTCACCACCGGGCTGCTCCATATTGTATTTGCTGACCCGGATCATCCCGAACTCGAAGATGCAGCGACTGTGCTGGACCGTAAGACCCGTCTCTGTTCGAGGCTGGCCGACCATCTGTCACTCGCTTTTGCCAATCTCAAGCTCCAGGAAGAATTAAAACTAAAATCCATACAAGACAGCCTCACCGGTCTTGCAAACAGACGCCACATGGAAGAGATACTCCAACGTCAATTTCACCGGATGCTGAGGTATGAAACACCATGTAGTCTCATCATGGTGGATGTGGACCATTTCAAGAATTTCAATGACACTTACGGCCACGAGGTTGGAGATTTCGTGCTGCAGGAGCTTGGAAACTACCTGAATGAAAACACACGGGGTGAAGATCTGGCCTGTCGGTTTGGCGGTGAAGAATTTATGATAATAATGGTTGACACCGGTATAGAACAGGCTTTTGACAAAGCTGAAAAAATACGCGCTGAAATTGCAGAGAATCTATCAATACCCCATCTATCAGGGACATTAGAGATAACCGTTTCCTGCGGTGTGGCCGTCGCACCTGATCATGGGCGAAATATCAAAGAGCTTCTGAAATCTGCAGATAATGCCCTCTACCAGGCAAAGCACAATGGCAGAAACAGGGTTGAGATAGCAATACCGAAAGATGTCCCCCAGGATAAACCCTGATTTTTGCCCTCTTTTGATCCGTTCAATCATAGACAACTTCAATCTTGATTGAGAATAGCTGAGCGGACTCGACAACCACAGCTCAGGCGAATTATCTCAACACTCATTACCGACCCTCTCCTTAACAGAAAAAAACTGCGCTCAACTCAATCATAGTTTATGATCACCGTATGTGTATTTACTCCAGAATAGTGAAACCTCAGACTATACGCCAGGTGCCAGTCATTCTTGGACTATTGTTTTTGTTATTTGGCATCGGTGTCACAAAGGATGCCCATTCATCTGCTTCATCTTTTCAGGAAGATTGTATTGTAAACCTGTTCAAGACTGCACCTGACTCGATGACCATTGGCCAGGCAAGAGCGATCTGTACTGAACGGATTTCAAACGAAACGGACTCATCGGCTGATGATGAGAAATTGGTAGAAGGACGCTTAAATGTGGATATCACCAATATTCTCAAACCGTTCACCCTGATGTCCCACAGGAATAATTACATTCTACTCGGAGCCCATAATTTTCAGGGATGGAACACGGCCGCTTACCAGGATACCTTTGAGTTAGATGAGCTCGACGCAGATAACACCGAGGTTCAGTTTCAGCTCAGCATCAAAACGCCGCTGGCTGTTGATCTTTTCAATCAGCGAATTGATCTTTTCGCTGCCTATACTGTCAGATCGTTCTGGCAACTCTACAACAGTGATGTTTCATCCCCTTTCAGGGAAACAAATCACGAACCGGAGTTCTGGCTCCAGGTCAGATCAGACTGGGAGATATTCGGGTTCCAGAATAACGTCAGTGCAATCGGTCTTAGCCACATGTCAAACGGCCAGGGAGGGACCCTCTCACGCAGCTGGAACAGAATATATGCCGCTATTGCCTTTGAGAGAGGTAACCTTGTCTTTATGCTCAGGCCCTGGATTCGTATTGAGGAAGATTTAGAGGATGATGATAACCCCGATATCACCGACTATTACGGTCACGGCGAGCTCTGGATGGCCTACAAATACAAAAAACACATTTTCAGTCTGATGAGTCGCAACAATCTTGAATCTGGCTTTTCCCGCGGCGCTGTTGAACTGGGCTGGAGTTTTCCGTTTTTCGGATATCCGTTTTTGAAGGGATACATCCAGTATTTTTCAGGCTACGGTGAAAGCCTTATCGATTACAATCAATATGTCAACCGAATAGGTTTCGGTCTGCAGTTGACTGATATACTCTGATCAACAACTCATTGCCCTCCGCGGTGCCAGGCATGAACACTATGTTCGGTATATGGTTAAAAGCACTGCTGAGATTATCATGGCAGCCCCAACATATCCAAGACTTGTAAAATATTCTCCGAGAATGAGATAGGCAAACGTAGCAGCAACGACCGGTTCGATGGTGGCCACGATTGATGCCCGCCCCGCCTCGAGATATTTTAACCCCTGATAATAGCAGTAATTTGCTATAAACGTCGAAATAAATGAGACTGCCAGCAATGCAAGCCATGCCGTTGCTGACTTATCTCTAAACTCGACAAACGGCAGAATACCGAGGGCACCGACGGGAAGCACATAGAAAAAAAGGTTGGCTGAGGAATATCTTGAGGTGAAATATTTCCCCATTGTGTAATAGAGCGAATAGCAGAATCCTGCAGCAAGCCCCGAGAAGACAGCCACAAACCCCAGAGCGGTAGGCGAATTCGAATTACCACCGGCTCTTGAAATCAGCAGAACACCGGCTACCACCATCAATACTGCTGTTATTTTACTGATGGTCAATTTTTCACGAAAGATAAAAAATGAACAGGCTACCACCCAGGCGGGAGCTGTATAAAGAAGAACAGAGGCAAAAGCCGCCCCTCCCTCTTTGATGGCAAAAAGGTAGGAGACATAAAAGGCTGAAATACCAAATATGCCAAAGAATACCAGCAATGGAATATCTTTTTTAACCAGCTGAGTTTCTTTTCTCATCACTGCCTGAACGGCAAAAAACACCCAGGACAAAACAGCCCGCCAAAACGCGACTTCCATCGGCTGGATCCCCTGCCCATAGGCAACAAAAGAAAAAATACCGATGAGGGCCCAGCACGACGCTGCTGATATGATAAGCGTATAGCCTCTCAACATGTTAATTTATTCTGTACTGAGCTTTTAAAAGATATTTTTCCCAGGCATATTCCGAGGATAAATTGATTTCAACTAACGAACGAAAGTAAGATATAGTTTCCCTGACCTTTTTCATATAGTTTTTTATAGCAACCCTTTTTTAGTTTGTTTTCCCGTAAGACAAGGGGAGAACGTAAACATCGTGGCAAATGATAGTGACATGAAGAAACGAGGCACATTAACCAGCGTTGGCTGGGATATTCTGTTAATTACTCTGGGAACTTTTGTCTTCGCGGTTGGTGTAGAATCTATCCTGGTACACCAGAAATTTATTATCGGCGGTCTCTACGGAACCTGCCTGTTTCTCTACTACGAAACCAACCTGCTTTCTCCAGGACAGTGGTTTTTCCTTCTTAACATTCCGCTGCTCATTATGGGCTGGATTTATCTCAGCAGGCGATTTTTCTATTACAGCCTTTATGGCGTGGCGGCAATTACCTTATTTACAGAAATATTAAATCTGAACTTCCCAATCGAAGATCAGCTCTATGCGGCAGTGGCGGGAGGAGTCATCTGCGGTATCGGTACCGGTATTGTACTAAGATCGAGGGGGTCCGGTGGAGGACTAGATATTATCGCCATCCTTCTCAACCAGAAATTAAATTTCGGGATCGGAAAATTCTACATGATCTTCAACGCAATCCTGTTCCTCATTGTACTGAGTCAATACAAACCTGATATCGTCATAGCCTCACTCATCCTTACCTTTATCTCAACCATTTCCCTTGAACAGGTCCTGACACTCTTCAACCAGCGGAAAATAGTCTTCATTCTCAGTGATAAATATGAGGAAATTACAGAAGCAATTACCAAAGACCTCCAACTGGGAGCAACCCTGCTTGATGCCAGAGGAGCATATTCCGGCACTAAAAAACAGATGGTTATGACCATTACCAATAACCTTCAGTTAAAAAGGCTCGAAAACAAGGTCTTCAACATTGATAAGAATTCACTCTTTATCGTTGAAAACACCTTCAACGTAATAGGAGCGGATCTGGGTAAACGACGAATGTATTAAAATCTGAAAATTGGTAACAATACTGATCCAGCTTGATATAATCTTGCTGTCGTTATGTGGGGGAGGTTGTCAGCTATCCCAGATACTTTTAACAGAATATTCATCATACGGGATACTATAACAATACTGCGATTGCAAACAGGTGGAGATTTAAAAAAAAAAATGAGGGAGGGCAAAAACGAAGTATTAAAACAAACCATATCCACTAATAATCCTGTCAACCAGATATGCTTTCAGGGTATGGACGATAATACTGTTCATAAACCGAGCCTTTATCTCACATACCAGGTTTTGGAGTTTGAATAAGGTCTGACAGGTTATGTAAGCTTATAGAGAGGGAATGATTCCAGCCTCTGATATAAAAAGGGCACCTTTTTCTATAGGAATTTAGTTCGAAAATATGAGTTTAAAGCCATCAATCATCTTCCTGAGGTAAAAGATCGTCCTTTTCCTCGTCAGCGATTTTGCGCTTCTCCAGCTTATTCTGCCGTTTTTCTTCTTTCTTTTTCTTTTTTGCCAATTCTTTCTGGCGCTTTGCAAATGAATAGTTTGTTTTGGCCAAGAGTCTGTCCTTATGGTTGTTCATGGTTGACGCAAAAGCCCCAGACGCTATGCCGGGACTTTTGCGATGATCTATAGCAAAGATCTTTTACATCTGGACAACATTCCCTGCAGCAGGTCCTTTAGGTCCGTCGACAACGTCGAAGGTTACCCGTGCGCCTTCAGTGAGGGATTTGAAACCATCAGATTGAATTGCGGAATGATGGACAAATACATCTTTACCACCGTCCTGCTCAATAAAACCAAAACCTTTTGCATCGTTAAACCACTTTACTGTTCCTTCAGCCATCTTGTAATACTCCTTTATGCTGGGTTCCTATGAGAACCCTTTAGTTATAGTGCCGAGATATCATTACATATTTCGGCGTGAAGCCTGACAATCCTGATAAATCAATTCATCATTTACCAGACTTCTAGACACCAAAATCAAATGAAACAGCACGATTTCGTTGAGATGATCGTTTCCCTTTCACTTTCTGGCGATTTTTCCTGACATTTGCTACCGTTTTTTTCTTAATAACCTTTTCAGCAGTGACGAAATTATCCGTCGTGACAACATTGTCAGCCACCATTCCTGGCGAGTCCTTATAAACGAGTCCTCCTTTAAGCGTCCTCTCCAGACTTCTGATCATCTTGTGATCCTCAGTCGTTGCAAAGGTATATGCTTCACCCGACAGGCTCGCTCTTCCGGTACGACCGCTGCGATGAATATAGTCCTCGGAAGTTCCCGGCATATCATAATTTATCACATGAGACACACCAACCACATCGATTCCCCGGGCGGCAATATCAGTAGCCACCAGGATATCATATGTGCCGGTTTTGAAGCCATTCAATGCCTGATGACGTTTCTGCTGTGACAGATTACCTTGCAGTGAAGTGGCCCTGAAACCGTTTTTACTCAATTGCTGGGCAAGGTTTCTTGCCTTATATTTTGTTCTCGTGAAGACAATTGCTGTACTAACTTTACCATCTTTCAGGATTGACCTGAGAAGTGTGCTTTTCTTGTTAGTGGCTACCCGAAAGAAGGTATGCGTTATACTCGTCAGCAGTTTGGTATGATCCACCTCAATCTTGACAGGGTCAACGAGTAATCCCTCAAGAAGCGACCGAATCTCCTTTGGCATGGTTGCCGAAAAGACCAGGTTTTGACGTTTCTGGGGAAGCTTTTTGATTATCCGCTTGATGTCAGGCAAGAATCCTTGGTCGAACATTTGGTCGGCCTCGTCAAGCACCAGTACTTCCACTTTGGACAATCTGATTGCCCCTTCGTTTGCCAAATCCAGTAGGCGGCCAGGGCAGGCGACCACGATATCAGTACCCTTCCTCAATTCCCTTATTTGCGCATCCCGGCTCACCCCGCCATAAATGACGCTGCAGCGAATGTTCAGGTTTCGGGAAAATTCTTGTATATATGAGTAGGTCTGCTGGGCCAATTCTCTTGTGGGTGAAATGATAAGGGATTTTACATTACCATTGCTTCCGGTAATGAGGTTCTGCAATATGGGGAGTGCAAATGCCGCTGTTTTGCCGGTTCCCGTCTGAGCGAGGCCTAAAAGGTCCCGTCCATCAAGTATCGGTTGTATTGCTTTTTGTTGAATCGGTGTTGGCGATACATATCCCAGGCGTTTCAAGCCATTGGATATGTGATCACTAAAGTTAAAAATCTTAAAACTCATTGAATCTCCTGTAGAGTGTTAAAAGAACACATTTGCGTGTTCTGGGTCGCAGCTTCAATGCTGCTGATTTTCGATATCATTGGATATGCGAGATTGTTTTTATTAACGCGTCGTGCATTCTAGAGGAGAAAACAAGTTATTACCTATAAAAAACACTTGGTTATGAAAAATTAGTTGTAGAAATTCTCAAGGATATATTGAGTACGGCTTAAATAAAATATTGAAAATAATCGGTCAATATCAACGCTATCTGCGAAATTTGCCTTTCTTCTTGGGTGTTGCTTCGTTGCAGACGAGCTCTTTACTCTTATATGACCTCTTGTTGAGATACTCCATTGCCTGCTGGCCACCGGATCTTGTAGACATCTCGACAAAAGCGAAACCTCTCGACTGCCCGGTATAACGATCTTTCACCAGGTTTGTATTCACAACTTCACCGAAATCTGAAAACAGCCCCAGCAATTCCGGCTCTGATATATCGTAAGGCAAGTTGCCGATAAAGAGCTTCATTTTATTACTCCTGCAGTTATGATCAGCAAGAATCTCTTTTTAGCAACTGAAATGAAGAGAATTTACAAGACAGGTGTGAGTGGACTGTGCGTGATCGAATAAGTGGCTTTACCACGTGTAGAACGGAAGATAAACCTTTTTTCAATAAATACAAGCAAAATCTGACACCATGCTCCAGAAGGATGTTAATAGAGCACCATATCTGTTATCAACTGCATACCTTTCATAGAGGCATGTATAGACGAGTTAAAAGCCTGTTTACTAGGGGATAAGGTCTCAAATTACAATAACCTATAATCTTTTATCTCAAAGAGATTCCACCAGATCCCGTAAATATCTATGGTCGGTTCCACAACATCCACCTAAGATTTTCACCCCATAATCTTTATGGAGTTGTCGCATATTTCTGCTCCAGTCCGGAAGTGGATCCTGCTGCAGCTGTTCAGATCCATCAAGCTGGGCATGATCTTTTGAGGATGCATTCGCCTGTATACCTACCAGACGTTTGAATAATTCAGGCGATTGAGTCTCTGCATGCAGAAATGTCGGATAGACGCAATTGACCATATAGCCAATCGGAGGCGATGCGGCTGTTTGGTCAATTCTCTCAATGGCATCAGCCAGTGGAGTCCCATCAAGAACACTGCCAGATCTATTGATGACAAAACTGATAACGTAGGGTTTACCGGAAGCGCCAAGTCTATCAGCCATGCCGAGCGATTCACTGACAGCTGGCATGGTCTGGGCGATTATAACTTCAGCACCTGCTTCAACCAGCTGCTCAATCTGCCAGCCATGGAACTCGGCCGATTTGCTTCTTGCCAACGCCGCTTCCGGAGCGTAGCAATCATTCTTTGGTGCCAGAAGAGCCCCCGCAATGATCGGTGAGTGATCGCTGGTGTGGCGGGATTTGAACCTCTTCATAAAAGTGATCGCATCCTGGTTAATAGATGCTGGTGCACCAGCCTCACTAATACGATCTTTATCAACCCGCCAGGTCGGTGCACAAAGGAGAATAGGCAAGCTCGCCTGCTCGGCGACCTTGTAATAGCTATGGTAGATTTCCTCCAGCCTTTTTCTGCCATTTGATTCGTAGATGAGAGGCGTATTGAAAAGAATCGGGTGGAGCTCGATGTCCGGATGTCTGCGTAACCTCTCTGAAATGGCACATTCAGTCAGGATAAGAGGGCTTTCTTTCAAGAATTTTTCAAATGACATGATGGCCTGATCAGGTTTTATAGAGGTTCAGGGTTCTTTGACCTTTGCAGATTTGGATTGACAGGCGTTCAGGGTACCAGCTACGGTTTCGTTCCAACATTTCAGAGAATCACCGAGGTCAACATCACCAGTACACACACTCCTGCAGCAACAACATCGTCCTTCGTAAAAGAAAGTTCCGGAAGGGTTCGATACTCATTGTAGCAGCGGGCCTGCATGGTATCAACCAAATCATCAGCCCGTAAAAACACTCGACGGAACAGAGTGATTGTAAATTTTATAAGTCGCACCAGCGGATTTTTCCGTTTTTCGATACCACGGGCACGCATTACATCTCCGATTTCTCCTGCCTCAAATAAAACAAGCGGCAAGAAACGAACGACCAAACCCACGGTGGTAGCCGCTAACCTCTCATTCACAAAAGGCAGTGGTTTCATAAACCAGATAAGTGATGCTCGTATGTCAGCAGTTCTTGTCGTGGATATAAGTAACACACCCATTAATACGACTAAGAGTAATCGCCAGCAGACAAGCGCTGCCTCCCTGGCATTGGTTATAATAAATACAGGATAAAAATCTTCACTAAAGCTCATCGCCCGAACGATAAAGATGAATAAAAGAAAGAATAAAAAGTACCTTATCTCTCTAACAAACTGGATCAGTCTCAGACTTGACCGATGAAACAGCAGGATGAGTAGTGTGGAAATAAGCGTGAGGAAAATGATATTTCCTCGAAGACAGACCACACTCAGGACCATAATCAACAGCTGCTTGGTGCGTGGATCGAGCCTGTGAAGCATTGAAAATCCAGGCTTAAAGCCGATGGTTGTCAGCTCAGCCATGGTTGAATGCCCTTCCCGAGCTGTATCGAACATGGTGGTCGTATGCCATATTGTTCGATGCCAATAACCACCTCTTCCGGCACACCATCCCTGACAACCCGGCCATTATCCATTACAATCAAACGCCCGGCATAGGCGATTACCTTTTCCAGGTCATGAGTTGTAATGATAATCGTGTGCCCCGCCTCATGAAGTTTGAGAAGTTGACTTACGATTGTACATGTTGCCGGGTAATCAAGATTGGAAAAAGGCTCGTCCATCACCAGTACTCTCGGTGTCATTGCTAAAACTCCGGCAATTGCCAGCCTTCGCTTCTCTCCACCGGAGAGGTTATGAGGACTTTTATCATCAAATCCATCCAGGTTTACATCGGACAATGACTGGGTTACCCGCTGATTAATCTGGCTATGGCTTAAACGCAGATTTTCCGGGCCAAAGGCGACATCATCGTAAACCGTGTCACCAATAATCTGGCTGTCGGCATCCTGAAAAACCATGCCCACCTGCCGACGGGCAGCGGACGGATCTTTCTTCACCGATTTACCACAAACCCAAACTGATCCGGACGCCGGAAAAAGCAGACCATTAAAGTGACGTAACAAGGTAGTTTTACCGGAACCATTGGCACCAGCAATAACCGTGAACTCGCCCTCCTTAAAAGAGAGGGAAACATCACTGAGGCTCTGCGTGCCATCTGAAAAACGATGGCACAGCTTGTTTGTCTGGATGATTGACACGAGACTACTTAATCGGCTGCAGCGCACCAATGTTTTCCGTTATCATTGGTCTCAAGGCCTTGGCTATAGGCACTGCCGCAGCAATTTTAAGCGCATCTCCGATCAAAAATGGAAGCATACCAACCGTTATCGCTTTTGAAAAACTCATACCAGTAACAATCTTCAGCCATGAAACACCAAAAATATAGATGATGAGTGTACCTGAAACCATGGCAAATATATCGATCAGTACACTCCTGTTACCCTTTTCACTGATCGTTCCAATCCAATAGGCGGCGGCGGCAAAACCCAGCAGGTATCCTCCCGTCGGTCCCACGAGTTTTCCAATACCACCAGTCCCCCCTGCAAAAACGGGCAAGCCGACAACACCCGCAAGGAGATAAACCCCAACACTGATGAGCGCCCAACGTCCCCCTAACAGCAATCCTGCCAGCATGATGAAAAGATTTTGCAGGACAATCGGTACTGGACCGATTGGAATCGCAATATATGCGCCAACCGCCGTAAGCGTTGCCATAAGCGCTGAATATATCATTAATTTTAACTGTCTTGTCGAAGAATCCATATCTCTATCTCTCTTTTTCTTGTTACCTTTGAAAACAATCACCGTGAATAATTGTTTCCCGGGTTCCGTCTGGTAATTGTAAAATTAATCCACCAATCAAATCTATGTCCGTCGCAATACCCTCAACCGTTTCTTTAAAGGTTGTAATTGTTACCTGCTTGCCAATCGTTATATTATTGTTTTTCCAGTCATCGATCACAGCTTGAGGATCAAAATTCTCAAGCCGTTTCTCAAAACAATCAAGAAAGCTAACAAGGATTTCTCTTCGGGGTATGGTGCGCCCCAGAAGCTTCTTCATGGAGACAGCCACAGGTTCCTCCTGCTCTGGAGCATTGTTGACATTGAGACCAATGCCAATACTCAAATGTCCAATCTGATCACCTTCTGTTTCCATCCTGGAAAGAAATCCGCAAATTTTTAAACCATTGACCAGGATGTCATTTGGCCATTTCAGGGAGGCGGGAATATTATAAGAAGATCTCAGCAGCATGGTCATTTCAACAGCTGCCGCCAGAGTGACCAGGCTTGCTTGAATAACAGGGATATCGGGTCGTACAACGGTGGTAAAATAAAGCCCTCCACTACCAGAAATCCAAACTCTTTCCATCCGCCCCCGGCCCCCGGTCTGGCGTTCAGCGACAATCACCGTGAAATCAGGACACCCTTGACGTGCCAGGGCTGTCGCGTCATCCATCGTTGAAGATGTCTCCTGGAAATAATGAACACGACCTGCCCGATCACCAAATTCCATGGGATTCAAGCTGTCCGGATTTGAACTCAGACGATAGCCTTTTGATGACGAGGAAATGGGAATACCGGCGGCCACCATCTTTTTGATATGCTTCCACACAGAAACTCTGCTCACCCCAAGCTCAGCACTGATCCTCTCGCCGGAGAGAATATCGTCGGTCTCTTTAAGTAAATGAAAAATTTTCTCTTTTGTCTTCATTTCGTTACCCATGATTGCAACGGAGGTTAACGGCCGTGAGCTCAAATGTCAATCGTAAAAACAGCCACCTTCTCCCTGCTGTCTTCGCTCTACTCAGAGAACCCTATAGTTCTTATGCCACTGAATCTTGCTAAAGTGGTCTTCTTAGAGGAAAAGATGGACTCTCTTGGATTTTTGCACCTGCTTAAAAAATACGAGCCAGGTATTTACCGCTCGTATCCTTCATGATTTGTTCACACTGAAGACCGTTGAAATCCACCAAGGTTTTGAGTGTTCTGAAATCAAGATAGAGCCAGTTGAATGGGTCGGATGTGATGCGCTGGTATTTCATAACAAATTCTGTCTCACCAGGGTATCTGTCCGGGGTACTTTCAGATTTTCCTGCATCATCGTAGAGTGAACCCAGGTCGGTTGAATCAGCAATAACCTGTCCGCCTTCTTCTAAAATTGTTTTAATAAATTGCAGGAAGAGGTTACAACCATCTAAAGTACCGCATATTCCAAGGCCGTTCATGAGCATGAGAATCGTCTTGTATTTCTTCTCCGTCAGCGAAAAAAGGTTTTGATGGAGGATGGATTTCACCTCTCTTTTTGCCATCACCTCGATGCACCCTGGAGAAATATCCAGGGCATCCACCTCCATATCATTGTCCTGCAGATACAGGCTGTGGCTTCCAGATCCTGCTCCTGCATCGAGTGTCCTTCCTTTACATAACTGCAGGGCTATCCGTTCCATCTCATCCATCTCCGAATAACTTCGGAACATGGTTTCACCCTTCATGGTCCACATATCAAGTGTCGTAGAATCAACTTCAACAAAGACATCTTTATTTCCATTTAAATAATCCAGCATCATAGTGCCGAGTGGATCCTTATCAGTCTCGCCGATGATGTCTATCATGTTATTTTGTAACCTTTCTGGTTCCCTGGTAAACTGAAGATTGTTTCGTTCGCTGCCGGCGAAGATAGTCCGGCTCCTTTTGCCTCTGCCCACTCCAGCCCGCCACCTGAAAGAACGGTATCATACCCGAATCTTCAAGTGGAGGCATCTTTCATACTTGAAAAATTCCGGCTGGATTACTGGAACAAGAAGGGGAAAATGGATGTATTACCGGGTTAACGCTGGTCTGCCTGAGAAGAGTGTGTTCTGTCAGATCATATAGCATCTGGCAGCTCTGCCCGATCTCCAGGCTGAACGTCAAGAAGTCGCTCAGTTCCGCAAATCACCGCGTCCCCGGTTAATCGGATAAATAATATTCGACGGTAGATACCACGCGAACTTTTTTAATATGTGGATTATTTTTGTCTCGTGCGCTTATACTGAACTGCCCTTGTGACGCTCTCTTTATCTTTCCAAGGGTACTTTGAGAATCTGATGCGAACTTTTCAGCAACCTCTCTTGCTTTTCGGGTCGCTTCCTCAATCATTTCAGGCTTCACCTCGTTTAGTCTTGAAAAGATGTATTCCGTCTGGGATTGATGATTATTACCGGTAAAAACGATACCTTGCTTCCCAAGCTCTGATAATGAGCCCATTACAGCACGTACTGCCTTAATATTTTCAGAATAAACTGTAACAGTCTGAAGAGCGGTATAACGAAACTCCGGTTTGGCGTTGCTGCCATATTGTTGTGCTGCTTTATCTATTATCCCTGGAGATGCAAATGTAACATGTTCAGGACTAATGCCATTCTGACCAAGAAACAACTTAATTTGAGAAGTACTTTTCTCTATGGAATCATAGAGGCTTTCCAGATCATTTCCTGCAGCAGTGAACTGAATAGGCCATATTACTATATCTGCCTTGTATTCACGTTCAGCCAACCCTTTTACCGTGACACTTCGTTCAAACTGTTTGTATTTAATGGCGGCATTACCTAACAGATAACCCAAGACAGACAGGCCAATAAAGACAAAGGCACCCAATATAAAGGCGCTTGCTCTGCTGCTCTGATACACGCGATTCTCCTTATTTTATATATCGTTAAGGCCAGATTTGCCGCTGGGGGAATTAAATAGTAACGTCAGCAAACCATACCATTCATATCGATATCATATATAATGATGAATAGGTGCAGGAGCAACATCAAGCACTCCAGGAAGACAGCAATCCTTCTTTCTGGGAAAAATAATTCACAATGAACAGGCTGTATTCGGGCTTTTCAAGTCAAGTACCGAACCGGATCTCTGAAACGAATCACTCTATTCAAAAATAGACGACATTGATGAGATCATGAATGTTAAGCATATCAGTCAGGGACGTACAGCGTTATCGTTACAGCAGCAGTATCAGGTTGGAAGAAATAAGAAAAAACAGTGGCATAAGGTCACTACAGAGCTATCGTAATGCATCTGAGGTTTCACCCAGGGTATTCAGGGGTCCCATCGTTGTCACGGTGGTTGAGATAAAGAGTGAATTCACCAATCTCATCAGGAACCAGAATGTCATTAAGGGGAGGACAAGAACCTGGATAATGAAGATTCCCAAATAGAGAAATGTTAGTTGCAGCAGGTTTTCGACTATAATAGTTTTGTTCTCTATGGTGACTGCGATAGCCTTTTTAAAGTCGATCGACTTTTGTTTTAAATAAGATGCGCTATTTTCGATTGTGCCCAGCACGCCCTCATACTTTGGTACATGAACATCCTTTAATTTGTTGAGATCTGCTGTTCCATCAGCGAGCTTTGTATTTGCCTCGACAATTTTATCTTCAAAAAAGGTCTCCTGAAGAAACTCATTTGCCAGAGAAGATAGAGGAAGACAAAACCGGGCAATCGAAGCTATCACCAATACATTTAGAACAATTCTCTGCAGCTTTAAGATTCTTTCATTTCTGAACCACACCAGAATAGACAGGATCAGCAGGAGTACTGCCACAATAAGGGGAACAACGGTCAGGCTGATTTCATATGCTAACTCTTGAACACCTAATGAAGTAATCGACATGACCAGAACATTCGATACCCGTTCAACCATATCATTTATTGGATCTACAATCTGCCCGACAGCGAGCGACAATCCGATTCCAGCAGGTTCTAGTTCAACGCTTGATTCTTTTATTACAGAGACGGTAGCATTAATGACCCTGCACACCCCATAACTTACTCCTGCTTTAGTAATTGAATCCCTGAAATAGGTCTCTGCTGTTGAATCAATAACCGGGATCTGTATTCCTGAAGAGAAAAAAAGAGCAATTGACAGAAGTATCCCCAGGATCGACTTTACAGCTGTTTGCTTGATACTCGATTGTTTCATTTGCTCTTAGTACAATTTGTGATGATGAATACGTTTCCGCTTTGAACTATCGGCAATTCTACAAGAAAAATCAATATGTTTAACGTGGATGGAAAAACCTTTGTCCACAAATCCAGCCGGTCTGATCTGATCAGCTGGGCTAGCAAGTAACCAGTACCACATAAGAATAAAATCCTGGGGGGTATGGGTATCCTGATTGATGGTTAATGCAGGGACATAATCCAAAGAAGGAGAACCGTAAACCCCACTATCTGTATTCCCCCGGCAACGGTACCGAAGATCGCATATTTCGCATCACCATTGTACTCATTGTTTTTCCAGATCTGAAACAGAGCGATGATACCAGTTATCAATGCGAGTGGTGCGAGAATGAAATTGAACAACGCTAAAGCCATTAGCATTCCCTGAAAAGTCAAGGCCGGAGAGAAGGGATTCTCAATTGGAGGCCGAGGGAAGAGTTGAACGACGGCAATCATCAATAGGTAGTTTATCCATATCATACTGCCCAAAACAGCACTTACAAAAGGAAGCTTTTTCCGGTTGAAATCTTTTTTTGATCGTGTCCTTTCCGCCATTTTCTGCTCCATGTTTATGTCCATCAGGTCATTTAATAGGTAGCAGGTTTTTCACCGAAGGGCTTGTTCAAATTATCGGGACCACTTCTCAGCGTTCTTGTTACCAGTTCAAAATCGAGATCTGAAAATATCAGCTAACATCCCAATTTGATACCTGCCCAAGACGTTTATGATTGCCAGAGCATTCTCAAATTCTTAACATGTCAGAAGATCTATTCAAAAATATAGATTATGTTCGGGAACATGTTACCCACTTATAATCAATTCATAGGGTACTGACTCTGGGCTTCAACCATCTTAGAAAGTAATTAAGCCTCTCATGAAGAGCATAAAGAAAAAAAGAAAAGTCCCTCTATTCTTCGTATTGTAACGTTTACGGAAGATTACATTATGACTGCAGACAGAGTAATACCATATCTATCCGAAGAAAAGCTCTCGGATCTGGATATATCGACGCATGACGTCATCGAAAGCATCGAAGCATTGATTTCAAAAATCGATAATAAAACAGCCTGGAGCGCGCCAAAAGCAGTATTATTGCCAGATGATGGGCGTTATATGATGGCGGCTTTGGCAGCTGCTGATGAGCCTCCACTGCTTGCTGTCAAGACGGTCGTGCAGAACCCCCGTAATCCGGGTAAAGGTCTTCCTCATATAAATGGGCTGGTGACAATGCTCGACAGTAACAGTGGCCTGCCGGTTGCAATTCTTGATGGAAATTGGATAACAGCTATACGCACCGCTGGCTTGAGCGCAACTGCTGCTAAATATATGGCAAGAAAGGACTCCTCAATCGCCGCTTTTATCGGTTGCGGCGTTCAGGCAAAAAGTCATCTGCAGGCCTTTTCAGATCTATTTCCGCTCAAAGAAGTCCGTATGTTCGGCCGCACCCAAGCTAGTCTTGATAGCTTTTGCAAGAACGCTGTAGACCTTTCGTTATTACCTGTCGTTTGTGCTACTGCCGAGCAAGCCGTGACTGGCGCTGACCTGGTCATTACTACCGTGCCGTATCCTGCGGATTTGCCACCCCTACTTGATGCTGGCTGGCTCAAGCCCGGCTGTTTTGCTGCAATTGTTGATCTGGCTGCACCATGGAATAAGGCAAGCTTCGCGGCATTCGATCACATTGCCATTGACGACCTAGATCAGGAAGCAGCGTTACCCAACAAACTTGCACCATCAGAGTTTGTTAGCGGTGATTTGTCTGGACTGGTATTGGGTAAGTTTAAGGGACGCTGCCGGGATATGGATCGGACAGCATTTATTTTTAGAGGGCATGCAATGGGAGATCTGGCACTATCTGCACTTGCCTGTCAAAGAGCAACAAAATCAGGTATTTTATAATCAGGAATACGGTTAACTTGATGATACCAGGAGAAAAGGACCATGACAGAGATTAAGCAGAAAAGTGCTCCTGAAAGATTTTTCTGGGCACAGTTTGATGCCTTGCAAATGGGTTCCGGTTGGGATGAAGAGGATGTGAAGAAGCCTCAGATTCTACTGGAGGATGTTTATGGGGACAGCCATCCGGGAAGCGTACATCTGGATAAACTCATGGAACAAGCCAAATATGGCGTTTTCGAATGCGGTGGTTTCCCCGCCCAATTCCATACAACTGATATCTGTGACGGATGCGGGCAGGGGCATGATGGCATGAATTACATTCTCGCATCAAGAGAGGCCATCTGTGACATGATCGAAGTTCACGGAAGTGTCAGCCCATGGGATGGCATGGTGCTGTCTGCCTCCTGTGACAAATCCGTTCCAGCTCATTTAAAAGCGGCAGCAAGGCTGAATATTCCAACGATCTTCATCCCCGGCGGAAGCATGCGACCAGGCCCCAACATGACGACTTCTCTGGTTGCCGGAGATATCTCACTACGCCAGAAAAGACCAGGAGCTATTACCGCTGAGGAGGTCAGGGACTACAAATTGACGGGATGTCCGTCTCAAGGTGCATGTGCATTTCTGGGAACTGCCAGCACAATGCAATGCATGGCTGAAACACTTGGTTTATCGCTCCCCGGGACTGCCCTTATGCCGGCTACGATGAGGGATATTTTGCAAAGTGCCCGCGGTGCCGGCAGAAGAGTGCTGGACCTTGTCAAAAAAGATATTAAGCCAAGTGATATCATGACAAGAGAGGCCTTTGAAAATTCAATTATCATCCATAGTGCAATCGGTGGGTCAACAAATGCATTGCTGCACTTACCTTCAATTGCCAGAGAATTTGGGTTTGACATCGAACCGGGGCTCTTTGATAAAATCAATCACAAGGTGCCGCATCTGGCCAATGTTATTCCCAGTGGCCGCTATCCGACAGAGATCTTTTGGTTTGCAGGCGGCATACCAATGGTTCAGTCGATACTAAAGGATATGCTGCACCTTGACGCCCTCACCGTTACCGGAAAAACGCTGGGTGAAAATTTAAAGGATTTGCAACGGGACAATTTCTTTGAACGTAATCAAGGTTATCTGAATAATTATGCGATCTCCAGGGATGACGTCATCTGTCCAATCGAAAAAGCCGAAGGGGTTGGCTCGGTCGCAATTCTAAAAGGTAATGTTGCCCCTGAAGGTGCTGTTATTAAATATTCGTCTTGTGTGGCCGAGATGCGCGTTCATGAAGGGCCCGCCAGAGTGTTCAATAGTGAGGAGGAAGCCTACCAGGCAGTGATCGCAGGCAATATCCAGCCAGGAGATATTATGATTATCCGCTATGAAGGCCCTCGGGGTTCTGGCATGCCGGAAATGTACATAACGATGGAGGCACTTGTCTGCGACAAGCGTTTGAACGGTCATGTGGCGCTGATTACTGATGGTAGATTCTCAGGAGGTACAAAAGGCGCTGCTATCGGTCATGTTTCACCAGAGGCGGCAGCAGGCGGGCCAATTGCTTTCGTTGAAGAAGACGACATCATTGCTTACAATACCTTTGACAAAACGCTTAATGTTGTTGGGATTAAGGGGACTAAATTGTCTGCTCAAGAGATCGCCGCAGCTTTTGAGCGAAGAGCCGAGGCCGGAATCATCCCGCGCCCGGATAAAAAAGGATTGCTTGGACGCTATACGCGATACGCTCTTTCTGCAATGCAGGGAGCAGGCTACTAGAACTATAAGAAAAGATAATGCGTGAAAAACAGATAGCTCTTATGAGAAAAAACCACAATTATTCAAGATTTCAAGACAAATGAGCTGCGCAATCAGGTAAGGTGATTATATCTTGATCCACCGGCCATAAAACAATAAATCGTCTGAAAATAGACTCAAAGAGGGTGAAATGAAAGTTGATCATTGGAAAGATGTAGAAGATGTAAAGATTGAGAAATTCCCTTACAAGGGTGAAATGCACGATGTAATTGGAACCAGTGTGCGCTGGTTGTCAAAACATGGTGATGATGGAAACGGTTATCCAGAGTATGGGCTTCGTTTTTTCACAATACAACCAGGAGGTCAGATTCCCGTTCACAATCACTTTTATCATCAAACCATGTATATCCAGAGTGGTGAATTTGAATGTTATTCTTATGACCATGAGACTAACGAAATAACTGAAACAAAAGTCTGTGGGCCTGGAACTTCAGTTTATATAGCCAGTATGGAGCCTCATGGCATGAAGAATATCGGACAGGAACCTGCTACGTTTTTATGTTGTATCTGTAATGTTTATGATGATGAAGCAATTCTCTAGAAGAAGATGATAGTCATACACGCTGGATGAAGATTTACTATTGATATGCGCAGAACCGAATAGATCTACAAGGTATCAGTTCGTCTCTTTGTTGCAGGAAGCCCCTTCTCACTCAACTATTTGACTTTCCCTGATACAGTATCATATTATCCCTATTAAGGGTCAGTCTTGGTGAAGAAATTCCATAACATATAATGAGACCAGCTCTTATTACGTTGAATTGACTCTGACTACGCAGTGTAGACCCGATTCCGTTCCAGCATATGGATATTCTACTCACACTTTTATGGAGGTTGAAATGCCTGTTCATGTCGTCATTAAGCGAAAGTTCAAAATGAATCAACCTGAAAAGTTATTCCCGCTCTTAAGTGAGCTGAATAATCTCGCCAAAAATCACGTAGGGTACATCTCGACAGAAACTTTGCAAAGCACAGAAAACATTGAAGATTATCTGGTGGTTAGCAAGTGGGAAACAGAAGAGAACTGGGATAGCTGGTTTAAAAGCAAAGAGAGAAGAGACATCCAGGGACAAATCGACAGTCTCATTGGAGAACGAACCTTCTATGAAATTTTCAAACCAACAGAATAAAAACGACACCACACTATTTTCATCTTTTGCGGCAAAGAAGGCCGATCCTTATCTTCTTTAACCGTGAAGATCGTCTGGATGCATGAGATTTTCTTCCATATGGCAGAGTTCATCAATTCCAGAGACAATAATTTCTGGATCAGGAAGAAGTTCTTCATCCGGAATTTTATTCTTATAATCCATGTTGCTTAGGAGATATTTGATACAGTTTATACGTGCCATTTTTTTGTTGTCGGATCGCACAACCATCCACGGGGCTATGGAACGGTTGGTCTCGGAAAGCATCTGAAATTTACGTATGGAATACTGATTCCAATATTTCTGAGCAAGTTTGTCGACAGGGGAGATTTTGTATTGCTTCAGAAGATCATTTTTCCTTGAATCGAACCTCTCTTTCTGTACTTCTTTCGAGACCGAAAAATAAAATTTAAAAAGCCTGATACCATCTTTGACAAGCAGCTCTTCCAACATGGGTACATCTTTTAAAAATCGCTTATTCTGTTCATCCGTGCAAAAGCCCATGACCGGCTCCACCATCGCCCTGTTATACCAGCTCCGATCAAAAAAGACGATTTCACCGGCAGAAGGCAGTTGAGATGTATACCTCTGAAAATACCACTGCGTCGTTTCAGTATCATTTGGTTTTGTGAGGGCCACCACTCTTGTATTCCGTGGATTAAGATGACCAATAAAACGCTTAATTGTTCCGCCCTTACCCGCCGCGTCTCGTCCTTCAAAAATAGCCAGTACTCTCTCTCCGCTGTTCTTCATGTGGAGTTGGAGTTTCATCAACTCAATTTGAAGCTTTTTCAGGTCGTTTTCATAGTCCAGGTGACTCTTTTTAACCCAGATGGGCAATTTGTTCTTTCCCTCTTTTTCGCCGTAATTTTTCAAGGTAGTCCCTTCCATCAGCCTGACATCTTCATTCTCTTTTTTGCTCTGTCTTGATTTTTTCCTCATATTTGCACGCCCGAATTAGAAGTGGTTAAAAATCAATCTTACCTTTTTAATGCTCATCAAATAAATTAAGTATATCTCCTGCAAGTACAATAGAAACGTTAGGAAAGTCTTTTCTAGAAAAAAAAATAGTCATTTTATCCTTATCTGATGACCACCCTGCTGATTCAGTTTTGAGCCAGTTTGTTTTCTGACTTTCCAATGTTTTTTCGCAAGAGATGCCAAAAATTCGAACACCTAAATTTGGAGCCAAATTCACCATTTCCCAAACTGGACAAAACAGCCCTATTTAAATCTTCTGCGTGCTGTGACACTTGCAGAGTAGAATCCTCAGGTACTCCGTTCCCGGACAAACCAAAATTATTTTAAATGCATGAATTGACCATTCAGCACTATCATGCACACCAATCAGGAAAAACCGCAGCCAGGCTGAGACCTCATTCTTGGCTCAATAAACGGTTAGGTTGTCACATCGTTAATTCCATTTATAAAAAAAATCAGACAGATAAATGGCCAAATTTGTGGGCATATCGGCGTTTACCAGATAGCGGGCAATCAAAGCACAACCTTTCCTGAATTTAAAAATCTTTGCAGCATAGAAGATGCCCTCAAGCAACCTTCTTTTAAGAAAAAACGAAAAAATCATTGAAATACATAGTTTTTTCTTAATATGAATTTATTGTGAAGAGTATCGGGTCAATTGGATCGTCCTTTGGCCCTTGTCGGAACAATACCAACATGCCGAGCCTGATTCGTTTTGTCCCGGACTATAAAAACAAACTCGTCAATTGCTCAGAGAGATCATCAATGACTGGAAAAGAAAAACTGCTGTCTGCTCTTAAAACTAAGGGTATAAAGTACATTTTTGGATACACCGGCGGGGCTATTATGCCGGTTTTCGACGAAATGGAGAATCAAACGGAAATACAGTTCCTCATGTCGCGTCATGAACAGGGCGCCACTTTTATGGCCCAGGGTATTTCGAGGGGATCTCTGTCGACTGATAATCCACAACTAGGGGCATGTATTGCCACCTCAGGTCCAGGCGCAATGAACCTGACAACAGGCGTTGCCGATGCTTACATGGACTCGGTGCCTCTGTTGGTAATAACGGGTCAAGTTGCCACAAGTGTAATCGCAACTGACGCCTTTCAGGAGAGTGACATTGTCGGCGTTATGATGCCTATAAGCAAGCAGACTTATATGCCGCTTCATGCCGACGAGATTGAATCGACAATCCACGAGGCACATTATGTAGCCACTACTGGCCGAGGAGGGCCGGTTTTAGTTGATATTCCGAAAGATGTGCAAAATCAGTCGGTATCAAAAAAATACCGGTTTGATGTTCAGGGGTACAGGCCCGTCTTGCCTGGATATTTCTATCATCCCACACCGGAAAGGGAACCGCTGGAAAGGGCGATAAAGCTTATCAACAAGAGTGTGAGGCCATTAATTTTCTGTGGTCATGGTGTTATAAACAGCAGAGCTGGTAAGCTGCTGCAACAGTTTGCGGAAAAAGTGAATATCCCTATAGCCTTTACGCTGCATGGGCTTTCTGCTCTTCCCGCTGATCACCAGTTGAGCCTGGGAATGATGGGAATGCACGGCACGGTAGAAGCAAACAGAGCGATTATTGAGGCAGACCTTCTCATATCCTTTGGCATGAGGTTTGATGATCGAGTTACGGGGAAACTGAATGAGTACGCCGCCAATGCCGATGTCATCCACGTGGAAATCGACCCATCGGAAATCGACAAAAATGTCGCAACTTCAGTGGCTATCAATGCTGATGTATACAGAACTCTGCGTGTTCTGCTGGATGACCCGATGCTGACCTATAAACCCAGGCGGCGCTGGTTCAAAAAGATTGCTGATCACCGTAAGGTGATGAGAAAAACGTTGCAGGACGAGATTGATAAAGGGGTTGGAGATAGTGGTAAATTATTGATGAAAACGATTGTCAATCATCTTTCTCTGGCGACCAAAGGCAAAGATCTCATTGTCCCGGATGTTGGCCAGCACCAGATGATGGCCGCAAGATTTTATAATTACCAGACAGAAAACAGCTGGTTTGCATCGGGTGGAGCGGGCACGATGGGAGTATCACTGCCCATGGCCATTGGCATAAAACTTTCCCGCCCGGATGAAAGAGTCTGGTCAATAAGTGGCGACGGTGGTTTCCAGATGAATATGCAAGAACTTGGAACTGTCATGGAACACCAGATTGATATTAAAATGATTCTTCTGAATAATGGCTTCCTTGGCATGGTCAGACAGTGGCAGACACTCTTTTTCGATGGGCGTTATAGTGGTACACCCATGATGAATCCAGATTACGGGTTAATAGCAAAAGCGTATGGCATACCATACCTGAAGGTGAAAAAAGTCAAGGATATCATGCCAGCACTCCAGAAGGCTATTGAGCAGACAGGGCCAATATTGCTGGAGTTTGTATGTGACCCAACAGAGGTCATTTTGCCTATGATTCCTGCAGGGGGCGGTTTCAATGATATGATAGTAACTCGTCCTCAAAAAGAAAAATCAGCATCAAAGAAGAAAAGGAAGGGAGATAAATCATGATGAGAAGAGCCATTCTAGCATTTATGCATGATCGCCCAGGTGTTCTCAACAAGGTGTCGATGCTGATTCGAAAAAAAATGTATAATGTTGATACATTAACGGTATGCAGCTCTCGCGTTGAAGGAATAAGCAGGATGACAATTACGCTTCGAGAGGACGATATTGCCAAGGTCACCCAGGTAATAAAACAATTGGAGAAATTCACTGAGGTCATTTCTGCCAAAGAGCTTGATACCGATAAAAGCTATTGGCGCGAAGCGGCAATTATCAAACTTGAAGTTGACTCCGATCATCTGAAAGCGTTTAAGGGGCGCTATAATTTTGAAGTGCTCGAAAAGAAAAGCAAAGATATTCAAATTGTTCAGGTAGCTGGCTCGACAACACAGATTGATACGTTTCTCGATGAGGTCGGCAGAGAACATATCATAGAGATCGCCCGCACAGGGGTGGCTGCAATGGAAAAATAGTATCATCTTAGTAGCGAGTACCGGTAATTTCCGCGAAGATTGCGAGGTGAGCGGAACGAGAAAGTGAACAACCCGATATCCATGACCCTTTTTACTGTGGCTACCCACCAATCCTGTACCATCTACCGCCGATGTATACCCAGGTAGGATTTTTAGCAAATGCGGCCATTTCCAGCTCAACTGCTTTACCATGCTGTCCCGGAGGTTCATCTGTTCCACTGACAGGAGTACCTGGTACAGTGCTCGGGTCAACTTCTGTAAGGTCTTTAATTATCGGATTTTTGTTTTTATCAAGTCCGCAAAATGCAAATGGTTTCATCTTTGGTGGCATTTGTATTCCCTCCCCTGTTTAGTGGTTACAGACCGTCACCATATAAACTTTTTACACTTAAACCCTGCCCGGTGACGGGCACATGGTGTTGTGGTCCTGCCATGCGGTTCTCGTTTGGCATCTCGACTGGTTATCTAAGCAAATCGAGGACTAACAGAGTCATGATAACCAGCATCGGCATGACGATGTAGAGCACAACCGGTATTGACGATAAGGACATGAGCATGGTAACGATCGTTGCCATAACTATTTCACCTCCTGTTTTCATAAATGCAGCGGCCTGTGGCCATCGAGCGGTTTTATACAGTGAACCCGTCGGGTGAGAGCGATTTCCAGAAGCGTTCCTGCTTTACGAGGGTTGTAGCGAAAAGCATGCCAGAGAGGCCCAGAAGCTGACAAGAAAAGGAATGATGTATTTAAGATTCTGTTTTCACATCATTATTATGATTGACAGACTTAACAG
The DNA here is from genome assembly GCA_963776075.1 of uncultured delta proteobacterium. Classification (GTDB taxonomy): domain Bacteria; phylum Desulfobacterota; class Desulfobulbia; order Desulfobulbales; family Desulfocapsaceae; genus MADRE3. The sequence goes on from CAVZLG010000012.1 coordinate 312,463, forward strand.
AATCAAATGACTATCCCATGATTCCCCCACGAGTCTGTCTACCTTGTGGACAAATTTACATTTGACCTGCACAGAATGTGGACGCTGGTGATGATCAGCATCGAAAACGTTTACTCTCGGTCATTATGCAAAAATAGTGATATGCCTCGAAAGATATCAAAATAAAAGTTACCGAAAGGAGTCTCGATAGAAGCAACTCTATTTGTTTAATGTCGTTCCCACAGCGTCTTTGCCACGAGACTTAATTCTAAACATGGCTTCATCAGCCAGTGCAAGGATACCTTTTCGGTCCTCGGCATCATCTGGATATGTTGCTATGCCAAAACTGGCCGACAGATGTACATTTAGCCCATTCTTTTCCAGGTAAACCGTTTCTTTCATGCGTGCGCGTATTGCCCGAATCTGTTTTAGGGCGCCCTCTTTGCCTGTTTTGGGCAATACAAGTACAAATTCATCGCCACCATAAGCGACCCCGAAAGCCGGTTCACTCACACCATCCCCAAGAGTCCTGGCGACCTCTTTTAAAGCTCTACTGCCGTTCAAATGACCGTATGTATCGACAACATGTTTGAAATTGTCCATATCGAGAAAAACCAGTGAAAAGGGTTCCGAGTTTTTTTTACTCTCAGTGATGAGCCTATCGAGGGCCTTGTAGAGATATCGGGTATTGTATAGGTTGGTTAAGCTGTCGCGGTTTGCCAGATAACGGAATCGCTCTCTGCTGAGGCGAAGTTTATCTTCGGCATATTTTTTTTCTGTATTGTCGACGAGAATACCTTCAATAAATGTCCTACCCTTGGGATCTTCAGCCAACCTGGCATTGATAAGTGCCCAGACCGATTTGCCATCGGGTCTTAGCATCTCCACCTCATAATTTTTTACGATGCGATGTTCCTGTAAAACAGACAGCATGGTCTGACGATCTTTTGGATTTCTATACAAGCTGTTTGCTCCCCCCGGCTGGCGACGAAGTTCTTCAGTGCTTTCGAATCCAAAGGTTTTAGCGAGTGCAGGATTAATCCTTAGAAAGCGCCCATCAAGGGTGCATTGATACATTCCCTGAGCTGCATTTTCATACATAGTTCGATAGCGGGCTTGTGTCTGCTGCAAATTTTCCTGAGCCTGTTTCAACTCGGTCAAATCGGTTAGAAAAACCAGATATCCGCTTGATTTGCCCTCAGTGTTATGAAGGACGCTGCGTTTTAGGAGTAAAGGAAGCATTTCCCCTTTTTTTGTATAAAAATTTGCTTCAAAACTTAAGTGGTCTCTGCTGGCAAAATGTGCAAAAATACCATTTTTATCATACAGACTGTCAAGCGGTCGATTCACGATCATTGTCTCGTCTTTGCCAAGTAAATCGAGAATTGTGGAATTGAAATCAATGATTTTCAAATCAAAATCGAGCTCCAGGTATCCTTCCGATGTGGAGTCGATTATACGCTTGTATTTTTTCAGGCTGTTTTCGATTTGTATCTGGCTTGTAGCTTTTAGAGTCTCCAACTCTTTCTCAAGCTCTTTTATCCTGCTAACGAGTTTGTCTGAGCTATCAATATCCATATTTACTCCTTCCAGCATCGCAGGCATCCATTCGTGGAAACATTGAATACATAACGGTATCCTGTTTCAACACCATATTTACATTAGGTCGAAAAACAAAAGAAACAAGGTTAGACCGTTTTCGAGATGGGGTTTTCACCTCATGTGTTGACGGTTCGAAAGGACCTTCTTCAGCTCAATTTATCCAGATATGCACAGCACTGAATTACTGATTGTATCAGTCATGTTTTATGTTAAGCCTTTGGCCAATTATAACGATAAACAATCCTCAGAAAACTAAACAATTTCACAATATGTTTTCGTTTCATCCGGATAACGCGAACCTGAAACAGGAACGCGCTGGGTTGACATCGTCGGATGCCTTTTTCTTGATGCGTCTTTTGGACAAGTAAAAGACCTATGCCAGGCGGCGAGCAAAGGCCATTTGATGGACAACTGAATGATGATTGTAGCATCGAGGCACTCCTTTACCGGAAGAGCCTAAAATCAGCTTGAGATGCCATATTTTCTCCTGATTTCATAGGGGAGCTTGTAATTGTGTTAATTTTTCTGGAAAAACCGGCAAAAAGTAATAATTTGATAGGATATCCTCAAGGAGAGGGAGATTTTGTGTAAATGTTAGGTTAGTCACACAAAGCAATTCCTTATCACCTTCACCTATTCAAGGCTAACCTGCAAAAAGCTGGGCGAACGCCTTCGCAATTGCTGGTTCAAAATCAATGGAATGGAGAATACAATGGAAACAGCCAAAAACATGGTGGTAGACAAGGGGCGGGAGATCGTGTCAGTTCCCGTGGGCACAACTCTTTTTGCCACACTTGAAAAAATGAATCAGAAAAAAGTGGGTGCCATTCTTGTCACCAGAGACGAAAAAATCATCGGTATATGGACGGAAAGAGATCTCATGCAGGATATCATCCAAGAGGGATTTGATCTTAAAAGCGCATTGATAGAAGAGTACATGACCACTCACCTGATATCTGCGCCCCACACCGACACGGTCTTTAATCTCATGGACAAATTTCTGGGACTCCGGGTCAGGCATCTGCTTATCGAAGATAACGGCAACACTATCGGTCTGGTCTCGGGTGGGGACGTCATGAAATGCGTCATCCATGAAAAAGATTCAGAACTGAAACAACTAAATTCCATGGTGAGTTGGGATTACTATGAGGATTGGAAATGGAAACCTGAAGATCATTAGAGCCTATGGCCTGGGCGGGCTAACCACAGCCGCCCCTTCCACAGCACGATAACCGCATCCAAATTCATACAGATTGTTTTCAGTCGCACCTTCTTTTTGTCTATTTTTTCAAAAACTTATCAACCTCATCTATGGTATCTACTAACCCTACCTGTTACCTGACATGTCTTTTGATGTATCATGAAAACAAGGCCATTTCGACCAAATATCCATATAAACAGGAGGTGTATCATTGGTGAAATTATGATTTGCAGAAAAGCCTTGGTCGATCATTGCCAAGGATCAATTAATTCTTGATAAAGAAGCTGTATTGAGCAATACGGATTATGGTGGTTTTCAGGAAAACTTAATCTTAGTGGACAGCTTCTGTAATACTGTTATCGAGAATATTCTATAGACTGGGTGAAACAATGGGTTTGGTAGAGGAGAATCATAAACTGAAAGGTCGGGGATCTGATATCCTGAGGGCGTGGGCAAATCGAAGACCGAAGATGGTGAAAGAGCTGACACAAAAAGGAGAGCTCGCAAAATCCGTTTTACTGGTAATAGACCGGATGAGGGATGACCAGGTGGCAATGTTAAAGGCCGGGTACCACATAGAAGCCGCAAGAGATATAATACGGGATAAATGGGTCATGATACCAAAGGAGAAGAATAATCCGACTTGGAAGCTAGAGAGCCTCTTATAGAGCTTACCAGAAATTACAATCTCACAGCTAAAAACGTTGCGTTCATTTTTGTGACACCATACCCGCTCTCAAAAATTCTGATAATATTTCTATAAAACTTGACATTCATCGTTATAATCTTCGATCCATAGATGTACAGGTACTCCGCGTAACAAATTCTGTTTTTTCTAAAAAAGAAAAAGGAGACGATGATGACTGAAGAAAATTTAATCGTCACATAGCCAGTCATTATTCGGTGTAAAGTTACAATATATCCCATCATTTGCTTCAAATGCTAATCGAAACGTAAGTGATTCATTTTCATAATAGAACTCATGTTTTGATACAACGCCCATTGCTGTTGGAGGAATAGAGGAAATATACTTTGGAACGAGTTTTTCAAGTGACAATGGATAATGTCCACGAGCAGCATAATGTTTATTGATTGCAGTTATAATAAGATTTGCTCGAAGGATTGTTTCGTCCATTTTCTGATCGAATAACCGCCCACTGGTCATAAATGCTGATAAAGGAACAAGGCAAAACAAAAAACTAATAATCGCACCACGAAATTCTCGTTTTGCTAACATTTTAAACCCTGATACAATTCCTACAAAAAAAATCAATATCGAAACAACCCCCCTTAACATGAGTTCAAGTATGAAGGAAAAACTTTCCAATCTCCAGATAACGAGTATTGAGTAAACTGCAAAAGCAAGAACGCATCCCATTCCAAATTTTAGATTACGAATCATATATCAGCTAATCTTCAATCAATAAGTAGAATTTTATACTTAAATCCTCAGCGGTATGGACCTCCTACACCGATAAGAAGTTAGTGCCAAAATAAAAAAAAATCAATGTAGACCTAGGTGGAGATTTTTCCTGATTAGCGTCATTTTTGAAATAATTGTAGGCCATTAAGCTTACCAATGGATCTTTACAGCCAATAAATAGAACATGATCCGTCAGGTGCACAGGAAAAATTTACAATTTTATAGTCAAAGAAGAAGCAAGATCTTTGAATTGGCAATATTAACGACTCAGTTCACATGCGGTAATCAGCCGTCACTTGCTACGGCTGGTTTGGCAAAGCTGTGATCTTGAAGTCATTGAGTGAAAATTTACTCTCCCATTGAGGCAACCTCTTTGCCGGACCTTTGATTTGTATGAGTGGAGGCACACGATCTGCAAGTCCGTTAATTTTGGCCCACAATGTTGTGTCTCCCCAGAATTGGGGTGGTTTATCAGCGGACGCCACGGACGTGAAGATACTACCCGGTATTTCGCACCCTCCACGGATTGCTGCCAGGGCCAGATCCTCAAGCCGTCCCAACCCACTTTTCGGATCGGGTTGTTCCTGCACCCATCGTGCTACGGCGGCGGGAATCCAAGGTAAGGGAGCCTCCCGCATCTCCGATAGTTCAGCGAACAAGGTGGCATCCTGTGTTGCGAATGCCTCGTCGACGACCACGCCACACTTGAATTGCTCATCCGTGACAGGAATTTGGCTACCGTAGAGTGATGCGAGTTGCTCGGGTTGAAGTTGTCCGAGCCCGTGGAACGGGTCGATTCCGCTGAATGTGTCGACACAAAGGAGTTCCACTTCACGAGCACCCCTGTGTTGCAAACACGTCAGAATATGAGCGAGCATGGCCTGGTCAAAGAGGCACGCATCAAACCACAGGACGATGCGGGCATAAGTTGCTGCATCCGCTAGTTTTCGATACTGATTGTGGAGTGTTTCCAGGACATAATCCCTATCCAGTCCACCATTGGTTGATTCTTCCAAAAACACCGCTCGGGAAATGAGAGTATCCTCATCAGGCCACCCAGGATTGCGAGGTCCGTCATATAGAATGTCGTGCCAGACGAACACTTCCCCCGGGAGTCCAGCATTCACCAGACTTCCTCCTGCGATGTCACCGCTTGTAATGTGAAGCGTGTTCTCCATTGTGTCTCCTGCGATTGATTAACAGGTCAATTCGCACTGATAAGATCTATGTTGCTAACTATCAGCGGGTATTATAGCAAACTGTTGTCGATGTATCCAATGGCAAGGTTAATAGGCAGGGAAGAGCTGTGGTGGTGTTTAGACTGTTCCTGTACATCCACGGTTCCAGGCCAGTTGTGGAGAGTTCTCTTTCCCTGCTTATCAATTTTTTACCTGCACAGGAACCACCTAAAGCCGAAGGGAAATGCAGGATTGTAGACCTTCGATTTGGCAATCCTAAGGTCAACGCTCATTCGCTGCGAATACATTACCAGGAACAGGCTTAGCTTTTTATCTAACTAAAATATTTGATACTGCCATAGGAGACCTATTCTTCTTAAAATGCTCCTTGAGTTATTAGAACAAGAACTGGTCTTTAATTCGGACATGTTTTGGAAGAAATTCCCAATTACCGCTTTGTAGGAGCATGGTGGGATTCCCTCGGAAGATTGGGATCAATGGCTAGTACCACAGCACTTTTTATACTTTCGCCCGCTGCCACATGGACAAGTGACATTCCGGCCAACTTTAATCTGCGAAATGCAATTATTGGTTGCAAAGTGGTTGAGATTGTTTAGTCTTTTAATCTCTGCAGCAATGTCCTGTAATTTTTGAAAGGCATGGTTAAAAAATATTTTATAGCCATTGCATAACCAACTCTTCTGGTTAGGGCTGTGTGTACCGCGACTAAGTCGATGTTTCAGACAATCACCATGGCACAATTGAAGATAATTACAGTGGTTACAATCTTTATGATAATTGAGTTTATCATTTCCAAATTTATTAAATCTCTTAGCATCTAACAGATCAACCCAGGAATCCTTACGCACATTGCCCAGCCTTTGGTCACTTTGAGCAAAAAAATCGCAAGGATAGACATCACCATTGTGTTCGACCAAAAAATAGTGGTTACATTTTCTGCCAGTATGACAAATGATGTGTTCTCCTGTTACGAGATAATTCAGCAGAGCATCGAAATATCGTACAGATACTCGTCTTGTTTTATCTGCAGCCCAATGATCAAAAATAGTGCAGAGAAATTCACCCCAGACTTCAGGACTAAGGGTATAAGGCATGGGTAGACCTTTTTCGTCGAACTCCACGCAGGGAATATACTGGTGGTAGTCGACCCCCTGATCCACGAGATAATCGTACACTTCTCTTCCTTTGTCGCCGTTGTTAGAAGTTACCAAGGTTAGGATGTTTGTTTCTACATTGTTCCTTTGCAGCACTCCCAAACCTTTCATTACCTGCTCATGACTGCCATTACCATTAGTATATGTTCGGAAACGGTCATGTATTTCGGCAGGTCCATCCAGACTTACACCCACTAAAAAGTTGTATTGGTAGAGATGTTCAGCCAACTCATCACTCATTAATATGGCGTTAGTCTGCAGATGATTGGCAACACTGGCTCCGGAGAATCCATGTTTCGTTTGCAATTGAGTGACCCGACGATAGAAATCAACGCCCATGAGCGTGGGTTCTCCGCCTTGCCACGCAAAACCGTATTGCGGTTGTGATGTCTGCATATAGCTGGCAATGATGTTCTCTAACACCTGATCAGACATACGATGGGTCGAAGAATCAGGGTGAAGCCTCGCTTTATCAGTATAAAAACAATAATCGCATCGTAAATTACAATCTGCTGATGCAGGCTTTATCAACAAAGAAAATGGTTTCACGTTTATGGCCTATGGTTTCTCTAGAATCAACGATTGTCTGAATGTTGACATCAAGCAATCGCTGATTCTCGTACTATTCAAAACTTATAACTCGATTATGGCTCTCGCATGACAGTCAGCCAAAACTTTTATACCATCCTCATGGCTGGTGTACTCAGAAGGAGGTACGATAGCCTCTATACCCCAGTGGTCATCGGTTTTTTCCATGTGTTGAGCAATCTTCTGATCAAAAGCTTGCATTATTTCAGCATATTCAGGGTTGTCAACGAGATTGTTTATCTCAAAGGGATCAGCTAATAAATCGATGAAAATCTTGGGGCTATCCTCTGTTCGGACATATAGATATTTCTCTGTTCTGATACCTCTTTCAGGTATAGGGAATCGTTCCTCTCCCTCTGTCTGTTTTACAATTTCGTACATCAATGCATCTCGAGTCGCTTCAGATTTTCCTTCCAACAATGGTAAAAAGCTCGTTCCATGCACTTGTTCTGGAAGGTCGATACCTAAGGCTTCCAAAATTGTTGGCATTGTATCCACGGAGGCATCTACCAACGAAGATACTGTCTTATTTTGGGCAAAACGCTTCGGGTACTTTATCAGTAGTGGAACCTGTGCGGCAGCAGAGTAGGCTGTTTTCTTGGTCCGACAATAATAACCGTGTTCACCTGCCATGTCACCATGGTCACTCACGACAATCACCATGGTGTCTTCAGCAATTCCTTTCTTATCCAGCCAGTTTAGTATTCTGCCGATATTATGGTCAACATTTGCCACCATGCCGTAATACATGGCCATATATTCCCGCACATCCTGTTCGGATTCTAATGAACCATGATGTTCGGTCCCTTCACCCCAGGAACCACTCGCCAGCGGGAAATTATTACTGTTCAGATGGGCGATTATTTTTTTTTGTGTCTCTGGATCAGCAGTACCAGGAGCAAGGGGGATTTCCTCCGGGGAATAGAGATTTTTGTAATAATCAGGCATATTCATTGGAAAATGAGGAGCACCATAACAAATAAATCCGAAAAACGGATTTTGAGCGTCGTTTTCCAGGGCATTTTCCATAAAATCAATAATTTGATCTGTTTGAAAATCAGGCTCATAGCGGGGGCAATGATACGGTTGATCAGTATCCTTAAAATATATTGAATTCAAATAGTAATGACCACGGTTAAAACCTACAAAATGGTCAAAACCGAGGCGGCGATCTTTGGGAACAAATCCTGGCTTACTGCCGCCATCCAGGTGCCACTTGCCAATGTATCCAGTTTTATAGCCATTATCTTTAAGGATTTGCGGAAGAAATTCTTGATCGAAATCTATTGGTAAATGGTTTGCTCCGCAGCCAGTAGAATGAGCATACTTTCCTGTAAATAGAGAAGATCTGAAGGGCGTACAGAGTGGAAAGGAAGTGAATGCTTTTTCAAAGCGAACCCCTTCTTCAGCTAACCTGTCGAAATATGGAGTTTTGATGACGGGATTGCCAGCACATCCAATGGCGTCCGCTCTCAGTTCATCGGGATAGATCATAAGAATATTAGGTTTTGTAACTATACGTTCGTCATTCATTGATTATGTCCCCTTTAAAATGAAAAATGCTCACGATTGATTACGTTCATCATTAATTAACTGGTCAAATCCATTACAAATTTAGTTGTTAGAAACTGAACGGGTCGAGACCTGATCTTTTCAGCCAATTGCGAAATGTTCATTACCTTGTAATTTTGAAAAAATCGGCCACACTCGTCTGCTGTAGGAAGGCCCATCTGGACAATTTAGATCGATCAGTGTCTTTGAATAAGAAATGGCCTATCTAAAACCTGCAGAAAAGCCACCTTACCCATATCAATTTAGTCTATTGCCATGGGTTGTTGTGCTTTTTCCGATGGTTTCATATTTGCGCGCAACATACTCATGGCCAGCCACTCTTTTAAAGCATGGAGTAAACGATCCCGTTTACTCATATATTCAGGGTCTTCCCAAAGGTTACGTATTTCACCCGGATCGTTATTGATATCATATAACTCACCGTAGTGATCACCAGAATACCAGACCAGTTTATATTCCTTGTCCCTTCTCATGATAATGTACTCACTCGTACGCTGAATATGATCCCGAGCCAGTTCACTGTAAACCACGTCTCGTCCTCCAGACTCCGCATTGATAACAGGCCACAGGGACTCGGCTTCCCATGAATCGGGAACAGAGACATCAGTTTTCTCCAAGAGTGTCGGAGCAATATCGAATAGCTGAACAAGTTCATCACTTATTTTTCCAGCAGGGACATATTTGGGCGACCAGAAAATAAGAGGAACATTTACTGACGATTCATACATATTCCACTTTTGAATACACCCATGATCACCTAACGCATCACCATGGTCTGAGGTAAAGATTATTATGGAGTTTTCGAGATAACCTTTTTGATCAAGTGTGCCCATTATTTGTCCAATTTTCTCGTCTATCATGGTGACGTTTGCTGCGTAATGCTTACGGATCTTGAGCATGTCCTCTTTTGTTGGTTTATCTTTCCACGCTATTGAATCGATATTCAGGCGTTTCATATCTTTGCGCAAATTTTTAACCGTATCCGGTTGAGCTTCAAGCTCCTTGTCAGTAAGCTCCGGCACAGGTATATCAGCGTTATCGTACATCGAGAGATATTGTGGGTCTGGATCATACGGAGGATGTGGGCCAGGAAACCCAATTTGCAAAAAGAGTGGCGCGGTAGATTCCCTTTCTTCTAACCACCACTGGACCATGTCTCCAAGGAAATTATCAGAATGCATATCCGCATCCAATTCCCATGGATAACACCCCTGGGCCTTTTTAAAATAGTCCGGATCATCCTGCAAACGAGTGTAGCGAGAGGGTTTAGTGAGCTTTCTGGTATGCAGTGCTTTATCCCATTCATCATGCCACGCTCGTTCGTGCTCATCTAAAAATAACGGACGATCCTTGTTCTCAATGGGGTACCGCTGATGAAAACCTCCAAGTTTGTCGTAGGGGTTGATATGCATTTTTCCCATGTTGACACAATGGTAGCCGGTATCTGCAAGCTGTTGAACCCACGTGGGCTCCCATGGCTGGAAATTTGTAAAGACACCTGTGCTGTGCGGATAATACCCAGTAAACAAACTTGAACGTGCAGCAACGCAGACCGGAGACGTTGTATAACACTTTGTAAATGATGTTCCCTCCTTGACCAGGCGGTCTAGATTAGGGGTAATCATCCACGGGCAACCCAGTGCGCTGATACTGTCTGCTCGCTGCTGATCGGTAATAAATAATATGATATTCGGCTTGGTGGACATTGGGAAGACTCCCATCATGTAGTAAATATTTTAAAGATAGTGACGAGTTACCAGCAAAGTATGCTTAACCATAGCAATGGGTACAACACACTTTGCTGTTGCGGATAGACTAGTTCAGGTATTGAAGTGCTTGATCGGCAAGATCTTTTCCGCCGACCTTGTCATAAAGGTCCGGCCAAATAGCGCGCGCTTTTTCTTTCCATATTTCACTGTCTTCGAGCTCGCACATTTCCATACCCTTTTCAACAAGGGTTTCCTGAAATTCTTTCTCCTTTTTAACGCCCCATTCTTGCTCGAGCAAAGCGGCTTCTTTTGCTGCTTTTAACAAGGCATCTTGGATTTGTGGTTCAAGTCTATTAAACCCTTTTTCGCTAATCATTATTGGGGCAATCCATGGCATTGCAGATATAGGAGTAATGTACTTTTGAACTTCATGAAAACTGGCAGCATAATTTGTAATGTAGGAATTTATTTGACCATCGATGACGCCTTGTTGGAGTCCAGTAAAGACTTCTGGCCATGCCATGGTAATGGGATTTACACCCCATGCTTCAAATGTTTTCAACATAATGGCGTCTTTTGGTACTCGAATCTTCAGGCCTTCCATATCGCCGATTGTGGTAATACAGTTTTTAGAGTTAGTGATCATTCTAAATCCCGTAGTTAAATAACCCAGAACACGCAGGCCAGACTCATCGACTATCCTATCAGAAAGGATTGTTCCAAAATCACCGTTAATTAATGTCAATATCTCATCAATGTTGTTAAACATATACGGCAACGTAAGAACTCCTGCAGATGCAGCAAATGGAGCAACATTAGGGGTTGATGCCATGGTGATAAGGTTTGCTTGCTTACGCGCTTTATTAACCCGTGCCTGTTCACCGCCAAGCTGGTTTGAAGGAAATTCGTTAATGACGATTTCGCCATTGCTGTATTTTTTAGCCAGTTCAGAAAACTTCAGATAAAAATAATGGTTTTGGCTGCGATCATTAGGCGGATTGCTATGCCCAAAACTAAAAACAACCTCTGCAATTGCCTGAGTGTTCAAACAAAGGAAAAGTACAAATACAAATACAAAAATAGATCTTTTCATTACAATACCTCCTGTATTATTTTAACTACATATACGATTACTGCCTACACATTGGAATTTCGGGAGTAATCATTTAAAAAACCATAAGAAGTAATGCTATTATATTTTTATGAAATAAATTTCATGATTTAAATAAAATAATAAATATAATATTTTTAAAAAATATAAATAAATTTGTTATTATTTAAAATTATTTTAATTAATCCAATATATTGTTGATTAAAAATTAAAATTATTAAATAAACGATGTAAGGAACAAGCTAAGAAACGGTAATGAAGCGATAATTGCAAGACCAATGATTTCAGCCATAATAAACCATATTGCAGATCTTGAAATGTCCTCTATAGTTGTTTCAGCAATGGGGACTGCTATATATAGTGTTGCCCCTACTGGTGGAGTTTCAAATCCAATTTCTGCAGCGACCACAAAAATAATTCCAAAATGAATAGGATCGATTCCAATAGCTAGAACAATCGGAAGTAATATTGGAACGAGCAGAACAATCATAGGTATAACGCCCATAAACATACCCATCAACAAAACGAAGGTATACATAAGGACGCTGATAATGATTTTGTTTTGTGTAACTTCGAGAAGACTCTCGGCGATTTGTTGAGGAATTCTGTGTAAGGTAAGGACCTCTCCAAAAACCATAGTTGTATAGATTATTATAAAGGCAATGCCGGTCAGCTTAGCAGTTTGCTTAACTGCATCGTAAATATCAACAAAAGATAGCGATCCATATATGAATGTACAAATTGCTACTGAGTAGAAAATTGCAACAACTGAAGCTTCAGTTGGCGTAAAAATACCTGCATAAATTCCACCCAGAATTATGACAGGCGCCAATATTGCCCATTTGGCATTGCTGAGACAGCTCCAAATTTCCTTGCTAGAGTTAGATCTTTCGCGCTTGCCTTTTAAACCAACTCTGCGTGCATAAATATAGTTTGTCAAAGCAAGCAACAACGTAATGAGCAATCCAGGAATAATCCCAGCTATGAAAAGTTTAGTTATAGATACTTCTGCAACGACACCGTATAGGATCAGGGGTATACTGGGAGGAATAATAACTCCAAGCCCACCTGAACACGCAACAATCGCTCCAGCATATCCTGCTTTATATCCTTCAGCCTTCATGGCAGGTACCATGATGGAACCAATAGAAGCCGTCGTCGCAGGACCTGAACCTGTCAGGGCTGCAAAAAATGCACAGGCAGTAATGCTTACCAGACCGAGTCCGCCGGTCATGTGGCCCACCAAGACGTTGGCTAAATCTGTAAGTCGCTTGGCAAGTCCACCCTTTTGCATGAGCAAGCCAGCTAAAATGAAACAAGGCACCGCTACCAGAGTGAAATTATCAATAGACGTATAGGCCATGTCCGCTAATAACTCTAGAGAATCCCCCTGAATAATCAGTGCGAGCATTGTTGCACTTCCGGCCGCGATGGCAACAGGTACGCCAATAGCAATAAAAATAAAAAATGTGGCCAACATGACCGTTACGGAGTTCATAAACTCATTTCCTCCTGCTTTTTTAAATCTTCACCTGGTCTTTTCAAAAAGAACATCTGGATGGTTCGAATAGAAAAAGCCAAAAAGGCAATTGGAATTATGGTGTATATCCAGACCATCGAAATTCCAGTGACAGGAGCTATATATGGAAACTCAACCATAGAGAACAGCACTTGGATACCAAACACGGTTAGAATCATAGAGAAAGCGAGCGTAATTATGTCGCCCAAGATGATGATCTTATTCGAAATGCTTTTTGGGAAAAGTAATTTTAGGTGAGCAACAACACGGATATGCTCGTTTTGCCGTGCCGCCATACTCACTCCCATATACACAGCCCAAACGAAGGTAAACCGAGATATCTCTTCGGCCCACGCAATTGGCAAGTTAAAGACATAACGACTAAAGACCTGAACGCCCAACAGGAGTACTGTGGTCGAAAGAGTTATTACAGCAAGATACGTATCTAAATTATCAAGAATATAAAGAAATCTCCTCACACCACATCCCCCTTCTATAATCAACTTTACAGAAAACCATCTCGCGTCTACATCAACACTTTCCAAAACAAGCTTTTCTCTAAATTTCTAACTGCCTGCTGAAAAAAAATGATGGTTAAACGCTCCTCACTTTGCTTAGCAACCTGTAACGAAATTATACTGAAATGGATCGATAGGCTTTCTCCAGTAAGCATTCATTCCTAATATTACTCATCTAATCTTGCGACACAAAATGCAATCGTTTACATTTTGTGTCGCAAGAGGCTCCCCTAGATAGCGCCACATGTGGAACGTATTATCAAATCAGTATCAAAGCAATATTGATGCTGCGCTTGATTCTCTCCGTTGATAAGTTCCAACAACACCTCAGTTGCCTTATATGCACACTGATAGCCAGGAACCCTAACCGTAGTTAATGGAGGATTAGAATAGGCTGCAACGTCAATATCCCCAAAACCTGCAATAGATATATCTTCTGGAACTTTCAGTCCCATTTCATTCGCCGCTCTTAAAGCACCCAAGGCCAAGTAATCAGCCGCAGCAAATACTGCAGTGGGTGGATCTGCTCTGGAAATAAGCTCTTGAAAAGCGTCAGACCCATTGCTTAGTCCTATTTCTGTTTCAATCACTATTTTGGGGTCAAAATCCAAGCCTGCAGCTTCTAAAGCGGCACGGTATCCATTAAATCTTTTCTGGACACGTTCAGTTCGAGAAAAGGGGCCGACAATGAGCCCTATTCTTTTGTGACGCAGACTTAATAAATAATTCGTCATTGCAAAGGCTGCCTGATGGTTGTCAAACCCCACATAATTCAACCCAGAATTTTCGAGTTTTTCGAGCATTATCACGCAAGGGATATCAGCAGATTTCAGCCAATCATCGAACTTGGACCTGTTATATCCGAATCCGGCCCTAATTATTCCAGAAATCTGTCTCTGATGGAACTGCATCAATAATTGGTTTTCAATTTTTTCATCATATTTGCTACTGCCGACAATCATTGAATAACCTAAACTTTGTAGGCAATCTTGTATCCCCAATAAGGTTGACGCAAAAAGTGGAGTTTTAGCATTAGGTATGAGCACCCCTATGAGAGTGGATTTTTGTCGTACAAGATCTGCGGCGGCAGCATTATAGACATATCCTTGATCCTCAAGTGCCTGCAGAATTTTCCACCGTGTCTCAGCTTTTAATTTTTCAGGGTTATTTAGTGCTCTCGATACGGTAGCCACAGACACACCTACAATATCTGCAATCTGTTTCATCCCCGTGTGATTTGCCATGAATAATCCTTGCTCTTTAACGGTTCATACAGGCGACTCTTGAAGTTCCTTAGTTAGGTGTAGGAGTAAATACCAAAATGATAACGTTTACATTACATGGCTTAAAATTAATGTCAACTTTTTTTTGGCGTAGGTAAGAAAATTTAATAATCGTTTTGGTTAAGCTTTTTTTTGTATAGACATGAAGACATTAAAATACTGATATTAATGACTATAATAAGAAAAGAAAATGTGGGCAATGGTATTTCATATTTTATTAGAAATGGGTGAGCATTGTATTGCTTTATGATGTTAACGTTTACATAGTGTTGCAAATTTAGATTGTACGAGCCCTTTAATGAATACACAAGGACCTGTCTCACATATTAGCGCTATTCTTAAGGAGGTAAATCACCAGCTGAGATGTATAGAAAGTTTTGGTTTAGGTGAACAGTCAATAGGTTGAGATTAGTCCCGATAGAGTCTTCTTGAACAACTGAGCATTGAGGTTAACATTGACAGAACTAAGTTAATCAGTTTTGGCTTTGCCCTCCACTTCAGG
>CAVZLG010000013.1:0-262894 GCA_963776075.1 uncultured delta proteobacterium
ATAATTGCACTACCGTTATGATTGCCAATTGTTATCTTGTGAGTATGATCTGTGTTGATAGTAAAAAGAAAGTTCCCCAAAAACGTCTGCCGTCTATTAGATTTTATGCCTCAATGAAAACCTAAATTCATGATTGACCATTTAAGTGCGTTTTCAAAAAAAGTTGTTTGGTTAAAACCATTGTTTTTCATTACTACTGTGGTTGCACTCATTGTGTTTGGTTACGTGGTGCTCATTGAGGAAGGCGCAGATAAAGACGTTTATATCATTCCGAGTATAGTTGGTGTGCTATGGTCGCTTGTCTGTTCACTCTTGCTATCCGTTTTTCCCTACGTCCCACCGAAACCTGATAAACAACAGCGTTTTTTTAAGCGTCTAAAAATCCGGCTTGCTAGGGGCGGTTACCACATAGGATCATTGATTTTTTGCGTATTAAGTGCATCAGTTGTATGGCTTACATTGAGACTAATAAATGTTTGGCGTGCAGACTTTTAAGGATTCTTGAATCAGATTCACCACCACATCGTTCTGCTTATATGTTAGGAACAATGCTTATTGTTTTATTAATGTGACTATTTATCTTACTACGTTTTCTTGGTGTTGGTCTTCTGGGTAGGTTCAGCGTGAACTGGTAATTTCTGATATCTGAGTTAACATGCAAAGTCAAAGAAGATTTCTATCAAAAAGAAATGTTAAATTCAGAAGCTTTTGAAGCAATTGAGGAGAGAAAAATATTGCCGGAGGAGTAATTATGCGGGAGCCAAGCTTCACAATAGGTATCGAAGAAGAGTATAAGTTGGTAGACCGGCAAACAAGGAATCTAATCAGCCAAGTGCCGGAAACGATGCTTCCAGAATGTGAAGCACGTCTGAGGGGTCAGGTTTCGCCCGAGTTTCTCCAATGCCAGATCGAAGTTGGAACTCAGGTCTGCAAGAGCCTCGGTGATGCACGATCTGATTTAGCCTATCTCCGCCGCACCGTAGCGGAAGTCGCCTCAGAGCATGGACTGGCAATTGTCGCCGCCTCTACCCACCCTTTCGGGAGGCCCAGCCAGATAGAGCACACACAAAAAGAGCGCTATGACCAGCTCGCTGACGATCTGCAAGAGGTTGTTAGACAGTTGGTAATCAGTGGAATGCATATCCATATTGGGATAGAAGACGACGACCTGCGGACTGATCTAATGGGGCAGGTCTCATATATCTTGCCTCACATCTTGGCTTTGAGCACGTCATCACCGTTCTGGAGAGGTCGAAATACCGGTCTCAAATCTTATCGCATCGCTATCTGGAATGGCATGCCAAGAACCGGTCTTCCTGAAAATTTTGACAGTTTTGGGGAGTATCAACGTCATATTGAGGTTCTGGTAAATGCCGGTGTGATAGAGGATGCCACCAAGATCTGGTGGGACATCCGTCCCAGTGATCGTTACCCTACCCTTGAAATGCGTGTTTCTGATGTCTGCACCCGCCTGGATGATGCTATCGCCATTGCCGCATTCTATCTCTGCTGGCTCAGGATGCTATTCCGTCTCAGGCGAAGCAATCAGCGCTGGCGTCGTTACAACAATTTTCTGATCGCTGAGAACCGCTGGCGGGCCCACCGTTATGGTATCGATGAAGGGTTGCTCGATTTTGGTCGTGGAGAAGTTGTTCCATTTAAAGAACTGATGGATGAGGCAATGGAATTACTTCAAAAGGATGCTGAATATTTCAACTGTGTGGATGAACTCAAGCACCTCCATACCATCGTTAAACAAGGTACCAGCGCACATCGGCAGGTGGCCACCTATATGAAAGCATTGGACTCAGGTAAAGATCATGACGAAGCATTGTGTTTGGTGGTTGATCATCTCATTGAAGAGACCTTGACCGGTACCTGAAGCTCAGCCAAATAGTAGGGCTACAAGTAATCGTTTTTTAATCCAAGCTGCCTTTCCCACACATTTCTGACCATGACATAGTATTATCAGAAAGAGTATAGAGCCTGCTGATTCCCTACACAGGTTAAAGGTTTAGAGGAAACATCTCAGGCATAGTCTTTCTCTGAATCCAGTGAGGTCTGCACTGTTAATGTCAAATTATCTCAACGGCGTCAACGCTTTTCATCACAACAAAAAACTTTATTTTCCAGCCAGGTAAATCGATCGAGCCATGAGCATTGCGTTGATAAGTAACCAATAAGGAGTTCTGATATTCCCTCCATCAATTCGAGATGTTAGTGGATAATTCGGCCTACCATACTTACATTAATGCCATCAAGCGAGGTGGCGATGCTCGAGTTGGAGCTCTGTTTACAAGTATAATAGGGTGTAGCAGCTGACTGTTGACTGAAAAACCCCCGAAGTTAAGTAAGAGCTTTTTTGTAGCAATTGTTATCTTTTATGGGCCAGGGATGTCTCAATGCAACACAAGATGAGTTGTTTACTTGTTGTTGACAACCAGCTCCCTGTTCATTGCTGTTTCAAGGTAAAAGATGAAAGCACAAATACCGTTTAGCTGGTGAGAACACTTTATGAGAATTGCAATTCAATACACGTTCGCTATTTTATCGCTCACCTTTTATGGTGGTCAGGTCTGACCCTACATGGCGACCCTGTCCCCCGTGTATCTGGGGACAATAATAGCGATTGGATTTCTGACGCTGCTGATCATCCGCCAGTTGCTCGTTAAGAGGATCATTGACAATGTGGAGCCCTTTGAACAGCCGAAAAGAGCCTTTCTCCTTGAATTATTTATCTGCTTTTGTGCAGCCTTGGTAATCATGGCTTACCAGAATCGTGTGCTCCATTTTCCGTTGGAAAGTACCGTCTCGCTTCTCATCGGCTGTATTATTGCAGGATTTTTCATAGGACTCAATTCCGCACTTATCAAGGAAAGAGAGGTTATTTCCAACGCCGTAAAAGCGGGAGCGTATAGTTTTCAGTCGATAAAGTATTCACCAATCACTCTGAAATTCACCTTAATTGCAACAGTGACCTTTGTTTTTGTATGTCTGGTGTTGATTATGGTCTTCTCCCGTGATGTCGAGTGGCTGGCAAACATAGCCCAGGATGCTGATTCGATAATGAGTGCCCAGTTATCCGTGATCTATGAAGTTTTGTTTATCATGGGCGTCCTGATGATTCTGATCTTCAACCTCATCCTTTCCTACTCACAAAACCTGAAAATCCTCTTCAACAATCAGACGGGCATCCTGGAGAGGGTTAGACAAGGAGACCTTCGGGGCAAGGTACCTGTGGCTACGCAGGATGAATTCGGCGTGATCGCGGAACATACCAACCACATGATCGATGGTCTCAGACATCGCTTTGAGTTGATGCACTCTCTCAAGCTTGCAGAAGAGGTCCAGCAAAATCTTCTACCGACAAAAAATCCGTCCCTGCAAGGCTACGATGTGAGCGGAACATCCATTTACTGTGACCAGACAGGGGGAGACTATTACGACTATTTCCCTCTGCCGGACGGCAAACTGGGCATCACCGTTGCCGATGCCTGCGGACATGGTGTGGGTGCCGCCATGCTCATGACCACAGTTCGGGCATTTTTGATTTCTGCAGTGGAAAATTATACGGATCCCGCAAGCTTGTTGAATGAGATCAACAAATGGATCACCAAGGACTGCGCAAGCAGCGGTAACTTTACCACGATGTTTTTCTTGGAGTTGGATCCACAGACACAGATATTGCGCTGGGTGAGAGCAGGACACGAGCCGCCGCTCCACTATCACAGCCAATCCGGCCTGGTGACGAAACTTGAGGGTGTTGGGGTCGTTCTCGGTGTAGATGAAACATATACCTTCGAGAATCAGTGCACTGATGTCCAGAAGGGAGATATCATCCTGATTGGCACTGATGGTATATTCGAAACGAGAAACCAGGATAACCTGGTCTTCGGGCAGGAGAGAGTGTACGAAATAATTACTCAAAACAAAGAGCAACCGGCCGCAGTCATACAGAAAACCATCGTGTCAGAGGTGAAAAGCTTTCGCGGCGAAGTGAGGCAGGAGGATGATATCACACTTGTTGTCACTAAAGTAGACTAACAGGTCTGCTTTGCCTATTACGTGGACCCGGAACCGGTATAAGGCGCTGGCACCAGTTGGGTGGAATCCTGGGAGACTGTAGAGCAGTTCTGGTGAGCGGAGTCGGGCAAACACCGAAGGAAATCCTGTCGAAGTCGGGAGTAAAGGTCTTGGAGGCCACAGGATTTATTGAGGATGGTTTACAGGTACTCTGTGGAAATAAAAATCCTGAAATTCTCAGGGGAAGACGAACCTCCTGCGCAGATGGCACCTGCACCGGCTCAGGAGGAGGGGTGTGGTTGAACTGATCTCTGGTAGGTAAAAAACGCTCCTGTAGGAATCAAGTCATACAGATCTGCGCATATCAGATATCGTTGCCTATTTATTTTTCGGGTTCAGAGCCTTGGCGATTTCCTCGCAAAAGCTGGCCAGCGCTCTGCTCTGTGCAGCAACGAGAGCCTCGTAACTTCCGTCTGAAACCGCTTCCTTAATCTCAGAGCGATGCACGACTGCCGCTGCATCATCTTTACCTTCTTCAATGATTATCCAGGTTGTGTCCAGCTCCGCATACTCACCCAGTTGACCACCGAATTTTTGAACATCAACGGTGATACGGATATCCGGTTTGAAATAGCGTTCCCAGGGGCGGGCCATGACCTGGTCGGTCTTTAATAAAATTGCCAGGTTCTGGGTCATTACCCGGGTAAAATTTTGTTGCAGTGATCCAGCCCACCGGTGAAACTCATTAATATTGATCTGGTTTTTCCCGGTTTGTGTAACGATGGCCGGGCGGTCTAATTGATCTGAAAAGGTAACAGGGCCGATACCGATGGCAAAATCGGCAGGTACTATTGCTGATTGATCAGGGATACTGTTTTTTTCAATTTGACTCAGGGTGTAATAAAGTGCATTGGGTGACGTACCAGTACATCCTGAGAATGGCAGGATAATGAGAAAAATCAGCAAACGATATAACATTTTATTTGAAATCATAATTGACCCTCACTTTTTTTCCCCTGAATCAAGGCCTCTGGATGTCTTGAAAGCATATCCGTAAGATCGGTAATTGATCGAGCGGCCTCTGAAAGTGCATTCAAAGAGTTTCTTAAATCATCATAGAGCACAGAGTCCGCACTGACCCAGTTATCCATGTCTTTGACCAGTATTTCGACCTCTGAAAGGGTAGAATTGACCTGTGGAATCGTGCCGGTGTTTATCAATTCTATCGTTGTGTCCAACTCTGTTATTATGCGGTCGACTGCCTCGACTGCGTTACGAAGCTCAGGACTGCTCACCAGTTTGTCAATTGCAGTCATTGTCTTTTTCAGCTCTGTGGAAATTTCATCCAAGGGCAGTTCGCTGAGGTTTTTCATGAATTTACCCAGATCGTTCATCATCGTCTGGGAAGCAGCCGGTACGCTCGGCAGGACAGCGAGACCTTTATACTGTTTGGGATCGGTAGTTGGGATATCGTCGAAATATCCAAGATCAATGAAGAGCTGACCAGATAGCAGGTTTCCAGTTTTCAACTGTGCTCTCAAGCCACCTTTGACAAAGTGATCAAGCCGTTCCTCAGGGCTTTTATCTGAAAACTCTGAAGGTATAGATACATGGTGCTGAATGATGCTGATTCGGACCATTGTTGAGAATTCCTGGTTCTCATAATCTGATATCAGCTGGATGTCAGTAACACTGCCAAGCTGGAACCCCCTGAACTCAACTGGTGCACCGATGGACAATCCACGGACAGAGTCGGAAAACTCTATATAGTACTCATTTTGTGATTCGGACCGTTCCTTTTCGGCGTCATCCCGATTATCATACAACCTGAAATGCGCGTTAGCTTCGGCTTCTGGTGAAGGCATGTCTGTGGCAGTGTTGAAGGCGATCCCGCCAATCATCAGGGACACCATAGATTGAGTATCAACGCGCAAGCCGTTGGCGGTCAACTGGAGGTCCAGTCCGCTTGAAATCCAGAACCGGGTGTTCTCCCGGACAAATTGATCATAGGGGGCATCGATAAAAACGTTAATACCGATATCGTTCCCGTCTTTGTCTAATTCAAAATCGACAACCTGGCCTACCTTGATCTGGCGAAAATATATTGGCGATCCCGGGTTTAACGAACCGAGCCGGTGGGCGTTCAGCAAAAACCGTTTTCCTCTCATCTCGCTGGTGACGATTGGAGCTTTTTCTCGCCCCACAAAAGATTCGGTGAGTTCACCCTCACGGCTTGGCTCAACACCGATATAGGCACCTCCAAGCAGTGTTCCAAGTCCTGTAACCTCACTTGCGGTAACTCTTGCCCGGACGACCCAGAAGCTGGTGTTCTCCGTTAGGTAGGGGATTGCCCCTTTTTTCATTCGAATTTTTAAGTCGACGTGATCAAGCTCCGGGGCTATGTCAATGGTTTCGACGATCCCGACCTCAACATTTTTATATTTCACCTTGGTTTTCCCTGCTTCAAGGCCAGCTGCAGTTTGAAACGTCACCGTGATAAGGGGGCCTTTTTCAGTTATCGACTTGTATGCCAGCCAGCCGCCGATTAGCACGGCTACCAGTGGCACGATCCAGACGATAGACATTGAGCGGCGCTGCTTTATAACCGGGGCCGCCCCAATGGGTTTGTCAACTTTTTGTTCAGTTTTCTCTGTCATCATAATCCTCAAGAGTATCCCAGATAAGCCGAGCATCGAAGCTCTCTGCGGCAAACATGGTAATCACGACAACAGCTGCAAAATAAAGGGCACCAGTGCCGGCGGCAATATTTGCCAGTGAGCCAAAATGAACGAGTGCAACCAGGATGGTTACAACGAATATATCAAGCATGGACCAGCGCCCGATTGCTTCGGTAAGTCGGTACAGGCGCGTGCGGTCAACAGGACGCCATTGCCAGCGAAATTGAACAGATATCATCAGAATTATCAGAATAAGCAGTTTCAGGAGCGGAACAAAAACACTGGCAATAAAAATGATCAGTGCCACCGGCCAACTGCCGCTATGCACGAAATAGATTACCCCACTCATGATGGTGTCTGATTGAACTCCGGCAAAAGATGAGGTGTGGGTGATGGGTAAAATATTTGCCGGAATGTAAAAGATGATTGCCGCTATTACCAGCGCCCAGGTCCTCGCAATGCTTTTTGGTTTACGGCTGTGCAACAGTGTCCCGCAGCGGGGGCATAACGAAGGGGCCGCTACCCGCTTGCACAACAGGTGGCAGCGATGGCATGAGACCATTCCCATATTCAAGGCTGTAAACGGTTTATCACTCATGAATAATCGACTTTCTCCCAGATAAGATGTTCATCCAGGGTCACCATGATTGTGCTCAGTACAAATATGAGCCCAAAAAAAGCAAACAACGAAAGGCCGGGGATCAGTGATGCCATTTTTATCAGTTTAAACCCTGAGACTAAAATACCGAGCATGAAAATTTCCATCATCCCCCAGGGTTTGAGGAAGAGATAGAGTCGAAATACCGGTACCATAAATATCGGAACCCGCCTCAGTTGCAGGGGTAAAATGATATAAAGAAGGCAGCATAAATTGATTGCAGGTACAATCACCACGGTAACGAGCACCAGCGTGGCGATAAGGCCCATATTCTGGTGGTAAAGTTCATAGATGCCGGTAGCCAGCGTTGTTTCTCTAATCTGGGCGCCAATTTTAAAAGCGATGAAAGGGAAGGTGTTGGCAATGATAAACAGGATGGATCCTGCCATGGCAAGGGCAAGTGTCCGGTTCAGGCTGTCCTTCCTGGGGCGGTAGAGCGTTGATTCACAGCGCAGGCAGCGTGCGACTTCACCGACGGGTACTTCTGGCAGGTTGTGAATGAGGTCACATTCGTGACATGCAATGAAATGGACTTTCTTCATTCTTGTCTGTCTAACCAGCTATGTGAGATACAAAATTACGAATAAAAATGGATCTGTTATTCATTTTATTTATTGAAAAACCAGGGATTATTCGGGAGATATCTATCTTCGTCAAGCACTCGTTCAGTTATTCCTGCACATTACTACAACAGACAGCTCTTCTAAGCAAGAATTACTCTTAGCGGTTCAAAATATCAGGCATCATTGAATAGTAAATAATCATCCCTCCATAAATTTCTTCGAAATTTATGGATTGCCCAGCTGCTGCTCATTATAGTGGTAGATGATCCGGGCGGTGATGAATTTATGAAATCACCATTATGTCCCCGAGGATGAGTGGATGAGTTTGCAGATATATTGCTGATTTATTACTGTCTCTACAAGGAGTTACAACCAGACCATAAGCACCAGAATTCAAGGGATTGATTCGATGAAAGTTACCGCACGAGATCTCATGAGCACTAAATTTCTTACGTTGCGTCCTGAACTCCTTATCCGTCAGGCAGTGAAAGAGTTTAAACGGGCAAGTCAGGTTGAGGGGCGGAAAATTTTTGGCATGATGGTGCTGGATCAGCAGAAACTGGTTGGTATGCTGTCAATGTTTGATATTCTTCTTTACCTGCGGCCCAAGCACATTCATATCTGGGGAATGATGGATGATCTCGATATCTCGGGAATTGTTGATATGGCATGCGAAAAGGCGGGATCGGTCCAGGTAGGAGACATTATGACTCAGGAGGTTATTACCATAAGTCCTGATACCCATAAATTTATGATCCTGGATATTATGATAAAGAAGCATGTTCGCCGTTTACCCGTTGTTGAAAGCGGCTCATTGCAGGGAATTGTTTATATCTCAGATCTGTTTTACGGCGTGCTGGACCGGTTCACCGATGAGGATGATTGCCGATGACCATGGAGAGCAGAAACAGTTTAAGCGGTATTGTTGTTAGTCGTGCCATGCGGAAACAGCTTACCTGCCTTCCACAGAATACATCTATATCAAGTGGCATAAATACGTTAATAAAGTACAAGATTAACGGCTTGTTAACTGTTGATGAAGATAGTTTCCCGGTCGGGGTCCTGTCAAAAACAGATATAATGGGAGCCTATTATGCGAGCATCCCGATAGATGCCCCTCTTGAATATATCATGTCGAGACCGCCTCTCTTCTGCAGATCCGATGATCCCCTGGAGGTGGCACTTGAGCAGATGAAAGCCAGTGGTGTGTATCGCCTCTACGTGATGGGGGCTGATGAGGATTCTGTTGTTGGATCACTGGCCTATCCTGATATCGTAGGGCTTCTGTACCAGTATTGTTGTAAATGTGATTATAGTCATTTCAGGAAGTTGCATGGGCAGGCTGAGCAGTTGATTGAACGATTGCTGGTAAGTGATTACATGACAAAGGATGTAAAAGGTATTTGCGATGCCGATTCACTGGTTTTGGCGATGGAAGCATTATCTGTAAATAAAATGGGAGCAATTTTAGTAAGGGATCTAGCAGGTAATCCCGTTGGGGTGATTTCAAAAACAGATCTTATTCTTGCCTACAAACATGGTGTTGATCCCCATGACCCCGCTCACGCCATCATGTCCCAGCCGGTACGGAGCTGCAGGGCAGATGATTTACTTGAAGATGCAATACGTACGATGATATTCAGTGACCTGCATAGATTGTTTGTTACAGAGGAAGAGACGGACAATGTTGTCGGGGTTTTTACCCTGACCGATGCCGCGCGGACAAAGTCCGGTTCCTGTCATGCCTGCATCAGCAGCAGAATCACTGTTTAGGGACATTTGAGATGATTCGGAGAGTAGTTCTTCTGATATTGATACTGACGCCGACCATCGGGTTAGCAGCCAATTGGCGGGTCCATTTGAAAGTCTGCAATCAGGATGTTGCCTGTGCAAAAGAGCAGGCAAAGGCACGAGATCTCTGGGATGGACAGAAGTGGAGTAAAGATCTGAAACAATCCTGTAAAAAACAGTATATACAGCCATACTGGAAAGACTATACCGGTGCTGTAAATTGCGTTTCCCAACTGGAGAGATCCCGACAAGAATTTCAGCTAAGAGAATCTGAGATCCGACGAAATAATAAAGCAAACCGTACCTACAGGAGTTATCACGGGATACGGGTACAGTAATATTTGAAATGTTTATTAACGGCGTGGAGTGGATCAAACGATAAGAGGCGGAAAATCCAGCCCAACGAGCTCAATACCGTATTGAGAAGGATAAAAGCAATGAAGAATACAGCACTGTTAATGATCGATGTCCAAAATGACTATTTCCCGGGTGGGAAGATGGAACTGCCGGAATCTGATAGAGCCGTTGGCCAGATAAAAGTAATTCTTGAGGAATTTCGACAAAAAAAACTGCCGATCATTCACATAGAGCATGAATCTGTTATAGAAGGTTCTACTTTTTTTCTGCCGGGAACTGAGGGGCAGAGGATACACCGCCTCCTGCAGCCCCAACCAGGCGAGAAGGTTGTTGTTAAGCATTATCCGAACAGCTTTCTTGAAACAGAGCTGCAGTCATATCTTGAGAATAATGATATTGATCGGCTTATCATAACCGGTATGATGACATTTATGTGCGTGGATGCAACGACACGTGCAGCAAAAGATCTGGGATATGAATGCGTGCTTGTTCATGACTGTACAGCCACGCCGCCTGTCGAGTTTTCAGGGGTTTCCTGTAGTGCGGCACAGGCGAAGGCAACAATTACCCGCGCACTGTCGTTTATTTGTGATGAGGTCGTCAGCACCAGTGAATTACTGGAAACACTCTAGTCCACGTCAGCCCAGCGACACATGCGGCGTTCGAGCCGGTCCAGGATGAGATAGAGACTGAAGCCCAGGAGTGCCATGCAGGAGATGCCCGTGTAGAGGGACGTGTAATCGGCACGTCCCCACGAATCCATGATGATATATCCCAGTCCTCGTGTTGTGGCAAAGGACTCTACAAAAAACAGAATCGCCACCGCCGTGCCAATGGAAATTCGCATGGCAGTCAAAATCTTCGGCAGGCTTGCCGGTAGAACGACATGGAAATAGACCTGAAGTCGTGATGCACCAAGTGTTTGCATGGAATAGTAGTAATTCTGATGTATGTTCTTTGCTGCGTCCCTGGTGGTAACCAGAACCTGGAAGAAGACAATTAATGCAATGAGAAATATCTTTGAGAAATTACCGATGCCAAAGAGGATAATAATCAACGGCAGCAGCACCACATGGGGGACCGGGTAGAGCAGGTAAATAAATGGTGACAGTCGTTTGCGCAGCGGTTCTTCCACGCCGATGACAAGCCCGAGAGGAACTGCTGTAACGAGGGCCAGAAAGATCCCCAGAAGTGCACGGACTGTGCTGATCGCCAGGTCATCAAGCAGGCTGCCGTCGGTTATTTTCTGTAAAAGATCGAGCAGCACAATCCATGGCTCCGGTAAAGCCATGGAATCGAGAAGGAGGGAGGAGATTTCCCAGAGACCGAGAAGGACAATGCCGGCAAAGATTATATCACGCTTCCTGCCCATCATATTCCTCTTTTAAAACGTGACGAAGCTCTTTACATCGCTGGAAAAATATATCCTGTTGTCGATGTTCCCTGCTGCCGGCTTCCGGGTTGTTGACGATCTGCAGGATCTGCCCGGGAGATTTGCTGAGCACAATAATTTTATGCCCGAGGAAGACTGCCTCTTCGATAGAGTGGGTCACCAGGACGATCGTAATTTTTTTTGACTGTTGAATACCAAGGATGAGATTCTGCAGTCGTTCACGTGTCAGGGCGTCAAGTGATGAGAGCGGTTCATCCATTAAGAGAATCTGGGGCTCTACCGCCAGGGCCCGGGCGAGGGCAACGCGCTGCTGCATGCCGCCGGAGAGCTGAATAGGATAGTGATCACCAAAACCTGAGAGTCCCATCTCCCTTAAAAGTTCTGCTGTTCGTTTTTCAATGATTTCTTTATTTACCTTTTTGAGGACAAGACCAAGGCTGATATTCTGGGCGACCGTTTTCCAGGGGAAAAGACCATAGTTCTGAAGAATAGTACCCGTCTCAGGGGTGCCGGTTATGACAATTTTTCCCGAGTCAGGTTTTCTCAATCCTGCAAGCAGGAAGAGAAGTGAAGTTTTTCCGCAGCCTGATGGCCCGATGATCGCACAGCAGCTGTTTGGTTTTACCCGAAAAGAGACATCTTTCAGTACCTGATTTACTGATTGATCATTTTTGAAATAAAGACTTGCACCGTTGACTTCTATCATGCTTCAGTTCAAGTCGTCCATAAAATCAGTTGCCACCATTGACTCGTATGGTACCTCTTCAACAAGATTTTTAGCAGTCAGCCACTGGCTCACCGGGGCATAGAGTGTTTTGCTGAATGGAGCTGGAACCGGGTATGTTGGTATAATGTATTGCTCTGCCAGAAATGGAGGAATACGGCCCTTTTCAACAAACAGGCTGCGGTATTTTTCCGGGTCTTTATTGATAGCTTCAATTGAACGTTTATATGCCTTGAAAAATCGAGCGATCTCCGCTTTTCTGTCGGTCAGCACCTCGCTTCGAAAGACGATTACGGTTTGTGAAAGACTTTCCTGGCTGGAAGCGTCGGTTATCAGCACGCTGGCTCCTTTCCCGGCCGCTATCGATGCGAGGGGTTCAGGAAGCGTAGCTGCTTTAACAGATCCAGACAGGAGCATCTGCATGCGGATCGGCATTTTTTTAACCTCAATCTTTTTGATCTCTTCAGGCTTGAATCCCTGGTCCTCCAGGAGACGGTCAGTCACATACTCAATAATCGTCGCGTTTGATACTGCAATTTCCACATTTTTTAATTCTTCGAGTGTGGTAATTCCGGACTTTGGTGCCGCAAGGATCGCAAAAATCCCTTCAGCCGGCGTTTCCCCCAGACAAAGAGAGGTTATCTTGATATCTCCTCTGCCTTTATCAAATAACAGGGCGCCAACCGGGTCGGTAATTGCCCCATCGATTGCCCCTGCGGTTAATGCCGAGTCCCGTTCAAGTGCGCTTAAAAATGGAACAAGTTCAACCTCAAGCTTTTCATCAACATAGAATTGTTCCTTTTCAGCCAGGTAAAACGGAACTGAATCTTCTATCAGCAGCACCCCGAGCTTGAGGGGCTCATCTGCTAAAACTGGAGCGGCGATGAAGGTAAGCAGTAGAGAGAAAAGAATTTTTTTCATAATTATTGCCTAGATAATTAATAAGTCATTGATTTGGTATGGTATTGAAATTCAGCTGCCGGCGGGCGGAGAAAGGCTAATCTGTTTCATAACAGGCAAGAATCTCCCCAAAATAGAGGGTGTGGTAGTCTTTTTGAGGATAGAGTTTGTCAAAATTTGTATCCAGCAATGCAGGGTCCATCGGTGATTTGTACATAATCCTGCACTCGTAATGGATTCCGGGGATATCAATTATCGGGGATGCGACATGGACTGCCTGTTTCTGCTGCAGTCCGCATTCTTTGAATTTATCAAAATCCCTGCCCGACTTTGTTCCACAGAACATTACTGCTTCCTTAAATGATTTATCCATCGGCACGGTAACGGTGAAATTATCACTCTTTTCCATCAGCGAAAATGTATGCCTGGAGTCTCTGACGGCAACCATGAACACCTCTTTTTTCCAGACAAAGCCAATGGTAGCCCAACCGATAGTCATGGTATTGACCTGGCCTTCGGCTCGAACGGTCAGAAAAGCACCTTTGGTAATTTTCTTCATCATCTCTTCAGCGTTCTGCAGATATGTTCGCTCTCTCATGATCGACCCCTTATGATGTGATTGAAATTTGTAATAAGTATATTCCTGGAAGCAGAAGCTACCTAAATTGAAACCGCTATGCAAGAAGGTAATTTACTCCTGTGCCTCAGTCGAAATAAAAATCGGGCGATATTCGATCTTGTGACTATATTTTTTCACTGATCATACATGTGTGATACCGGCTGCAATTCAATAATAGTGTTAAAAAAAAACTGAAACAGAGGAGCGAAAATGAGCAAAGCCATAAGAATACATAGTACAGGCGGGCCTGAAGTACTTTCATGGGAAGAGGATAACCCGGCAAACCCGGAACCGGGTGAGGTGAGAATTAACCAGGAAGCAATCGGGCTCAATTATATAGATGTGTATCACCGTACCGGACTCTATCCTGTCCCGTCTCTGCCTGTTATTCCAGGTCTTGAGGGTGCCGGGATCGTCGATGAGGTTGGCGACGGCGTTACTGATTTTGTGAAAGGGGATCGAGTTGCCTATGCTGGCGTTCCACTTGGTGCTTACGCTGAGGTACGGTGTATACCCGCTCATCGTCTCGTGAAATTACCTGATCAAATATCCACAAAAAATGCAGCGGCAATGATGCTCCAGGGCATGACGGCGAGGTATCTGCTCAAGGGGTGCTATGACGTGCAGCCGGGCACAACAATTCTGGTGCATGCTGCCTCCGGGGGCGTTGGTTCGATCATGTGCCAGTGGGCGAAACACATAGGCGCGATAACGATTGGCACCGTCGGTAGTCTTGACAAAGCAGATCGTGCAAAAGAGAACGGCTGCACGCACACAATTCTCTACCAGGAAGAAGACTTTGAAGAGGAAGTGAAAAAAATTACCCGAGGGCAGGGAGTTGATGTCGTGTACGATTCGGTTGGGAAGACAACCTTCATGAAATCGCTGAACTGTCTGCGGCCAATGGGCACAATGGTCAGCTTTGGCCAATCATCAGGCCCGGTAGAGCCGTTTGACCTGAGCCTGCTCGCGGCAAAGGGTTCTCTCTTTCTAACCAGACCCAGCCTGATGAACTATACGGCAGAACGGGAAGCACTGCTGGTTCATGCCCAGGACCTCTTTGAGGTGGCCGTCTCCGGTGCTGTAAAAATAAACATGTTCAAGGAGTATGACCTGAAGGATGCGAGAATAGCACACCGGGACCTGGAGAGCAGGATCACCAGCGGCAGCTCAGTTTTTCTGGTGTAAACAGTCCGGTAATACCACTATAAGGTGGTTTAAAGGGTTGGCATTATTCTAATACCACATTGTGTCTCCCAGATAAAACGATTGAAAGTTTTATGTTTTCACCGTAAATAGGCATTGTTAAGAGAACATTAACTCATTCAATGGGAGCAACTATGAGATCAATTCGTCCTGGGTTTACAACTGCTGTTATATTGGTAACATTCACTCTTTTTGCAACGATTGCCAGTGCAAAAGATGATCCTCTTGCAAAGTGGAAACCTGACTTTGACCCGACTGGAGCTGCGTTCACCTATCTGCTCTCCTGTGTCGGTCATCCGGCCATAGAAGGTGTTACCGTCGGTTATCGGATTCGTGACAGAGTCTGGAAGGAAACGGGTGGGCAGCTGTATGTTGATTTTCGACCGCTCAGTCAGCTTGGTGGTGAGAAGGATGTGATCAATAAGCTGAAGTTTGGAGCTATTCACGGAATGCTCAGCTCTTCAGTCGCTGCGGCAAATATAGCGCCATTGCTTGGTGTGGTGAATTTACCGTTTCTCATTGATGATTTTGACAAGCTTGATCGATTCAGGGACAGCCAGGAGCTCTGGGAACCTTTTCAGAATGCAGCGATGTCAAATGGCCTAAGAGTTGTCGATTTTACCGGATACGGCAGTTACGGATGGGCGACAACCACTCCGGTCAATACACTGCAAGATGCGAAGACGGTCAATTTTCGTATTGCCCAGGCACCGGTAAATATAGATGCCTATAAAGCCTGGAAACTGAAATTTTCAGTACTGCCATGGCCGGATGTCCCTCAAGCCCTGCAGACTGGGGTAATCAATGGTCTGGACCATACGCCTATCGTCTGTAATATTTCCCGGAAGTTTACGGTTGCAAAATATTATACCGAGATCAATTATGCTCAGGGCCTCTATATCCACATCATGAATGATAAGTGGCTGAAAACGCTTCCTGCAGAGTTGCAGCAAACGCTGCTCAAGGTAATCAGGGAGGAGAGCGCAGCTGCCAGGAAGCTGACCCAGAAGCAGCAGGTGGAGCAGATCGCGGCAGCAAAAGCTGATGGAGTTACCTTTATCAGCCTGGATGAGAATGATAAGAAAACCATGATCTCAGCCTCCGAGTCACTTTATGTGAGCTGGGGTGAGAAGATAGGTAAAAGCTATCTCGATAAGGTGCGAGCAGCGTTTCCACAGGATTGAGTTTGCCTGTTTGATTACTCAGTTCTTGTGAGCAGTTAGTTTTTCATCCCTGTCTCTGATTCGAGGGCACAGGGATGAAGATACCCTTCTCCATTTCGCAGTCAGTTTTGGGAACCTTTCTTCTCCCGCCTGACTGTCTGTTGGTTCAGAGTGGTTGCCGGTTAATCTATAGAAATCGTGATATACTGTTAGGTGGACATGGTCCAACAGAATAATACTTCGGCAAAAGATAGAGATATCTGATCATGAGGGTTTATCAAAAAAAGGGCACCAGGTACGGTTATGGGTTGGTTTGCTTAATTGTCTGGCTCGCAATGGTCAGCCTCTACCATACTCATAAGAAAATACCTGAAAATCTCAATTACCTGGGCGAAGAATACAAGGTAAGTGAAGCCGAAGTAGAGTTTCTCTATGATCTAACCTACAAGGACAGTGCTGGTGAGCTCCAGTCGGACCAGTCTATTTTCGATGTTATGTTTGAATATATAGAACATGCGGAGAAATATATACTGATCGATATGTTTCTCTTCAACTCATATACCGTTCAGGAGAATCATTTTCATAGAAACTTATCGGGCGAATTGTCTGAGAGGCTGATCAATAAAAGGTTGAGAAATCCCGGGATAGCAATTGATTTTATCACCGACCCGATAAATACCGTGTATGGGGGCAGTCGTTTGCCTGAATTAGAGGCACTCAGGGCTGCCGGTATAAATGTAATAGTAAGCAACCTTGAAAAATTGCGTGACAGTAATTTCCTCTATTCCGCAGTTTGGCGAACTTTTTTACAATGGTTTGGAAACTCCACTCAACATGGCTTGGTGAAACATCCGTTCTCCAATAGTGCTGGCAAGGTAACGCTCAGAAGTTACTTGCGAATGGCTAATTTCAAGGCAAATCACAGAAAGGTTTTTGTCGCAGACAGTAATGGGGAAATGGTTGTTCTTATCAGCTCAGCAAATCCGCATGGCGGCAGCTCGGCCCATTCCAATATCGCTCTACTGGTTCGGGGTGAAATCTGGAGATCAGTGTACCAGACGGAAATGACGATAGCCAAACTCTCGGGTGGAACGCTCAGCCCAATTGAGATGGCGGTGAGAAAAGCAAAACTTCAACCAACTATAGCGCTTCGAATTATCTCGGAAAATCAAATAAAGAAAGCGCTTATCGAAGAGATCTTGGTTACTGAATCATCAGATGAAATGAAGCTAGCTCAATTTTATATATCTGATCGTGACATCCTGAAAGCATTGCTTGCTGCTGCTGCCAGGGGTGTTGATATAAAGATCATTCTCGATCGCAATCAAGATGCTTTTGGCTATGAGAAAAACGGTATTCCCAATAGGCCGGTAGCCAGCGAGTTGGTGGAAAAATCAAATGGAACGATCAAACTGCGATGGTATGACACACACGGTGAGCAGTTTCATTCAAAGCTGTTTGTCTCTTTAAGAGATAAACGAATGACGGCGATTATGGGTTCTGCAAACCTGACAAGAAGAAACCTGGATAATTATAATCTCGAGCTTGATATCAAGGTTACCGCTACCAATGAATCAAGGACAACAAAACAAATCGTAAGTTATTTTGACAAGATGTGGAATAACAGGGGTGGCGTATACACGGTTGACTTTGCGAGATATCAAGAAGACTCTTTATTTAAAACCATTGTCTACAGAGTTCAGGAAGCTCTGGGGGTGGCAACCTTTTAGAGCCCCCTGAAGATACGGGGGACTTTGCCGGGAAACGGCGCAGCAGGTGAAATATCGGCGCGCCGCTTCAAATAGAAGGTAGCCAGGCTCGCTTTTCTGGATAACTCTCAAGACCTTTGTTTCGCGCTTCTTTGAACTCATCGTCTGCGAGGATTTCAAGTCCCGATTGCTCTATTTTTTAATGTAAGTATCAATCCAGGTTTCCCAGCGATGGTATAAAATGGTGTTTTGCTTCATCCAGGAGGTGAATCCGGTAATAACCTGAGTCGATATCAGATGATTCTGTTGCGACGATTGGTGGTTGATTGATAGATGGCTGCTGATCTTTTGCTCCATGCACCGATCTGCCAAAAATTGTCAGGACGAGAACAAAGATCAATGCTGCGATGACTGAGGTGACGGCTGAGCCCTTTCTTTCTTCATTCCTCATGATAGCCTCCGTGGTTTTAGTTGGCTTTGCGTTCGTACCTAATTAATTACACGAAGTGTGCCACCTTTGCTGATTCTCGTAAATATTTGATAATATGGATAATATTAAAGTGATAATTGATTTTCCGGGAAATCGATGGTGTTTGTGCTCAAAAAATGTATAGTGCCGTGTACATAAAATGAATACTGCGGGTGGTGCCTTGAAGTCAGAAGAGAGAGATTTTTTCCAGGATCAAGCAGGGGGATGAATCCTGTCCTGTCGGTTTTGCAGGGAAGATATAGACAAGACCAGCTGAATCAGGGTTTGCTCCAGATGAGGCTGTGGCCCAGATAACAGACCTTGATCGCTGAACAGTTAGAAAATATAGTATTCAATTCAAGCATGATTGACTGAATCCAGTTTTATTTCTGGTATGAAGGTTTTTAAATTTTTACACTTCGTATGTAATAATAGGGAAGAATGAGGGTGAAGATTTATCGCTTACCGCTTAAAACAATGATATTGTCTAGAAAAAGCATTTTAATCAGGATGTGAGACCAATGAATTCAATCCAGCGATCCGCTCTCACCGTTTCGATGATCAGCTCGTTTATAATGCCATTCATGATATCCTCGGTTAACGTTGCATTGCCGGATATACAGAACTCATTTTTGGACCAGGGTATAAACGCGGTACTGCTCAGCTGGATTGCCACTTCTTACCTCCTCGCTGCCGGTGTCTCTCTGGTGCCAATGGGCAGGCTCGCCGATATAAAAGGAAGGAAAAGGATACTGGGGTTGGGCTTTGGGCTGTTCGCGGTCAGTTCACTCTTATGTTTTCTTTCTCCCAATGTGCATTGGCTTCTTTTTTTCAGAGGTCTGCAGGGACTTGGGGGAGGAATGATTTTTGGAACCGGAATGGCCATCCTGACCTCTGTGTTTCCTCCTCAAAACAGGGGACGTGTGCTGGGCCTGGCTGTCTCAGCTGTTTATATCGGGCTTTCGACAGGACCGTTTGCAGGTGGACTATTGACGCATTATTTCGGCTGGAGGTCACTCTTTTTGGTCGTTTCCATATTTGGTCTGATCCCACTACTGCTATTGATCGTATTTCTCAAAGGGGAATGGGCGGATGCGGCTGGTGAGCATTTTGATGTTACCGGGGCGGTCATGTATGTCCCCTCACTGGTCGGTATAATCTATGGTTTCTCAATATTGCCACAGTTATCAGGGGTTGTATTGCTTGTTGGCGGCACTATTGGCTTTGCAGCTTTTGTGGTGAGGCAGAAGAACCTGGAAGAGCCATTACTCCAGGTGAATCTTTATATCAAAAACCGGGCATTTGCCTTATCAAATGCGGCCGCTCTTATCCATTATAGTGCAACGTTTGGACTGATGTTTCTGCTGAGCCTTTACCTCCAATATATTCACGGCCTGGATAGTAGGATGACAGGGATTGTACTTATTGCCCAGCCGATCATGATGGCTTTATTTTCACCGTTTGCAGGTCGAATTTCCGACAAGGTTGAGCCGCGTATTATCTCCTCTATCGGGATGGCCATCACTGCAGCTGGACTTTTATATTTTGCCTTTATCGATACTCAAACAAGCCTGCTGGCGATTGTGCTTGCCCTTTTATTCCTGGGTTTTGGCTTTGCGCTGTTTTCCTCGCCGAATATGAATGCAATCATGGGCTCGGTGGAACGAAAATATCTGGGGATCGCCTCTGGGTCGGCTGGAACCATGCGGGTGCTGGGGCAGATGTTTTCAATGGGAATCGCCACCTTGATGTTATCAATTTTTGTTGGTGGACGCGCTATATCTGAGGAGATTTTTCCTTATCTGCTGCAAAGTATCCGCTGGACCTTTGGTGTATTTACTTTTCTCTGTATCGTCGGGATTTTTGCCTCACTTGCTCGTGGCACGATACACAGTGGCGAGGCCGCCTCGGAGAATACGCAATAAAAAAGATTTGCCTGAATCCTTAATTTGTAATATAACGTCCTGCTTTCAAGTATAATTTATGCGGGTTGTAAAAAAAACAGCCTGACAACTCACTCTACACGGCTGTTCGGGTTCCCTCACCCCGGTCAAGAAAAAGGATCTCTCATGCTTTCTTTAACCACCGCGCAATCAAGACGCGCCCTGATTATTCTCATTTCTTTCCATGTTCTGATTATCGGTGCCAGCAACTACCTTGTCCAGATACCGTTTCAGTTATTTGGCGTGTATACAACCTGGGGAACCTTCAGCTTCCCGCTGGTCTATCTGGCGACAGATCTGACGGTAAGAGTTTTTGGCTCAGTCAGGGCCCGAAAAATCATTTTCGGATCAATGATCCCGGCACTGGTTCTTTCCTACACCATTTCCATCTTATTTTTTGAAGGTAAATTCCAGGGCTTTGACGGTTTTTCAACGCTGAACATCTTCGTTTTACGAATTGCCGTGGCCAGCTTTATCGCCTATGTGACTGGTCAGCTCCTCGATGTCAGTGTATTTTCTTACCTGAGGCGTAATCAGCAATGGTGGGTTGCCCCATCGGTCTCAACAATCATTGGTAATCTGGTCGACACGATACTGTTTTATGTGATAGCGTTCTACTTGAGTTCAGACCAATTCATGGCAACTCATTGGCCGGAGATTGCCCTTGTTGACTATATATTCAAACTGCTCGTCAGTCTTATCCTTTTCCTACCAATTTATGGAATTGTCCTCAAAGTGTTGACAGAGAGGCTGGTTCATAAAAAACAGATCTGATTCTGAGTTCATCAGCTCAGAATATCATGCCGCGAGCACTTACTGGCCATATCGATTCCACGTAGCCGTTTCGTACACCGACGTACCAGTCATGAAGGTTAACGGTTGGATCACAATGGCCGGGTATAAGGTATAGTTTGTCACCAAGCGATAATGAACACTCCTCGTCTATAAGGACTCCGTGCTCATCGGATGGCCGCTGGTACAAAATAGATGGATTATCCCTTACTGTCGGTAGCCCGGAATCGATGCTGTGTGCCTTCAGCCCTGCATCACATACCGCCATCCCGGGGGAGGGCGTGCTCATGATGCTGGTCAGGATAAAGAGGCTGTTTTCAAAACTGTCCCGCAGGGTTCCCTGTTCGGTAAAGATTGATCCGTAATCGGCATCCATAAAAACGTAAGAGCCGCACTGCAACTCTGTATAAATCCCACTTGCTGCTTCAAACAGGTAACTGCCGGTCCCGGCCCCACTGACAACGGGGCAATCGAATCCAGCACTTTTAATCATACTCAAGGTGTCCGAAACTTTTTCAAGGGATTCACTGACAGCATCTTTTCGATCAGTGTAAGCCTGAATATGTTGTGCCCTGCCATGGTAGACCTGAAGCCCCTGAAAGTTTGAATGGGGGGCGTTGTGAATGGCGCGAACCATATCAAGTGTGGGTTCCCCCGGTTGAACACCGCATCGGCCGCCTCCGATATCAACTTCGAGAAAAATGTTAAGATCGAGTCGGGACTTTTGAGCTGCCGCACTGAGTTCCTTGAGGTTATCAGCGTTATCGACACAGACGCTTATTTTTGCCTGCTTGGCAAGATTGACAAGGCGTGAAATTTTTTTCCTGCCAACAAGCTCGTTGGTTATGAAAACATCCTGGATCCCGCCAGCAACAAGTGTTTCTGCTTCACTGACTTTCTGGCAGCATACGCCAACTGCACCATGGCCAATCTGCAATGCCGCCACATCTGCTGACTTATGTGTTTTCGCATGTGGCCTGAGGTTGATCTTCTGGCTCCTGCAATAGTCGGCCATTTTCTTGATATTTTTTTCTAACGTGTCGAGCTCGATCACCAGGGCAGGGGAATCGATTTCTGATACCGGCATACCAAGTTCTGCCGGGATATTGGCATTAATCATAATACTGGTCCTCTGACACTTGAGCCGCTTCAAAACGCCCTTTTCGCTCAACCTCTACGTTATGCTTAAATTTTTATCCTCGGAATATCAATTATATGCCTGCGGTAAAAATTTTTCACATGCCTTGACGTTGAACGAAAATCATCATTTTACAAAAGGCTCACTTAATAACTGTTTCGTTATAAAAGATATGATTCGGCCTGCCATAGTGAGATACTCAGGTCCTGTCAAATTGACAGTGACAGCCATATGTCCTTGATGTAATACAGCGATGATCACAGATGCACTAAACAACTTTCCGAAAACTGCTCGGGGATTTTCCTGTCCACCTCTTGAATGATCGTGAAAATGTACTCTGTTCTGAGAACCCCAGAAGAAAGGCTATCTCTGTCAGGTTCATATCTTTGTCTCGCACATACTGTTTTGCTATATCCTCCCTTGTTTCGTTCAGAAGGGCAATAAATGACGTCCCTTCGTCGTGCAGTAATCGCTGCAGCTTCCTTTTACTCATGTAGAGCTCAGAAGCAGCTTTTTCAATAGTGGCGTCACCTGAAGGAAGGTGCTCTACAATGATTTTAGTAACTCTGGACACCAGCGGATCACTATCTTTGGCAAGGAGATATTTGTTCATTGCCTGATCATTGAATTCAGCCATATCTTTGTTGCCACTTGGAAGAATCCTGTCCGCATCATCCAGTGACAATTCAATACCTGAAACAGGCGCATCAAACATGATCGGAGCTTGAAAAAGTTCATAATATTTTCCAGCACACCCATGGGGCCGACTATGTCTGAAACTTAAAGAGACCGGAGAAAGGGGGCGCTGGTAGTTAACCTGCAAAACAGACATGATCCATGCAAGAGCAGCATCCTCACGAGCCGGTGAGTATTGTTTCTCATCTTTGTTGGTAAGATTGAAAACGAGTGACTTTCTATCTTGATGTTCACTGAGTTTTCCGAAAGCGGCGTCAGAAATAATACGATGAAACCTTATCAGTCGCTCAAGGGTGGTCCTTAAACAGGTACTCATGAGCAGCGCGTATCCAAGAGTGCCGAAATGAGAAGGGTGCCAGTATTTTGCAGCTGCTAGACCAAAACATGGATCTTCAATGACTCTCTCCATATGCTCCCAGAGGTCGGCAACTTTGTTGAGAGAATACCTCGCTCCAGGCTGATGCATAAGCTGCGGATCCAATTGCACCCTGGTAAAAACATCGAGCGGATCTTTGTTG
Source organism: uncultured delta proteobacterium (assembly GCA_963776075.1). Classification (GTDB taxonomy): domain Bacteria; phylum Desulfobacterota; class Desulfobulbia; order Desulfobulbales; family Desulfocapsaceae; genus MADRE3. Next base: position 23,341 of record CAVZLG010000013.1, read on the forward strand.
TAGGCCTCCAGAATATTCCAGTTCACCAGTTGTATGCTTGCCAGTTTTGTCAAATACATATTTTCATTACCCTCCTTGTAAATCAACTCTGAGATACGCTAACAGATTTGTCGCAAACTGACAAATTAAAGGCGCAAAGTGTCAAGCAAGAGGCTCCGTGAATCATTATATTCGTTGACACTCAAACAATATATAGGGAGAAACGAATGGAATTACAACACACTGAAGAGTACAAACCATCAGGTGATGTTGATTCAACTTTTAATCTGGTTAGCAAGTTAGTGACTGAAATGTTTCTGGAAGAGGATGAAGAACTTTTTATTACGGCTAAGTCAGGGGAATTCTTTCATGACGCAACGACAAGTGTTGAAGTCGCGGATTCAGTCAAAATATTTATTTCCAGTGCAGGTTTCACGGAGACAGGGTTTAGAACAGTGATAACGATGTCTGGCACTTTCAGGAGTCAGCGTAATGAGAAATATACCTTTTCACTCTACTTCATAATGAAAAGAAAGATTCCTGTTATCCCAAGAAAGGGAAGACACGCAGAAAAACTGACCGGGCACTCTCTGGCGCTATCAATTTCACCACCATCAAAAAAGCTGTATGACTCCCTGTTCAGTTTGACACTGGAGTGTTTGACGTGCCAGGAAAACAGCCGCCATTTTGGAGAGGGTAAGGGGTATCTGGTGTTTGGCAGATATATCTAATGAGTATTGGTTTGATTTGATCAGGCAGTTTCAATTTTTCTTGGGGATATAGCTGTATATCTCTGCTGGAGATGTCCAGAGATATACAGGTAATATGATCACCCTGTAAAAGGGCTATCCAAATTAGCGTTATGAACATTCGAACAGATGGGGTTACTAGCCGACTGGCATGGAAAGCATTCGCCAAATTGAGGAATATGGGTAACAGCGGATATACATTGTTAACTATTGTTGGCTTAATAGCCATATGGGGATTTTGTGCTTTAACTATTTATTGGGCAATATCGGTTTTCTGGGAAATTGCACCCTGATCGCTGATTCTCACCTGAAATAGTGAACACCATTTGACATATTGTCTGACTCTGGCACAAAGTGATATTTTTTTGGCACATAGTGTCAAGAACATCCGCCATGCCTGATTTAGGTATCGGCTGAGAAATGAGAGTACGGTGTGGTGAGGAATAACATGAAGGGTTGATATGGCAGACCCTCACCACATTAGGAAGGCAGAGTCATTTTTGACTCTGCCTTTTTTAGTTTGCCCGGCATGGCGGGTGAAGAAATAGCATGATCAAAACTTGTTCAATCAGGATAAGCCAGTATTACAGAAATTTTCATCATTCAGTTTACGTTGCCATTTATCATCGCTCCTCTTAGAATAATGTTTGTTAGGAAATGATGCCTGTTTTAAGATAACCTGGAAATAAATTTTTAAGCGTCTTTATTGGAGTGGCAGGGAGGAGGGCAGACGATGAGCGTCATGAGAATCTTTGCATTAATTGTCGCAGTGGGCTTACTTACAATGCCAACCCAAAAATCTGTCGCTCAGGTCGACTTGACAAGCGGCCTGATCAAAGATTATTATTCATCACTGCAGTATTCTTTTCCATTGGCACATGGATGGAATTTTGAAAAACTCTCCCGTGCGCTCCTCCATGCTCAAGAAATTGGTTCCACCGCAGTAATCGTGTTACATGATGGTAAACTTGTGCTTGAGTGGGGAAAAACCAATGTAAGAATAAAAAGCCATTCTGTCAGAAAGAGCTTATTGAGTGCGCTCTATGGAATAGCAGTGGAAAAGCGTTTGATAGACCTGAACTCAACCATGGCCGAATTATGTATTGATGATCGACCACCTATCTTGACTGACAGTGAAAAACAGGCAACGGTGTTGGACCTTCTTAAAGCTCGCTCTGGTGTATATCATGAAGCAGCCGCAGAAACACAATATATGAAGCGCAGTAGACCATCAAGAGGAGCGTTCGCGCCTGGAGAACATTGGTATTATAACAACTGGGACTTTAATGTGCTGGGTACAATTTTTGAGAGAGAAACTAACCTGACCATTGGTCAGGCTTTCAAGGAATGGATTGCAGACCCAATCGGAATGCAGGATTTCAGGCAGCAAGATGTGCACTACAATTGGGACCAAGCATCAATTCACCCGGCATATCCGTTCTGGATTACAGCTCGAGATTTAGCACGTTTCGGTCAACTGTATTTACAAATGGGAACCTGGCAGGACCAGGAGGTGATACCGAGGTACTGGATTGAAGAGAGTATAACTCCACACTCAAATACTTCTGATGAAGGTGACGGGTATGGCTATATGTGGTGGACTCATCCCAGCGGTGCGTATTATGCTCGCGGATATATGGGGCAATTTGTAGTAATTATCCCAGAACAGAAAATTGTAATTGTTAATCGGGTTTTCTCCGGTACACCGTCGATGTGGTCACTTTCCCCAGAAGTGAAAGCTGAGCTTGAAGAGTTTATCAAACCTGTAAACAGCACTGAGTTTAGAAGGTTGGTTGATCTGATATTGGAAGCTGAACCTGTTCCTTGACTACTTATAGCCGACACTGCCGCTGCCGAACTGATGTTATATCAGGCGGCATATCGAGCTCACCGATGCGGAGATTAATAAGAAAGAGGCCAACGTCACAGACCGTCTTTATGAGCAGAGGTAGATAGGCTCTTTTTATCTATAATTACAATATTTTATGGAGCAAATTGATGTGTATGTTTGATCGCAACTATTGATAAACAGATGCTAATTAAACTCCCTCCTGAGTATACGCCGATAGTGGCGAATTGCCTCGCTGGAAGGTTTCCACAAGCAAGGCCTAACATTCTGAGTAATCTGCAGTCGAAGGATAATCAGGAAGTACCTTCCGTTGGAGTAGAAGACAACACGGATTACCTTCGGTTTGGCAATATAAATTAATCCGGTAATTCTAAAGGCTGAGAATATTCCTGAACATGTCCTGAGTTATCCTGGTGGCAGACCAATCAATATCTGGAGAAAGAAAAAGGATTCTTGTTGGAAAATACCAGCGATTACCTTGAAGGCAAAAATCAACTGAGAGGATTTAAATTAGCAGGGATAAGTGCATGCAGAGCTTAGTAAAGTTTGTGTCCAATAATCATAGCTGTTAGATGTAATTAGGGATTATTTACGGTATGGCAGCTTTTTTGAACTTGAAATAACAGTACTGTTAAAATCGTGACCAAGAACGAGGAGAGAAGTTCGTTGTGGGTCACGACCATGGTACGCAGCATATCAGAATCAGATATGGTGGTAGCTTTGACTTTAAATAGGTCTTCGCTAAGGTTCAAGAACCGAATCAGGAACATTGCATGGATATCTATTTTGCAGTCCAGCCACCATCAAGATAAACCGTCTGGCCGGTAATGTAATCAGAAGCAGGTGAAGCAAGAAATATAGCAACGCCTTTCAGGTCATCAAGCTCTCCGTTTCGGCCAATAATGGTCTGACGGGCAAGAGTATCAATAACCTGCTCCTGGTTATAGAGACCTGAAGTCAAACCTGTTTTAAAGAAGCCGGGTCCGATGGCATTACAGGTAATCCCACTTTCATCAGCGGACCATGCCTCAGCCATAGCCCGGGTCAACTGCATTACTCCGCCCTTGGATGCACCATAGGGGACACTGTTTGGAAACGCTCGTTCTGATTGGAGTGAGGCAATATTGATGATTTTACCCCATCCCTTTTCCTTCATACCTGGAATAAGGTGTCGCGCTAGAAAGAAGGGTGCTTTTAAATTAATATCAATTTGCTTGTCCCAGCTATTAGAGCTTATGTCTTCCCAGGACTGGCGCATGTTAATGCCGGCGGCATTGACCAGAATATCAGGCGCCCCAAAAAAAGAAGCCGAATTTTCCGCTGTTTCGGCTAGAGCATCCATATCGGACACATCACAGGTTAAATAAGCTGCCTTCCCGTTTATATTTTCAACATCCTTAACAGCATCCTTTAATGCCTCTTCATCTCTTGCCACATGGATGACAGCAGCACCTGCTTCGGCAAGACAGAACGCAATTGTTCTGCCAATTCCTGAACTGCCTCCGGTAACAAGTGCGACACGACCGTTAATACCAAATAATGTATCTACAATTTTCATCGTTTTAAGCTCCAGTTAATAGCTTTTTGCGACCACGACACTGACCTTGAACAGGCGATCGTGGCCACGATGTTATTATGAACTCTCGTAAATTCTGGTCATGATGAACTCACGGTGACCAAGTGCCTCGGCTGCGGTCAAGCGGCGATTTACAGTACGGATCATCATATCGAGAAGCTTGTCGCCAGCCTCATCCATGTTGATTTCGCGACGTACTATGCCAGAGACATCAAAGTCGAAATGCCCTTTGTGCAGGTTGACATGATAGCAGCTATATCACACCACATCTACCAGAAGATATACTCATTTCAATGACCGACACACAAAAAGAAATATTCATTCAGCTGCTGCGGTCAGTTGTTTTGTCCTTCTTACGCCATAATGTAAAGGTAGTGCGATTCGGTCATCTCCATGTTCGTGATTTTCCCCACGCCAGTGGGAGTGTTCCTGGCTAGGTTCTTTGGAGTCGGGAAGATGGATCCCGGGCACCTAGATATGGAAGGACCGGCACAATGAACTTAGTAGTTCATATTGTGCTATTTTCAGAACTATTGGGATTATTGTTGGAATGTTTAACTGCCGAAAGAGTTTATTAATCATGAACTTCAAATATATTTTCTTGAAAATGAATTAACTGTGTGTCCGCTAATAAGGAGGCTAATAAGGGGGAAGATCATCTTTTGGTTTATCATGTTTTGCATCCTTTTTCTTTTGACTCTAGGATGAACCACCTGTACTGGTGATCTGCCCAACATAACCAAATATTAGTGCTTACTGTATTCTATAACTTTTAAATACAAAACGAGACAATTATGCACAAAGGAGACATCGTCATAGCTGACAACCCCGAAAGCAGATCAAGCATGCTGACCCGGTTTTATGGCACCGTGCTTGAAATCACAAAAACTGGCAGCGTGATAATCGAACTTGCTGATGGCTCCGTGATAAAACGTGGAAGCAATTCAGTCGCTGTTTATATCCAATCTCCATCGAATTGGCAGGAACTATACGAACAGCAGGAAGTTGTATTCTCCCGCTCAAGGAAGTCTCTATTTACTCGCCGGTCAAAAGCAACCCAGTGAAGCGACGATTTTTGATTATAAAATTCTGATTTTTCAATATTAACTGGTTTGTCGTTCTAAGAGTTCCTTGGCTGGCAGTTTTCGGAATAATGCCAAACTGCTGCCGATGTAGTACCGTTAATCAAGAGCAACGGATCGATTTTCATGTATTTTTATTGCAAAGTTTCTATGGTTGTCTTCACCCAATAATCCAAAGATGAATATGACTGCTGCGTAAGCAAACCGATGGGGATAGAGCGTAGAAAAATTTTTTTCCCCATAGACCTGGAAAAAACGCACAGTGCCAAAACCATTTGCTGCCTTTTCTATCATGGTTGGTTGGTAATCTGGATCGTAGACGATAGGATCTGTATTAAAATAGAGTTTCATAAAAGCACCTCCCTCCAAATGTCAGCAGGCAACCTAACCACTCTATGGCAAAATTTCTTGTCATTGTGCGTAAAAATCATTGCAGTTTACGGCAACAATGATCGTACCCCATCTTCGCCTGTTGAATACAAACCAAGCCGCAAGCCAACGGCTTGTATTTGCTTCAACTGAAACGACTTCATATGCACAACAGAGCCCAAAAATTTAGAGTCTTGCTGGGATACGTGCACCCATCAACAATAACGGGGATAAATCTATGCCGTTTTCAGCACAATTATGGGAGGTTGTTCAGAAGAGACTGCTGAAGGACTGTGGTCGTGTGGCTCACTCATCGCAGACATGCCTGTTGGCGTACTTCTTTTCATCGTACGTCTCTACCATGCCCTCCATCGGCAGGGCTCCCTGGGCCATTTCTCCGCATTTACGCATCTGCTGCATGGTCGGGTCGGAGGCGATTTTCTTGCCAAACGCCATGGCTCGCTTCTGGGCCTTGTCCCGTTTTCCCTGGGCACACAAAGCGTTGATTTCCTGAGTGGCCTTTTCTGAGCGGGCCTGGAGTCCGTTTAGCTTGGTCTGATCGATATTTGCCATGCATTTCTGGACCTCCTGCATCACCTGCATCATGCCCTGCATATCTTTATTGTTCATGGAGCCATAATTCTGGGCAAAAAGGGTGGCGGGGAGCAACAGGAAAAAAATTGTAAGATAGGTTCTCATGGGTCTCTCCTCTGCGGTGGTCGATGCTCATCTGATTTGATTAAGTGGGGCGCTGTTCAACGACCCTTTTGGGGTACAATAATTCTTTTATCAGGTTTCGCAGAGGGAAAGTGATGATAGAGAATAGTTTTACGACTACCCTTTACGTAATCAGTATATTGGCTCATATTTTGCATGACTCAGGCATGACATTGAGTAACACACTGACCCTGCAAACAACCTGAACGCACTGTTTATAGGAATTAAGCAGCTATTATACCAATAAAATAACGCGATATATCTTGATAAAATAGTTTCTAATAACCTTCCCGACAACATCAATCCCAACCCTGACAATTAATCTTCCCCCGCTCTCATATTCTTAAATTATGATTAACTAATAAGGACACTATCTTATGAGATTTTTTAACAATCGGCGTTTTTGTACCCGTGATTTGCAATGTCTGTTTTTAGCAACGTTATTCGTCTTAGGGGCAGATTGCATCGAGGCCGCTGAACCTGATACCAGGCTCTACTCTGCCAACGCAGATGAACGCTTTTCTGCTTACCAGGACAAAACACAGCAACTGACCGAGGCCCTTTCTGTAGCAAAAGACGAACAAAGCAGAAAACGCATAATATTGCAGCAGGACCTTTTAGCGAAGTTGAAGGAGTTTTCCAATAATTCTGAGAACCCTATACTTGATTCTGGGGTGCTCGACATTGCAGGCAAATCATCGTTTAGTTGGGAGCATTTTGATATGTACCTGGAGAGATATGCCGATATCATCAAAGAGAATAAAAAATCGACCTCAGATCTCGATGTTGCAGCTGGTCATTTGGAGGATCTCAACAGTAAACTGATTGCACTTGATGAAGAGCATCCGGATCTATCTATTTTACAGCTGCAGCACGCTATACAGGTCCGCAAACTAGATCACCAGAAGGAGATAGCCGGTCACTTGAAAAAAGCACTGAACAAGGCAAAGGATGAGTACGCAACGATCCTGCAACGAACAGTAACGGTCTATCAGCAAAGTATAGAAGAACAGGAGCACGTGGTTGAAACGGCTGAGAAGGAAATTGAGCGTTTGGATGATAAGGCAAGTGTAGAGTCCACTGGAACGAATGTGAAAATTCAAAAACAGGAGAGTCTATTGGCAAATTATCTTGGTCAGGAACTCTCTGACGATGAAAAGAAAACAATGCACTTTGAGCAGCTCAGCCTCCTGGATCTGCAACTCGAACAAGTATTAACGGTGAACGGGATACTCAAGGCTACGATCGAAAAATTAATTGAAGAACAGACGGTTATCTGGTTTCGATTGTTGAGCAGTTCCCCCCAGTTTTTTCAGCTTGCTGATATGTCGGGAGATCTGGGAAACAAATTGAAATTGCTGAGAGAAAAAATCGTTGTTCAACAAGAGTTAACCCACGCATACGAAAAAGAACGTATCCTCTTGCTCGGTGGTGGAAATGCTCCTGTCGAAGTCAGAGGCTAAGGTGGGGCCGGACAATATGAAAAAAGAAGTATTGAGGCTTATTCCGCCGGGTTATAAAAACATGGCCTCAATCCTTATGCAGTAAAAGCGATGCTGGAAAAAGGAGTGGATATATCATCCCGGCAATCAGATGTTATCGAGGAGCTACCAGTTAAAAAGTTCGAATATGTAATCACATTATGCGGACATGCTCGAGAGACATGTCCCTTTCTTTCCTATGGAACAAATATTACAGGATCAAGGCTTTGATTATCGATTCCTGTTCTTTCAGAGACCACAGATAGCTTGAAAAACAAACACCAGTCACTTCATTATCGAAGAGTCCGCGAAGAAATACAGGCAGCCTACAAAAACACTGACACAGTCATTAATTGTTCCTTAGCAGGGCTTAAATCATTGTTGATATATCAGATAGAATAGTTAAGAGTACCAGCGAACCCAGTCGACTCGCTTTGTCACTCAATAACTGGATTTATATATAGTTCAGGGCAGGTGGAATATTCACCCATTACAATTCTGCAATAATGGTGGAAAATACAAAACGCAGTGATTACCTTTGACGCGTCATTAAAATTTAACAGGAGGTTATCGTAATGCGAATTCTTCTCTATCTGGCAACAAACCTGGCAATTCTTGTGCTCTTGGGAATTGTCATGAGTCTACTGGGCCTGGATACCAGATCGACCTCGGGGTTGCTGGTCATGGCCGCCCTGTTTGGTATGGGGGGTTCATTCATATCTCTGGCCATGTCGAAATGGATTGCCAAAAAATCAACGGGCGCCCAGGTTATTGATCAGCCATCCAATCAGACTGAAGCGTGGCTTTTAAGTACCGTAAGCCGTCAGGCCGAGATGGCAGGGATCGGCATGCCCGAGGTGGCCATTTATAATGCGCCCGACATGAATGCCTTTGCAACCGGAATGAAGCGTGATGATGCCCTGGTGGCAGTAAGTAGCGGGCTCCTCCAGAATATGAGCAAAGATGAAATCGAGGGTGTTCTTGCCCACGAGGTCAGCCATGTAGCCAATGGTGATATGGTGACCCTGACGCTGATACAGGGGGTCTTGAATACCTTTGTTATTTTCCTCTCTCGAATGGTCGCAGGGGTTATTAATAATTTTCTCAGCCAGGATAGAGAGGGTGGCGGGCTCGGCTTTATGGGCTATATCGCGGTCACTATTTTCCTAGAGCTGATTTTGGGATTGTTTGCCTCTCTTATTGTCATGTGGTTTTCCAGGAAACGTGAGTTTACGGCAGACAAAGGGGCCGCTTATCTTGCAGGAAAACAGAAGATGATCGCTGCACTGCAGCGCCTGCAGGCCCATCATGAGCCGTCTCAACTGCCCGATCAGGTATCTGCTTTTGGAATAAAGTCGAAAGAAGGCGGGCTAGCCTCCCTGTTCAGGAGTCATCCTCCCCTGGAAGAGAGAATTGCTGCCTTGCAGAACAGCTGACCTCGATTGAAAACAAGCAGGGGCTGCATGACATATGGTCATGCAGCCCCTGTTTGTTTATTTTTATTTTCTTTCCCAGGGGTGATACCCCAGCCAATATCAAACATCCGATAATGATTGTTCAGTGCCCTGCTGGGGTGCGGGTGGAATCTGGTTATTTGATGATTCATCAGCAGTGATCAGACCGGTGCGTCGTGCCCGTATCTGCCACTGTTTCCTGGCAATTTCCTGCATATCTTCAACGGTATCGACCTCGTCAACAATTTCCAGGTCCAGGAGTGTCTCAATAAAGTCCTCCATGGTGACAATCCCTTCTGTACCGCCATACTCATCAACGACGAGTGCGATATGGGTCGATTCGTTCATCATCTGTTCAAACATGGAATGCAGCGTTACATCCCCAACAATTACAACGATGGGACGACAGATGTCAGCGAGTGGTTTTTCCGGATTTTTCTGTGCGGCTTGGAAGATATCACCCTTCAGGACGAACCCCTTGATATCATCAAGGTTCTCCCCATATACCGGTATCCTGGAAAACTGAAATGAAGGATGAGCAGCGATTGTTTCGGCCACGGTCTGGTTTTCAGGAAGAGCAAAGACAACCGTACGTGGTGTCATGATGTCCCTTGTCCGGATGTCACGTAGATGAAAAAGGTTTTGAAGAACGCGGGATTCGTAGCGATGAAAAATCCCCTCCCGGGCACCAAGCTCTGCAAGAGCAATAAACTCATCGCGATGGACCTGCTTTTTCGGCTTGTTTTTGGTCATCAGTCCGGTCAGCAGTTCTGCCATTTTTACGAGCGGCCACATTGAAAGGGTCGTAATCTCGAGCATTTTCAGAACCACTGGTGTCAACTGCCGCCAGTAAGCAGCACCGAGCGTTTTGGGAATGATCTCAGAGAGGACCAGGATAAGAAACGTCAGAACAGCAGAAATGACGCCGATGTAGGCATCCCCGAAAATGAATGCCGCCTGGGCTCCGGCTCCGGCAGCGCCGACTGTATGGGCAATGGTATTAAGGCTGAGGATTGCAGCGAGTGGTTGATCGATATTCTGTTTGAATTTTTTAAGTTTCGCCCCGAGTCGGGGGTGGTCCTGCTCCTGTTGAGCCACGAAAGATGGCGATATTGACAGGAGTACAGCCTCCATTATGGAGCAGAGAAACGAAACACCGAGTGCTAAACAGACATAAAAGATCAATAATCCCATATTTTTCCTTCAATACTGTGTGTGGCCAGTAAAATGGTTTAAATAATCATTAGTATTAACATTTTAGTGGTTTATTTACCAAGTAATTTAAAAGTATCAAAAGCGTCAATAGAGATGGTGTGCTATCGTGCAATGTTGAAGAGTGAGTCGCTTCGACACTACGCGAAGCAGATGTCGGGCGCCTTAAATACCAACGAATCATCAGGGCTTCGAGTTTGGGTAGATGAACAAGTACCCCCAGAGTCCAACCTGTAAAATTATAGTGATGCCATGAACTTCTCGCCATGCCTGGATATATTTTTTCAAGATTTACCGTTTACGCAGCGGGTAGAAGCTGTCAGTGCACTTGGTTACAAGCAGTATGAGTTCTGGACCTGGTGGGATAAAAATCTGGAAGAGATTGCTGAGGTCAGTCAGAGATTAGCTATTCATCCTGTTGCTTATTGTACAAAATTTGTTTCGCTGGTGGATAAAACCTGCCGGGACGAATACATCGATGGGCTCGGAGAAACAATTGAGAACGCAAAGAAAACCGATACCAGGGTAATCATCTCGCAGGTTGGTGACGAGATTGCAGGGACTTCAAGAGAAGAACAGATTATTAGTATGATAGAGGGCTTACACGCATCCTCAAAACTTTTGGAAGGAACCCCGATTATTCTGGCCGTTGAGCCTTTAAATACATTCTACGATCATAAAGGGTACTTTCTCTCCTCATCAGCTCAAACAGTTGAGGTCTTGAAAGCTGTAGACTCTGCTAATGTAAAAATGCTCTTTGATATATATCACCAGCAAATTATGGAAGGTAACCTGATAAATAATATCAAGAAGTATATGGATTATATTGCCCATTTTCATATAGCTGATGTCCCCGGTAGACATGAGATCGGTAGTGGGGAAATAAACTTTACCAATATCATTAAGACGATAAATGAATCAGCCTACCGGGGCTGTGTGGGAATAGAATTATTTCCTTTAAATCCAGACCATAAAGAAGTTTTGAGTGATCCCCTGTTTGTATAATACCCCGCTGATTTTGGGGTAAATTCTTCATTCGTTTTCTCCCCGGCATTTCCTGCAGAACCGTGGATATTAATCCAATATTTGCAAATTTGCAGATGTGCACTAATTTTTAAAGTTGGTCCCCCCGGAATTTACTCCCTTTTACCCATAACAGCAGATGAATCGCCATATGAATAACCGAGATAACGAAACCTTTATTGCAGAATTTCAAAAAGATCTCAGAAATAATCTCACTGAACATCCGGAGATCGAAACGGTCAACCACATTGAGGGGTTGCCACGAAATCTTTTAAAAAAGGTTTTAGGCCTCAATCCTCTTACAATGTTTATACCCACCCAATATGGGGGGCGTGGAGATAAGCCTGCCCATTGTCTTTCTTTACTCGAGGCTACAGCGTATGAGTCTCTTGCTGTTGGCTTAATGATGGGGATTAGCGGTTCTCTCTTCCTTGAGCCAGTTGGTAAATATGGCCAGGAGGAGGCAAAACGCCATATCTTTAAATCCTTTCTCAGTAAGTTGTCTCTGGGCGGATTAATGATAACTGAGCCCGATTTTGGTACGGATGCGCTTGGAATGCGCACATCTTTTAACGAATCTGAAAATTGTTTCTCGATAAAAGGATCGAAACACTGGGGAGGATTGACAGGGGTGGCTGATTTCTGGCTGGTCACGGCTCGTAAAGAGAAGAAGAATTACAGCCTGTCACGCGATATCAATTTGTTTATTGTCGAAAAAGCGCAACCGGGGCAAAAGATAGAGGTAGAAGAGTATTACCATAAACTGGGGTTGTTTCTGATCCCCTATGGGCTTAATAAGATCGATGTCTGTGTCCCGACCACATCAAGACTGGTTCCTCAGACAAGTGGCGTCAAGTTAATGATGGACCTCCTGCACCGCAGCCGCCTGAGGCTTTCAGGTATAGGCCTGGGATTTATAAAACGGATGCTGGATGAGGCACTGCAACACTGCCGGCAGCGTTCCGTGAGCGGTAAAAATCTACTCGGTTATGACCAGGTACAACATAGAGTTTCGCAGTTGCAGGCATGGTACACAATCAATTCGGCCATATGCCATTATACTGCCCGGGTATCTGCAGTGAGTAACAATCTCACGTCTTTTGGCTTGCAGGCAAATGCCACCAAGGCCGTCGTGACTGATATGATGCAGAATGCTGCACAATCCTTGTTGCAGTTAACTGGCGCAAAAGGGTATCGAAGAGACCAGATTGCCGGCAGGGCTGTCGCGGACAGCAGACCGTTTCAGATATTTGAAGGTTCGAATGATGTTATGTACAGCCAGATAGCCGATACGGTTCTCAAGGAGATGAGAAAGAAAAAAGAAACAAATCTCTACACTTTTTTGAGCCAGTTTGAACTGACAGCAAAAATAGCTGACTGCTACAGGAAAACACTGCAGGTGAAACTGGATATAGAATCACTGCAGCGAACAAGGGTGACACTAGGGAAAATAGTCGCCCGCCTGATTACAGCAGAGTTTACCTTTGATTTGGCTGAGGCGGGGTTTCGCAAAGATCTTATAGACAATGCAATTGCGGTTGTGGGGAACAGCCTCCGTGAGCAGGTTTCATCCTTCACCGAGTTTCGATCCATTGATGTAATAGAAGAATATCAGGAAGGTGGCGACTGGCGGTTGCCTGTGTCCTGATCTTTAAGCACGGCTGGCAGCAGTCGCTGTTCCTGGTGACGTGATGAACTCTGTGGATATTCGCAGGCGGCGTCTTATTAACTGTGAGCAGCTGTCTATTGCCATATTGGCCAGCGCAGTGACAACAATCAGAAGCAGCGCCGTATCCAGGTGATCAACGCTCATTGCACTGTCGATGTAGAATCCGAGTGTATGCAAACCGAGGATGCCCAATATGGCTGATTCCCGCATGATAACTTCCCATCGATAGAACAGAAATGCCAGAAACTGCCCGTACATGCGAGGCAGTATTTCGTAAAAGTAACGATTGAGTCTGCCGGTGGAGGTGTCAAACGGCAGCTTGATGGTGTCAATATCTCGGGCACTGAGATAGGCAAGAATGGCTCCGTTATGCAGGATCAGGGCACAGATCGCCGGCAGCATTGAGGGGCCCCAGAGCTGCAGGAACGTATAGGCCAGGATATATTCAGGGGTGGTCCGAAGTATCACCAGGGCCAGGTGGGCAGTTGTGCGACCGAACCGGCCGCTGATGTGTGAGCTTGCCATGGGAAAGCTGGCCAGTGCGAACATACCGGTCCCAACCAGGGCAATCTGGGTGAGCAGGAAGGTGGTCCAGACACCGGGCAAGGCCTGGGTAACAATAATCTCTTTTGCCCAGAGAAGCGTTGACCACAGAGAAAATTGAACAGCCTGGCTACCGTCATAATAGGCGGCTTCGCGCATGGGCCAGGGCAGAATATCGTAGGTCAAAAAGCGTGACAGGTTTGCAAATGACAACGACGATTCCCATGTGGTGAAGATCAGGGCAATGATCAATGGCAGGGCAATGAAACGGACCCGGGCCCAATACTTCAGTGAAATGATGAGCAGGAAGAAGCAGTAGAGTAATGCGGCCGCTTCACTGAACATACCTTCGCTGAAAGCCGTTTCCAAGTGGTAGCCAAGTGTCGGCAGACCGATGAAACCCAGAATCGCACTTGAACGCAATGCACACTCGAACCGGTAAGAGGTGTAGTTTTTCAGATCACCATAAATGATTGGTAAGGTGGTAAACAGGAAGCTGCTGAGCCGCGATACCGAGGGCGGTAGACTGTCGGCAGGCTGTTTGTCTGATTCCTGGGCAATCTCGGCATAAACCTTGGCAAATATACCGGCATAGGGGATCGCAATGGCCATGATTCCGCACATTGCATTCAGCCCCAGCAGTGGCATCAATAGAAATGCCCAGAAGAGTTCATGTATCGCCCTGATAAAAGCACAAAACAGCCTCACCGCGGTGAACTCAAAAAAAAGTGCCAGAATCGCACCGCCTGCAACAGCCAGACTGATGCCAATCAGGGCGAAACTGATTGTATTGAAGAAGGCCCGTAACAGTTCTGTATTAAAATGGAAATCGGGTGTCAGCATGCCCCGGGCCATGCGGCCAAGTTCCTGCCACGGGGTCAGGGTCGTTATCGATATGTCTGAAAGCAGTAGTGCGATAAACCCCAGGGCTGCAAAATAGAGCGAAGTCCTGACCATGTGCTAGTGTCCTGTCAAGCAACAACTGTCGCCTCTTGCGCGCACTTTTGGCCTCCTGACTTTGTTACTCATTCAGTGACATAGCGCTGCTATGCTCCATCAATCGTGCCTCGCAGGATGCCAAAATCGCTGCCCAATATTACACCATCTGTCACTTGACATGACACTAGCCGTAAAGCTGCTCAAGGTGTTTGGGCGAAACCTGATGCGTCGGGAGATCGAAAAAAATGTGCTGGTCGTGCAGACCAATAATTCTATCAAAAAATTCCAGCGATAACTCGACGTAATGCATCGCAGAAATAACTGTCTGGCCGATATCGGTGATCAACCTGACAATTTCTCTGCCCTGGACGAGATCAAGTGATGATACCGGTTCATCGGCCATCAGGATAGCACCGCCCCGGTAGAGTGCCCGGCCGATACCGACACGCTGTTGCTGACCGCCTGATAATTCCCCGATTTTTGTCCAGAGTTTGTCTCTTAAACCGAGCGTTCCTGCAATCTCTTTGATTTCAGTGATCTCCTGTCTTCCAGGTTTTAACAGGGTCCGCAAATTATGCAGAAAGCAGTGATGATCAAGGCGGCCCATGTAGATGTTATGAAAGGTGCTCAATTGTGAAACAAGGGAGTAATGTTGGTGAATAAAACCACAGTCCTGTGGCTTGAGCTGGTAGAGCCGCCGCAACAGGGTTGTTTTGCCGGCACCACTTGGGCCAATCAGCGCAACTTTTTCACCAGCGCTGATTTGCAGGGTAATATCCGTCAGAGCTGCAGTACCATTGTAACTGATGGTTTCCCCATGCAGTTCAAGCAGGTGGGGTGCGGTCTGCGATGAACTGCTTGTCTTGTGTATGGATTCTTGCATGGAGAACGGGTGTAGCTCCAGTTTAACGAAAAATGTTGATAGCCTTGCCGGTATCCAAAATCGGCTGGTAAAGGGAGTTGTCTGCTGCGATGAATCGCTTTCTCGGAAAGGCTTCAAGCAGAACCGGGTCATCAATCGCCAGCAGAGCCTCCTGGATTTTTGCAACCGTGCCCCGCCCGAAATGAGCATCTACATCGCCCCGTACGGTCCAGTTGTAGTCGGGATATTCCGGGGTTTTCCAGATCACGCGCACTTTTGCCGGATCGATCGTTCCCTGCTGAAGTTCTTTCTCCCACACCTTGAAATTTACTGCCCCAAGCTGATAGCTTCCGGATTGTACCAGCGCGATCGTCTTTGAGTGATCTCCGCTGAAGCCGACTGTGGAAAACAGCTCGTCTGGTGATTTATTGAACCGTTTAGCCAGAAAATATTCAGGCATGAGGCGTCCTGAAGTGGATCCTTTGGAACCGAAGGTGAAGGTCTTTCCGATAATTTCCTCAGGCAGCTTGTTTCCTGCCTGCAGTCCCGTGGATGAATGGGCGATGAAATATGTAACAAAGTGCTGGTCTTCCTCGCCTTGGGCGATTGCCCGAGAGCCCTGTACGGCGAGACGGGCCTGTACGCCGGAAAGACCGCCGAACCATGCCATCTGCACCTCATCATTTTTAAAGGCCTGTACCGAGGCAGCATACGATTTGACAGGTACATAGGTAAACGGGATGCCGACTTTCTGGCCCAGGTATTCTGCAACTCTACCAAAACGCTCCTCAAGCCTGGCGGTGTCCTGATCAGGGATCGCTGTAAATCTGATTGTTTGAGCCACTGTGATGTTGCTAAAACAAAGCCAGCAGATGACAAAAAAGGTGGTTTTTGTAACTAATCTGGTGCGCATTATCTCTCCATGAAAAATATTGTTAATTCGAGCATTCAGCCTTGGATAACAATTGCCCAGAAGAGATAAATAGTCAAATCGGAACATTGTATCTATCTGTCTTGAATGATATGAATTTTCTATGATTAGCGGGGAATGATGGTGCGACATGGTGGTATTCTCTAATGATCGTAAAAGCTTGCCCCTCTCTTTGCTTTTCACGATGTTCTGAAGATCTCTGGCCCTGATTTTCCTGGAGCAGGTTAACCAGCTGCCATATAATCTGAATTGAGCGTGCCAGGTGATACCACCTGAGCCCTTTTTCTCTCCCACCGCTTGTATACACTCTGCAAGAGATGTGACCTTGACTTCATCTTTCTCTTCACAATAGTGTAAAAGGATTGAAACAAAATGCTGCCAGATGAGCCTTTGTTATCATTTTCAAAAAAGGATGCACTTTAATAACCTGTTTCAGATTTATTCAAGGACCAATCTTCCCATGAAGTTCAACAGAAAATTACAATCCGGTTTGACCCTGGCAATTGTCTTTGTCGCTATCTCTCTAACCGCCTGTTCTATGCGGGTTATGTATAATTATATGGACTGGATCATACCGTGGTATATGGATGATTACGTAACCTTGACAGATCAACAGGATACGTCCTTTGATCATTCCACAATCCAATTTCTCAGATGGCATCGTGCAGAACAATTGCCACGATATGAAGAATTCGTTGTTTCCTTCAAGGACGCACAAACAAATCCCATGAGCCAGCGGCAGGTTCTTCTCTTCTTTGATGATATCTGGACGCTCTGGGATGCACTGATAACGGAATCAATGTCATACCTGCTGGAGTTGTCAGCAGATTTGAGTGAAAAACAGCTCCAGCAGATTAATGATGCCCTGGTTAGTGATATCAGAAAGTTACGCAAAAAACATGGGGATCGAAGTGAAATTCAGCGTCGTGAGAATTGGCGAAATAAAATGAATGACGCAGTGGATGACTGGCTTGGTGTGGTCACAGATGAACAGGTAGAACTGATCCGGTTATGGAGTGAAACAAGAATTAACACCACTGACGATTGGCTGGAATACAGAGATAATTGGCGGAAAAAATTCATGGAACTTTTGTATAACCAACAATCCATAGATTACATTGATGAGATGAGCACGTTCTTACTCAACCCTCAAAGAATGTATAGTTTTTCATACCAACAAGCTGTCGCAGAAAATAAGTACCATTTCGCTCAGTTTCTTGCTGATCTTTCCACGACGTTTACACCCCGGCAGCGGCAGCACCTTCAGGATAAGCTGGCCGAAATCATAGATGATATTATAGAATTAATTGATCAGGAAAAAATCTTGCAATCATAAATACAGCTTCATCTTCAATAGAGTGCCATTGATCCATTTTAAAGAGTCCGGCGGCAGTCAGATAGGATCAGGCTACGCTCATCATAACTGTATTTTCCTTGTTTTTTTGTTAATGTGATGGTCGTTGCCGACATCGATAATTTCGGAAGCAACTCGAAACCATCAAACTGGAAACAGTAAAGCGAGCAATCTGTTGAAAGAGGCAATGACTTACCGTGGGCCCTGACACGTTAGCAGCAAAAAGTATTTCCCAGTAATAATTTGCACAAGGCCTCTTTGTGATTAAAATTCAAGTTGTTGATTAATTATTCCAGCAATCCCAGGAAATATGATGAAATAGCTGCGGATGAAGGGACCTCATATGGTTGAAATTCAGTCCGTATACGGGGTGTACTTTGAGAAGTTTGTTTACCTTTATTTTCCGGTAACGTCTAAGCAGTGAAGCCAGGGGTAATGAGAGCAGCGTAATGTATCCTTATGACAGAGAAGGCAAAAATATGACCACGTCAGAACTGGAGATTCCTGAAACAATAAAAAATCTGCTCAGCAGTCAGAAATTAGCTGCGTTGTCAACACAGCGAGATGGCCAGCCTTATACAAGTCTGATGGCGTTTGCCTATACAGATGATTTAAAAGAACTCGTAGTTGCGACCGGGAAAGCTACGCGTAAGCATCAGAATATACTCCAGGAATGCAGAGTGTCACTGCTTGTTGACAATCGCTCAAACAAGGAAGATGATTTTCACTCGGCGATGGCACTTACTGTATTGGGAAAGGCTCATCCCGTCGAGCTCAGTGAACGATCCTCCTACCAGCAGCTCTATCTGGCACGGCACCCCTACCTCGAGGATTTCCTGACCTCTCCGACTATCGCCTTTATTAAAATAGCGGTCTACCACTATCTGCTGGTTTCCCGTTTTCAAAATGTCATGGAATACAGTATTCGAGATGGTTTTGATTTATTCACCTGATACCATGAAAAAAGTCGATGGGGATCTCGGAGCCCTCATCGGTGGGAAAGGCATGTCACTTTTCAAACTCTACAATGCGGGTATGCCTGTGGCTCTGCCAATCTGCATTGGAACCGGTGGATACGAGCTCTTTGTCGAGCAGAATCATCTGCGGGAGAAGATAAATTTGGAACTCCATCGCAAAGATATCAAAGAGATGCGCTGGGAGGAAATTTGGGATATTTCTCTGCGAATCCAGAACTTTTTTCTTGGCGGTATATTTCCAGAAGCGCTTTACCGTGAGTTAAAGAAACGGTTTGGAGAGCAATTCGGTGATCGGCCTCTTGCGGTACGGTCCTCAGCACCCGAGGAAGATAGCCATTCACGTTCTTTTGCCGGCCTTCACGATTCATATCTCAATGTGGCTGGTATTGATGAACTGGTTAAAAAAATAAAAAAGGTATGGGCCTCTCTCTGGTCAGACAGAGCCATACTGTACCGGCAGGAACTGGGCCTTGAAGTCGCAAGCAGTAAGATGGCCGTTGTACTTCAGGAGTTTGTTGAAGGCCAGACCTCTGGCGTCTTGTTCACTAAAAACCCCCTGGATACATCCGAAATGGTTATAGAAGCGGTCTATGGGTTGAACCAGGGCTTGGTTGATGGACTCATTGAACCGGATCGTTGGATTCTTGATCGTAAGGACAGGAATGTTGCAACATATAGTGTTCCTGAAAATCGCCATTCCCAGTTTGTTCGATCACATCAGGCTGGTGTCAAGCGTCAAAACATTGCTGATGATCTGCAATCGGTCCCCCCTCTTGGGCTCGTGCAGGTGAGAGAAATTGCAGCTTTAGGTATGGAACTCGAAAACTTCTTTGGTGTCAGCCAGGATGTCGAGTGGACCCTGAAGGGGAATAAATTTCATATACTTCAATCCCGGCCAGTTACTACAGAGGGTGGTGATGACTCTACCGATAAACGATCCTGGTATCTGAGTCTCAACCGCAGTTATGATAACCTGTTGCTCCTATGGGAAAGTATTTCTAAAAAGCTCCTGCCGGAGATGGATCGTGAATCGGTTGAACTGGCCAATAGGGATCTGGGGCAATTGTCGGATAGGGAACTTGCCGATGAGCTCAGGAGAAGAACTGCCGCCAATGACCGTTGGGTGAGTATTTACTGGAGCGATTTTATCCCATTCGCCCATGGGGTTCGCTTGTTCGGCGAATTATACAACGATGTTATTGAACCTGCTGACCCGTTTGAGTTTGTATCACTCCTGACAGGCCAGAACATGCTCAGCACTGATCGGAACACGATTTTATACGAGTGTGCCACGATGGTGCGGGATGATGAGTCAATGCGCCGCTGCCTTGAAGATAACTATCCTGAGCAAATAAAAAATGAAACATTCCAGAAGAAACTTTCGCTGTTAAAAGACAGTTTTTCTATGGCTGGCATGGCAGCTGGTGAAGATAAGGTAACCAACGAAATTATTTCGACCGTTATTCTTCGATATGCTGATCTTGATACCTTTCCAGAAGGTCAGCCGCTGCGCGACAGCAGTGAGCTCGAAGCTCTGTTCGTCAGCAAAGGAAAAGAACAGCTGCCGGTCGATCCCGAAGAACTGCTTGACATGGCGCGGGCCAGTTATCGCATACGTGATGATGACAATATCCATATTGGCAGGATCGCCCAGGAACTTGAGCGCGCAACCGCCCATGCCCGGGAGCGCCTTCGGGCACGGGCTATTGCTGTCACGGATGAAACACCGGTTGAGGATGTCTCTTTCATGCTTGAGGGTGGCAAACCCACTGTAAGCAATCTGTCTTCTGCTGCCAGAACGAGGATTGCACCAGCCCAGAAAAGCGTTCAGGCGCGACAGCTGCTCGGTCAACCGGCAAGCAGAGGTCTGGCGAAAGGCCGGGCCCGGGTAATTGTCTCGTCGGCAGAGTTAAAGGATTTCAAAAAAGGTGAGATCCTTGTCATTGACTCAATTGACCCAACAATGACCTTTTTTGCTCCCCTGGCGGCAGGTATTATCGAAAGACGGGGCGGAATGCTGATACATGGTGCGATTATCGCCAGAGAATACGGTATTCCGTGTATTACCGGTGTCGTTGACGCAACCGCATTCATCCATACGGGCGACCTGGTAACCGTTGACGCCTATCTCGGCATTTGTACCGTGCAAAGGGGTCTGTAGTCATTGAGTCTCAAGTATAGAAGGGGCTCAGCGTCTTCTGAGTGGTCCCGGCAAGCCTAAATCTTTTTTGAGTTTTAACACTGCCAGTTCTTTTGCTTTTGCCTCAACATCCACAGTCATGTCAATATCAAGCCATTGACGAGGAAAATCCTCAGCGGATATAAAATCAGCGTGGGGCCGCGGGGTGCGCGAATCGTAACCATCCCTTGGTGATGAGATGTGGAAATATGGCTCTCGTCCTGACACCTTCCAGCTCTCTATGCAGTGCAGGGTTGCTTCGTCAATCGACAGGTTATCGGCAAGGCAGCGGTGGTGGTGCACATCATAAACCATGGGTATACCAAGTTCTGTGCAGACAGGTAATAAGTCGGCGGGCGTATAGGAGCGATCATCATTTTCCAGGCTGAGCCGTGACTGTACCCGTCTGGAGAGCCGTTCATAATTTTCTTTGAGTCTGTTGATCGCTGCAGATTTATCCCCATAGACACCCCCAGCATGGAGGTTTATCACGTCAGCGCCAATTTTTTCTGCCAGCATGCCCTGGTATTCAAGTTCAGTGATTGTATTCTGAATCACCTTAGAATGAGGGGATGAGAGCACATTGAATTGGTCGGGGTGGAGACTCAGCCGGATATCACGTTCCTGCCTGCGGGCTCGTATCTTATCACACTGGAGATTTATGGCGGCAAAATCAGGCAGCTCTTCGAGTGTGTAGGCGACTGCAGGATGGGTAATTCTTGGAAACATCGGAGATAGCACTCGAAACGCGCCAACACCATGAGCTATTACCCATTCCAGAGCTTCACCCAGGCTGATGAGGTTTGCCAGGCAGAGGGAAGAGAGTTTGCTGAGCTGATCTTCTCTTGGGATTTTTTGTAATGCGGAGGCGGTTGTCTGACGAAAACGTATCGGTTCGTCCCGGAATATGCAGCAAAGACCAAGTCGTATCATATCAGTGTTGTTTGTTTTAATTTCATCTCAGATATTCTCAAACTATTTGTCGCCATATTGTCGGCTCCCCTCAATGCTATGCATCTCTTGCTGACTATGCATCATTTATTTGGGGGAAATTGGTATAGACAGTATAAAACATAAAGCCAGGAGAAGAATCCCTAACACTTTCCAGTACGCCTGGGAGGCCGTCGGCAGTCTTGCCAGCCTTCTTTTCATTGAAGGGCAATGTGGATAATCGTCAGGCAATCAACATAATGGTAGCATTAACTATCATTAATCTATTGTTTTATACCTATTGTAAAAACGTTTGGAGGAACTACTGTATCAATCATGAAAGCAAAACAAGTGAAGAGAATATCAGAAAATATATTGATAGATAAGATTCTTCAGGTTGTTAACAGGCCGAGATAAAAACGAGAAGCCACGAGACAACAGGGTTTTGCAGAGGCAACGATAAAATAAATAGCAATAAACGCTAGCTAATGGAGGATATAATGAAAGGTGAAGTAATTTCTAAGGAATTCCAAAATATGGTATGGGTGAACGACAAGGATGGTAAAGAGTATGCGTGTTATATTGGAGATATCAAAAACATCAGGAAAAAAGAGGATCTCACTCAGGAAGAACAGCAGAAGTGTATGGACCTGAGTACAGTCCTCGGTGATAGCTGGTAAAATACACAGCTCAGGCGAACTGATATGCCCCCCTGTTGAGATGCTCTTCAACAGGGGGAATTTTTTTCTCTTCCCGACGCTGGACTCAAAAAGGGTAGATCGGTCATGAATCCAACTAATTCATCAATAGACCGCATTCGCGGAGCGCTTTCTGGTATGTTTATAGGGGACGCTATGGCAATGCCGGTGCATTGGTATTATGACACCAAGGCGCTGCGAAGAGATTATGGGAAGATAACCGATTACCAAAAACCCCGGAACCCACACCCGGATTCCATCCTGTGGCGGTCATCGTTTCCAGTCAAGCGTGGTGCTGTTGACATACTTCATGATCAAAGACAGTATTGGGGGGAGAGAGGTGTTCACTATCATCAATTTCTCCAGGCGGGTGAAAATACGCTCAATATCAAACTTGCCAGAGAGCTGTTGATACTTATGGAGCAAGATGGTTGTTATACTCCTGAGTCATGGTTGAGTCGGATGGTCAGTTTTTTGATGAGTCCAGAGAGTCATAATGACACCTATATTGAGGAATATCTCAGGCATTTTTTTAACGCATATGCAGATAATAACGATTTGACTAGCTGCGGTCGAAGGGATGAAATACATATCGGCGGGTACAGTCTGATGTTGCCGCTGACAATTGCCTTGAGTGAGCAGCCCGATTACGCCATGAGGGTGTCGCTGGAACACCTGGCGCTGACCCATGGTGGCCCGTTGATGAAGACTTGGGGGGCGATAATTGTCTCCACCCTCCTCAATGTTCTCAAGGGAAACTCAATGAAAGATTCGGTTAAGGCGGCCGCACATGAGTCAAAAATTGATATAGATATCGCTCTTTTTGAACAGCTGACCGAATATCCAGACACCACCGTCGTGACAAAACATTTCTCCTCAGCCTGTTATGTCGATTATGCTGTTCCGGCAACAATCTTTCTTGCGCTGAAATATGAAAATTCACCTGAAGAGGGGATAATTGCAAATACCATGTGCGGCGGGGACAATGCCGGCAGGGGAGCAGTTCTGGGTGCGCTCCTGGGTGCGGCAAACGGCATGGAAGGTTGGCCAGCAGAATGGGTTGATGGTTTGCTGCAGCCGCCGCCGGATATCCAACAGATTTAGTCTGGACATGACACACGCTGGGATAACAGCTTCAGGAGAGACAATGGCATGAAATACGATGTTGTGATCGTTGGTGCAGGAATTGCGGGTTTGAGTTGCGCCGCGGCTCTGCACCATAAAAATCTGTCATTCATCATCCTTGAATCCTCCAACAGGCCAGGAGGGAGGATTAAGACAGATGTTATCGATGGGTTCCAACTGGATCATGGATTCCAGGTTTTACAAACCGGTTATCCTGAAGCGTCGAGGGTGCTCGATTTTCAGAAGTTGAAATTGAAAAAATTTCCGGCCGGAGTAGCGGTACGATATAATAAAAAATTTCACGTAATCGCCGATCCACGCCGCCATCCCCAATACCTGTTCTCGACACTTTTCTCTCCAATAGGCACTTTGAAAGATCGTTTTCTTATGCTGAAACTTGCAAAAGACGTCTGCCGTGGGTCACTTGAGGTACTTTTCGATAAAGAGGAGCAGCCTGCAATTAATTTTTTACATGATTGGGGCTTTTCGGCCGGATTTATCGATCGGTTCTTTGTGCCCTTTTTTGCCGGAGCCTGCCTTGATCCTGATATCACTGCCTCCAGTCATGTTCTCAAGTATATTTTCAGGGTCTTTGCTCAAGGTGATGCAACTCTGCCATCAGAGGGTATGGGGGGGATTCCCCGGCAGATTGCGGGTCGCCTTCCCAAGGATTCAATCAGGTATAACAGCAGGGTAATTGGCATTGACGACACGAGTGTCACCTTAGAGGATGGCAATAGATTTTATGGGAAGACTGTTGTAATGGCCACATCGCAAAAAGCATTACCAGGCCTTGTCTCCAGCCTGTCCGTTCCGCCATCTATTGGTGAAACCTGTCTCTATTACAGCGCTGATTGGCTGCCACCATATAAGCAGCCGTTTCTGTTGCTCAATGGTGAGGGGCGCGGGCCAATAAACAATATTGCCTTCCCAAGTCTTGTCTCCCCTGATTATGCTCCACCGGGTAAAACGCTTATTGCTGCCGTGGTTCTAGGGAAAGATAATATGGCGCGACCTGACCTTGAGCAGCGGGTTCGAAACCAATGTGAAGACTGGTTCGGCGTCCAGGTGGAACGCTGGAAGCATATACAGACATTCAGGATCGAACATGCCCTTCCTTCCCAGGAGCCGCCAACTGTTAACCCCTATGTTGCTCAGGAGCCTGTCAGTAAGAACCTGAGAATCATTGGTGAACACCGGAGTCTGCCCGGTATTCAATGGGCGCTTCTTTCCGGACGAATGGCAGCGGAGGCTATCATTTCTGAGGCTTGATCTGTTCAAGCAGGAATCTCAACCAATGTTGCATACCACCGATGTGAACCTTGCCCGAGGGAATCTTTTGTTTAAACCACTCATGCATCCCTGATGACCTTGTTAATGATCTTCTCGAGTTCTTGTGGCGGTAAACGGCTTCCTGTTTTTCGCGGTGATCCGCCGATAATATCGCTCCCACCCCATGCATTGTGAGCCGATTCCAGGTTTTCAATTTTGTTTAAGCTTTGATAGATTTCAACCAGCGGGAACGGAACATATGGCGACATTTTGCCGAGGACATACGTATAGTTGCGGTCATTGCGTGCTCTCATTCCGACGAATGCACTGATTCCAGATGCATAAATGCTGGTTCGAGCATAGATGCTGGTTTCAACAATCATTTTCCAGCCAGGTCCGCCACCAATTATTTCTGACTGCGTATCAATATCAATTGATTGGCCCTCAGACCTGGAGAACTGGGTAATACGATCAGAAATAGTTTCAATCAGCCGTATCAAATCCGGACCTGTCATAGAATGCAGGATTCTCTTACTTCTGGCAGTAGTATAAGGTTCAAATACCCATGCCTGTCTTTTTATCAGAGAATCCGGCTCGCTTGAATCGTCAAAAGGAAAGGCCCCGGCAGAAGCATCGATAAAATCCTCAAACACGATAAACTGTGAAAGTGGGTCTTCCCATTTTATCGTTATAGCCTTATCAGGGTGAGTGAGAAGCCAGTATGACAGACAAACATCCTGGTCAGCGTCGTTGACATAAACATGGGCAAAGCGTTTGCCATCCTTCCTGAATGAATCAAGTATGTGCTCTTCGGATGAGAAAAGATCTTTACGAGGAAGTCTTCTCTTCAGTATCCTGAAGGTTTTTTACTGCTTCGTCCACAAGGCCGCGAGCGCTCCTTAAAGCGCTGACAGGAGATTTATCATAGCAATACAATGATGAGAATTTGGGACATAATCCAACGTATTGTTGGTTTTCCTCGGACCAAGGGACTCTGATCTTTAAAGATAAAATTAATCATACGGAAGTTCCCCGTCAATATAATGCTCTGAACAACCGCAACCAAAGGGGGGGCCATGGTGGGGTTTTACATAGTGATGACACTAGATGTGGCACTGGGGTGACAGGAATCCCGGAAACTGTTCCTGTTCCAACTCATCATTTTTAAACCTACCCTCCATGAACTTGGCGAGCATAAGAAGTAAAATCAACTGGTACTTCAGGGTTGGCTTTTGAGTAGCCTTTGCCCTTAATATCATCCGCCGCCGTGATCGTTTTTACCACAGCTCCTTTTTTCCCACCGGAATAATCGTAAACGGTAATGACACTGCTGTTGTCGCTGTTGGCTATGCCTTCATGAGGATTTAAACGCATGTACAATGTCGCATTCCGAATAGATGCAGAAGCGGGAATAGAGGCAAGATCAGCTCGAAAATAACCAAGCCTTTGCGGTGATTCTTTGATGAGAAGTCCACCGGATTGTGAATGTTTATATGTCCCGAGACTGTGGCGGACAACGAGCTTTGCAGAATCAAACCAGATTCCGCAGCTGGGACACGCCTGATAGGTCTCAACAAAGAGCAGATTAAAGTCATTGGTGGCTGCTTTAGCAGGAGCAATGTTTGTTACCGTTGGTTCTGCCGCCGCTTCTCCACTTGTTGTTGCGTGAGCAGGTAGAACACCGAATTCCACCAGAGGGACTGTCCATCTATCTGGCAGGACACTGCATCCAGCAACGGCTGCAGTGCCCAGAGCCAGCTTTCGTATTAAGGTTCTTCTTTCTTTACTCTCCAATTCTTTGGCTACAGATTGATTTATCACTTTGGAACCGTCTTCAGGGCTGGTAATTTGCTTTTCGATCGACACAGTCAGTTTACCTCTTTGATTATATAGTATTGAGGAAGGGGCTGAATATTCAGAGAATATCTACACGATTATCACAGAAAATCAATACATTTCAGTTAATTGATACGAAAAACGTCACAGTAATGGATATTCGCGCATTACTGTGACGTTTTTGTGGGGCTTGCTAAGGCATCTGTTCAATGCCCGTTTTCAATCGGGTCGGTTGCCGATGTATGAACGACAGTATGTTTTAAACCAGCGCCAAATTGTGCGAGGATGCTCAAAAAAGCGTACCTTGAGGTATTTAAAACCATTCAGGTGACCGTAATAGACTTGTACCCACCACTGGGGAGGGAGAAGTGTCTCTTTCACCATCGATGGTAACTCATTAATCTTAATATGTTTCAGCTGGCGCTGAGGCCATCCGCGATAGGGAGTAGCTGGATTACCGGGTACATGGTCAATGTCGAGGTTCAACCCATTGACAATATGGTCCTGCCATGGTGTTACGAAATGAAATCTTGAGAGAATATTGAGTAATAATGGACACTCAGTACAGACTCTTTGCCAATCAATTGATGTAAAATAATTCTCAACCAGGCTTACGATGTCTGCAATATGTACGAGCCTGAAGGCCTCATAGGTGAGGGGCATCTGAAAACCGTGGAGATAGATATACCATAGGCTTTCTTCGAGATTGAGCGTCCGTGCCCTGTAATTGTCTATGTCAATGATCCTCGCAGTGGAATACGATTTTATCAGCGGCCACAAGGGATATTGCTGATTAAGCGGCAGGAGATTGTGGTGTAGTTCGATACTGACCGGGAGTCCCTCGACCGTTTTTATCAACGGAGCAAGATGATAGTAATCAGGTGGAATATGGTGTGACGATTCTATTTGATAACCGAGATCGAGCAGTATTTGTTGAGCTTTTGCCAGGTCCTCTTTTTTGACAAGAAGGTCGATATCCCGCATCGGCCTGGATTCAGGAGAACGATAAGCGAAATTAGAAAGCGCAATGCCTTTGACCAGTAACGTGTCAATCTTCTCTAAATGGTAGCGTTCCAGGATCTCAGTAATGAGGGTGTTCCTGATTTGATTTGATCTCCTGTTGCGCAGGTATAAAGATCTCAGGAGACGATTGTAATTTTCAGGCAGGGTGAAACCAAGTGTCTTAAGGTGTTTATAAATAAGAGATGCGAGTCCCTGATTTTCTGCGTCATGGATCAACTTTTTCCATGATAATTTTTTGGTTTTGTAGTCTGAGAGCGCAAAGCTCAGAGCTTTATACATATCCTCGTGGCCATTCTCACGTGAGCACAGGCCTAAAATATTCCAAGTCATTCAGTCCCCATCTCATCGAACAGATTATCAAGTGCCGAATCAATTCCCTGAAAATCGCCGTACCTGACTCTATACGCAGGGGTCGACCGGGCAATCTTAAGAATCTGGTCAAAACCGTGATTCTCTAGATTCCGAGCATTTACATGACACCCCATCAATAAACTACACAGGTGGGCTTTGGATATCTTTTCTATTTCAAGAGATGAGCAACCCTGGTAGTCAGGGATAATTATCAGTGAGGGTGAAGATGACAAAGCCTTGAATTGAGGATTGAGCATACGGTGAGGTATGATTGCACCGTGAATGTCCTGGAGCAGTTCAACCAAACTCTCATCGTCTGCAAATTTTTTTAAAATGGGTACTGAACCAGGCTTCAGGCAAAGAGGTCTGCTTAAATACTCTATCTGACCGACTTTCTCTTGGGGAATAAATATCAGTTCATCTGTTAAATAGGAATATCCCCGAGTCAAAAGCCAACCGGTCAACGTACTCTTGCCTGCACCGCTTTGCCCCGGAAGCAGCAGAACCCTGTCATCCATGGCAACCGCACCAGAATGAAGTGCAACACCATTTGCAGTATTGTTAATAAGATGAAAAATTATCGAATCGTATAAAACAGCCGCGAAGCCCACTCCCAATTGACCCCGGTACAACAGCTTATGTGCGTCTGAAAAAACGTAAGCGTTCTGTTCCTCGTTATACTCCAGATTCAGGATATATTTTTTTCCATTCGTTGCTGGGACACCCGCCACGTCAGCAAACAAAAAGGACAAAAAATCGAGGGCTTCTTTCTTCCTGCAGCCTATTGAGACGGTTGATCCTGCAAATTCAATGGTGAATACGCTCATACCACTATTCTGTGGAAAGTGTTGTCAAAACAGGATTTTCTCCTAGATGAGATCGGCGACTTTGCGATCAATAAGTTTCCTGATGACGTATCTGACATCTTGATCTATCTGCTCGCGGCTTTCCGGATAGAGAGCGGCCAATATTGTAACGATGTCTGGTATGGTCTTTTTACCATCACATAACTCCCAGATAAGCGCACCTGTTTGGTTGAGATAAATTGACGTTGTCAGCGTTGGGTGATAGACGGTTATTTCTCCATCGATTCGCTCAAGCAGGTAGTCGGGTCTGAGTCGGATGGCTTTGTCTGTATTCATTTCCTGCTTGTCTCCTTTATTGTTTGAGGGTTTCAACAGTTGGTCAGAAGCCATGGTTGCAGGTCATTATCGTGCATAAACGACGTACATTTCCTTGACCATATACAGAGAGAAAAACCTAGATAAAAAGTGAATTCTATTCAAGTGTTATTTCAAGTTCTCCACCAGAGCTGTGAATCCTGCCAACGCTGGTTGACGATCTTATCAGGTTTGCCTTGGTATGGAAACAGTTGGGCAGTACTACCAAGCCTTTATTCGACAGTCAATCGTTTGGAAGCTATAGTCGATCAATCTCTATTTTAAACAACCTTTATTCGGTGTTTATGGAATCAGGTTTTCGGGTCTCTGCTGCTTCCTGAAACCCGTCACCAAGGCCTTTTAAAATCTGATAAGAAACTAATGTAGCTATTTCCTCGTTGTCCAATTTTTTGACAGTATCGTGAATCCCCTGTATTGCCTCAACATTCTGCTCGATCATCTCATGGGTAGCCGCCAGTTTTTCCGATGCCTGCACGATTTGCCCGGTAACATTAGGACCTTGAATAACTTCCTCAATCGATTCGCCAATTCGTTTTGATGCTGTGGTAACTAATCGGTCAACGATCACATCCGTGTCCATCTGTTGAAACCGGCTTTGCAGTTGAGCTATCGCTTGCTCTGCTCTGTCCAAATCTCCCTTTAACCGGTTTACCAGAGTGGCGGATTGCCAAGCCACATAACCCAGTCCCGCAAAAAGAATCATGAATAAAGAAAAATTGATAAAAACTAATATGAAAGTTTTGTTTTGTTTTTTCTGCAGTTGCTCAAAATCAGTCATGAACGCACCCTTAATTTGATATTTAGTGTGGATTTGATTTTCCCCTAGTAGCGGTCTGTTTGTATGTTACAGCTTCAGGATTCATTCTGACAAGAAGGAAAGACAATATCTAAGGGAAATCTCAATCAGATATTGATCTTTCCCTCATATGGTCGATGACTTAAAATAAAACAATATGCATGTAATGTACTGAACAAGTCAGGGTTTAGGCTGCCTGTAATTTATTATGTTAGGCAAGCATATAGTATTATTTTGAACCACACCTTCTCTTTCACAACATGTTTTAAGGGCGAATGGGGTCAGGAACAATCGGAGATGGTCCCATTATTTCCGTCTTTAAATCAGCAATATAATTACTACCATCCTCCATGGCTTTCTGAGTAGCTTCATTGCTCTGCCAAGAAGCCAATGCCTGCATGTCAGCAAACTCATACGTGACAATTACTTGATGGCGCCCGGTAATCATCCTGTATGCCCGAAACTCAACTACACCAGGAACTGAAAGTAGTCGTTTAATGGCAGATTGAGCCCATCCTCTGTATTTATCAGTCATCCCTGGTAAGATATTCCATTTCATCGTGTATAAGACCATGTCTATTCACCTCAATTAGTTAAATTTTAACATGATTTGATAATAGGCAGCCTAGGAGTATTTACTTGTTTTTATCCTGTAAATTGAAACAACTCGTTAATTCAGATTTCCCCTTTTTTTTTGTCTTGCACCCGTATAAAAAATCTTCCAGCTATCTTCCGACGCATAAACACAAATTAAGATCAAAGACTGTATTAAAATATCAATTATTTGCGTTTGTTTTTTCTCGACCGTTAAGGAATAAGCACTGAAGATTTTTATCAATTCTCAATGATAGCGTTTGTTTCTACGTTATTAGTATCACTCTTGCTCAGGGGTCTGATGAGCGTCCACTTTGGAGCTATGCCAGTCATACCCAGCAGTTCCCGGGGTACAAGCAGAGATTACAGCCAAGAAAAACGCTACCATGACTGAAACCAATGTCAAAACAAGATTGATTTTATCTGGTTGACCTTAATAGCACCCTCCTTAATTGTGCGGCAGAAAGCCGCCTGTATGCTGCTATGAAGCGATAGAGATTAAAGGTGATGAAAACATTATAACCACGATGCCTCGCTAATGAATGTAACAACGTGGCGATCAGGAGAGTAATTGATTGATAATGGTAAGATTAGGGGAGTGACTCCAATAACTGGTTAAGACAATTACTGTGAATTTATGGTTTTGTTGAGTCTCATTATAGAAGGTGTCAGATCGGATATGAGCAACTGCATGTAAAGAGTAATACCAAGGTAAAAAAGGAGCGAGGGGTGAATTTTTCTGTCTATTTCGCTTCCAGGAAGACCTTTGGCCCTTTTTCTTCGAGAACCTTGTATCTCTTAAGGATTGCAGAACGTGTAATGAGAAAATCTTCCTGGTTGTGGATATGAATATATCTACAGTTTGGTGCGTCGTCTTCGAGTTGGTCAATTCCAAGACTATTTAAAAACGGAATGTCATCTTTATCATATTCATGGATGTTGAGCTTTAATAGCGGTTTGCCTTCGATCTTGATTCTGATCGCGGTCATAAACATGTTCTTATCTCCGTGTTCGTCATAGGCTTTATTGCCACACTATCATGATTGATACATACCGGCCAGGAGCCAAGAAAAAATATCTGTTATTCTCAACAAAATCGGAACGAAGAGCCCCACAGTCACGACCGCTGACGTTTGGCGCTGCAGGACTGGTAATTGGATTAATAATACTATCTCTGATTGCAATTACTTCCATTGTTCGGTCTATTATTAGCAAACGGAGGCATCACGGTACACCAGAAACGCAATCCGGGAAGGTTAAAACATCTGCAAATCCATAAAAAATGAGTAACGTACACGAAATGAGCAGAAAGATATAATACAAACGACAACCATTTATAAATCCAGAAGAGGGACCCGTGAAAAAAACAATATTCTCTATATGTGTATTATTGATAACGCTGAGCTCTCCAGGGCTGGGCCTGGCCGCTGACAAATGGGAATTTATTATAGCACCCTATGCGCTGGTGCCAAGTATCGATGGCGATGCCTCTATCGGTAGGGTTGAAGGGGCAGATATTGATGTTGGCCCCGATGATATTATCAATAACCTCGAACTCGGTGCAATGATTCAGCTTGAGGCACACCATGAGAGTGGCTATGGAATAAGCCTTGCCTATAATTTCATGGATCTCAGCGGAGAGGCTACCGCACCAGGTGACCTGGGAGAGCTGAAAGCTGATATCTATCAGGGTATTTTTGAAGGATATGGCATCTATCGAGTTGACTCCGCACGGGGACCACTTGATTTTTATGGTGGCGTTCGCTGGTGGGATATGGATGTTGAGCTTAAGGTCAACGGTATAAAGGTTGTTGAGAACACCCCGGACTGGGTCGATCCGGTCGTTGGCGTTCGCTGGATGCCGCAAATCTCAGAGAACTGGCATATTATTTTGAAAGGGGATATTGGGGGGTTTGGCGTTGCCTCTGATTTTACCTGGAACCTTCAGGGTGGATTTATGTGGGATGCAACTGACTACTTGTCACTGGTCTTTCAATACCGTGCGCTGTCGGTCGACTATAGCACCGGTAGAGTAGGAAACCCAAACCGGTTCGCCTATGACACGATTACCCATGGCCCACTATTCGGACTGGCATTTCGCCTGTAACGAACATCGGAGGAACCTCCAAATGACTGATGGGAAAAAACGAGCTGATATCCAGGTCGGCCTGAAAGTATCCATAGTACTGAAGCAAGATCAGCGATCTGGAAAACTGACCGAGGGCATTGTTCGGGATATCTTAACGAAATCTTCAAACCACACTCATGGGATCAAGGTACGTCTGGAGAACGGTCTTGTCGGGAGGGTGAAGGCAGTTCATGGATCAGTTTAGATAACAAACTGATTTTCTCACTCAGAAACTCAAACCAGTATGATGTGTAGTAGCTTAGACTTGATCTGACAGTTACCATTTTTTTGGTATCTGCCCGTTCAGGATGCTGTGAAATTATTGTTTAGAGTGGGCGAGTAATTTGCAGATCGGAATTTGAAGAGACAGGAAGCACCCTAAGCAGGAGGTAAAGACAAAACTGATTACCATCAACTTGGCAATGTTAAATTCATTATTGAGTTGCTGAGGTTAGGTTATCAGGAAGGCTGACAGTGGATCTTTATCTTAACGTTTGATCTTTTTAAATGCTTGGTTTCATAATGAAGTGCACGGGTAAACAAATCGCCAACAGCGGTCTTCTCCGAATATTCGATCACCGCTCGCATGTATGCACTTTCAGTCACAATTCCATCTAGGCAGGCAGGATCCTGATCATCTGATTTCATTCATATATGCAATACCTCAAGTCTCAGGTACAGCTTCCCGGTCCCAGCTTCGCTGGGATTACATACTGTCCGGCAAAACCAATCCTGGCAAGCATCTAGTTCCCAACAACCTATACTCCCCTCCCAGAATCATCAATAATCAACTTGTCAGGTTTATGTTTGCAAAGTACATTTCATACTATAATCAGGATTAAGTTGAGAAATAAGCAGATTAATGAGAAAAGAAACCACTAACTTTCCAATTGATTGGGAATATTGACGTGAATGTCAGTCGACACGGTTCTGTTAAAAGGATTTTCTTAGAATTTGTTATCTATATAATTAGCATATCAATATTTTTTCCACTAACGGCGGCATCACAGAATCAAGAAGAAAATCAACTGATAATCCTGACATCCTTTTCTCCAGAGTTTTACAAGCCATTTATCGAAAAATTTAAACGTTTCAGACCTGACGTGAAAGTCCAGGTTTTGAACAAGAAGACGACTGCTGCGATCGATGAGATCATCAGAGGGAACAGCCGCCATTTCGACCTTTTCTGGTCTTCCTCACCGGATGCATTTGTTGTCCTGAAGCGGGCAGGACAGATTGAGATACCTGGATTATATCGCTCACTATCCACCATTCAGTCCGAAACAGCCATATTATGACGAACAGGGTTGGTTTTATAATTTTGCCCTTTCCGGCGTCGGTTATATGTGGAATAAGGCGACGCTTGACGAGGCCGGAATTGATTCTCCAAAATCATGGCAGGATCTGACCGACCCCAGGTTTTATGGACAGGTTGCTATGTCGACTCCTTCCCGGTCGGGTACCACCCATTTGATCGTTGAAAGTATTCTGCAGGACATGGGCTGGGATGAGGGTTGGAAATATCTGATGAAGGTGGCCGGAAACATGAAAACCATAACAGCTCGTAGCTTCAGTGTTCCTGACGGGGTAGCCGATGGCAGGTTCGGAGTTGGGTTGATGATAGATTTTCTGGCCCACGCCAAAAGCCATATCGATGCTGTAAATCTCTTTGATTACGGGAAGCCAACTTTTGTAATGCCGGCCAGAATCGCAGCGTTAGAAGGAGGACAAAATGTTTCCTCAACAGTCGCTTTTATTGATTTTCTGCTGTCGGAGGAAGGACAGAAAGTGTTGCTGCAGCCAGGTATCGACCGCTTACCTGTATCGCAGGAGCCTAATTTAAAATACGAGGTCAAGATCCTGCCGCTGATTAGCCTGATACGTCAGGGTAAAACCAAGATATACGATACTCAGTTATCGACCCGTAGGTATAATCTCGTCAATGCCTTGTTTGACGAACTTATCACCTATCGGCTCCTTGAAAGAAAGCGGCTATGGAAAAAGCTGCTTAATCTTGAAGAATTATATCGACAAGAGATCGGCAGTTTTACTGCCTTGCAAGGAGCGGTTATTGAACTTCTTTCCGAAATACCTGTGGATAGCAACCAGAGTCTTGATGAAAATCTCAACCAATTATTCACATCAGAAACCTTATCAATGGAGCAGCATGAAGAAAAGCGGCGACTGATCAATCGCTGGGAGGAATTTGTCACCAATAATCTTCAGCAGGCTCATGACTTGATAGACGAAAGCAGGACTGCATTGAGCATATCAAGCCAGACGGAAAACAATAGAGAGCAATGATACCAGCTAGAGTAAATATCTGGACCAGGCTTCTTCTCGCCTTTGTTTTTATCTCCTCCCTTACACTTCTTGTCGGGGTGATGGCTCTGCTGATATTTGGCTATTCCTCCACTCTCATGGAGGAAATCTCAGAAGAACATTTGCCGGAAATTGTCCAAGTCGCTGAATTTGCAAGAATCGGTGGTGAAATAGTAGCGGTGGCACCCAATATATTAACGGCGCCTGACGATGATGTTCGAACAGCGGTAAAAAAAGATCTCGACCATTTGTTAACGCAGATTTCCGAGCAGTTGGAGACCTTGAGTATTCCTCAGTCAGAATTTAGAGAACGGGTGGAAAAAGTTGTCACAAGCCTCAAAGACAACCTCAATGATTTACAGCAGTCCGTTGCTCTTCAGGGCGAGCAACATCGTCTGTTGGACAGGAAAACTGAGAGGCTGCGTTGGCTTTACGCCGACCTTATGGGAGAGCTTGAACCGCTCAGCCAGGATTATGCGTACAATGTTGATGCGGAAGTTGAACGAATCGTCGACAGAGCTAAAGAGGGGGCGAACGATGTCTCTGCAACCCTTCTGCAACAATCTATGAAGGTTAAAGAGGCAATTGAGAAAACCAGGTCCAACAGCGCACTTCTTGTTAACCTGATGATGCAGGCATCGACTCTAGAAAACAGGGATAGACTTGAGAACATGGGTATGCTGGCTGAAGATACAATTGCCACCCTTATCCAGGATATGAAGGATCTGAAGGACGATATCAGCTCTCTCACACTGCGCCAGACTCTTGCAGATGTTAACAATCTGGCTGTCGGCAAAGAATCGGTTTTTACGATTAAGGCAGGAATCATAGATTATGACGTTCAAGGGCAGGATATTCTGAAGTTAAATAGAGTCTACGTGGCTGATCTGAATAAAATTATAGACGAAATTGTCTTGAAGTCGGAAACGAAGGTAAATGCAGCAGCTGCAGGTACCAGAGACACTCTGAGGCGAGCGCATACCGCTTTAGTTCTCATGGTTCTGTTAAGTTTTATTACGGTTGCAGCTGTAATGTGGTTTTACGTTAGGGGCTCCATCGTGAAGCGGTTGGCCAATTTGAGTAAGAGTATGCGTGCCATTTCCAAAGGCAATCTGAGTTATGAAGTGGTTGAAAGCGGCAATGATGAAATCGGGAAAATGGCAGCGGCACTCAAAGTATTCAGAGATACCGCCATAGAGGTTGAAGAGGCAAATGCTCAGGCAATCATCGATAATGCCGCGGTCGGTCTGATACTGGCTAATCCGGACGGAATCATTCATGCTTTAAATCCGAGGGCCGAAGAACTATTTGCAGCAGATCCTGAAATACTGGTAGGGACATCTGCTTTTAAAATTGTCGTGCCAGGGGACCGGGAGAGGTTGGAGCATGCCTGCTCGGAAATACTAAATGGAGCCGAAGATGACTATGATGTCGATACTTACAGCTGCCGTAAAGTCAATGAGACCTGTTTTCCGACAGATATATTTATTACCAAGGTTCAGCAGAGAAGTAGTATCCGCCTGATGATTACGGTGCATGATGTGACAGAGCGGGAGCAGGCTCATGAACTTTTGAGGGCAAGGGTCAGGGAGAAGACTGATCATCTGAGAAAAATTAATGAGAAGTTGCGGGAAGAGGTAAAGGAGAGAAAAAGAGTTCAGAACGAGCTTGTCCAGGCCGGGAAGTTGGCAGCTCTTGGACAGCTGTCTGCCGGTATTGCTCACGAACTGAATCAGCCGTTATCAGCTATCAGGTACTATTTACATAACGCCGAAAAATTGCTGGAACTAGATGAGGTTGAGCTGCATAGAAAAAATCTGGAAAAGATGGAAGAGCTGGTCGAGCGAATGGCGTCAATGATCAATCATCTTAAAAACTTTGCCAGGCGGCAGCAGGAGCAACTGGGACGAATCAATATCGTGCCTGTTATAGATCGGGCTCTTGAGTTGTTCAGTGAAAAAATAGAGAAGAATAATATTCGGGTGATAAGAGAGAATGAGGCAACTTTGATTGAGGCCTATGGCGAAGAGACCGGTCTGGAACAGGTCCTGTTGAATATTATTGGCAACGCCATCGATGTGCTTCTCGATAATCCAGAAGATGATCGTGAACTGTCAATTAAGGTAGGAGAGAGAAATGACAAAATCACCATTGATATAATGGATAATGGTTCGGGTCTGACTGTCCAGGCGCCCGAGGTTGTTTTCGATCCCTTTTATACAACCAAGGAAGTCGGACAGGGACTTGGATTGGGGCTGTCGATTTCTTACAATCTGATCAAAAGTTTCGGCGGAGCGATCAATGCCGTGAATTGTCAGACCGGTGGTGCTGTATTTACCGTGACCTTGCAAAAATCTACCATGGACAACTGATATGAAGCCGATAGGTGAGATATTCTTCGTCGATGATGAGGAAGAGATTCTTCATGCCTGTAAACAGACATTTCAGCTGGAAGGATTTCCTATAAAAACATTTCAGTACGCCAAAGATATATTACCGCTTATCCATGAAGACTGGCTTGGCGCCGTAATTACTGATGTGAAAATGCCCGGGATGAGTGGCCTTGAGCTTTTTGCCGAGATACGGAAAATCTCGGTGGATATTCCGGTTGTTATCCTAACCGGACACGGTGATGTCCCGATGGCAATTGAGGCTATGCAGGCCGGGGCTTATGATTTTCTGGAAAAACCCTCTCCGCCAGAATTACTGCTTGATGTCGCTGGCAGAGCCCTTGAAACAAGGCGAACCGTCTTAGAAAGCAATTTGGTCAAACGCAGGGTAAAAAAGGGAGGCGGTGATATATCGTCAACCATACTTGGAGAGTCAGAAACTGCCGCTGAGTTGCGGAAGGTCTTGATGTCACTGGCGGTCATCGATGTTGATGTGCTGCTTATCGGTGAGACCGGAGTCGGTAAAGAACTGGCCGCACGTTGCCTCCATGATCTGGGACATAGAAACGAAGGAGAGTTTGTCCCGGTCAACTGCGGTGCCATTCCGAGCGATCTTGTTGAAAGTGAGCTGTTCGGCCATGAGAAGGGGGCTTTTACCAGCGCCATTGACCAGCGAATTGGCAAGATTGAGAAAGCTGATAAAGGAACGCTTTTCCTTGATGAAATAGAGTCAATGCCTCAGGAAACTCAAATCAGACTGCTGAGGGCGCTTCAGGAACGGAAAATTGAACGGCTTGGAGGAAACCATTCGATTGATGTTGATTTCAGGGTCGTTGCAGCTTCAAAGGTGGATTTGAGGGATGCGGTGAAACAGAACCGTTTCAGGGAAGATCTGTTTTACCGGCTCAATGTCGCCAGGGTTCAGGTGCCACCGCTTCGGGACCGGGAGCGGGATATTCTGCCGATTTTTAATTATTATACAGAGGTGATGGCGGAAAAATTCGGTAAAAAACCGCCCGATCTATCACGCGGTCTTGCGGAACGTCTCCAGCAATACTATTGGCCTGGTAATGTCAGGGAACTTAGAAATGTGGCTCAACAGTTCGTTTTAGGGCTTGATCTTGATATGGATGAGCCTGCGGTACCACTCGGTGAAATTGATTTTGATCTTGGTTTTGACAATCTGGTAAACCGTTACGAGAAGCGGTTGATTATGGAAGCGCTTGACCGTACAAACGGAAGAATTGAGAAAGCCGCAAATCTGTTAAGAATTCCTAGAAAGCGTCTCTATCTGAGGATGCAGAAGCTTGACATAAGGAAGAAGTGATTTGGGGCGATATTGACCCATCAGGTGTCGATCGTGCCTCAAGCATCCTCCCAACCCTTTAAAACCTACCCTATAGACTTTTTAAATCATTTCCTGCCGGCTTAATTTGACCCAAATCAGCGTTGCCGGATTCTGCCCGTCTTCTTGTTATCCCAACTAGTAACAGATTGTTAGATGTTATTCCTGAATCTGGCACAGCGTTTGTAAT
Organism: uncultured delta proteobacterium; assembly: GCA_963776075.1. Classification (GTDB taxonomy): domain Bacteria; phylum Desulfobacterota; class Desulfobulbia; order Desulfobulbales; family Desulfocapsaceae; genus MADRE3. Next base: position 62,467 of record CAVZLG010000013.1, read on the forward strand.
TAAACACATACCATAGTCGAGTTGGTGATCAGACTACGGTTTGCTCTTAATCAACTTTCATAACCCCAAAAATCGAAAATCAAAAAGGAGAAAATGATGAAGAAAACCCTGGCAGCATTTCTCGTTGTACTGATGATGACACCGATTCTGGCTTTCGGTGCCTATCCCTCAAAACCAATCACCATAATCGTTCCTTCTAAAGCTGGTGGGTCTACCGACACGTCTGCTCGGATCTTCATTAAATCAGCCAAAAAATATATGCCAGACGCGGATTTTGTGGTTAAAAATGTTCCGGGATCTGGCGGCCAAAAAGGTTTTGAGGAGATCGCTCGAGCCAAACCAGATGGATATACGATCGGCATGATTTTTACGACACAGGTTGTTGCCCACGTTGTTTCAAAAAGAGCTAAATACACGCTCGACAGTTTTCATGTAATCGCCAATATGATGCAGGATCCTCTGATCATTGCTGTTCCGACTACAAGCGACATCAAGACTCTGGATGATTTTGTCAAAGCAGCCAAGGCCAAAAATTTAACGGTTGCCGTCAACGGTATCGGTTCAGACGACTTTGTAGCTGCCAAGAAATTTGAAAATTATACCGGTGTAACCTTTAACCTTCTACCTACCAAAGGCTCAACAGAGCAAAAAGCTATGATTCTTGGTGGTCATATCGATGCTTCTTTTATGAACGTGACTCAAATGCAAGCCCAACATAAGGCAGGTACGGCAAGAATCATTGCGATAATGGATGATAACCGCTCTAAGATTGTTCCTGACGTACCGACTGCCAATGAGCAGGGGATCCCCGTAAGCATGACAGCAACACGCGGTTTTGTCGCGCCTGCTGGTGTTGACAAAGAAGTTGCTGATACTCTTGATACGTTGGTTGCTGATGTGATGAATGATTCCGAGTTTATCGCTGCCTGTGAAAAAGACGTAATGATAATGCTGCCGATGACCGGCAAGGATTATCTAGACTATCTGGTTGATCTCCAGGCTGAAACCCAGAAATTCTTCGATACTACTCCCTGGTAAAACTCATGACTAAACGGCTTACTGAAATTCTTATTCTTGGTGCTTTTCTGATTATCTCTGTCGGATTGTACAAAAGCACTGCCGATTTTCCAGAAATGGTACAGGGCTCAACCGCAAATTATATCAGATTCCTGGCAGTATCTCTTGGCATACTCTGCCTTGTGGAAGCTGGTTTGTGGATGAGGAAAAAACATCAAGATCAAGGTAAAAAGCTGAATATGACGGAAGCTCCATTTCGTTTCTGGAGTCTGCTTATCCTGATGTTTGTTTATTCGTTACTGCTCGAATATCTTGGATTTTACGTCACATCTGCGCTTTTTCTCCCGATGACAATGTTTGTCCTTGGAGCCAGAAAGATGTTTTTGATAGCTCTGACCTCCGGGGGGGTGCTGTTGTTTGTTTTTCTGGTCTTTGGCAAAATTCTCGGTGTGCCGTTACCTGAGAGTGGTCTGTTCTAATTCTGGCGGGGCTTATGCCCCGCCTCAGAGTTCTTCAAAAAACGTATCTGCAATTTATCGATCACTGTTGATCAAAAGAGGAATTTTCAATGATTTTGGAATCCCTTCAGGCACTCATTGTCCCGTCTTCTCTGTTGGCCGTTTTTATAGGAACCGTTTCAGGTGTACTGGTAGGAGGTATGCCCGGCCTTACTGCCACCATGGCAGTTGCCCTTCTGATCCCCGTCACTTTTGTCCTAGAACCCCTTACCGGATTGATTCTTATGGGCGGTGTTTATTGCGGTGCCATGTACGGTGGTTCAATTCCGGCAATCTTATTGCGAACTCCCGGTACGCCTGCTGCCGTGGCCACCGCGATGGAAGGTTATCCCATGAGCCAGCAAGGTCATGGGGGACTGGCATTGAAAGTATCAGTTATTTCAAGTTTCTGCGGTGGTATCTTTTCTACTGCGGTACTTCTTGCGGTGGCGCCGATTCTGGCGATATTTGCCTTAACCTTCGGCCCGCCTGAATATTTTCTCCTGGCAATACTTGGTCTTGTCGGCATAGTATCGATGGCCGATGATGAAAACAGCCTGGTTAAAGCATTGATCTCCGGGTTGCTTGGTTTGATTCTTGCAGTTGTTGGTACCGATCCGATATCGGGGCAGCTCCGCTACACCATGGGGTTGACCGATCTTTACGATGGAGTAGCTTTCATGCCCGCACTGATTGGAATGTTCTCAATCTCTCAGATGCTTGATCTTACGAGTGTAAAACGTATCGTCACTGATACATCCACATTAAAGAAAATCAAACGGGAGCCGTTTCCGAAAGGTTTGAAGAAATTTATCTGCCTCGGTTCGCTCACGGGAACGGTTGTCGGTATATTGCCAGGTGAGGGTGCGACCATTGCGGCATTTTTGAGCTACAACTTTGCGAGACAGCGGTCAAAAAACAAAAAATTGTTCGGACACGGCAACCCGGAAGGTATCGCAGCAGCTGAAGCCGGCAATAACGGTTGTGTCGGCGGTTCATTGATCCCGACCCTAACCCTTGGGATCCCAGGTAACAGTGTTGCAGCAGCGCTGATGGGAGGGCTGATTGTTCATGGTTTGATCCCCGGTCCTGAGCTTTTTACCAAATATGGCGTCATGACTTATGCCTTCATTCTTTCGCTTTTTCTGGCCAACGTGATTTTTCTGGTCATAGGGCTGTCAATGGCCCCCTATTTTGCGCGTATTTCACTGATTCCCACAGAAATTTTGATACCGGTTGTCTGCCTTTTTTCCCTTCTCGGTTCCTATGCCATGAACAATAGTGTACTGGATATTTTTATGGCTCTGTTGTTTGGATTTACAGCTATTATTCTGCACCGGACAGGCTTTTCACTTGGGGCACTGATACTTGGCCTCATCCTTGGGCCGATAGCCGAGGCCGGTTTTGCCCAGGCCCTGATTATCGGGCATGGCAGTTATTCGGTGTTTTTCACCAGACCCCAGGCAATTATCCTGTGGATAATTATTCTTCTTCTGCTTCTTCCACCAATTATTCAGATTTCTAAACAATCAAAAGACAGGGCGTCAGAAGAAGAACCGAAAGCTGAATGAGCCTGCCTGAATCGAATCATCATGCTGAGGTTGAAAACATGTCTTTTCTTAGTGTGTATATATAAAATGATTTTGAATACGAGATAGATGTGTTTCTCGATCTGGCAAGTGAATTGGGCCTTCTCTTCACGCAGGTGTTTGTGCGCTCGCTGTTACAATAAAATCAAATTGATGACGGGAGCTAATCCTTTAGGCAAGCGTTTTTAAATCAATCGATCATGCAAAACAAACCTTCACCGATATTCTTCGATAAAGATGACTACCAGCTACTTGAAATAGTAGAAGATATCCTGAAACGCGGTAAGCAGTCACAGGTTCTGCGCTCACTTCTCAGCAATAACATGCACCCGCATGGAATCAAGGAGATGGCGGCTGAGCGAGGGTTGCGTATCGCCTATGCGGTAGCAGGTCTGCTAGGCTCCCTTGAATCCGGCAAGGCAAATGATCGAATAATCGCCTTGCGCTCCCTCCGGGATGAGGTGTTTCTTTCTTCCTCTGATTTTTATCAGAAAAATACCGCCCGGGTGTTGCTTCAAATAATGAAGGAGCTGCTGCGCAGCAGCGATAATGAACTGCGTCAGTTGAAATTAGCTCATGACTTCCGAATGGTTTTGGCTGGGAACCCAAGAAAAGTAAGATCTGAATTGGCTAAATACCATCTTCTTGAAATGCCTGAAGAATGGAACCAGTTTGCCTTTGACGATCATGTCCATGATGCTAATACCAAGGGGCGGAAATCACCTACTCATCTGGTGATGGATGCATGGATCAAAGGAATCCGTTATCTGACGGTTGTATACTACAACTATGTACGTCCGGAGGTGGTTGAGGAACTGATAGAGGCCAGCACAATTCTTAGACCTCAAAGTTCAGATAGGCATTGAGATGTCTGCCCGCTTCAGGGACAAATATATTCGCTTTACCTGGGAACCTCACGGGTTTCTAGATAACAGTGCCTTGTTGGATTTTCTGCAGGAAGATGCTGTAAAGCAACTTATGACAGAAGGGTATGAGGTTTCACGCTATCAGCAAAAATATGTCTTTGAAGTTTTAGAAGCATTCAATAACCGCCATCGCCACAGTCTCAATGCTGGATTGGGGTTGTCGGTCAAGGCTTGTGGCAAAGATGAATTTTTATTATTTGTTGGGGACGGCCAACCATCGCTGTTTCATCTGGCACGTTTTATTCACAACCGTTTTCTGAGACAGATTATACTGGAACTGCCGGCAATCCAGAAGGAACTGAATTCTTCTGATCTTGATAATGAACGAAAAGAAGAGTTGCAGGGACTATTGTCGAAATTTCGCAACACACATGTTGAAACAATCATCGACAAGTATCTTCTTCCATCGCGTAATCCGGAAATTCACGACCCGACCTACCCGGAGAAGTCCCCCACGCTTCCTGCCAGGCTGAAACTTAGCCCTAAAAAATTACTGAAAAAGCTTCAATCTCTGCATTCCAGCTCAAAATTTAGTCTTAACCTCAGCAATCTCACCTTACAGGACACCTTGGAGCTTCTTTATGCAGGAAAGGGAATGTTTACTCATATCGAAGCCTACAACCTGAAAAATGCCGCCCACGGGATTACTTCAGGTATCTTGCCGGGTTATGGAGAAACGAACGGGGAAATAGGAGATCAACAAAACTCAAGCCGATTTTTCACGCTCATTGGAGACCTGCAGCGTGCACTTAATGATGACAATGTAATTGTCCTGAAACGAGCGGTACGTGCTGTCATATGGGATTTTGAAGAACGACTCCTGAACTTGAGTAAAGATTTAGATCATCTCACAAGTGAACAAGCAAACAAAGAGTCGCTCTCATTTGAGATTGACTTGATGCAGAAGAGAAAACTGGAACTGTTAAATATTCTCTACAATCTTGAAAAGTTTCATACCTACTACAAAAAAAAGACGCTGCGTACCCGGATTGGGTCCGGATCAACCGGACAGGCAGAGCAGTACTACGGCATGGGGTTGGTTGTTGTTGAAACGCTGTCGGCACGAGCGAGAAATGATGTTCGCAAAGCAGAAAAAGACCACAGCAGAATGCGTATTCCTGTAAGTGCGAAGCTAACACACAATACTCACGATTGCAGAGATCCTGGAGATAGACGGAAGTTTCGCCTGAGTAAAGTACTGTCTTTTCTACAGCAAAATTCCAGGCATCAGTGGTCTGACTGGACCTTGGACGGGTTCCTGGTTCATGCCGATCGGCCTGGAAATATAACGACTCTTGGTGGTATCGGCAAAATTGGTGAAAACGATTTTGGTGCCGATGTATCTATGGAACAGGAGACTTTGAAAAATCCATGGAGATACCTCAACACCAATTTAAAAAACACCTTAAAAGTTATTCTCGGGTTCATTCCTGCCTTTTTAACATTTTATCTTACCAAGGACTGGGGGCTGCTTGCCTATTTTGGAGCTTTTATATGGTTTGGCATTACCGGATCACGCAATATTATCCAATCGGTTCTAGGCGGGGGAGGACTTCGACGATCTCCATTTCTTCCCTGGAACTCTCTGGTAAGCTGGAGCAGGATCGCTGACTCGCTTCTCTATACAGGTTTCTCCGTCCCACTCCTCGATTATCTTGTTAAAACACTTCTTCTCGACAGGGCTTTTGGAATTACGACAGCAACTAACCCAATTATGCTTTATGCAGTTATGGGACTGGCCAACGGAATATATATTTCCAGTCATAACACTATCAGAGGGTTACCTAAATCTGCAACCATCGGGAATTTCTTCCGCTCAATAATTGCGATTCCCGTTGCTATTCTAATCAACGCGCTGATTGGCGCATTGCTGTCATCGCTAGGGGTGCCAAACGTTTCGCCAATACTGCAGAAATGGGCCGCAATCATCTCAAAATTTGCCTCGGATTGTGTCGCTGCAATTATTGAAGGTCTGGCCGATAGGCAGACCAACATACAGGCACGCCTGACTGCTTACCGAATGAAGATATCTCAACTCTTTAGTGTTTTTTCACGGCTGGACCTGCAATTTCCTGAAGAAGATGTTTTGGAAATGCTGCAGTCTCCAAAGATGATGATGGAAACATTGAATTATGAAGCCAGAGATCAGGAAAAGCTCATTATCGTAAACGCGCTTGACCTGATGTATTTCTGGATGTACCAACCACGGGCACGCAAAGCACTGCTATTGCTATATAAGGATATGTCAGAAGAGGAATGGTTAATATTTTATCGATCTCAGCTTATTCTCAAGAGACACAAAGAGATCAGTCAAGTATTCGTTGACGGGTTGGTCGGCAAGAATTTTGCAAAAGCCTTATCATTCTACCTCGACCGTTCTGAGGAGTATCTTTTTGAGATGGGGGCAATAGGCAAAACTTCAATACAGGCATAAGCCAATTTACCTGTATCAAAACTAGAGTTGAAATATACTAATCAAGCCTGATCTGTTATGAGGTTGGTCAGGGTAATGTATAATTCTATCAGTTGTAACCTAGCTTTAGATAGTTCCTATGCAGATCAAAATTTGATAGGCAGGAAAAGAGAACTCACCACAACTGTCTTGAAACCCTGGATGAATAGATTAGGTTTATCAATCACAACCGAACTGTCAGGATCGATATGAAAATACAAATCGATCACGGTGACCGAATGAAATGGGGCAACATTTAACGTTGTGGCTCTGTCCGCTGGAGCCGGTGGTCATGCATTCCAGTGAGTCATGTTTTTGAATCTCTAAACATATATCGATTGTTAACACCGAAAATTTCGGACTCAGAAACAACTTTGAACCCAAATTTCTCATAAAAGCGTACATTTTTATCCAAATCTGTTTCTAGGTATGCTTTTGCCATACAAACATCCACTTCTTTACAAAAACGAGCCATAAACATGGAACCAATACCTGCCCCTTGATGAGTTGGCAGCACACCAATCGGACCAAGATGCCAATGTTGTTCGACTGGATCATGCTTTGCCCATTCCTTAAACCAGACCGACTTCCTCCAATCAATATCCTTTTCATCTTCAAATACATCGGTATCATCAATGACTTTGCCAATGCATGACTTCATTCTCATGACTCCAATAATTTTTTCATTTTCCTTTGCAAGAAAGACAATCCCGGGAAGACTATTGAAAAGCTCAACAAACATTTTCTCGATTTCCAGACGTTCCTTTTCACCATTACCCAGAAGTACACCTATATGTTGTGGATTGTTAAGCATGGCATTACTCAGTACTTTCGCAGATTGTTTGATATCATTTTGCTCCATAAAGGATAATTGAAAATTGCTCATAATCATTCCGTGAGATATTTGAGGTTATAATCGATGTTTCACAGGCAATAACGGAGAAATTCAAAAACTACTTTTGGGTAGCGCTTTGAGAAAAAGGCATGTTAAGTAACCTCCTGATCAGTATTGGAAAATCATTTCAAATCAGAAGTTGTTATTGAGAGAGCTCTTTACGTTTTGTTTTAGGTTCTCGATAACGACCCCAAAATGGCAAATGGCTCAGGAAATGCCATAACTTTTCCTCCTTTTCTGATTATACTTTTTGCACCTTCCTCGGTCAATTTTGCCGACCAGCGCCTTGACCTGGTAACGGCAGGCCACAGTGGAGCAGAATGAAATCCAGGTAAAATGTAGTAACCATAACAGATCGATAAACTGTAAATTCATCTTTATATTTCTTGTTATGGATGTTCTTCACTTCCCGCAAACCGTACATCACCCGCTTACCTTGCCCATAGGGTCTCAAGCACTTCATCCAATGACCCAAAATGATAATAGAATTGAGCGCTATTGATATTAAGTCTGTTGCAGATATCCTCGATCGCTGTCTTTTCAAAACCTTTCTGCTGAAAAAAGAAATGTGCAGATTCCAGGATCTCCGACGGCAGAGATGCCCTGCAAAGTGGTTTCTTGACTGCGGTATCCAGTCGATTTTTTTGATTCACACGACCATTCGATACGTGTAAGTTTCTCCCAGGTTTTGCATCTCTTTCCTGTTTCGTAACTGTATGTCCAATAAAACAATTCATTGTTTCTTCCCCCATTTCGCGGTCACACCTGACTGAACATTTCTTCAAAGTAGCGATCCAATGTATAGGATCCTGCCTTTGGGGCAACGAAATCGTTGCTCATAACCGTTGTAAAAAACCTTGCAGCTTGATACCAGTGGGAACTGAATGGTCGAATCAACGTCACCGTCAGTGTGGCGAGCCAAGGGGGGATTCGTACAATCTTTTTTTTCACTCCAACAATATCACAAGCCAGCGTGCCAATTTCTTCAAAGGTATAGGTGACCGGTCCCCCCACATTCTGCTCCACTTGATTTTGAGTCCCCTCGGCGATATCGACGCACACTTCCGCCAGGTCCTTTCCATGGATAGGGTTAATTGTATTGATACCCGTTCCCATAACGTAGATTTTGCCCGATCGTGCCATTTTGAGATACTCGCTCATGTCTGAGAAATAACCCGTCGGTCTGACGATACCGTAAGCCAGTCCGCTCTGTTTCAGGTCTTGTACAAACAGCTCTCTTGCCCTGGCCAGATCAGCTATCCGATCAGCCATGAACACGGAGACAAAGACGAATTTCCTGACGCCGGAATCGATCGCTGCAGTTAATAAATTTTTGTTGCCCTGATAATCGACATCCATTAATCCGAGGCCATCGCGCTGTCTGGTTATGCCAATCGAGGAGAAGACGATGTCTATCCCATCACATACTCCCTTGAGCGTTTCAGGCCTGGTTACTTCACCAACGAACAGGTCGTCGCACAGCTGATCGATGGCTGGTTCCATATACGGCCCCACAGATTGCAGTTTCTCAGGAGCTCGGGCAAGCACCCTTACCCAATAGCCTCGTCGTTTAAACTCCTGGGCGACATATCTGCCGAGATAGCCAGTCGCCCCAGCAACAAGTACCTTTTTCGTATGTGCCATTTCAATCTCCTGTTATCGGTTCGGTATCTGATCGATTTGCGTCCAGACGGTATGGTTGACCATACCAAACGGTTTCAGCGCCTCGGTAAGACGTAGCCCAACCGGACTTCCTGCAACTTCCGCATTATTGGATTCATGTAAAAGATGGAGGCAGACATCGGTTTCAATTTGAGCACGCTTGAACAACTTCACTTTTAAGCAACTCTCTTTTTCACGGATCTCTTCAAGAAGCTGTGTGAAAATTGGTATCAATCGGTCATATTCCTGATCGATCACCCTTAGGTGAATTACTTCATGCCACCTCATTGCCCTTCCCCTTCCACCCGGGCAACGACCTGAGTCATGGAACCGCAGGGCTGCAGCCGTCGGTGACCAAAGGGCCAATGCTTTATCAAGCTGTGAAAGGCGTTGGACAAATCCCTGCATACTTTATGAATCAAAATCGGCTGCGAATAACCAGCAGAATATAGTAATCGCCGTCTTTCACACTCTTCCAATTCTTCTCTTCTGCGCTCTTTAATCATGTATTCGACATAATGTGGATTCATTTTCCTTCCCCGCTCGATTCCAAGTTTTTGTCAACCGGATTCTGATTTATCAAATCTCACTGCCACAATGTCTCGCTGGTAGTTGTTTTAAGTATAGCCAGAATTGTGCCAGTATAATTATTGCTGCAAATACAGTGGCTTGAAAAAATCACACTTAAAAATCTGCCTTATTAGGTAATTATTGGTTGTCATATTCGGCAATTCTGTCTTAATTGTCATATATGGCAAAACCGGCTTGAAGGGCAAGGTAATGAAAAATAAAAATGAGCTGTTCAGGGAAGCTACCCTGAGAATCTGCGGCAACTTAGAGATCGATGAGGCTTTGCATGAACTGCTCCTGCTTCTCCTTGGAGTCATGCCTGTCTCAAGAATTTATCTGCAGCATTATGACGATGATTATCATGCGATGCGGACCATTGCATATGCCAGTAAGTCTGAATATGGCAAGTTGGACTTGTTGACACCGCTGTCAGAAACAGCAAGAGAGAAAGCAGCCAACGCCCCGGATCATCAGGATGCTTTTCTGATAACAGAACCCATGTCATTTCCGGTAAGCAAGGAAATGACAGCATTTCACGGATTACAGAGTTCATCTGTTATTGTTATGACCCTGAGAACCGGCAAAACAACATTGGGCTATCTCATTCTTGTTTCTGAAGGAAAAGATATTTTAAACAACCAACATCGTACCTTTGTTGAATCGCTTAAAGAACCTCTTGTGATATCCATGTCCAATGCCCTAAAGCACCGGGAGGTTATTAAGCTGAACGACCTGCTGGCCGATGACAATCGTTATCTTCATGGAGAACTGAGACGGCTGTCTGGGGACGAAATTGTAGGAGCCCGTTTTGGCCTCAGGGAAACTACCCAAATGATCCATCAGGTAGCCACGCTTGATAGCCCGGTGCTGCTTATGGGGGAAACCGGAACCGGCAAAGATGTGATTGCCAATGCGATCCACTACTCTTCAACCCGAAGTGGGGGCCCGTTTGTCAGCGTTAATTGTGGCGGTATACCTGAAACATTAATGGACAGCGAGCTCTTCGGCCATGAGAAAGGAGCTTTTACCGGGGCTCTGTCACAAAAGAGAGGTAGATTCGAACGGGCACACAACGGCACGATTTTTCTTGATGAGATAGGTGAACTTCCTCTGCAGGCTCAAACTCGGCTTCTTAGAGTTCTTCAGACCAAAGAGATCGAGCGTGTAGGTGGAGTAGATACAATCTCATTGGATATTCGCATTATTGCTGCCACCAACCGTGATCTTGAGGCAATGGTAAAGCACAACGAGTTTCGTGAAGATCTTTGGTTTCGACTGAATGTTTTTCCCATTCTGGTACCTCCGCTCCGGGAAAGAACTGTCGATATCCCTGCCCTCATTCAACACTTTATCAATTTGAAAGTGAAGGAATTAAAACTTACATCTATCCCCTCAATTGCCCCAGGTGCCATTGAGTCAGCAATGAACTATCGATGGCCGGGTAATGTCAGAGAACTACAGAATGTAATCGAGCGGGCACTCATACTCAATCCACAGGGGCCGATAACATTTGGGCATCTCAGTGCATCTATATCAGACGCTGAGTCTATGCCAGAGTCATCACCCGACAAATCCTACAACCTCGATGAGGTGACTACACGCCATATAAGCCGAGTCTTGGAAGTTGCAAAGGGGAAAATAAACGGGCCCGAAGGTGCTGCTGCGCTTCTCGGGATTAATCCCAGTACGCTTCGCAACCGAATGAAAAAGCTGGGTATACAATATGGGAGGACAGGACAAAAATAATTAATAGTTTCTGTGGTTAGTACAATGACGTTAGCACCGCCAATCTCAATCGAGTTTAGCTATACTGGGCCCAAGACTATTCCTGCTGCTCTTCAGAATGAATGGGATGGGGAATCGGTCGCCGACTTGTTTGATCGAAACCGGCGATGCACAGGTAAAAGGTAGATTTAGAGCGAATATATATAGTGTTACGCTTGTTTACGGTATATTCATAGATGAACTGGTCATTTGTAAAGATCGACCATTCTATGTCAAATCAATTATACACACCTAATTCAAAAACTATTGAGGGTCAAATGAAGAAACTATCACTGATTTTATCAATTGTTTTTCTATTCTTCGGCTCTGTCTATGCTGAAAAACGTTCAGCAGATGGTCGCTATATAGATTTGGGTAACGGTGTGATTAAGGACACCAAAACCGAAATGATGTGGACGCAAAAAGATAGCTACGTTGACCTGGGTCACTCCCTTAGTTGGAATGAATCCAATGATTATGTCAATGAGCTTTCCTTTGGGGGTTACAGTGACTGGCGTTTGCCAACCATTTCAGAATTGAAAACGATCTATGAGCCTTCAAAGTCTAATAAGGACATTTTCGGAGGTAGAGTCAAACTCGACCAAATTTTTGCAGAAAGAGGCACATATAGTTACTGGTCATCGGATACTGAAGGTTCTTGTTGCGCCCGCGCCATGACATTCGACTATGGCAACGTCAGTAAACACCATCGAGATTTCAGCGGCAGCTACGGCGTTCGAGCCGTGCGGCAGTGATCGGTTCAATTTAAGTTGTTTGATCATTCACTGGGTAGTGAGAAGGTAACTTACCAGTGGAAACCTGTGGGTTAATGAAAATTGTGTAACAAGAGATGTTTCCTGATCACGTAATGTCAGCGATTTATCATTGAACTCAACATTGCCAATCCTGGTTGTTAGCTGTCATCAGTGGTTTAGGTTATTTCTCCTTACCCAGCCAGTGACAGCCGCATGCCCTACGCTCTTTCCACGTTCTTTTTGTGCTAGGTAAATTGCTTTATCAAGAGAAATATAGATGGAGGGATTTGTTTCTAATACGATTGATTTATCCTCATGCTGCCAATCGTTCTATGTGTTATCTATCCTGTAATATTTTAGTATTACATTATTGTTGAATGTGAATTTTAGGTGTGTAACTAGATTTGCTTGGTATAGACAAAAAAATAACGGCCATCCCACCAGGGGACAGCCGTTATTTTTTATCAGTTATCTCTTTGGTCAGGAAAGATGTTCCTTGAAGAATGCCACGGTACGTTCCCAGGCGAGTTTGGCCTGGACTTCGTTGTAGCGCGGTGTTGAGTTGTTATGGAAACCGTGGCGTGTACCCTCATAGGTATACATCACAAAGGTTTTGTTATTTGCTTCCAGTGCCTCACGATATCCTTCCTGCGTGGCATTCACGCGCGGATCATCCTCGGCGTAGTTCACCATCAGGGGCGCTTGAATTTTGGCAACGTCTTCGAGCGCCGGGGCTACACCATAAAACGGAACACCAGCGTTCAGGTCTGCACCCATGCTCACGGCAAGCTTATTAACAACACCACCTCCGTAACAAAAACCTGTTGCTGCCAATTTGCCACTAGACAATTCGTGACCTTTCAGGAACCTGGCGCTGTTCAGCAGGTCTGTATAGAGTTTGGCTGGGTCCAATGACTTTTGCATGACCTTACCTTCGTCATCGTTACCCGGATAACCGCCAATAGGTGACAGTCCGTCCGGTGCAAGCGCCAGGAACCCTTCAACCGCCGCGCGACGGGCAACATCTTCTATATAGGGATTTAACCCTCTGTTCTCATGGATAACCAAGACGGCCGGAAACGGACCCTCACCGGCAGGCTTCACCAGGTAGCCACGCATTTTTCCGGATGATCCTCCCGGAGAGTCATAATCAACGTATCGGGGTTTGATCCGTTCGTCCGTGAAGGAGACCGTGGTAGCTTCTGCATAACGAGGCAACAAGGCCTCTGCCATAGCAAGAGCCGAGCCGCTGACAACAGCGAGCTTTGAAGCTTTACTGAGAAAGGCACGTCGACTCATTTGAGTATGGCAGTATTCATCGTATAAATCGTATACCTTGGGGTCGATAGAGTCCTTAGTCATAATGTTTCTCCACTACTGATAGGTTAATCTTGAAGAGATGCCGAAAAAAGCGCTTAATTACTGCCAGAACGTGTGATAACCAATATTAATTACCAGTTGCCTATCGATACCGCAAGTCTATATATCGGTTGGTAATCAGGGCCCTGTGCCAGGACGTATACATTGGTTTAATAGAATCATATCCGAAAGCTCTTGGCTGTTGCCCCATCACTTCATTCGGGATTATTCAGTAAGTGTTACGTTTTCGAAACATCTTTACTAGGTAGAACGTCATTACTCGTGTATAACTGGGTTTACAGGGCGTTGGATCGATATTTGCAGCAGTGGCTGCACTATCTATTCATCGATACATATATGAGGGCATTATGAAACATTTTAAACTCATCATCGTCTATTTACTCCTCATTTCAGTTTCTTCTATCACTCCCGCACTGTCACAGACACCTCTTCGAGCAGGAGTGGCAAGTATGATCACACCGGTGAGTGCCGTAAAATACTACCAGCAGGTGGTTGATTACATTGGCGCAAAACTTGGAGTTCCAGCAGAGATGGTTCATCGCACCACATATGACGAGATAGATGTGTTGTTGGAAAACAACGCTGTTGATGTTGCTTTTATATGCTCCTCACCCTATGTCCTTGATAACGAGAAGTTTGGTGTCGAACTTCTCGTGGCACCTCAGGTAAATGGCAAAGTTTACTATCATTCCAATATAATTGTTCACAAGGATAGTCCCATTGAGACATTTGAACAGCTGCAAGACCTAACCTTTGCCTTTGTGGACCCTAAATCAAACACGGGCCGGCTCTATCCAACATATTTTTTAGCAAAGCGTGATGCATTGCCGGACAGTTTCTTCAGCTCCTACCAGTACAGTTACAGCCACAATAAATCAGTTGAAATGGTAGCAAAAAACCGAGTTGACGGAGCTGCTGTCGATTCAATCGTGTACGATTATATGGTCTCAACAGGTTCTCCCTATGCAAAACAAACAAAGATTATTCATCGTTCCCCTCAGTTCGGTATACCCCCGGTTGTTGTACCCCCGAATATCTCACGCTATTTAAAAGAATCATTGCGATCAATTTTCCTAGAAATGCATGACGATCCTGAAGGCAAACTGATTTTAGAGGGTATGAAAATTGAGCGGTTCGTTGAAGTGCCTGACGCAAATTATGATGCGATCCGGGCAATGAGTGCCTTTATAAAAAATAACAGTGCCTCCCTGAGTACTACGAACAGAGCATCTGGAAACAAACTGAAACAAGAACAGAAAACTGTCCTGTTTGGAGTGCTGCCCAGGGATAACCCCATCATTGCCTATGAGCGTTATCAGCCATTAATGGGCTACCTCTCATCTGTAACCGGGGTGGCGGTTGAACTCCACCTGGAGAAAAGTTATCAGGCCGTTGTTGATAGCCTTGGGAAAGGAAAAGTGTCTTTTGCCCTGCTTGGACCATTGACCTACCTTGACGCATACAAACGTTTCGATGCACCACCAATAGTAAAAAGCAGAACAGCCAGAGGAGAAACATTTTACCGGAGTGTTATCGTTACCGATACCAATGGCTCAATAAAGGAGATAGACCAACTGGTCGACAAAAAGTTCGCTTTTGCTGCTCTCTGGTCTACTTCAGGAAACCTGATTCCCAGATACATGCTTGCCTGGGAGGGTATCCACCTTGACAACCTGGACACCTATCATCATTATAACTATCACGATACAGTCGCAAAAAAAGTCATCAGTCATGAATTTGATGCGGGTGCCATAAGGCTGTCTACAGCAGAACGATACACCCCCTATGGTTTAAAAATAATTGCAACGTCTGAACCTATACCGACAGGCCCTGTCGTCGTGTCGCCCAAGACTCCTTATCATATAGTCAAAAAGGTGCAGCAGGCTTTACTTGCCATGTCAGACAGTGAGGAAGGCAGGAAGATCCTCAGCAAACTTGACCCTGATCTGCAAGGTGGTTTTGTCGCTGCATCAGATGCAGATTATACCGACATTCGCCAGATGATAAATGCAGTACCAAAAACATGCGGCAAGGGATGTCACCCGAACGTTTCATTCTAGACAACTGAGCAAATGACGATCTCTCTTCAGAAAAAGTTTATACTCGTTTCATTCCTCTCGGTCTTTGCACTGATAACTGTCATAAGTTTTCTTGCCGTTGGGAAAACGCGCTCAGCCCTCTACAATGCCACAGAACAGCAAGGTCGAATGCTCGCTCAAACGGTCAGTGCCCTGATTATAAATGAGTTGATTTATGAAAAGCTCGGGCTGGTTGAAGAAGGAGGTCTGATAGACAACTATATGAGGGATCTTTACCAACGGAGTGAGCTGGATTTGAATTTCGTTGCCGTTCTTGATGATTCGTTCCAGGTTATCTCACATAGTGATTTTCGTGAATTTGGTAAACATTACGAAAATCCACTCTTGAGAGAGGCTCAAGACGCCGATATTGTTCTGGTAAGAAAAGCCACAGCGACGTCCGGCGCACATGACCTGGAGTTTGCTGCTCCGTTGTCAATCGAAGGTAAGCGCTGGGGAATGCTTCTGTTCTCTCTGTCTCTGGATGCAGTGGAACGGGAAATTGTGTCCATTATTTATGAGATTGTAATAATTTCTATGCTCGCCCTCTTTTTCTTTTTTGTCCTTATGTACTTTCTGAGTCAGCGGTTTATCAAACCGGTAATCGACCTGTCCCAGGCCATGGAAGAAGTTGAAGTAGAGATGAGTGAAAAAACGATTCCAGTTAAAGGAAATGACGAATTGTCACGGCTCACCGAAAGTTTTAACGATATGGTGAGGCGAATCAGGAGCGCCAATGAAGAGATGAAGCTCGCCCACGAAAAACTTCTTCAATCAGAAAAACTTGCGACGCTGGGTGTCCTGTCATCAAGCATTGCTCATCGTATCAACAACCCTTTAGGAGGGCTGTTCAATTGTGTTGAACTGCTTCGAAAACAAGGAGACGATACTGAGTTCAGACAGAGCTATCTTGAGCTGATAGGAGAGGGATTGGAGAGCATTAAGCAAACAGTAAGTCAACTCCTCTGGACTGCTGGAAGGCGGGAAGGTGAGGAAAAACTCTCTAATGTCTCGGTGGTGTTAGCGAGTGTGCTTCGCTTTCTTGATTATCGGTTAAAAAAGCAGGAGATTACCTTTCACCAGAGTATCGAGACAGAGCTTCTGGTTGCGGTGGCACCCCATGACCTCGAGGAGATACTCTTAAATACTATGGTAAACGCTATTCAGGCAATGGAAGGAGGTGGTCGGCTGTCAGTAACAGCAGAGCAGGTAGAGACAGAGGTCCAGTTGATAATCGATGATACCGGTATAGGAATACCTGATGACAAGATCGGGCAGATTTTTGATCTTTTTTATTCCACGAAAAAAGCAGGAGAAGGGACCGGACTCGGAATGTGGATGACTTATGAACTGGTCAAAAAATATAAAGGTGATATCTCTGTATCGAGCCAGGAAAAGGTCGGAACAAAAATTGTAATCAGTATTCCGGAGGGTATATGAGCAATAGTATTCTCATTATTGAAGACGAAAAAATAGTTAGAGTCTCTCTCACGGATGCGCTTAAGGCAGAGGGATACACGGTGCTTGCCGTAGCAGATGGGAATACAGCTTTATTGGCACTGGAGGAGGGAGATTTCTCACTGGTGATTAGTGATATACGCCTGCCGGGTGCCGGAGGAATCCAGATATTGCGTAAAAGTTTTTCGGAGGCTCCTTCAACTCCTGTTATTATGATGACAGCTTACGGGAACATTAAGGATGCCGTTGAAGCAATGCGCCTGGGTGCTTTCGACTATATTACTAAACCATTCGATCTTGATGAGATGTTGATCTCGGTAAGCAGAGCACTTGAAATCCACTCAATCACACAAGATAACATTCGTCTCAGAAAAGAACTGAGCGATCACTACGGTGTTCCAAACATTATTGGAGAGAGTAAGGCGATGCAGGCGGTTTATGCCTTGCTTGAAAAGATCAGCAGGACAGACTCGACTGTTCTCATATTGGGAGAGTCCGGCACCGGCAAGGAACTTATTGCCTCAACAATTCACTACCAGAGCAGTAGGAAGAATAAGCCTATAATAAGGGTAAACTGTGCGGCACTGCCCGATGATTTGATAGAGAGTGAACTGTTCGGATATGAAAAGGGAGCCTTTACCGGTGCAGACTCAAGGAAACCAGGACGATTTAAACTTGCCGATGGCGGAACAATATTTCTTGACGAAATTGGGGATTTACCGCTACTGACCCAGACAAAAATATTACGTGTTCTGGAAGAAAAAAGCTTTGAGCCCCTTGGAGCGACGAAAACAGTTTCAGTCGATGTTAGAATCATTGCAGCAACGAATAAAAATCTAGAAAAAGCAGTTCAGAAAGAAACATTTCGGGAAGATCTGTTCTACAGGCTCAATGTTATCCCGGTTGAGTTACCGCCGCTACGGCGCAGAAGTGGGGACATTCCACTTCTGGTTAGGTCCTTTTCGAGGAAATTCAATGACCAGATGGGCTCCGATATTGATTTCGGGCAAGAGGCAACTGAAGTGCTGATAAATTACTCGTTTCCGGGGAATGTCAGGGAACTGCTCAACATTGTTGAACGGTGCGTCGCCCTGACAAACGGAAAGACCGTCGGGCCGTCTGACCTCCCACCCCATATTACAAAAAAAATCCAAGGGAAAATACAATTATTGACGCTTCAGGAGGTTAGCGCCAATGCAGAAAAGAACCATATAACCCAAATACTCTCACTAACCAAAGGGAATCGCTCTAAAGCCTCGGAAATACTTGGGATCAGTCGAAAAACATTGTGGGATAAAATCAACACGCACAAGCTGGACGTTTAGGGACAGGCTCGCTTGTCCTCTATAAGCAGAAAGAGGGCTAATGTTACAAATCTGTAACGCAATTCCTTTAGCATAACAGTGTAACTTGCTGAATATCTTGATGATTGAAGTTTTATCCTGTTATGCAATACTTTCACGATAGTTTCTATCTGAACATATAACTCCAAGTAGCTGAAACAAGGCAGCTTAAAATTTCTGGCAGGATAAAAGTGTTACATTGTCGTAACACTCTATGACAAATCTGCATGGCACAGAAAATGCTACTACTGAGTAGTATGTCGCATTCCAAATAGCAATTACAACTAACCTTTATGTGGAGGTGATTATGCGAATTAAAAGGAGGGATTTTCTCAAACTGTCAGCAGTTGCAGGTGCAACGGCAGCTTTGAGCAGTGTTGCAGGTTCTGATTCTGGTATGAATGCTCTGGCCGCTTCAAATAAAGGTGGCAAAATTGGAGTATTACCCGGTGAGTGGAAGCCAACAACCTGCCAGGGTTGTACAACCTGGTGTCCTGCTGAGGTCTTTGTTCAGGATGGCAGGGCTGTAAAAGTCAGGGGTAATAGATACTCCAGGCAGAATGACGGCAAAGTCTGCCCGCGAGGCCACCTGTCCCTTCAGCAGGTCTATGATCCAGACAGGATCAAAGTACCGATGAAACGGACCAATCCAAATAAAGGCAAGGGGCAAGATCCAAAATTCGTTCCAATCAGCTGGGATGAGGCGCTTAATACCATTGCGGATAAGATGATGGATCTCCGGAAAAATAATGAGTCGGAAAAATACTGCCTGATGCGGGGTCGATACACCTATATGCGTGATATCATCTATGATGTTATGACGAAGGTGTTCGGCTCACCGAATAACATTTCCCACAGCTCCACCTGTGCCGAGGCTGAGAAGTTTGGTTCATACTACACTGAAGGCCTCTGGGATTATCGGGATTACGATATTTCAAATTCAAAGTTTATACTGATCTGGGGCTGTGATCCTGTTGCCAGTAATCGTATGGTTCCAGCTACGATCAAGCGACTTGGAGATGCTCTCGATCGTGCTACAGTTGCAGCGGTAGATCCCCGATTGACGACCAGTGCAGCCAAGGCAAATGAGTGGCTTCCGTTGAGGCCGGGAACAGACGGTGCACTGGCTCTTGGTATTGCTCATGTAATTTTAAGTGAGGGGCTCTGGTATAAAGATTTTGTCGGCGACTTCATAGACGGTACAAATCGTTTTAATGCTGGGGCGACCGTCAATGAAGGTGATTTTGTCGAAAAAGAGACGAATGGCGTCGTTAAGTGGTGGAATATTGCAGTAAAAGATATGACACCCGCCAAAGCAGCTGAGATTAGCGGCGTATCATCCGCCCAGCTGATTCGTGTTGCTCGGGGCATGGCTAGTGCAGCGCCGAATGTGGCAGTCTGGATGGGCCCTGGAGCGGCAATGCAGGCCCGGGGTGGATACTCTGCCATGGCAGTTCACGCACTCGGCGGTCTGGTTGGCGGTATTGACAATGAAGGCGGCTCCTTACAGACTGCCAAAATCCCCGTCAATAAACTCAACTCAGACATCCTGAAAAAATACCAGGATGATGTCGCCAAGAAGCACTCCAAAAAGGAGAAGATTGACCAGCGAGGGAGACTCGAACTGCCCGTTATTGCCAAAGGCAAATCTGGTGGCGGCGTTTCAACCAATAACGCGGCAACCGGAATCCTGAATAAAGACCCGTACGATATCAAAGTGCTGGTCGGTTACATGAATAACTTCGTTTTTTCTTGTAACGGCACTGATCGCTGGGAACAGGCTCTTGCCTCTGTGCCATTCACCGTGCATCTCACCACCAATGCTTCGGAGTTCACAATGTTTGCAGACATTATTCTCCCGTGTACGGTGAACATGTACGAACGTTACGGCTTTGTGAAGACAAAGGCGAATCGTTATGCAACCTGTACACTTCTCCAGCCTGTGGTTAACCCGCTCTGGGATGTAATCCAGGATGAGTCAGAGTTTCCATTCCTTATATCAGAAAAACTCAAGGAACGAGGGTTCTCAAATCTCTATGACTGCCTTGTGGAGATGTATTCTGATCCTGAAACAGGTGCAAAGCCTATGGATTCGAAAGAGTTTACCATAAATGCGCTCAAATATTACACCAAGCCGCTCTGGGATGGCGAAAAAGATACCCACGGAGATAAGATTAACGGTTGGAGCGATATGCTTGAGCGCGGGATGTGGAACTCTGAGCCATATAAATACAAATCGCACTGGGGTGGTAAGTTCAAGACTGAGAGTAAGAAATTCGAGTTTTACAGTGAAACCCTCAAGAAGGCACTTGGTGGGCATGCGAAAAAGCACGGGGTTGACATTGATACAGTCCTTGAGAAGGCTAACTATACCGCCAGAGGAGAACTTGCCTTTGTTCCTCACCATGAGCCTCCTCTTCGTCATGGCAGCAAGAAGGATTATCCCTTCGATTTCATTGATTACAAGTCTCGACTTAACCGTGAGGGAAGAAGCCAGAATGCTCCATGGTACTATGAATTTAAACACGTTGATCCGGGCGATGTCAGTGGGCAGGACAGTTTACGCATCAATCCGGTAGATGCTCAGAAACTCGGCATCAAGGATGGGGACAGAGTGCGGATCACTTCGATGGCTGCAAGTGGTGAGTGTGTTGCGAGGGTCTGGGAAGGTGTTCGTCCCGGTACGGTAAGTAAATCCTATGGTCAAGGACACTGGGCATACGGTAATACTGCCACAGATGATTTTGCCAAGAGTGCTACCAAGGGCGTGAATAACAACACGATCATCCCATGGGAACTTGAAAGACTATCTGGTTCTAATGCCCGAAACGGTGGACATGCAGCCGTCCGGATCGAGAAAATATAGGTAAGGGGAGGACATAATAATGACACAATATGCAATGGTAATTGATTTAAGAAAATGTGTTGGCTGCGGTGCCTGTGCTCTTGCCTGCAAAACGGAGAACAACACAGCATTGAGGAGAAACGGCCAGACGTTCAACTGGGCAGACTTTGTTCATGAGACCACTGGTACGTTCCCGAATACCGGTTATCGGACATTACCGGTACTCTGTAATCACTGCAGTAATGCACCGTGTGTGGAAGCTTGTCCTGTTGAGCCCAAAGCAATGTTCAAGACACCTGATGGGATTACGATGCATAATGATGAACGTTGTATCGGCTGCCGTGCGTGCCAGGAGGCATGTCCCTACAGCATGGATGAGGTTGAGAAAGATGGTGCCTACGGTGAGTATAGTGTTATCAGCTTCAACGAGGAAGGGAAACCAACCCAGCCATTCTTTACCGATGAAATGCAATTGATAAAAAATGGTTCTACATCCGGGGCTGAGCTTGTAGCAATAACTGGTGCGATTCCACCGCACCAGACCAAATACGACCATCCCGATTATGAAAGCGTTCGCAGGGACAACATCGTTGAAAAATGCATCCTCTGTGACCACCGTCTGAAGAACATGGAGTTGCCAGCTTGTGTGGAGGCCTGTCCTTCTGGTGCCAGGGTTGTCGGTGATATAAGCGATAGTAGTAGCGATGCAGCTCAACTCTTGAAAAAACATAAGAATTTTGTACTGCAGCCGGGTGAAGGTACCAAACCGAATGTGTATTACATTCGAGAATACTCGGCACGTAAGTAGACCCAGAACAGCCGGGACACTGCTGCGCCCTGTGGGGTGTCCCGGTTCACTTTTTCCAAGTTAAGGTAGATGATGACAGACCAGACCAAGATCATAGCTCGAGGAGATTGTTTCAAGCTGTTGGCCGCATGTTTCTGTGAACCTGAGAAGGATTTACTCATCGAAGAACATGTCTGTGAAAATCTTAAAAATCTACTCAGTGGTTGGGCATCTGAGGCCGCCATGGCGGCAGGGGAGATGGATTTGAGTCTGAAGACCATTTCTCAGGAGCAGCTGAGTATTGACCACGCAGCTCTTTTTGTCGGTCCCTTTGAACTGATTGCCGCTCCATATGGTTCCATATATGCAGAAGGCAACAGACTGTTGATGGGGGAAACAACAATAGATGTCTTACGTTTTTATGAAGATGCCGGTCTATCAGTCGATATCAAAGAACCTCCTGATCATATTGCAATAGAACTGGAGTTCATGTCATATCTCTGCACCAAAGAGGCAGAATCTTCATCGGATGGCAATTATGGTGAGGCGGAAAGATATAGAGAAATGCAGTTACAATTTTTCCGGAAATTTCTTCATTGGGTACAGCAATTTTGTGAGTCTATTAAAAAGGGGTCTGACAATCAATTTTATCAAAGCCTTGCTGACTGTCTGGGCAGGTTCATGGTGAGTTGCGAGCAGATCTATGATAAAGCTGCGACAACCTCGGCCTGAATGAGAAAGCACTGAGTATGCAACCACTTTCACTGCTAAAAGATCTCATAACCGACTCCTCTCGGGAGGTTGAATTCGTCGGTGTTAGATGCCTGAGGAAACGGCTGAATAAATGTGAGTGTTTCCGATGCATTGATTCATGTTCTTCAGGAGCGCTGTCATTAAAGAATAATCAGGTTGAATTTGACCGCGATACCTGCAGCGGCTGTATGAGATGCTTTGCTGTTTGCCCAAGCGAAGCGTTCATAGCACGCGAATACGATCTCGACAAACAGTTCAACTCACTTTCAGATCAAAGCCAGGTCATTTTCACCTGTCCTCAGCAGAATCTGCCCAACGCTGAAGCTATGATTGTTCCCTGTATGGGAATGTTTTCAATTGAGTTATTGTTTTTTCTCGGGATGACAGGGCCACCGCTCATTTCTTTCAATGTTTCCAACTGTCCCGGATGCGAGAACAAAAGAGCTTCAGATTTGTTTTTAAAATCATTGGGACATCTGGAAAAGTATGCTTCAGCTCTTCTCAATACAAGGTTCATTGTATTAATAGAATCCGCTGAGGAAAAAACAGACAACAAAGATGATAGAAGATACTTTATCTCAACTCTTGCAAACAGCCTTATCTCTGCTACCAGTTCACAGCTGCTCGCCAAATCAGAGATACCGAGTGAACCTATCTCTATAAACAGGAGGGTGCCCAAAAAAACACAATTAATTAAACTACTTTTTGAGCTTGCAGATAAGGAGAGTAAGGATCTGCTCCTGACGTTGTGCACACATCAGATAAACATCAGCAGTGATTGTACCTTATGCCCGCTCTGCACAGGTATCTGCCCTACAGGGGCACTCAAGATCGAAGGTTTTAATGAAGGAAAACAATTGATGTTCAACAAGATCCGCTGCAGCGGCTGTGAGCTATGTGTAACATTTTGCAAAGACAAAGCAATCTCCCTGAAGTTTCCTCAGATATCTGAAACAATCCATGGTCAAACGCGGCTCAGGGAATCTGAATTTGTCTAAATAAATGGGCCGTTAGCGCTGTTTTTTTATCACCGTTGAAGCAGGAGTGAAAATCTCTGGGGTAATAGTATGGTCGACCTCTCGATACCAATCATATTTGCCGCAATTATTTTTGCCTTCGTCGCATTTTTCTATGCTTCAGTTGGGCTTGGCGGTGGTTCTTCTTATACCGCTTTGCTTGCTATTTTGGGTGCCAGTGCCGCCACCATACCAATGGTTTCATTGACCTTGAATATAGTCGTTACAACCATTGGTGCCATTGCCTTTCTATCCCAGGGTCACGCCAGGCTGCGGCTGATCGCAACATTTGTTGTTACCTCAATACCTATGGCCTATCTGGGAGGCATGCTTCATCTACCAAAAATTCTGTTCTACGTTTTACTCTTGGTTTCACTCTGTTTTGCCGCCTTCAGAATTTACTTTCCCACAAACACAGCACCATTATCACTGGATCGGAGAGGTAAAACAATTCTCGCGCTATTCTGTGGAGGTTTGCTTGGGTTTATTGCGGGCGTTACTGGTATCGGAGGTGGAGTTTATCTCGTGCCACTCATTATTTTATTGGGCCTTGGAAATGCAAAAGAGGCTGCAGCTTGTGGAGCCTTTTTTATATGGGTCAATTCGGTGTCAGGTTTATTGGCTCGGCTTCAATATAACAGTATTGATATTGAGAATTACATGCCACTTATCCTGGGAGCTCTCATCGGCGGGTTTGCAGGTTCATCTCTGGGAGCAAGCCACTTTCACCCTCAAAAAATGAAAAAAATACTTGGTTCTATTTTGGTTGTTGCTATTTTCCTGCTGAGTAAAAAAGTTTTTGTTCTTGTAAGTTAGTGGGGATCAATATAAATACCGACTTGGGATAAACCCCTCACAGGATTAGCTTTATTCGAAAAAAACCTGGAATTGTGACCAGGTTTTTTCTACGCAGCTAATTTCCAGCTTCTTTGATAACGCCCGTTGAATTGTCAGTTTTACTCATTTGTAGGAGCACACCCTCACTGTCAAATTCGTCAAATTTGTCTCTGGCGTTCAATACATCGAGATTACGCTTTCCATCGTTGATCTTGAGAATTCCGTGAAGCTTGCGGTAGCGAACATAGAGCACACCATTTCGCTTATCAGCTGTGATTACTCCTTTTGCTCCGATATCGATCTTATCACTGGTTGCAAAAGCATAGGGTATAACGATTCGGTCTTGCTCCATATTAACGAATGCCTCGCCGTTTACATCATCAATGGTAAGGGCCTTCTCTAGCCAACCGTGCTTGCCACGCTGATTAGCGATGACGGCAACAATTGGTTTTGAGTTGTTCATATCAAGATCTGCTTCTATATGAATGTTGATCGGTTTTTTCCATACTGCACGTGCCTTCTTCAACTTGAAGCGGGCTGACCAGTTTTCATCGTCATGGCTGACTTCAGCACCCGCCACGGTGACATTGTCCAGCGTGATTGAAGAGCCGGAAATATCAAAGTCCATATTTTCCGGAACACCATCTATCAGGGTGATGTCGGCTGTTAATTCACCAGCCACATCCTGCTGGTCAACACGTGCCGAAATGTCGGTTGTCCTCAACTTGACATAGCCATTGGCAGTCTCAGGTGTCATCTTGATATCAGCTGAGAAGTCTGCATGACCACCGGTGAACTCCATTGGTGAGTGTGGTGGCAGATACTGATTATAGGCAGACATGTCCCTTATTTCTGCTTTGGGAATCTGGAGGTGAAGAGCTATGTCCAGGTCCTTTTCATCAATTTTTATCTCTTTTATCAGCGCCTTTAAAATCATCTCGACCTTTTCAATAAAAGCCTCGGATTCATCCTTACGCCTCATTACTCCTTCTTTTAGTTCGACATCGAGTTTCAAGTCCGGGTGTTCACCTCCTTTTTCCACGATTAGAGAGGCTTTTCCATTACCTTCAGCACTATAATCGAGGACATCAACACCAAGCGTCTGTGGGTGAATCACCAGCTCACTGCCTGCTCCAAGCCAGCCCTGACTCAAAATGACTGCTGCAGAGACTTCTCCGGATCCGGTAATAGACAGTCCGACACTATTTTTAAACAAAACGCTGAGCCACGACAGGTCAGAAATAGAGCCGGTGATTTTTATCTCTTCATCGCCGGAGTCAATTAAGGTTACAACCTCTTTTCCCTTGAGTCCCTGGTAAATTTCAAGAAAGCCAGCGTTTTCGGCCACATCTTCAGGCAGGAGCAGGCTGAGTCTGCCTTGATTAATATCCACACCTGCATGCCACGGCTTCGAGCTCCGTTGAGCTTCTTCATTGCTCAGTGTTGCGCCCTTCAGGTGTACATAACTCCCTGAGATATCAACACCTGAAGCTATTGCCTGACTTTCGGCTTTCAGTGCCATATCCAGATTGGTGGTGAAGCGGTACTCCTTGATGCCAACGTCGGCTGCTTCTGAAATCAATTTCAGGTCACTTCTGAGGCCGGCCTGCGTCACCTCAGCAAAACCCTGGAGCCTGCCTTTACCTCCGTGCAGACTGAACGGCCATTTGTCGGGAAGATAGGCCTGATAGGTTTTGAGATCGGGAACCTCGACTTCAGGTATTGTTATCGCCAACCGTTTGGTTGTGAATGGGTTTTCGCTTGCAGGCAGTATCGAACGGCTGCCTCGTGCCTCCACAGCCACTCCATCACCACTGAACAGCAGGGCATCTCTGGTGCTGTCAAAAGCCTCGAGACGGGCAAACTCGATCAAAACATTGGTATCCTCCGTACCGGAGGTCTCGATACTAACCGTGCCTTCTCCTTCTATCCGGTTATCCAGCAGTTCTAGTGACAGCTCTCTGGCAGTGACCTCGATGTTGCTGCCATCTTCCAGCCGTCCTTGCTGCATATGTATCCGACCCTGCACAAGCCCCGTACCATCGATCTTCATACCCTTGAAGTTGGTAAGGTAGACGTTCAGGAACGCTAGCCTTCTGGTTTCAGTTTGTACGCTGGCATCAACGTTGAGGAAGTTCAGGGTCTTGATCCCCTTGTTTTCTTTTGGAACAAACGGTAAAAATTCAATGCTTCCTTTAACATGCCCATCCTTTGTTACTTCATCGTCTCCGTTGATGATCAGAGACGTAAGGTCGATATCGACCTCACCATTACTCAGAGAAAACGGTCCACCACGAGTTTGAAAGGTCAAGTCGGTTCGCAATTCTCCTTCGATCTTTGCCTGAACCTGAAAGAGCCATAGTTTATGGCTGCCATGGGCATAAATATCTGTAATATCGATTTTCCAGGCTTTTTTATTTTTTTTCAGGGGTGGAAGGGTAACGACATCGGTTTCCAACTCACGGTTATCAATTGGTGGGAAATAGGGGCGAATAGTGCTGTAGTCCTTGTCTGGTTTGGGACGCGGTCGTTGGCTATAACTGACATCCGAAGCCTCTATATTATTGAGCTTGACGGTATGCCATAGAAGAGCTACCGGAGAAAAGGAAGCGCTTGCTGCCGGTGCTTCCGCCTGCCATTGCTGCGACCGGGATTGTCCGTTTGTAAAAATTGTTCGGGCATGTACACGAAACGGATAAAATGACCAGGCGCGATTCCAGGTCACCGTATACTTTTCCGGTTTTATGCTATTTATAATTGTTTGAGTTAAAGGTAGATTCAGAGCGACATTGATCAAGGCAAGGTAGACAAGCTCTGTTATCACAAGGATTTTTACAAGACGAATCAGCCAGGTTTTCATTAAAACCATTCTGTTTATTTACTTGTCTCTTTTTTGATGGAATCGCCCACTTCACCAATCACATCATTGATTCCAGCAGCAATCAAATCTGGTTTCAAGGCAAGTTCCAGTTTCTTCGCTCCTCGTGCATCAACAAACGTATTCTGATATGCGAAATTCGTTTTCCTGAGTATTTTCATGCTGCCGTCAAGAAGTACAAAATGATAACTCAATAATCCGTACCCCGCCGCAGCCAAAATAACCAGCCCAATAACAATTTTTTTCATACTTTGTTTCCTTTTGAAGGTACCTCTCAGCCCTATTTTCGGTTAGATAATCAGTTAGTAATCTTCCCTGCCGGTGTCCATTAACCTTTTTCGAGCGCTGATGATGTGCAGGGTCAGTTTACTGGAATAACGACACTCCCCCCTTGTTTGTCACCCGAGTCGAGCAACGTAATGAGCGTCAGGGCGTATTGAAGAGATCTTTTAGAAAAATGATTGGTTTTATCAATCCAGTACCACATGCCTAAATACCGCACTGCCGTATATGCATCCCCAGGATTATCCGAACCGCTCTGGATTTCCATGAGAGGCAACAAACCTGTCATCTCCTGCTCGGGTATAGGCTCTAGTGGTGGCACGACTCCAGATCTGATATGAGCCTCAGGAATTTCCACTCCTGTTGAAAGCGCAACCAGAACCTGTAATAAAGAACGGCCTTGAATAAAGATATTCTCCTGATCGTGAAAAGTGGAATCATTAACAATCCCGAATGAGTTTTTGCTTATATCCAAGCCTAATTTTTGTTTCAGATCCTGAAGGTCCCTGCGCTGATCGACGGATAATTTTTCAGGGAAGATTTTCAGGATGACCGTCTCGGGTTTTTTTTCATTTCTTTTTACTGAGACCCTCATCGCGTCAGCGCCCTGTAATGTCTTGAGCATCGTAATAAAGCGTGCGAATTCAGCATCCGTTCGATGCATCACACCATATTCTGCTTTCGTGTTGAAATTTCCATTCACCGATCGAAGAGCGATGCGGGAAAGATGGTCGGCTGGCCAGCCTGACTCTATCAGTGCAAATACAGAAGCGGGTTTAGCTGGAGTCAACATGGCATTGACATAATTTTCTCCTGAGAGAGGTTTATACAATATTGTTGGTCTTTCAGCGAATTTGCCAACCCATCCAGCTTCGATCTGATCGTTTGTCACGTTATCCGACCACCATCTTCTCCCTGAAAATTTTGCTGTACCAGTATGTTCCATCGTATACGCCGTCACAATCTGGTCGACCGCAACAAAGGTTGGCCAATCGCTATATCGTATCCTGACGATATTCAACAGGACCTGTTCTTTCCAAGAATCTCCCACCGCAGTCGTATAATCGAAACGGTCCTTGTGCATCATATCCGGTCCGACCCTCGTACAACCATTTGTAATCATGAGGAAGAACAGTATGCTGAGAATAATTTCACGGTGTAAACGTATGTAGTGATACCTCAATTTTAAACCCCTTGGTGTCACATCAAACTGAGAGACAAACTTACCCTTGAAACGATTAAGAAGTTATGCTGAACGAAAATAATAATATTTTGCTGCTCAATAATGCATGGCAGTGCAGGTAAAACCTAATCCCCGAGGCCAAGAAGGCTTGCAAGACCGTTTTTCACAACCGGAGCGATATTGAAGCTGATCATCCATTCAGGTCCGAAGGCATCAGCTTTCTCGACGTAGTAATTTACTTCTGCAGAGAGTTTCCACGGCCTGCCGTTCCACACAACGGTCTTACCAGCGTTGACTTGCAGCGGCAGGGTCCATTGTTCACTCTCCCAATCATAGGTCATGGTTGGACCAGTACCGACACTCCATCCGCCTCCCGGCAGGTATGTGTAAAACGCCTGGATTGAGGTAACGTTTATGGTGTTTTCAGTCCATCCGGCAACATCCCACTGGTGATTTGGGAACAACCCCAAAACCCATTTGGGATTCAGTTTGCCGATAAGCAGTTCTGGCCCAAGCGTCCATTGACCGGAACCCAGATCATTTGTAGCTGTCGGAAGCGAGGTGATGATCCCGTAGGCGAACATAATACTGCTGTCACTCAATTTCGGTGCATAAGCAAGATCAAAGGCGATATCACCCAATCCTGTTTCTCCTCCGAATCCGCCTGCTGAAGGATCAAATACTGGTTGATCAACAAGCAAGGGGAAGGCCGGTCGCCACAGAATCTTGTCGCCACTGTCCAATACAAAAGGAAGGCCTGGTTGAAACAGCAGCGTATAGCTCGACTGATCACCGGCATCAGGAAGATCTCCATCGAACCAGCGGAACTGGTTTTTAAAGGTCAAAGTAGCCACAGAGCTATTGGGGTTTGACAACTCGGCTGCCAGTTCTGCAGCCGAAGCTGTTGCGGCACCACCTCTATCATCAATGTCTTCCGGGTTACCTGTGACTACAGCCTGGTTGTCATCCGTAACCTGGAATTCTGTTACATTACCTGAAGTGTCGCGTGCTCGAAACAGATTTGGGTTATCACTATTTCTTTCAAGCCTGTAACAATTGGTCACTCGTTCTGCGGTTACACAGATCTGGGTATCATCTTTTACGAACCAACTCCTGGGAATGGCCGCTCCCCAGGAATACAAGGTGCCTGTTCCATCAGAAAAATACTCACCACGGCTTAACGTACCGTTTGGCAGTGTTCGCTCCGCCTTCATACCACTCATAAAATTATTGAGGGCTTCAGCACCAGTTACGGGCTCCCACTCGTTGCCATGTATGGTTGTAGCGCCAATCAACACGGATATTATGATCACTGCTATCGTTTGCATTCGACCTGTGATCCCTCTTGTTCTAAACTGCATGATTTCCTCCTATACACTCAAAAAACAGCATTTGCTACAATGCCACACGTACTCGCAAGCCATATGCCCACAAGCTGTCTTCTTCCTGGTTAAGTGCAGGATCTTTGATGTATTGAATGGATGGTGTAACTGCCACCTCACTGGTCAGTTGATAGCGCCAGAAAAGCTCAGTCGTATATTGATCGTCAGCCCCTTCAAACGACGTCTGGTTTGGCTTGCCCCAGTTGAACCCGAAGCCGATTACACCACGCAGGGGAATTGGTTGATATCCGATGCCGACGGTAAAAGAGTTTTCCAGCAGGCTGCCGCTGTCTTCTGTGTAGCCGCCCCGGACAAATGGCAACCACTTGTCGTTGATCCATTTCTGCCAGGAGGCGTTGAGTCCCCAACCGTGAGGTGTGGTGTTGGCCCGCTCATCGATATGCCATAAGGTGATATGGACGTTGTCGAAGTAGAGTCTATCCTGTTTCGGGGTAAAACCAATTTCGATCCACTTGAAAAAGTTACTCTCTTCAAATACGTTCTCGAATCCCTCAAACGGCGCAGTCGGATCAGCATCGGCATCGGAGAGCCCTGCCTGGATATACACCGTGTCTGATACCATCCCGCCGGCAGCAATACCCAGGGTGGCATCGTTGGGTAAATCAGTTGCGGCAGAACCTGTTGAAAAAACAAAATTATTGAAACCGGTCCATGGGCTGGCCAATAAATAGACATCCACAAAGTCGGTCACGTCAAGGAATCCACCAACGGCAGCCCATTTCCCTTCTGCAAAGTATTGTTTCCAGTAGAGGTTGGTTAAACGATTTTGCTGATCGCTGAATGGAGGCTCGAAAATACCCACATAACCACTTTCAAATCCAAGTCCGCTCGGGGGAATATCTGAATACTTATGGCGGTTTTCAATTTTCCAGTTGAAACTGCCCTTGTTTGGGCCACCGCGGTTTATCAGATCCCAGTAGCCAAAGAATCGGACGATGCCGCCGGAAGCATTGTCCTCACCGAGACTGTCGCTCACACCCATGAAAAGCGCCGAGTAGTCGAGACTCCAGTTAAAACCGGTTCGCTCAGCCACACCATTTTTCCATTCCTGGATCGGTACGAGCAATTTGGATTCATATAAAGGGTTGGCTTCTTTATCCAGTTCTATCTGGTTTTCAACTTCGTCGGTAGAAAGGCGTGGTCGCAGGAGCTGACCATTCTCAGCATAGGCCATTGAGAATGGAAACAATAAAAAGACAACTGTAAATGTAACGATTATCTGTCGTATCATAGTTTCTGAACTAATGAGTTATGAATATCTTTCGGCCAAAACGACTTGACTAAAACACGAGGTCCGTTTTACGAGTTGGATGGGTGGTGCTATCAATGAAACCACCGATACCACCACCCATCCGTTTCGGGATTACAGCGTATTCTTATAAATCTTGCCATCCTTCATGATCACGCGCAGGGTTTCAATGCCATCACGAGGAGGAGCATCAAACCACTTCTCATTACCACCGATTGCGGTGATATCCTCAAGAGGATTGCCATCAACTAACAACAGGTCGGCATAGGCACCTTCTTCTACAACTCCCAGTGAACCTTCAATATATGGATTTAACACGTCACCTGACAGAGCGACCATCTCTCCAGCCACTGATGTCAGGGATTTAAGAGCAAAGAGATTACCAAAGAATTTGGCGCTAAGGAATATTTCGTGATCTGTCTGTTTGGTGCAGGACTCGACACCGCCAACACAATCCGCCTGGAAGGCGACCTTTGGCTGATATTTCTTTACATTGTCAATGTAGTTAGCAAATGCTTTCTGAGCGCTTTCCGCCTTTCGTGCAGAAGCTGGGCTCGACTTGATTGCCTCTATTTCGCCAAGATATGGTGAGAAAGCGTGCATGTTTGTGGTCATATACGCACCTTTTTCTTCCATGACTTTGGCGATATCGCCATCAAACATAAAACCATGTTCAATGGTTTTGACCCCATTGTTCAAGCAGCGAAGAATAGAAACCTTACTATATGCGTGGGACATCACATAAGAACCATAGGCTTCCGCAACCTCTACAGCAGCCCGGATTTCTTCGGCTGAGTAAGCATCAAGCTGCCATGGATCAAAGGCTGAGGCAACCCCACCACTGGACATGATTTTAATCTGTGTTGCACCCTGCATGAAATTCTGACGTGCCCCGGTTTTGATCATATCAACACCATCTGCGGTGAATGTCAGACCATTTCTGGCACCAGAAGAGTTGGCTCCATATACAGTCTCATTGGGGGTCGTAAAGTTTCTAAAATCAGCATGGGACCCAGACGGTCCTAAAAATGCGCCGGAGGGGTAAATCCGAGGTCCGATGACGACACCTTCATCAATGGCCTTTTTCAGCCCTCTTCCCATGCCCCCGGCATCACGCCAACTTGTAAAGCCGGACATCAAGGCGTTCTTTGCTTTGGCAGTAGAGCGAACAGCCAATTCATCTAGCCCCCTGTTGTTTTCTATATCCGCAAGCGCATTCCCGTTCAGTTGCAAGTGACCATGCCCCTCGATAAGACCCGGCATCAGAGTGCGGCCTTCACCGTTGATTACACTAACCTTAACCTCTTTTTTTTCTGTTTTTGCTTCCTCACCAATAACTCTGATCGTGTAGGCATCATAGTCTGGAGTGGCAATATCGATTTCCTTATAACCACCGGTAGTTACATCAAGTTCGTAAGAGCCACTGGAAGGAATGTCTTTTGCTATTTTCTTGATGAGATTTCGCACCACCAGGACGTCGTAACCTTCCATCAGGGTCTCACTTTTCCCGTCGAATATATTGACGTTTTTAAAGAGCGTCACCTCTGATGGCAGCTCAGTATTTGCTTGAGAAAAAGTTGCTGCAGCGATTATTGAGGCTGCCACAACCATCGTTTTGAGTCGTTTCATCTTTGTTTTCCTCCTTATTATTTTTGGTATGGTGCAATGGTGTTTGCAACAAGTGTATAGCCGATACCGATGTCGGCAGATCCATCTTTTAGATAAAGATTTTTTGTCAATGGTTTTGCCATGAGTTCACCGCTCACCCAGATGGGCTCAAACATGCCGTTGGTTTTGAACCCTTTTTCTACTTTGACATAGACAATCTGGTTTGGTGGTGGAGGAGGTGTGTGGATGCAGGCACCTACCCATGGCACTAACAAAAACTCTGTTATTTTCTTGTCTGAATACTCAAGGGGAAGTGCAAATCCTGGCATGCGAATCTGTTTCCCGTCAAGCTCTGTTACTACTGCCGTACCCTGTTGTTCTCGCAACTCCGTTATTTCTGCACGCTTGGCAAGCAGATCCTGGAAATCAATACCCTCTGATTTAAGAATCTGTAATCCCTTGTCTACCTCCGCCTGCATAGCCGGTGTGACGCGCTCAGGGGCCTTCTCCTTAAGATTTTCTATTCGGGCATAGGTGCCCAGGTGAAGAAGTTGTTCTTCTGAGAGATTTTTAAAAGGATCCTCAAACTCCATTTTCAGTTGAAGATCCGACCACTCGAGTTGCTGGATTTGTGAAGCTCCTGCACCCAGTGCACAAAGCGCTGTTACAGCAATCGAAAACATGAGAATTCTTTGTTTCAGTTTCATTAAAAAACTCCTTTCAGACCCTGATGGTCATGCCATCTGCAAGTGAGTATCGGTAAATTCTATATCCTGGGACAAAACCGATAGTAACTCCTGCCAGACACATTATTAAAATCACAACTATTTCATGAATTGATGGCGCACCAAGTGTAATGAACAGGCCAAAATATGAGCTGAGGACAGGCTGGGCGAGGAGGAGCAAGCAATAGAAGAGCACTACCCCGAGGGCAACACCAGCTATTGTGACGAGTGCAGCTTCTCCAACAATCATGGCAAAGATATGGGAAGGTCGTGCACCAACGGCTCTTAATATTGCCATTTCACGGCGACGCTCCTGCAGGCTTGTCATGATAGCTACCATCATGCCACTCAGGCCAACGAGAACGACAAATGCAGATACTGCACGCAGCGATTTTTCTACAGTTCCAACAATTTGCCAGAGTTCCTGCAGGGCTGCGGCAGGAATAACTGCGGATAAGGGTTCGCCCTGGTAGTCATTAATCGTTCTCTGGACAGTCAAGACATCTCTTCTGGATTGTAATCCAAGAAAAATTGCACTAATCGACGATGACTTATCTTCCTTTAGTTCTGTCTGGTCGGCGTGGCCGAGATGTTCTGCAAGGGGATCATGCCGGTGGCTCTCTCCCATGTTAATTTCGGCATGGATTGCATCGATACCCCCAAGGCTCACATGGACAGTCCGGTCTACAGGGGTCCCGGTTCGTTCGAGGACACCTGTAACAGTGAATGGATGGCTATCGTGATCTACAAAACTTATTTCTCCGGAGCCGTGTGAAACAACGATGGAGCTGCCAACCCTGTAACCAAGCTTATCTGCGACCTCGGCTCCAAGTACTGCTCCGCTTGTATCTTCAAGCCATTCTCCTTTACCGAGCCTCAGATGCTGCCTGTTGCCAAACTGCAGATGGGTGTAATAGTTATAGGTTGTTCCGAGAACGCGATAGCCTTTATGAGTATCTCCCAGGGAGATGGGAATGGCCCATTTGACCTGAGGTAATGCGGCAATTGCTTCATAACTATGATGGCTGATATTGTTTGACATATCACTCAGCCTGAAGACAGAGGCCAGCAGTAACTGAACCGGGCTGGTTCGTGCTCCGATGATCAGATCTGTTCCAGATATTGTGTTGGTAAATCCGTGCTGTGCCTCATGGCGAATACGTTCTACTCCGAGAAAAAGAGCGACACTGAGGCCTATGGAGAGAATGGTCAGAGCAATGGTTAACCTGCGGTTACGGAGACTTTTAATTGCCAGGGTAAAAACAGGCATCATCAGGCCTCTCTATCCAGTGAACCTGAATTATCATCTGCTCTATTGATCTTGGCAAAGGATATTGTCTGGTCAAAGAGTGGTGCAAGTGAACTGTCATGACTGGCGAAAATCAGAGTACTCTTGTTTTTATCGCATTCTTCAAACAGCAATTTGATGAATGACTCCCTGTTTCCGGCGTCCAGCGATGAGGTCGGTTCATCAGCAATAATTAGTTCCGGTCGACCAATGAGCGCACGGGCAGCAGCTACCCGCTGCTGTTGGCCAACACTGAGCTCTGTTACCGGTCGTTCCAGGACTGCAGAATCAGCCATTTCCAGGCGAGAAAGAATACGTATTGCCTCTTGTTCTGGGTTTTCTGCAGTTTCAAGGACTTTTTGTCTGCGATGATTTGAGAACATACAGGGCAGTGTGACATTTTCTATAACCGACAAATATGACAACAGGTTGAACATTTGAAAAATTACCCCTATATGATCAGCCCTGAAAGCATCCCGCTCTGCACCTTTCATATGATTCAGGTTTTGTCCGAGGATAGAAACAGATCCTGCTGTGGCCTTGCTCACCCCGGCCAACAGGCTGATAAGCGTCGATTTACCACACCCACTTGGTCCTTCGACAAACAACCGCTCTCCTGGATCAACGGTAAACTTCTCAATATTTAAGACTGGGAAATCAGCTGAATTCCAGGTAAACTGTACATCCGTAACATCGATAATGGTACGGTTTTTTTGAGCTATTTCATCACCTTCTATCGATAAAATTTCATCCCCTGAATTCAATGCTGAAATCACTGCTCATTGTCCCCCAGTTTTTTTAGTACCAGTCTGAGAAATGTGCTCGACCAGCAAGATGCCATATTGAAGATCATGCAGCGTGTTCAGCACGCCGAGCAATGCCGATTGATCAACAAGATTTCCCCGTAGGGTCGTTGTTGGTGTCTGCGCCTTGCCGCCAGTAATGGTGATGGTCATATCAGACAGCCGTTCGGACCAGCTAATATCAAGCTTTCCCTGAACGATAATCTCGTAATCAGCCGGATATGAAATCAGATCCTTCTGGTAAAGGTGCTTTTTTTTCTGAATATCTGTTCCCATGCAATCCAATATGGGAATCATTTTTACAGAACACAATGGCCCAAAAGGGTGTAAAAAAGGTGTAGAAAGGAGGGCAGACTTGAAACTAGGAAGTTATAATCTTAAGAGACAATGCCTTGCTTACCGCTTCACGGCGGTTGCTGACCTGTAGTTTGTGATAGATATTTGCCGTGTGCCGTTTCACCGTACTGTACGACACGAACAGTTTGTCGGCAATCTCCTGGTTGCTCAGTCTCTGGTGGAGGAGCGATATGATTTCGAACTCGCGATCAGTGAGTAGGACTAAGTTCACCTCATCAATTTGAGATGCTGAGATGGCTGTGGTCGCATGAGGAAATGCAGCGAGCAGTATTTCAGCATAATCAGCAAAGGCGTGCCCAGGGGAGAATTTTGTCAGGAGGGCTGACATATCTTCACCAAGATCTACAAAACTGCGAACAAATCCTCTTGGTTTTGCCAGCACAAATGCCTCAGTTAATCTTTCTATCGCCGTTTCTATATTTCCATGTTTGAAATTGAGCAGGGCTTGTAATGCCAGAATCCTGATCTGAAACTGAACATTATGGATTTGGCTATAATAGTCTATGAGGTTGTTGAGCAATGATTCCGCCTTGCTCAAACTCTCTGTCGTAGCTTGCGCAAGATAAACTTTTGCCAGGGTAAACCTGGGCGTGTAAAACCGCAAAGGGGGCCGTAATGGGTAAGGATCGAAGCTCTTGCTCCAATGGATGGCTTCGAGCAGTGAGCCCAGTCTCAAGGCCAGGTCAGCCTCGAATGCTTTTGCAACGCTCAAGATGTAAGGATTATTAATTTTTAGAGCAAAAGAGACGACTTCTTCGGTAATAGCGCGAGCCTCATGTTCCAGCCCTTTCTCCAGATATACGTAGGCAAGGGTAAATGCACTATGGATGTAGTTATGTCTGTTGACAAGCTTGAGGGGTTTGTCGATTTTGACAATTTTTGACAAGTGGAAGAAAGCCGTTTCAACACCATTTGTTTCATAGGCACTGACTCCAAGAAAGAAATGACTGTGAGCAATCGATTCTAATAAGTTTGCGGTCTGGCCAATTGCCAGATACTGGGTAGCCGTTTGCTGGAGGTTCTTCAATGCCCCATCAATCCAGTATATGAAGCAGGCAGCACTCAACAACCTGGCATGATACGTGTCATGTTCAGTTTGATTTTCCCTCAGTGCATCCAGCACCAATTCTTGACCCTCTTTAAATTTACCGGTCATCTGCATTGACACTGCCTGCATTATTATTCCAAATCCTCTCTCACTTCCATACTCAGCTGGCAGGTAGCTCAAAGCAGTCGTCGCTTGTTGCAACGCTTTTTGTCCATCGGTGTCAAGATAGCTTTGCAGGCTCCTGAGCACCCAGAACTCTCCCCATAGCTTACTGCCCTGAGGATAATCTTTATCAGATGCATGCATCAGGGTTTCAATGGTGTCAAGCACAGGATTCATTTCTGGAAACCCAATCAATGACCATGCCTCTATCATCAGGATTTCAGGCTCACTGTGGATAATTTCGGGAGGGAGCATCTGGATCAGGCGACGCAAACGGTGCCACTCCTCCTTTTCCATAAACTGGCTTCTGTTACCAGCAACAACAGATATCGCGAGGCACGGGTTCCTGGCCTTAAGAGCATGCTGCATTGCATCTTCAACAAATCCATGTTCACTGAGCCAGGAAAATGCACGTTCGTGGAGATTTTGTATTTCTCCTGAGGTAAATCGCTTTTCGAGTGCAAACATCAAAAGATCCTGGAAAAGATGATGATACCTGAACCATTCCTGGCGCTCATCAAGAGGAATGCAGAACAGGTTTGACGATTGCAGTTGTTCAAGAAATACGGAACCGTCGATTTCAGGGTGGCCGCATAGTTCTGTGCATAGAGATGAGCACATCTTGTTAAGGATAGACGTTTTAATGAGGTATTCTCTCATAGCTGGTGGTTGTTGAGATAACACCTCTGACATCAGGTAGTCACGTATATCACGAGAGTCGCCCTTCATTTCTCTTATGAATTCTTTGATATCAATACGACGCCCTATACCGAGAATTACCATACGGGTACCCGCGGGCCAACCCTCTAATTTCTGGTGAAAGTGCAAACAATCATCATCTGTGATTCCTTCTGAAACAGATATACCCAGGAATGACTTCGTCTCCTGAAAAGAAAATTCCAAATCAGCTTGTCTTATCTCCACGAGAACACCTTTCCCGCGGAGTTTTGTCAGGTTGAACGGTGGGTCCCTTCTGGTGATGACAACAAGATTCAGTGAGGGAAGATCGTATTCCAATATGAGGTTCAGGATATAGTGAATGTCAGGGGCGTGCAGAAAACCATAATCATCAAGAATGAGCTGATAGGGTTCTTCTATTTCAGAAAGCTCATTAATCAGCTCTTCAGCAATCTCTTCCCTTGAGCATGGCACCGGGCTGCTTATCAATGCCTTCACTCTAGGACATGAATCTGGATAAAGCCCCTGTATTGCGGCCAGAAAATAATTGAGGAATGTGATAAGATCATTATCGCCCTCTCCCAGAGAGAGCCATGAGTGCTTTGCCTGAGACAGCTCAAGCCATCTGCTGATAGTCACACTCTTTCCATAACCAGCGGCGGCTGAAACAAGCGTTAGCCGCGAATGAGCACTATTACGGAGTTTCTCGAACAACTCAGTGCGATCGACGAAATCGGCAGGAGTGCTCGGCCTGAAAAGTTTGGTCCTTAAAATTGTTTTTTGGGGCATATCTGCAGACAGTGTTGATTTTGTGTAGTCCTCGTATTGTTATCGTTTTTTTCGCAATATTACAAGAGAAACAAAGCCTTACAGAAAGCCCCTTGAGGACGTATTTATGCCTTAGCGGGGGCAGGGCGGATGAGATGAACGTTATGGAATGGGGTAGCCTCAACCTTTAAATTACCCTGTAAATTCTGGATTGGTATTTCAAGCCTTAAATAACCGGCAGTTTTGTTCAACCTGGCATTATTTGGAAAATACGTTGTAACTTTGCTTCTTGAGTAGTAAAGGCGTTGAGGTGGTCACCGTCAGAATAATTTTGGCTGGAGAATTGGTTTTGAGCGTCATTGTTTTTGAAAGTCTTTTGCCTGTAATAATAGTCATTGCCGTCGGGCTTTTCTTGCGCGAATCTAAAATTGTCTCGAAAGAGAATTGGCTGGGCATAGAATTATTAAGTTATTGGCTGTTATTCCCAATACTGGTGATGGTTTCTCTGCTCAAAATGGATCTGGGAAAAATCAGTTTGGGCTCAATCACCAAGAGTTATTTACTTGCAGTTATAGTGCAGTTACTTATCATTTGGCTGCTCAGAAAACCGTTAAGAAAGTTTCTGGGTGTCAACGGCAGGTCTTTCAGCTCAATCTTTCAGACCTCAACACGTTGGAACGCTTTTATCGCATTGGCGATAGCGAATAATTTTGCAGGTGATCAAGGACTGGCGATCGTCGCCTTGATTATGGCAGTCACCATACCCGTCCTGAATATTGTCAACATTGTTGTTTTGACACTCTGTTGTTCAGACACCAAACCCACCATTGCAGCAGCAGTAATAAATACCTTGAAGGTTCCAATCATTTGGGGGGCGCTGTTTGGTTTATTACTCAACCTGGCTCACGTACCCATTTACGAGCCGCTCATCGTTAGCTTTGACATCATTGGACGAGCAGGTTTGGGAATTGGTCTTCTAACCGTCGGAGCAGGCCTCCACATAAAGGCCATGTTCAGGCCCGGGATCACTGTGCTCGTAGGATTTACTGCAAAATTATTCCTGTTCCCACTGTTAGTCTTCATCAGCTGCATGATGTTTCAGGTGAGCGGCCTGGCGCTACAAATTTCAATATTATCGGCGTCAGTTGCAACCGCTATGAATGGATATGTGTTAGCACGACAAATGGGGGGTGATGCGGACTTGTATGCCACCACGGCCTCCCTGCAAGTCGTCGGTTCGATGTTTAGTATCCCAATCATTTTGTGGCTGATATCAGGTTCAGTGTAACCTCAAACAGTATCTTGAACAAAGAAATACCAATCTCAACGATTAAAATAATTGCGAGTGGATCTTTTCCTAAAAAAGCAGACCCTCCCAGATAAGTCATAAAATAAATGAAAAATCTACCTTTGGACCATATCGGTCAGCGCTTTCTTCCCCTCAGCACTCAATCCCAAACTTTCGATTTCCTTCATCAACTGCTCTTTTGTGCCATGCTTCCCCACATATCCATTTAGACGAGCCACGGCGGTGGAATAAACAAAGTCCTGGTGCCGTGGATAAATAAGCGACATTTCATTTTTCAAACCATTGTGACGCTTCAGGGTAAACTTCTGGTGGTAATCTTCTGCCATGGTAAAGGATCGAATCGGCACTACTTCGGTTTTGACGGTGCTGCCGATTTTCTGCTCCAACGCAGCTTTGGAAGCCATTGCAAGCTCACGCTGCTGATCGTTGTGGAAAAAGACTGCTTTCATGTATTGTCGCGACGCAAACCGCCTTGTCGGCTTGTGGCTTTTCCAGAAAATATCCAATAGCTGGTTATAGGTGAGGACCCCGGGATCATAATCCACCTGTACCGTCTCTGCGTGGTCTCCAATGGCACTGTAGGTCGGTGAAACCGTTTGGCCGCCAGCATATCCGACACGAGTGCGAATCACGCCCTTAATTACCCCGAACTGGGATTCGATGCCCCAAAATCACCCAAGTCCGAAAGACGCTGTTTGAAAATTGGTTGATACCGCCGCATCGATTGGTGGAATTGCATGAGATTCGGTTTTATATACTGTGTCCATAGGATTCTCCTTTGCCTTGGAAGCCTGTGTTGCTTGTGCCGCTGCTGTTGCAGTGCCGCCCATGAAAAACGACATCATTACCAATAACAATAAACAGCGGATGATATTGATACAGTTTCTTTTTTTCATCTCTTATTCGTTGACGATACTATATTCATGCTGATTTTTCAGCGTGTTTGATATTGTGGTCCATCTTTTTCCCGCAATCACTCATGCTGACGACCACGTGATGCGTAATGCAATTCTTCTCAAGGGCTATGATGCCATTGGTCAGTAGCTGGCCGTCCAGCGTAACCGAGTCTACACCGCAACCACAGCCATGGGGATTTTTCACCTCTATCTGATAGACGGCTTCACCGTATTGAAAACGGAGGCTGAATCCTTTCCAGCTGTCGGGAAAGACAGGATTCATGTACATCTCGTCGCCTCTGACCTGTAAGCCAAGAACATCTTCTATCCAGGCTCGATACATCCACGCCGCCGAACCGGTGTACCAGGTCCAGCCTCCCTGGCCAACCCTGCCCGGAAGCCGATAGACATCGGCCGCCACCGCATAGGGTTCCACCTGGTAGTGCCAGACGGAGTCGGCATGTCTGGCATGTTCAATTGGATTAATAAAACGCAGCAGGGTTGCTGCTCTCTCGCCATCTCCCATGCGGGCCATGGCCATAGCCATCCACAGAGCAGCATGGGTGTATTGGCCGCCGTTTTCCCGCACTCCAGGCGGATAACCCCTGATATATCCGGGAGATGGTTCCACAGTATCAAAAGGAGGGGTGAAAAGCAGAACAACACCTTCGTCCTTTAGAACCAAATGCTCCCAGGCCGACTCCATCGCCTGTTTTGCCCGCAGTCGGTCCGCTGACCCGGAAAGCCATGCCCAGGATTGCGGCAGGGAATCTATCTTTGCCTCTCTGCTGGCTGCAGATCCAAGTGGTGAGCCATCATCAAAGGTGCCGCGTAAATACCATTTGCCGTCCCAGCCCGCCTTTTCGATGCGCCCAATGAGATCAGCTCTGTCTTGACGATAGCCTGCGCTGCGCTCAGGCATATCTAAAACCGTCGCCATCTCGGCCATTCGTTCCAGCAAGTCGGAGAGAAACCAGGCCAGCCAGATACTTTCACCCTTTCCCTTTGCACCAACCAGGTTCATGCCGTCATTCCAGTCTCCTGTTCCTATACACGGCAAGCCGTGCATCGTACTTTGGGTCAACCCCCTGTTGACCGCTCGCTGGCAGTGCTCAAAGAGAGTACCCTGTTCAGAGCTGATCTTCGGCGTGAAATAGAATTCATGCTGATCTTCCTCCAATTCAGGTCCGTCGAGGAAGGGGACCGTAATCTCAAGGATTGCCGTGTCGCCGGTTACCCGAACATACTGGGCAACAACGTGAGGCAGCCAGAGAAGATCGTCGGAAATGCGTGAACGGATGCCTGCACCGGAGGGTTCATGCCACCAATGCTGAACATCACCTTCCTTGAACTGCCTGCTTGCCGAGAGGAGGATATGTTTCCTGGCAATTTCAGGACGTGCATAGAGAATGGCCATGACGTCCTGTAACTGATCACGAAATCCAAAAGCCCCGCCGGATTGATAGAACCCGGAGCGGCCCCAGATTCGGCAGCTTAAGCTCTGGTAGACAAGCCAGCGATTAACCAGAAGGTTGACAGCAAGTTCCGGGGTGTCCACTTTAATTGTGCCCAGGATGTTATCCCACCAGGACTTGGACTGTTTATATGCCTGGGCAAAAGACTCATCACCGTTGAAGCGTTCTACCAGTGTTCTTGCTTCTTCAATTGTTTCGCTCTGGCCAAGCAGACAGGTGATGCGGCGCGCCTCGTTCGGCTGGATCTCAACCGTTACGCGAAGAGATGCACAAGGATCCAGCCCGGCTCCCACATGCCCTGAGAGCTCAACCATTTTCATGGCTACGGGCTTTGTGAGTGAGCTGTTACGGCCGATAAAGGTAGTGCGATCACAGCCATAACTCTCAGCCTGTGGAGAGATTGAAATAAATGTTACACGGTCGGCGTACTCAGGGTG
Source organism: uncultured delta proteobacterium (assembly GCA_963776075.1). Lineage (GTDB taxonomy): Bacteria > Desulfobacterota > Desulfobulbia > Desulfobulbales > Desulfocapsaceae > MADRE3. The sequence continues at coordinate 105,640 of CAVZLG010000013.1, forward strand.
AAAATAATTCCTGGCCATGATGGTCCGGGTATCAGCGTCCCATTCTGTGAGGACGTGCATCCCCGAGGTCTCACGGGTTTCACCCAGAGTCAGCTCGACGTAATAGGTAACAGAAAGCCTGCGTGGCCTGGAAGAACTGTTGATGAGCCGTAGGCTTTGAAGCTTGACAGGTGCTCCACCATCGTCATTCACTGGTACGAAGACGGTTAATTCTTGCTCAATTCCATGGCTGTTGTGTTCGAATACTGTATAGCCCGCCCCGTGTCGGGCGCGGTAGGCTGTCTCCTCACGGATCGGTGCAGCAGTGGGGGTCCAGTATGCAAGACTTTCCTCGTCCCTGATGTAGACAGCTTCAGAGGGTGGATCGATTACCGGATCGTTCGACCAGCCGGTGAGGCGATTGCGCTGACTATTGCCAAACCAGGTAAAACCTGAACCGGTTTCACTGATCAGTGTACCGAACAGAGGATTGGCGATAACATTGACCCAGGGGGCGGGGGTGCAAATATCTGGGCCAAGATAAATAGCATATTCAGAGCCGTCCTGGGTAAAGCCCCCCAGACTGTTGAAATAATGCAGTTTCAGAAAGGGCAACGCGGCAGAAGGATCTCTTGGTATTGGTTGGTCGGGGAGTTCTTCATAATCCAGGACAACCTCTAACCCTTTTGCTAATTGCTGCGGCAGCGTACCACCTGCTGCGTTCATCACCACACTGGCAGCAGCCATGAGCAGTTTGCTGTCCTGCTCGGGCACTTGAGCGGATTGCAGCAAATAGACACTGCCACCCCTGTACACTGCAGCAGACAGAGCATAAACCTGAATTATCTGTTCCAGTCGTTCTTGAAGCGGATGCGTATAACCAGCGGCCTCTTCGTTCAGAATAAGCAGATCGGTGGGCAAACCCTGCATTCGCAAATAGGTATGGGCCTGAAGCAATTGCCGAATCAGGATGATATCCCGCACCTCTCCAATTGTAACCAGAATGAGCGGCAGATCCCCTGAAATGCCATAGGGCCATAGCCCCGCCTGACCTTTACGATTTTCCTGCAGGCGCCTGGCGGATGCGCGAAGCAGGCGGTTGGGATACAGCAAATGACTGGCCAGATGCTGGAATCTGCGAGCTTCATCCGGCTGGATCTGCAGCACCTGCAGCACCTGTTGTGCTGACCGCCAGGTAAATTCCATGGCGCGTTCAACAGCATGAGGATCACTGTATTTATCCATCAGCTCCAGTACCTCAACTCTTGTCGCGGCTGCAGTCAGTAGCATTATCACCTGAGTTCGCTGCCCAGGTTCGAGTGTCAGCTTCTTTTGCACAGAGAGTGAGGGGTCGAGAACATAACCCTGAGTGCCGCCTAAATGTTGTGTGGCCCCCATTGGATTGGCAAGGGTGTGGCCGCGGCCGATAAATTGTCCCCGGTCGGTTTCAAACTGCCAGACTGGAGAGGAAGAGCTGTCACCGTTGTCATTGCAAAAGAGGCGATGTGCCACAACCAGTGCTGGGTCATGTTCACTGCGCTGGCGGCGGTACGCGAGAAGGACTTGATTGTCAGTCAGTGCTTCGGTCTGGATGAATATCTTATTAAAGGCAGGATGCTGACGATCTGCATTGTGAGCGGCCATCGACAGCTCAATGTAGCTGGTGAGCTGAAGGGTACGTTTACGCGAAGAGTGGTTGATGAGAGTGATACGGCGTATCTCGACATCGTCTTCCTGTGAGACAATTATCTCCATCTCAGAGTGCAGGTCGTCATTGACACGCTTAAACAGAGCCCGGTCGAGGCTGAACTCTGCAGAACAGTCTTCACTATCGCCTCCGGTTGGATGATAGGTCGTTGACCAGAGGCACTTCTTGTCGGCCTCATAGATATAGCAGAAGGTTCCCATTGCATCTGTGGTCTGATCACTGCGCCAGCGGGAAAGCTCGAGATTGTCCCACTGGCTGTAGCCGCCGCCGCTATTGGTAACCATTAAAGAGTAGCGGCCATTGCTGAAGAGCAGTGTCCGTGGGGTTAATGTGTGAGGTGTTGTAAGCAGCCTGCTGGAAGTGAGTACCTGTTCTTCCCTGGGCAATGGAGACTCTCGATGGTCGGCCATGCTGAGATGCAGGGGCGGCAGTGACGGGATGCGTTCCTGAAGAAGTGGTTCAAAGGCGCGCACCTGTGTTTTATTATGAAAGCGGCGGACAAAAGGCTGATCATAGAGGAAATTGATCAATGCTAGAAACGCCATTCCCTGATGATGAGCCATGTAGGCCTCAACGATAACACCGTGTGAACCATGCCTCTTTCTGCTTCTGCTGAAATCAATTGACTCATAGTAGCCATACTCCCCGAGCAGGCCCAGCCGGGTCATTTTTTTTAGGTTGCTCAGCGTCTTACCCGGAGCCACATCCAGTGCCAAGAGAGCTGCATATGGCGATACCACCAGCTGCTCCTCCGAGGTTCGTTTCAGGGCAAGTGCAGCAACACCAAAAGCCTTGTATTGATATGTTTTATTCAGGTCGAGGTTGGCAAAGGCGGATTCGGAGAATCCCCAGGGTACACTATTTTTGTTACCGTAGTCAATCTGTACAGCAACAGCCTCCCGGGCCGCCTTGTGGAGCAGTGAATTGGTATAGGAGCGCTGAAACAGCAACGGCATCAGATATTCAAACATGGTCCCCGTCCAGCTCAGCAGTATTCGTTTACCGCCGACCGAGCCATAGAGGCGCCCGAGCGTAAACCAATGGTCCAAAGGCACGTCGCCACGGGCAATGGCAACAAAACTGCCCAGGCGGGCCTCACTGGCAAGGAGGTCGTACCGTGAAGTATCCAGACAGTTGGTGGTTACATTGTAACCAATGGCAAACAGTTTGCGTTTTTTATCATAGAGAAAGTTCATTTTCATCTCGCCTGCCAGATCCTCTACGGTGGCAAGCAACTGCTCGATCTGTCCGAGGGTTTCACCTGCCAGCCACTGAGATTTGGAAAACTCCTCAATGAGCCTGTCAAGCCAGCCCATCAGGTGCCGACAGTTTTGCGGAGATGCGGCTTGAATGGCCTTCAACTCGATCAGGGAACCAATCTTTCCGCAGGCCAGCTCAGCAAGCGACGGGGCCCTCTGTAGATCATGGTGAATGGCTGACAGAACCTGAGAATTCAGGGGGCTTAGCTCATCCTCGGATTTCTCGGCCAGGATTTCGATCCAGTGGAGATAGCGGTTGTTGTTCTGGGTCCAGTCTTCCATCTGCTGTTGCAACTCCCCGGCCCATGACGGTGTCTCTGCAATGGCAGCTTTGATGTTGAGCAGTGGTTCTATCGATCGAAGCAAGCCGAGAAGACCGAGAATATCGGAAGGCGGGAGATCAAATTCATTACGGTGCTGGTCTACTATTTTACTCAAATCACAATATATTTCTTGAGCAGCAGACTCCTGTTGAAATATATCCATGGTATCAGCCAGGCCGTCCAGAGCGTTTGCATCAAGGAGTGGGTTGCCCATTATTTCTTTGAGCCCGCAGCATAAGGCCCACAAACAGCCGAGCATATTGCCGCTGTCCACGGTGGAGACATAGCGGGGCTCAAGTGGTTCAAGTGTGGAAATATCGTACCAGTTGAGCAGGTGCCCCCGGTGACGCTGTAATCGTCCGATGGTTGCCATGGTTGCACTCAGCTTCAGGACCACCGCAGTGATGGGGAGATAGCCGGCATCGTATGCACCAATGGCGCTTGTCATCCATAGCCCGATGTTGGTAGGGCTAGTCCGCATGGCCAGCTCGTCCTGGTGGGCAACCTGGTAGTTGTCGGGCGGGAGCCAGTTGCTGTCGTCATTGACAAATGCAGAAAAATAGCGCCAGGTTCGTCTGGCAGTATGCCTGAGAAAGCGCTTGTCGTCAGTGGATAACCGATGTTTTTTTTGTTTTTTCTTAACTCTTTTGTCGAATAGGTGTCCAAATACCGGACCGAAAAACCACAAAACCAGCCAAGGCGCTGCCAGCAAAAAACTGCCGGGGTGCAGCAGCCAGACAACTACTCCCATAACAATACTGAAAATACTTGCCGAGATAAGACTGACAGAAAGAAGAGACCTCCATAAAGGTGTTGAGGAGGCAGTTGTCTCGCTCGTCCACTCAAGCAAATGGCGCTTTGAGATCATACATCGGTAGCAACCTCGGATCACAGCGTCTGCAGAAACTATTGCCTGGCTCGGCAAAAAGGCTGCATCTACACACGCACGCAATACATCATGACGCAACTTGGAGAAGGAAAATTGCCGCAAACGTTTATTGCTAATCGCCATGGTGAGATGATGCGATACAGCATGAAATAGAAGCTGTAAAACAACCAGCAGGGTAACTACCATACCGGTTTCGAAAGCAAGAAACCAGGAAGAGAGAAGCAAACCAACAGTCGCCGCAGGGACCAGACTTCTCCTCAGGTTGTCAAAAATTTTCCAGCGGTTGAGTAGCGAGAGCGGGGTTCTGATGCGGCCTCCGCCTGCCTGCGGGACAAGGGGAAACAACCATGCGGCGATCTGCCAGTCACCACGAATCCAACGGTGATTTCGTTTGCTGTAGGTACTGTAGACTGCCGGAAAGTCGTCATAGAGTTCAATGTCGCTGGCCAACCCAACCCGGACATGTGCCCCTTCAATCAGGTCATGACTGAGAATTCTTCCCTCGGGGAAACGCCCGGAAAGTGAACGACTGAAAGCGCGAACATCATAAATCCCTTTGCCCTGATAGCTGCCCTCTCCGCTCATATCCTGATAGACATCGGAAACGGCGGTTGTGTACGGGTCGATTCCGGCAGGATCGCTGAACAGTCGACTGAACAGTGATGTATTCGAGCTTTCAAGTGTCGGGCTCACCCTTGGCTGAATAATGGTATAGGAACCGGGCGCGATAGTACCGTCTGCTGCAAAACGGGGACGATTAAGGGGGTGAGCAAGGGTTTCCACTAATCTGCGTGCCGTCGCATGGGGAAGGCGAGTGTCGCTATCCAGGGTCAGGATAAAACGAATATCACCTAAAAGGTTCCTGTCCCCCACCTTAATAATGAAGCGGCCGCTCTGTGCTGTGGGGTCGACAATCAGGTTATTCAATTCCTCAAGTTTTCCGCGTTTGCGCTCCCAGCCAATGAACTTTCCTTCAGATTCGCTCCAGCTGCGCTGTCGATGAAAAAGAAAGAAACGATCTTCTCTGTATCGCCTGTTCATTTCTTCAATACCATTGACGGCACATTTCAGCATCTGGGCATCATCTGGACGTGTTGGCGTATCTGCATCAGTGTAATCAGAGAAAAGGCTGAAATAGAGATTGTCTTCCTTGTTAGCCAGATAGCGAATTTCTAGTTTTAACACTTCATTCCTGATGGTTTCTTCGTCTGCCAGCATTATCGGGACGACAACCAAGGTTTTGAATTCGTCGGGTATGCCCGTTTCGCTAAAATCCATCTTTGGTAAAAGCCTGGGGGGCAGAAGCCGGGTGATGAGAAAGTTCACCATGTCAATCGCCAGTTGACTGAGAGGCAGAAAAACAAGGAGGAAAAACACAGCAGCAAGCATTGTTCCTTTCCATGGTGTCAGTAAAGGGGTGGTATGAAGCGTCCCCGATAGAGCAGCGAAAAACAGCGTTAAGATTGTGCCTATTGCTGCAAAATAGACCAGTGAGTGATGACTGTATATCCAGGCAAGTGTTCTATGGTAAAAGGTTTCTGGGCAGGACAGGCGGCGTGCGAGTTCACCACGACCGCCACCGATCAGCCATGTGGCTACCTGGCTTTTCAGACTTTCATCCCTTGATTCAGTTGCCGATAAAGTTGCCAGTTTTATAACAGCTCGGGCAATATCCTCCTCGGGTCGGGCTGAATTGTAGGCCAGTTCTTCTATTGCCTGACGGCAGCGGTCACGGCTGGTGAAATCCATCCTCGGATAAATACCTCCAGGATCACCGCGCAGAATCTGTTCCACCCGGTTGAGTTCCTCAAACATCTCTCGCCAGTCCAGCAGGGCGATTTGGCGTAGGCTGGAGAACCCATTTCCGCAGGACAGCTGCACATGGGTCTGCCGCTTCTGCTCCTGCAGATTGAGTTCGTGTAGTGGTTTCTTATGGACGCGCTCAAGCCAGTCCTGCACCAGTGAAAGAGTCGAGGTCTCTTCATAAAGAAGACCAATCAGCCTGGAACTAAAATATGGACTGGGGAGGGATTCCTTTTTGGAGAGTACTGCAAGCAGTGCGAAAAGCGTATTTGCATCCTTATTGTTGGCTGCAAGTAAACGGTTCGCCCAGAATTCAGCCATTTGACGCTCACGCAGATCATCCTGGGCCATAATCAACATATTCTGGATGCTTTCGATAAGAGCGATGCGAAGCATTTGCGGGATAGCCCAAAGTTCTCCGATTGTCAGGGTGCGCTGCTTTTGATACGAATGGATGAAGGCCAGAATATTCTCTCTGTCCAGACGTAGATCTGTATGAGAAACGAGATCTTTTGCCAAGCCATAGATAGAAGGCATTCCCATGTAAGGAGGCGAGGCGAGTGCGGGTAGTTTGAGCAAAAACCGTTTAGACAGATTGCGCAGGACATCGCGGACATTGCCTTCGAGAATATATTCATTATCCAGAATCCAGTCCGCAGTTTCAGAGGCTTTCTGCTCCAGTCGTCTTGCTGCTGCAAGAACTTCGCAGGCATGCCTGACCCACTTGGGTGATTTTTTGAGCCGTTTCAGTAACTCGGTACTGTTTTGCATGGGTTGAGTAATCTTCTGTTTCACCGCATAGCTGGAAGCGTATTCACTGATCTGTGCGGGAGACAGGTGAACAGCTCCTTGCCGTGCACCTGAGCGTCGTTCATGTCGTGGGTGAAAGAGAAAAAGCTGTGGCGGAATATCGCTTCGCTCATGCAGAAAACGTACTGAACGATGAAGTGATACCGCAGGCGCCTGGAGAACAAGGACTGACTCTCCCGCTAAAAGCAACCGGCTCTGTTCTTGTATAACCTTTTGTTCCACGCTATTTACAGAACTTTGCAGCCAGATCAGGCCGGCGAGAACCAGAAATGTTGCAGAACTAAGATAGAACGGTAGACTATGAAATCCTAGAGCAGATAGGGGATTGAGCCACTGTGCAACCAGTGGGGTAAACCCGGCGACTCCTGCACAGCACATTGCGGCAATAATAAGGACCAGAGTCAGGCGGGTATGCAGTGATTTTGTTTGATGGATTTCTCCATCACTGTTTTTCTGGATCAGAATAAGACTATTTCCGCCCATTGCAGCAAGGCCCTTATAGGCCAGACGAGCTTCATCTTTCTCTGCAAAATAGCCAATGAGTGTTGATTGACCCATTTATTGCCCCCTGCCTGATCCGGAGGAACGGTTCAAGCGAAACTCTTTTCCGGAATAAAAAGCTGCTTTTTATTTAAACAGAGAATTGCATGCGACAACCTTGAAAAATGGTCTTTTCACGCAATCTCAAGGGTGCGGAGAAAAGCATAGAATTCTGGATTTTTGGTATATGCAGTTCCATAAACCGGTGCGGTACTGGCCTCAGCAATGCCCTGAATCTCCTGGTCGCGGCGATAGGCCGATGAACGGATCTACCGTAATTCTTTTTCCATATCTCCGAGAATTTCGGCACTGCGCCCCTCACCCTCGGAGTGGAACTGAGCTCTATTCGCTTACGCTCTGAGATCATCAAGTCGCTTTTTCCAGTTATCAGGGAGAAGTGCAGCGACGGTCAGCAGACTCAGTGGTGGACAGGCCGCCCTCTTGCCGATAAAGCTCAAGGCATAGGGGAAAGACCAAAAGGTTTCCGGAAATTTGGGATAAAGCAGAATAACGTTCATAACGACTGGCTCCATGTCACTTGGTGGGGACCTTTTCACCCATTAGTGTATTTTTTTCATTATTCAGGTTTTCTCTCGCCGATCGAACAGCTCCAATTCCTTCCACCAGTGAAACGGTAAATATCTGGACCTCAACCGGTTTGCACAGCAGGCTCCTGGTACCAAGCAGCACGCCGAACTGGTCTGAACTCAGATGGATATTCGCATGGTCGCGGGTTTTCCATTCCGAAATCAATTTGAAAACGGTCTCGTCTTCGATGTCATGATAAATGCCATAACTGAGAAGACCATTGCCGTTATTTGGCGGCTCAACCATTGAGAGAAGCGTCTGAAGAATCTCCTTCTGCTTCTCAGGTAATGTGTTCAAAACTGTCCTGACAATTATCATAGCCTGCTGGCCCCTCGCCAAAGGTGACGGGATAGGGCAGCCATGCCGCCCCGGGATGTTATGTTTGCAAGAATCAAATTCATTCTAAAAGAATCTACATTTGTGCATAACTCCTCAATGGTTCCATTCAAAATTTGAGACGACACCCTGCAGGGAATCCTGCAAAGCAGCCGATGCATGCTCTATCCCGTCTCCCAAATGTTCCCAGGTGTTATCGAAAGCTTAATCTAGTTAGATGCTCTGTGTTATCATTCCTTACAAAGCAATCTTTGCACAGAAGATACCATGCTTTCATCAACAAGGTTTAAATCCCCCCAGCACTTTCCTCATTTTTAATTCGACCTTTAAGGGCATACATCGTTGTTGAACCGGATGACCAAAACATCAATTTGCCCTCTTTAACAAGATCATTAGCCACATTTTTTAACTCACGCGGTTTTGTTTCTGGATCACAGACATAGAAATCTTTGATGTACAGCTGCGGCTTGGGCGATGTTTCTGCTTTTTTTAAAATTGCGGTTTTTAGTGCTGCTTTTGTTAATTGCATTGCGAGTCTCCTCAAGTATTTAAAATTGACAGCGTATCTGCCGAATTGCGAATAACAATTAGATATTATGGAAAAATAATTTTGTTAAATGATCATCTTTATTGAGGTGATTAAGAAAACCATCAAAACAAAATATGCCAATGACAATTCAAAATTCAGCTTTTGGGTCTGTCTTCATATTATGGGAACACGGCAAGTACATTTTCTCTTTTTGCACTATTCCGAAAAAAAATCGTTAAAGATAGCCGCCCAAAATACAGAGTAGACAGTCCTTCCTATATTTTGTAAAAGCAATCTCTGTACCGATTTTATGTTTCTGTAGGACTGATGTTTAAAGTCTCGAATTTAAACAATAAAAACTACTTTCTTCTCTGTTCCTGAGTGAGAATATCTCCTGAAAGATGATCATATCCGACCGATTTGTCATATATGACCTTTATTGCCTTAGCGAAAAAGTGGAGGCAAGATATTAAAAGTTGTTTCGGACTCGGATTCCGGTTGGTGAAGATAGGGGACGTAAAACAAGAAATTGAGAGATATGCACTCTCTTCACCACGTTCTTAGCTGTTGAGCAAGATTACGGTTTTCGGATATTGAGCTTGCGCATGCGGGCCCGCAAGGTGCTGCGATTGAGACCAAGGATTTCAGCAGCACTGTTTTTACCGCTTACTTTCCAGCCGGTTTGATCCAGCACTCTGAGGATATGATCTCTTTCAACCGCTTCTAGAGTTTTCTGACATTCGGAAAGATGCTTGAATGATTTTTGCAGTTCATCGACAAGGTGCAGTTTAGGACCAGACGAGCTAATCACTCCCCTCTCCAGCACATTTTCCAACTCCCGTACATTGCCAGGCCAATGATACTGCTGGAGTGCAGTCATAACATTTGTGGGAATGATTTCGATGGTCTTGCCGAGCCGCTTGGAAATTTTCTCAACATAAAATTGTGTCAGTAGGGGAATGTCTCCCTGACGGTCACGAAGAGGTGGGAGAGTGATGGGAAAAATATTCAGCCGATACCAGAGATCCTCCCTGAATTTTCCTATGTTCACTTCCTCTTGCAAATTACGGTTGGTGGCTGCAATAATGCGAACATCAACTGAGCGCGTTTCTGAGCTTCCCAGTCTTTCAAATTTACCGCTCTCAATAACCTGAAGCAATTTTGGCTGCAGCTCAAGCGGCAGTTCGCCTATCTCGTCAAGAAACAGGGTTGCGCCGTTTGCTAATTCAAAACGTCCGATTCTTTTGGATTGAGCCCCGGTAAAGGCTCCCTTTTCATGTCCAAATAGCTCACTTTCAATAAGGCTGGACGGTAGCGCCGCACAGTTCATCTTGACCAAGGCCCGGTCTTTTCTGTTGCTTAAACTGTGAATCGCTCGGGCTACCAGTTCTTTGCCGGTACCCGTTTCTCCTAAGATCAAGATATTGGTGTCGGTGGCTGCGATCTGCTCAACCTTATAAAACACATATTTAATTTCGTCGCTTTGGCCAATGATGTTGTCATGATTGAACTCAAGTTTTATCTCTTCCAGGAGGTAGGCACGCTCAGCCTCAAGCTGGTTCTTGAGCTCTTGAATCTGCACAAGGGCGGTCTCGGCGGCTTGTTTATTTTTTTCTGATTTTTCCTGCGAAGATCTCAGTTCCGCAGTCCTTTTATCAACAACATCCTCGAGGTGTCTCTTGTAGTATTCCCGTTCAGTAACATCCTGAATTGATAAAAGAATCAGACTGGCTTCATTTTCTTTGTTATAAATGCGCCTGGCGTTCAGATGCAGTGTTTTCGGGCCGATGCTATCAAAGGTATGTTCAACTTCAAAATCATTAAAAACAGTATTCTGGGGTAGGATTAACTCCAGCAGTTCTCTGAGTCTGGGAATATCCCATTGACGATTACCAAGTTCATAGATGATGCTCCCCTCTGTTTCATCAGGGTTGACATCAAAGATATTAAAAAAAGCCTGGTTTGCCTTAACCACCCTGAAATCGACATCGAGCACCACAAGGGGTTCGCGTACCGACCCCAAGATGTCATCGAATATCTCTAGAAAGGCATTTTCCATATATTTTTTCACCAGGGTTTTGAGCCGTGGTGCGTTTAAGTTGCACCTTTTGGAAATCAATACAAATCTGAAATGATCGATATCCAGGGGTAAGTGATTAAAAAAATCAGAAGGAATGAGGTCTGATCTTTATTATACCCTATTTCCAAGCTGTTATCTAGAATCAAATCGCTGGGCAGGATGGCGGCTCTGTCTAATCCGCTGTCTAGTTACCCTCTTTGCGAATACAATGTATCTGCGCTTCTAAATCAGCGATATGTTCGAGCAGATCCAATACCAGACCGCATCCCATTAGATTGAGCCCGAGATCGCTTTTCAGTCTTTCGATTTTTTGTACCCTTGCAACAATAGTATCATCAAAGAGCGGCTCAGGGCGTTCTACCTTCGGATCAATCAACCCGTAGGCGATATATCGTCGCAATATTTCCGGATGCCTTCCGACAAGCCTGCCAAGCTCGTCGAGCGTTATCAGCTTGGTATCGAGGTGCTGCCCGTAGATGACCAGGTCATACCTTTTCATAGTGTTTTGCCCTCTGCATCTTCTCCTCTCTCGGGTCGAAGTCGGAAAGAGTCGATAATTCTTCAAACAGCTGTTTTTCCTTATCTGTCAGCGAGTGTGGTACGCGGATGTTAATTTCTACGATTATATCTCCGGCAGCTACTCCTTTTTTTGGTATTCCAAGTCCTCGCAGACGGAACCGTTTTCCGGTTTGAGTGCCAGCCGTTATGGAGAGACTTACTGTACCATCGACAGTTTTTACCGGTATTTTTGCACCAAGAGCAGCCTCCCATGGAGACACTGAAACAGACGTGTGCAGGTTGTGACCGATAACATGAAACCTGGAATCGGGCGAAAGAGATATCCTGAGCAATAAATCGCCATCCTTCCCGCCTCCGAAGCCCTTTTCTCCCTGACCAGCCAGTCGAATAATGGAACCGTTGGTCACACCCTTGGGTATTTTGACCTGGAGAGTCTTTTCTTTGGATATGGCTTCTCCGTCAATACCTGCCTCGAAAACCCGGAATGTAATAGTCCGTGTTGCGCCGGAAAAAGCCTCATTTAGTTCGACCTCTATTTCAGCCTCACGGGAACTTCCCGCAGCACTGAAGAAATTCTCATAATTTCCCCTTGAAGATTCACGTTTAGCCCTGTTGCCAAACAGAGTATTGAAAAAATCACTAAAATCGTCTGCTCCTTGAGAATCACCGGTGTTGTTGAAATGGGAATACGATTGGTAATGGTTTTTTTCGTAATTACCCGCTCCCTTGTTCCATCCCGGTGGTGGCTGCTGGCCTGCTTTCTCCCAATCCATGCCATACCTGTCATAAAGCTTTCGCTTCTCAGGGTCATTTAATACCTCTTTTGCCTCGTTTATTTCTTTGAATTTTGCATCGGCATCACGCTCTTTACTGACATCAGGGTGGTATTTGCGGGCTAGCTTTCTATACGCTCGGTGTATGTCATCTTTCCCGGCCTCATTTGTAATACCAAGAATTTTATAATAATCTTTGAATTCCATAAAGGTATTTTGATCTGTTGTCGTCTGAGCTTTTTCAGACCGTGTCCTTGGCTCTGAGAGATTTTTTCATCTGATTGAACTGGTTTGGTCAGATTGGTAAAACTGCTTTCAATTATATGCGAGCAATTAATGGTTACATGTGACCATTAATTGCTTGTCCAGGTGTGACTCTCAGCTGAAATTGGAGATGCAGAACCCGAGCATCATTCCTTGAAACGATTTATACCGTCTGGGCAAAGAATGGATTTCATTAATGAGATTAGCAGCTGAAATTTCTCACTTTTGCTCCACTGCAACCTCTATCGCTTTTGGTTTTTTCTCCTCCATCCTTAAAAAATGTTGTTTTCCCCTGTTGAAAGCCAATATAGACTATCCTGGGTGAGTAGTGCCTTCTCGGTGTTTCAAAAATGATTCCACCTGAAATACACTGAGTTATCCTTTCTGAAGCAATTTCTGCGCCATCCTCATGCTTTCTGAAGTTTTTCGCTATTGCTCTGTTTTTAAATGTTATTTGTCGAGAAGAGGGAGAGGAGACTAACAAAATTGCGCAGGTATAACGGTCATATTTGACCAATTTGGTCAAATATGACCGTTATGCCTGGTTTTGGTAATAGGGACAATCCGCATTCTCGGTCAATTGGGGGAAGGAATCAAATTTTATGACGATTTATACAACTTGGGATAAATATTCATAATTCTTTGTCAAACACCCTTTATGCAAAATCATCGCCCCTTTTATTTCTTCCGGTAGCTTTATGTCATCAAAATCCTGTTCAAAATCTGCTCTACTTATGTCGCTCACAAAGTGTTTTAATATTTTTGAAAAGGAGCACGATGCATCGTGTGAAAATTCGCAGGGCAGATTATCTATCGCCATTATGGTGATACCGCTGCTCTCTATTCCATCTGAAAAAGTATCCTTTTTAATATGATACGTGTAACAAGCATTGTCGGGCATCGTTGCTTTTTTTGTTATTTCAATAGAGCCACTGATATCACAGCTGATATCACCAATTAATTGTAAACCTGAGTTTCGCAGTGCAGGTTCATTTTCCTGCAGGTTTTTCCTCGTCACGAATCTTGGATATTTTTCAGTCCAATATAGTCCGTTAATAATTATTTTGAGGCTGGTGAGGTACTTAAAAAAAACTGATTCAAATTTTTCAGGGTGATTGTAGTAATCTCTGAGGTTAAACGTTCCTTTTAGCGGCCGAACCAGATCCTCTTCTTTGAAAATAATCTTAAAGAGAGAATGATGGTTTGAACCGTTCTCGGCAATAAACTGCTTGAGGCGGTTTGGTTTTATTGTCTGAACAGGGAGAAGCTCAAATATTTCCTGGGCTCCTTTAGATACATTACCATATCCTAGAAATCCGACGGTTAAGGGAGACAGCTCCTTTGGAAAACCATGCTGCACAATTTTTTTACCGATCAGTTTGATGTGCGCCTTTGCTTCACGCAAAGACTCGTATTGGTACGCCTGTTTTATCTCTTCAAATGGTGTCACATACCCTTTCAATTTCATTTTTCGGCTGTAGGCATAGAGGGTTTCAATTAATCCTGCAATTCCTGCATATCTGCCAAATGCTACCAACCTGTTTTTCATCTTATCGACAATGAGCTCGTAGTCGATAAGATTGCATTTAAGTTGCATCAACCTCTTTAACATATCCATGTTATGGGGCTGACCTTTGATTGTGTGTGAAAAAAACAAATACGTTTTCTCAGATTCTATTAGCTGTGAAGGGATCTCTTTAACCGCAAAAATGATCTCAGCCGATTTAAGACTTTCGTTGATTTCAGCTCCAGCTTCTTGATATTGTTCATCGCTAAAAACTCGTATTTTTGAAGGCTGAATGATGACCTCAATTCCATTTTTTTCTAGCAATTCGGCTATGTCGGCAGGGACAAGGGGGACTCTTTTTTCCCAACTATTTTTATCTTCCCTTCGTATCCCGATTGTTTTTGTTGCCATGTCCTTTTCTTCTTTTATTGAATTATTAGCTAACCGATTGGCTATTCTGTTTAGATGTCAACCTGTTAGGTACTTTCTATGATTATGAAACTCCAGGATTTTCAATGTCTCTTGAAAACTGGATGGTTACAAATTTGGAAGTGGTTGTGGAAAGAATTCCTGGATAAGAGAGTTTGAATCGTATTTCCTCGCCAACGTGGTACTCAACTGAAGAATCCGTTACATCGACTATGAGATGATCACTGCTCGCGGCAAGTATTGTGATTTTGTCATCAAGCGGTTTTACATTATCAGGATAAACATCCTGTTTGCCTATAGCGAGAATTGCCCGTTTCCGAATACCACCGACCTTCTGGGTTGGAATTTTTCCAAAAGAGTCAAGACCAACTGTGCCACTCTGGGTATATTCTTTTTCTTTTAATTCAATGATTTCCGCAACAAGTATAAACGAATCCTGAAAGGTATCCTCCAGGTCGGTAAATATGTCTGAATGTCCTAAAAGAATACCCTCACCTATTCGTAACTGATTAATTTCAATAGGGATTGTACCTTTTTCGACCAGTTCCAGGGAACTGGTCGCTCCCCCAGACAAGGTTTCAAACGTTATCCCCAATTCTCTTTCGATCTTTTGAGACAAGGCAATTAACCCGAGCAGGTTGTCAGGTGTTGGCTGGATTCCGCTGATACAATTAAAGTTTACACCCAAACCTCTTAGTCTAATTCCCTGCAGCGGCAGAATCTGTTGAACGGTATCTCGCGCTTCCTCAGGTAAAACACCTTCACGCAAATCACCAAAATCGACCATCAAAATAATATCATGAATTTTACCGTGTTGGACGGCAACCCGAGAGAGTGCCTGTATTACCGCTATTTCTGAATTTAAACTGCAGCAGGTCAACTTGACAACCCTGTCCACCTCGTGAAGCATTGGTGTTCTGATGAGTACCATTTCAGCTTTAATGCCAGCCGCTTTTAAGGATTGAATATTGTCCAATCTAGAATCGCCAAGTTTGCTAATGCCCGATACTATCATGACCTGGGCAATTTCCGGGATAGCAGTAAATCCTTTCGTAATACCTATCACTTCAATACCTCTAGCGGCACAGAGTTTATGGATAGTGGCTGCATTATGTCTGAGTTTTTCCAAATCAATCTGGAGACATGGATTCTTTTTCATTTGAGAATATGGCCTTCCATTTTATTCGAGTGTTCTCCATTATCGATAATTACCTCTCCGGCAATCATGACATATTCAATTCCCTTGGCGTACTGATGTGGGTTTTCAAAAGTAGCCGTATCAGAAACGGTCTCTGGATCAAATACCGTGATATCTGCAACCATCTTTTTTGCGAGTGTTCCCCTGGTTTTTAGTCCCATTATTTCAGCTGGCATTGAGGTCATTTTCTTAATTGCTGTTTCAAGCGAGAGTAACTTTTCCTCTCGAACATATTTGCCGAGGACACGAGGGAAGGCACCGTAGTATCGTGGATGGGGACTGCCTTTATGCAATTCACCATAGTTGGCTACCGCTCTGCCATCGCTGGCAATAATGGTTCGCGGATGTTTCATGATGGTTTTGACATCATCTTCAGCCATACAAAATACCAAAGTACTGACAGCCCCTTTTTCGGCGATCAACAGGTCGAAAACCAGATCAAACGCATCGACATCAAGTTGTTTTGCTATTGTCGAGACTCTTTTTCCTTCGGCAAACTTGAAAACATCTGATTGAACCTTGGCGATCTGTACATTTTCCCAGGGAGCAGTGTTATATGCATGATTGCCTCGTTGAATGTCAGACTCTATCTCCTTGCGAATCTTTTTACGGGTGGCTTTATTGCTGAGGTACTCTATCAATTTTTGATAACCGTCTTGTCGCACCCAATGTGGAATATAATCAGCAAGACCGGTCCCCCAGGCCACATAGGGATATTGATCCCAGGATAGACGCACTCCTCGCCTGATGGCATCTTCCAGATGAGAAAAGAGTTTTTCGGTTTCACCCCAATTAAACATTCCTCCCAGTTTCAAATGGGCAATCTCAAGCTGGCACCCTGTCATCTCCGCCGTGTGTATCGCTTCGTCAATAGAGGTAAAAAGGGCCTGGGATTCCCCACGGATATGGGATGTGTAGAGCTTGCCATTACGTTCCAGCACACGACCAAGCCTGATCAATTCAGCGGTTCGAGCATGGGCATCAGGGATATACTCAAGGCCCGTTGACATTCCGGCTGCACCTTCGAGTAAACTTTTTTCGAGCAGATCTTCCATCTCCCTCATTTCATAAGGGGTTGTTGGCCCGCTATTAAGACCCATCACTGCAGAACGCAATGTGCCGTAACCAACGAGGGGCATGAGGTTTACTCCTAATGGGAGCTCATTGAGATATTTGATATACTCCTCAAAAGAGTACCACGATTTTCCAATATCATCAGGGTTACTAAAATCGGCATTGATGGTTAAATGGTCTCGAATTTCCGGCAGAAACGAAACCGATAAAGGAGCCGCGCTCATGCCGCAATTACCAACTATTTCAGTGGTAATGCCCTGCCTGATTTTGCTTTCAGCTTTCGGGTTGAGCAAAATCGTTGTATCGGTGTGGGAATGGATATCAATAAATCCAGGACATACAACTTTGCCGGTAACATCGAGGTTTTTTTTGCAACTACTCGAAAGTGAGGGCTGGATCACTTCAATCCAGCCGTCTTGCACACCTATATCCGAGATAAACGCTGGTGAGCCGGAACCATCAATTATTGTTCCGTTTTTTATTATAGTATCAAGCACTTATAATCACCATTTCACATTTAAAAATGCAGAGAAGACAGTCCACCAGCTGGCTGACCAGAACAGTTGTAATCTCAACTGATTTCGTGTAGTGGGAAATGGCAGGCAACCTGACCACCGTCCGGGGTTTCTCCCAAAACAGGAGTTTGCTCGTGGCATAGAGGCTGCACGAATTTGCAACGCGAGGAAAAAACGCATCCAGGCGGTAAATTAAAGGGGCTCGGGACTTCACCTTCCAGACTGGCTTGAGTGTTTTTTTGCTCCGGGACTGTTTCAAAAATACTGGCAATGAGTGCTCTCGTGTAAGGATGACAGGCAGTTTCTCCTATTAAATCGGCATCAACAATCTCTACAATACTGCCCAGATACATAACAATAACCCGATCGCAAAAATAGCTGACCAGAGACAAGTCGTGGGATATAAATAGAAACGTTAGTTTGAGCCTCTCTCGCAACCCTTCCAGGAGTTTAATTATCTGTGCCTGAACCGAGACATCCAATGCTGCTGTCGGCTCATCGAGTATGATGAACTCAGGATTTAAAGACAGAGCACGCGCAATATCCGCTCGCTGTTTCTGACCGCCTGAAAGTTCATGGGGATAGGCATAGCCATGTTCCGAGCTCAATCCGACCAGTTCAAGAAGATCAACTATTTTTTGGTGCCTGTCCTCACCATCCAACTTGACACCTTGAATCTGGTAGGGTTCGGATAAACTTCTGAAAATTGTATAGCGGGGATCCATTGCAGAATAGGGATCCTGAAAAACCATCTGCATGTGACGCCGCTGCAGTCGTAGCTGTTTTTTCGACATTTTGAGGATATCGGTACCATTGAATTCGACACTGCCCCTATTCGGTTCTATCAGTCGCAGGATCAATCTGGCCAATGTTGACTTCCCACAACCGGACTCACCCACAACACCTAAAATTTCGCCGGTATTTATTGAAAATGAAACGCTATTGACTGCAGTTACCGTACCGATGTTTCGCAGAAGAAGCCCGCCTTTAACATCGAAGGAGACTGCCAGATCTTTAACTTCTATGAGTTTTCCCATCTTCAGTCCTTATTATCAAGGTAATGATGGCAAGCTACCCTGGAATCACCTTCAATTTTCAGCAAGGTTGGTATAGTTTTTTTGCACAGCGAATCAGCACGGCTACAGCGAGGATGATAACGGCAACCGCTGGGATACGTGTCAACACTCGGAACATTGCCGGATATGGCTGCCAGAGAGCCTTTTTCCATGCCGATCCGTGGAATACACTGCAAGAGCGCTTTGGTATACGGGTGACGAGGTGAACTAAAAACCTCACCAATTCTGCCAAATTCAACCATATTGCCAGCATACATGACTGCAACTTTATCGCATACCTGGGCTATGACACCGAGGTCATGAGTGATAAGGAACAGACTAATGTTTCTGGCCATGGTCATCTCCTTAAAAAGAAGCATAATTTGGGCTTGCACCGTCACGTCCAGGGCTGTTGTCGGTTCATCAGCTATGAGTATTTTGGGATGAGCACATAAGCCCATAGCGATTACTATTCGTTGTTTTAGACCGCCGGAGAGTTGATGTGGATATTGTTGAAAAACCTGTTTTGCTTTGGGAATCCGCAACTTCCCCATCAGATCAATTACCTGTTGTTTGGCTTGTTGCTTACCAATTTTCACCTGTTTACATAAACCTTCGACAATCTGGTCACCGACTCGGTAGACAGGATCCAGGGATGTCATAGGATTCTGTGGGATAAAAGCAATCTGAGAGCCTCGAATTGACTGCATTTCCTTTTCGGAGAGCACCAAAAGATCCTTCCCCTCAAAGGTTACGCTGCCACCGATTTCTCCCCCGACAAGTGAAGTCAATCCCATTATGGCATGAGCGGTGAGTGATTTCCCAGAGCCGGTTTCACCAACCATCCCCAGAACTTCTCCCGAATTCATTTCTAAGGATACTCTTTCGAGGGGGCGTATTTTTTTCTTATCAACAATAAATTCAACATGAAGATCATTAACCTCGAGGATAGGCATTAAATGGACTCCTTATTTTTGACATCCATAATGTCGATCAGGGCATCTCCAAAGAGATTAAAGCCCAAAACGGTGATCATCATGGCCAGGCCCGGAAAGATAATCATCCAGGGCGAAATAAAGAGATAGGCCGTGCCGTTACTCATCATAGCGCCCCAACTTGGCGTGGGAGGCTGAGCGCCCATGCCGAGAAATCCCAGGGTCGCCTCCAAAACAATAGCATTACCAATACCGATAGTTGCAGCTACAATAACGGGAGACAAACTGTTTGGAAGCAGATGCTTAAAAAGAATGACAAAATCACTCGCACCAAGTGACTTTGTCGCTTCGATGAATACTGCGCTTTTTAGCGAGAGAATTTGTCCTCGCACCAGACGTGCGTATTGAGCCCAGTATGATAATCCAATAGCAATAACAACACTTTCCAATCCAGCACCTATAATTGCAACCAGCAAAAGGGCGATGAGGATGGCCGGCATCGACCAGGTCAAATCAGCAATAGTGGTCAGAACCAGATCGATCATCCCTCCGTAAAATCCGGCTATCGATCCAATAACGACTCCAATGACCACAGAGATCAACACCGACAGCACTCCCACGACAAAGGATATTCGCGCCCCTCTAATGGTCCTGCTGAGTAAATCGCGGCCAAAATCATCAGTTCCCATTATATGACTGAGAGAAGGCGGCTCGTTTGAAATTTCAATGTTCTGTTCTTTGTATGAATAGGGTTCGAGAAGTGGCGCGAAGAGTGCAACAATAACCAAGCATACAATCAAAACGGTACCGACAACACCCATTTTGTTGGCCAGGAATCTTTTTAAAATCACAACCCAGGGGGGCTTGTGCTTATATACATTTACGTTGTTTTCAACCATAACAAAGATCATCTCTGATTATTTATAGACATCCCTGACCCTGGGGTCAGCATATGAATACAGAATATCTGCGATGAAGGCCCCGATAATAACGGCCATTGTCAGGAAAATCAGTGAGGCCTGCACCACCGGATAGTCGCGTCTATAGAGGGCGGAAAGCAGCATTTTACCAATTCCTGGGCGACTAAAGACAATTTCGATGGTGACGGCACCACCGAGTATCCAACCAAGCCTTAAACCGAATATGGTAATGACTGGCATAAGTGCATTTCGAAAAACATGTTTTATTATAATAGCCGGTTTGCTCAGCCCCTTTGCGTACAACAACAGGACAAATTCTTTGTTGAACATCTCAAGCATGCTTACCCTGGTGATTCGGGCGATGAGACCGGCGCCTCCTAAACCAACGGTTACGGCCGGTAAAACTAAGGTTTGAAAACTCCCTGACCCGGATACCGGAAACCAACCCAGCATCACTGAAAAAATCAACATCAGGATTAAACCAAGCCAGAAAGCCGGGACGGTTACGCCCAGTAATGCTATGATCATGGAGATATGATCTATATAGGTATTCTTTGCAGCAGCTGAAATGATCCCTAAAAATATCCCAAGAAAAAAGGAGATGAACAGCGATGCCAGTCCCAAACGCATGGTAAATGGCATGTTGTAGACAATCATGTCGGCAACCGGCTGTTTCTCTATGATTGACTGGCCCATATCACCTGTGACAAACTTTTTCAGCCAGACAAAATATTGAATGGGGAGAGGTTTGTCCAATCCGTGTGCTTTAATCAATTCAACCTTGTCAGCGCTTGTTGATCCGGGACCCAACAATGAGTCTATCGGATCTCCCGGCACCAGGTGTATGAGCGAGAAAACGACCACGGAAATGATAAAAAACAACGGAATCAACAATAATGTACGGCGAAGAACATAAATCCACATATCTCATCCTCAAAATTCGATTACAAATAGAGTATTTACAAAAAACAATGAGATGATTGTTATGGAACAAACAGGAAGGAGATAACCCCATGGTTATCTCCTCAATTTTTTTGCTTAATTGACCGTCATATCCATAACTGGTGGCCCGATTAAATACTTGAATCTTGGTGCCGATGGCATGGTAACTCTTTTGCTTATTGCATGATTATTAACGGAATTAATAATAGGTGCCCAGAGATATTGAGATAACAGATATTCATGATACTCTTTAAAGTTTGCAATTCTTTCTTCAGAATTTTTTGATCGAGTCATTGCTTTTTGCATGAGATAATCGGATTCATTATCATGCCACATGGAGACAGTAGGATATCCAGGTCGAGTAGAGTTAAAAAACCATTCGAGGATATCTGCGTTATCCCATTCATAAGAACGAACAACTAGATCATGGTTGCCTTTTTTAAATTCCGCCCTAATTGAACTTGGATCAAATTGTTCAATTGTAACCTCAACTCCCAGATTAAGAAGCTCGGCCTGAATCATCTCGGCGATTTTCCGTTCATCCGAATCACTTTTGCTCCACAGCAACAGTGACAGCCGCTTATCTTCTTTTACTAATATGCCATCACTACCGGCCTTCCAGCCCTCTTTCTCGAGAATTGCCTTCGCCGCATCCAAGTCAAAATGAATCTCATATTTTTGATCGACATTTCTGGCAGGCAGCCGATCAATTAAATAGGTGTAAGCAGGTGTTCCTGCTCCTTGAAAGACTCCTTTCAAGATGTCTTCCTGATTTACGGCCAAGGCTATGGCTTTTCGCATGTTAACATCACTTAAAAGTTCACTTTTGGTGTTCATAACCATATGAAAGTTACCACTGCTTGGCATGGTCAAAATTGTAACTTTTTTGTCCTTAGCCAGTTTCTCCAGGAAAAGAGTCGGTGCACCTTCCAAAATATCCACTCCGCCGGTTTGAAGCTCAAGAAAACGAGTTGAGGCTTCCACAATCTCTTTGAATACAATCTTGTCAATCTTTGCCGGTCCCTGGTTGTCTGACAGGGGTGAACCCCACTGGTAATCAGCGTTTTTCTTCAATACAACTTCATCACCAGTTTTCCAGGAAACAAACTCGAATGGACCAGTTCCCACAACAAATTTGCGGCCGAAATCTTCACCATATTTTTCAACCGCCACCTTACTGGGGACACCGGTAAATGAAGAGGTGAAGTTGTACAAGATGTTGGGATCGGGCCTGCTTAAGTTCAAAAGAACCGTCAAATCATCTTTGATATCAATGGATGTTACCGCATCTACCATATATT
This sequence comes from uncultured delta proteobacterium, assembly GCA_963776075.1. GTDB lineage: Bacteria > Desulfobacterota > Desulfobulbia > Desulfobulbales > Desulfocapsaceae > MADRE3. Next base: position 127,916 of record CAVZLG010000013.1, read on the forward strand.
TGGATTTGCCTTTCGCCAAATTCTCCAAAAACCATTTGAGTACTTCTGCATTTAATTCCGATCCATCATGAAATGTAATGCCTTCTCTCAAGGTGAAGGTGATTGCCAAACCATCTTCAGAAATATTCCAGGATTCTAATAAATGTGGATAGACAATACCATCGGCACCCATCTCAACCAGCCTGTCATAAACAAGGTAATAGATATTACTTGTCCTATTGGTCGTAAAAGGATTGAAACTATCCTGACCAGCATTACCGGGACTCAAGGAAATAGTTAAAACTTTTTCCTCTGCAAAAGCTGTAGCCCCCAAGCCGCAAAAAACTGAAATCATGCAGCTTGCCAAAAGCACAATACCAAGACGTTTTATCATAATAAACCTCCTATGATAGATTGAATTTTCAAGAGTATTTCGATTACTTACACCCTCTTGATTATATGAAATAAAATAAGCAAATTGTGGGAGTCCCTATTCAAGGAAAGCAGATATCAACAAACCTTTATGGTATTTCTGAGCGTTGCTAATCAAATGTTTTTTCTATTGACAGTCTGCGACTTCAATCGCCCAACAATGTGGTATAATGGCTCACCCACTTGAGCCTTTTTTCGGTCAATGGTTTTTTGTCTTCAATTCAAAAGCACTTGGTCAAGTGAAAACCTCCAATGATAAGCCCGGGAAGATTTGAATTGAACATGCCAGCAGTAGCTCTGGGCAATCACTCCTTATTAAGCAATCTTTACACCAGAAGACATCATATCTCTGTAACGTATGATATGTTTCTGATATTTTGAGTAGTTTTAGAGTAAGAAGGCGTGCCGAACAGCAATAACTATCTCAAAAAATGTGGTCACATTTGCGCAAATGGCCAAATGTGACCACATTTCTGAGTCAACAACTCTGCGCACGGTTGTAATTGGCCGGATATTCGGCACATCTTTTTGACACTGTCAAACAAAGCAATCCTGATTATTTAGCAGCCAGGCTTGTCATAAGATAAGAGACGAGGGTGGGATTATGTGCGAGGGGCCAGGAATCCTAGCAATTTTATTGTTGGATGTTAGTAAGAGCTCATGAAAATAATGAATTACAGGTGTGGCGCTATGGCAAATTGCAGATTACCAGTGACCTTCAAGTTCAATTTCTGCCGACAGTCTGATTTTTTCCGGGTAATCGGGTGATAAGTACCATATACTTTCCTGCTCAGCGGCAGAAAGCCCTCTGCGAGACGGTGGAAGATCTGTTCTCATCAAAAAAATGATGTCGCTGCTCATCCAGGGGTGCCTGTACCAATAGTGGTGCCCAACTATATCAAAACCGCGAATATTCTGGCCTATTGAGACATCAATAATTTCAACATTTGACAGGTCTTTGTCAACTATATACGTCTCTTCTGCGTCTTCTGCTTCCGCTGATCCTACTCTCTCCCTTCCACCCATAAATTTATGGGCAGCGAGTAGGGCATTATCATTATCACTGACGGTGATTACAACCTGCTGTGCAATTTCACTGATTGGTACTATTCTTTGTAAAAAAACATCGAGCTCAACATCGGCTGCGGCGAAAACAACAGAACCAATTCTTAATTTCTCCTTAAGTTCAGCTTGCTCCAGCAGACCATAGAGCTGACGTAATTCGAATAACGCTTTGGATGTAACCCTTGCCCCTGCACTATAGGAAAGCAGATTGATCTGTTCTGCACTGGTGTGTTCTGACAGCAGTACCAACAGGCTTTTCAAGGCAGAACTGGATTCCTGGGCTCGCCTGACATCAGTACCTATCAGATAGTGAAAGATATTCTGGTGAGATGGCCATGCGAAAGCGACGCTCACAAAATCTCTTCCGGTAAAATGGTCAATCTCTGCTGTCAGTATGGTTGAATTTGCAAAATCAACTTTGGTGCCGTGAACGTAGACCATTACTTCTTTATCATTGGCTTCCGCAAGATCTGCATTAATTGATTCAAAGAAGGCAGTTTGCTCAGGTGTCAGCTTGTAGTGTGCGTTAAGATCGTCTTCCGGTAGAACAGCCTGTTCTCTTATTTGCTCAAGTATTACTGGGATCGGTTCAGACTGATTTTGTGAAAGTGAAGCTTTACTAAGATCTTCCCAGTGGGTATCCGGGGCCCCCATACGAACGGTCGCTTTTCCCAGGTGGATCTTGGATTCAAGAGTATTTCCATATGCTAATATGCCATCACGGTGGAATGACGCCCTGTTGGTGGCATAATAAACCTGCTCTGTTATCTTTTTCTGCGCTGGCTTGAGATGTTTGAACGGATCAACCTGTGAATTATAATAAATGACAGGGGTCGGCATGAGGGTCAATGGTGGCGGGGTGGCACAGCCGGAAATCAAGAAAAATAGCAATAAAATAGCCAACCCGCTGTTCATGGAGAGGACGTTTGGCAATAATCGTGAAATAATCGTTATAGTCGAGTTCATCATAGAGAAATTATGTTCCTTGAAACATTGGCGGTGGCATATTATTTTACCATATTCGATATACAGTAACTCATCTGCATCAACAAGTATGAAATAACGTTGCATATCGCTCACCACATGTAAGATCTCATTATTTGAATGTTCTTCATCTTTAGTTAACGGTTTTGAAAATACTGCAATACGTACACAGAAGAGATGGTTTAAACAGAAAGGTTTTGCATCCTGGTGATACAGGATTGAGCTGACACATGTGACTTGAATAGTGCCGGGATGTATGCTCTCTTGTGCACTTGATTGGATACTTTAATAACAGTTATTTTTAACAGGCGAGTGATATACGTGACTGGCACCCTTTCTAATACCCTGAAAGAGATATTTGGCTATGATACTTTCAGGGAATATCAGCAGCAGATAATTGAAAACCTGATAGATGGAAATGATTCATTTGTCCTGATGCCCACCGGTGGCGGAAAATCTCTTTGTTATCAGATTCCTGCACTGCACCGTTCTGGTGTGGCTATTGTCATCTCACCACTGATTTCCCTGATGAAAGACCAGGTAGATGCACTTGTTGCCTGCGGTGTTCGCGCAGCTTTTTACAATTCTTCCCTGAAAGGATCTGAGGCAAAGCGTGTGCTCGCAATGCTGCACAGCGGTGAACTCGACCTGCTCTATATAGCTCCTGAACGGCTGATGAGTGATGAGTTTATAATCCGCTTACGTGATATTCCAATTTCTCTCTTTGCAATCGATGAGGCTCACTGTATCTCACAATGGGGACATGATTTTAGACCTGAATATCGAAAACTTGGAGAATTACGTAGATATTTCGGTGGTATTCCGGTCATTGCTCTTACGGCAACTGCTGAGCCGCATACCCGTAAAGACATTCTTGACCGGCTTCAGCTTAACAGTGCAAAACACTACGTTACCGGGTTTGACCGACCAAATATAAGGTACACGGTTTTGGACAAACAGAAGCCGATGAAGCAGCTTAAACTCTTTTTATCTGAAAAGGGCAGTGAGTCGGGAATTGTATACTGTCTGAGCCGGAAACGGGTGGAGAAGGTAAGTGAGCAGCTTGTCGAAGCAGGGATTTCTGCAGCTCCATACCATGCGGGACTGTCATCTGGGAATCGTAAAAAGGTACAGGATGATTTTTTACGGGATGAAGTGCAGATTATCGTAGCCACAGTCGCATTTGGCATGGGTATTGATAAGTCCAACATTCGATATGTTGTCCATTATGACATCCCGAAGAATATCGAGAGCTATTACCAGGAAACCGGCCGTGCAGGAAGAGACGGATTGCCCTCGGAGGCGCTGCTGCTTTTTGGATATGGCGATATTCAGGTTGCCCGGGGGCTTATAGAAAAAACCAGAAATCCGGAGCATAAACGTATTGAGCTTCACAAGCTCAATGCAATGGTCGGTTTTGCCGAATCACTCGGTTGTCGGCGCCGGGTATTGCTCGGGTATTTTGGTGAAAAATTGGAGGAAGATTGCGGCAATTGCGACATCTGCCTGAACCCTCCAGAGATGATTGATGTCACCGAGGACAGCCGAAAGGCGCTTTCCTGCGTTTATCGGGTCGGGCAGCGTTTTGGAGCGGGTCACGTTATTGATGTGTTGCGAGGATCACGAAAGGAGCGCATTCTTTCATTGGGGCATGATAAACTCTCTACCTATGGGATTGGTGAATCTGAGAGTCAGGAGTATTGGGGAGGAATCTTGAGACACCTTGTGCATCAGGGTTACCTGAGTCAGGATGTTGGGAATTATTCTGTGCTCAAACTCACAGACGCCGCTCCACCGCTGTTGAGAGGGGAAATACAATTTGAGATGGCCCGGCCTCGGGTCAGGAAGACGCCGGAGGTGAAACGGAAAACAATAGGGAGAGATGAACCTGATTATGATCTGGGTCTGTTTGAGTTGCTGAGAACAATGAGAAAGGATATCGCAGACCGTGCAGGTGTCCCGCCATTTGTCATATTTCATGACAGAACCCTTGTTGAACTGGCAGCTCATCGGCCGGAATCACTTGATACCCTCATGGAGATACACGGGGTCGGAAAAAGCAAATGTGCAAAGTACGGCAATGAAATCCTGGATACGGTCAGGAGGTATTCTGAGAGTTCTTTAAACAGTAAATAATCGATTAAAATGTGGTCTGATGTGAAACTTAACCATTGATCTGGTTGATCTTCTTTTACTTTTTGCTCCTATCTGTTAGTCTAATGGTAACGGCGCACAAATCATATGGGGGTCCTCACAGGGGATATGCGTATTGTCAGCGAAAAAAATATAGCCAAGGTCAGCTTTCTGTATGCGATCATAATCGTCGGGGTAATGACCTTCTCGACGGGAGCGCTGTTTATTGCAAAAAAATTCAATACACTGAAGAAAGACCTGGTCAAGATTGAACAGGATTTCATTGCCCAGCAGGAAGAAGAGCTTGAAAACGATGTTGCTGATCTTGTCGGCCGGATAGACCACCGCCGCCTTGATATGGAGAAAATATTACAGCAGCGTTTGAAGCAGAGAGTGGCTGAGGCGCTGGTCATTGCAGACAATATCTATGAGACCATGCATGAAGGCTTGTCATCTGAGAATGTTGCAAACGTCATCCGTGAAGCCATTCGGCCTATCCGTTTTAATGAGCAACAGGGATATTTCTTTATTCTTTCCCTGGAAGGCAAAGCCATATTGTATCCAACTGATTCACAGGTCGAGGGGACAAATTTTCTGACTAATGGCGCCGGTGGTGACCCTGATGCGGTGAGGGAGATCATCCGGATCAGCCAGGAAGAAGGTGGTGGGTTTCATCGTTATGACTGGACAAAGCCGGGTGACAATTCAGGAAATCTTTACCAGAAAGTTTCCTATGTTGGTTTTTTTGAGCCCTTAGGCTGGGTGATCGGCACCGGAGAGTACCTGGATAATCTTGAACATCTTGCCAAGACCACTATTACCAATGATTTGGCAGCAAGCCTGAAGAAAGATCTTGTCGATTATTATTTTATATATGAGCTGCACGATATTAATGGTGGAAAAGACTTTGCAACGATGCTGGTCAACAGCAATCGTCCGGATCTGGTCGGAAAACGATTATCCGATGACTATAAAGATGCCAAAGGCAAACTGTTTCGAAAAGAATTTCTAAAGGGGATACGTGAGACAGGTGAGGCAAATGTTGTCTATTGGTATAAAAAGCCGAATGACTCGGCGGAAGGGCGCAAGCTCTCCTATTTCAAACACTACCCGGTTTGGAACTGGGTCCTGGCGCGGGGTATCTACCTTGATCGTCTTGACGAAATTATTGCCGCAAAAAAAGGTGAACTGAGCGGAAAGGTCAAAAATGATATCATTATTCTCTGTATTCTCTTTGTCGGTGCAGTAGTCATTGCATTGATCGTTGCCTACTATTTTTCCAGAGGGTTGCAGGAGATATTTAATCGCTACAGGAACACACAGCAGGAACATCTTGATAAACTCGAAGAGCTGAATAAAGCCCTTGAGAAACAGAGCCAGACTGACGTACTGACCAAGATATTCAACAGGAGATTTTTCAACATGCAGCTCGCCAAGGAGGCTGCTCGCTCTACTCGTCACAGAACACCGTTATCGGTTCTGATGTTTGATATTGATCACTTCAAGGCGATTAATGATGAGCATGGTCATCTGATCGGTGACAAGGTTTTACAGGAGATTTCGGCACTTGTTCAGGATAATATCAGGCAAAGCGATTTCCTGGCTCGATGGGGGGGAGAAGAATTTGCGCTCCTGACGCCGGGCGTCGGTTTGAAAAATGCCGGTAAGTTTGCTGAGAAACTCCGCTGTCTTATCGAAAAAAACGCTTTTTGCACCGAGCAGGAAATTACCTGCAGTTTCGGGGTGAGCTGCTATCAGACAAGTGAGGAGACCAGCACGTTTATACAACGTGCCGATCAGGCTCTCTATCAGGCCAAAAACAGCGGTCGCAACTGTTGTGTGATACTCTAGACGTCACATCCCCTGACCACCATGTGGTTTCCATGATCAGGACAGGGGAGAGCAGCTATTTGGCCGTTGTTACTTCGTCCACCAGATACAGGATCGACCGATAAGGGATTCCCCCGTGCAGGGAGAGGCCGACTTCACAGGTTTTGCTGGTTGAGTACCCGGCGTCGCAGTCGCAGACATGTTCGTCCAATTTATTCAGGGCGGACTCATTGAGTTCAGGGTAACTGAAGCCGCGATCTCCGGCAAACCCGCAACAATAGATTTCTTCCGGCCAGACCACTTTTGTTGCACACGCTTTAGCCAACTCGAGAAGTTTTGTTTCAAGGCCCATTTTCCTGGTACTGCAGGTTGGGTGTACGGCTATTTTTATATCTTTCCGGGCAAAGGAGAGTTTATCCATCAAGAAGTTCAGTACGAACTCGATCGGTTCATAAAGCTCCAGTCTCTCATCAACGGTCGTCTTCATTCGCTGGAGGCATGGACTTGTGTCGCAGAGTATCGGGATAGCACCATTTTCTGATACCTGGAGCAAGGTCTCCGAGAGTTCCCTTGATTTCCTGTCAGCCTCTGCCATAAATCCTTTACTTTCGAACGCCTGTCCGCAACAGAGGCCGTCAAGGTTGTTCGGGTAAATTATTTCATAACCGGATTTTTTTAGCAGAGAGGCCGTTTTGGTTGGCAGATCATCTCGTTCCATTTCTGCCTGTGCTGGCCCGCTCATGCAGCGACTGGCACAGCTCGGGAAATAGACCACTTTCAGGGGGTTTGCCAGATCAATCGGTTTGGGCTCAATCTTATTACATCCTGATGGCATTTCACGATTCCACAGGGGGATGGTATTAAATGAAACTTTTCGGGCCAGGGCTGAAGCCTGTTCCATAAATTGAGTACCAGTGTAGTTGTGAACAACATCAACGCTGTTAAGGGTAAAGCTGATTGTTTTTGCCACAGGCTTGAAGTTTTTACCGACAGCCGTGGCAATTTTATCCGCCAGCGGGCCATGGGCTTCTTCCCGCAGCGCTTTGACCATTTTACCGGTATCGATTCCGACCGGGCAGCGGGTTGCACACAGCCCGTCAGCCGCGCAGGTGTCAACTCCCGGATATTGGTATCGTTTAGCGAAACGTTTCAATGTTTTGCTGTCGCCCTCATCTGCAAGTCTGCGACTGATCTCTCTGCGTCCGGCAATACGCTGGCGCGGCGAAAAACTCAGGTCCCTCGAGGGGCACACCGGCTCACAGAAACCACATTCAATACATTTGTCGGCGATTTCATGGGTTGCAGGCAGGGGTTTCAGGTTCTTTACGTGAGCTTCTGCATCTTCGTTGATGATTACACCGGGGTTGAGCAGATAGTGGGGATCAAAAATCGCTTTGATATCTTTCATCAGTTCAAAGGCGGCGGTTCCCCACTCCTTTTCGACAAATGGGGCCATGTTTCGGCCGGTTCCATGCTCCGCTTTTAGTGAACCATCATAAGTGGTGACGACCATCTCAACCACATCTTCCATGAAATCACGATAACGTGTCACCTCAGATTGGATGGAGAAGTCCTGGGTAAAGACAAAATGCAGGTTTCCTTCAAATGCATGTCCGAAGATGATGGCTTCATGGTAGTGGTATTTTTCAAAAAGGGCCTGGAGTTCAAGCGCTGCACTGGCCAGGTGTTCAGTCGGGAAGGCCACATCTTCAATGATAACGGTGGTTCCGATTTCTCTGACGGCACCAACGGCGGGAAACAGGCCTTTCCTGATTTTCCAGAGTGCCTGATACTCTTCAGGAACATCAGTGAAGGTGATATCCATAACCGTATCGAAATCTGAGAGGCATTGAGTAACCTGTTTAATCTGCCCTGGAAGCATTTCAGCATTTTCAGCCCTGGTCTCTACGAGCAGGGCGGTAACGGTTTTGTCAAGATCCTTGAGGAAATCCGGCATACCCGGTTCGTCCTCAACAGAAGCCAGGCTGGCCCGATCCATAAGCTCTGCAGCAGCAACAGGCTGCTGGCGCAGGAAGGGAATCGCCTGGCATGCATCCTCCATATTATTGAATAAAATGAGTGCACTTGCTTTGTGACGATGCTCTGCAACTGTTCGGTATACAGCGTCAGCAATGAATGCGAGCGTTCCTTCCGATCCGACCATCAGGTGAGCCATGATATCGATCGGGTCTTCATAGTCCAGCAGGGCGTTAAGACTGTAACCGGTGGTGTTCTTGATTTTGAATTTATACTTTATTCGTTCGGTGAGTTGTTTGTCGGCAAGAATTCGACTGCGCAGAGCTGATATCTGGTCAAGCAGGTCGGCATGGCTTGCTTTGAAGTTTTCAATACTTTTGCTGTCCCCGGTATCAACCACTGTGCCATCAACCAGGATCAGCCGAATAGAGTCAAGGGTCTGATAGCTGTTCTCTTCTACACCACAACACATGCCGCTGGCATTGTTCGCCAGGATACCGCCGATCTTGGCACTGTCTATAGATGCAGGATCAGGACCGATTTTTCGGTCAAAGACTGCCAGCTGTTTATTAACATTACCACCAATGAGGCCCGGTTGGACCTGGATCAGCTGGGCGTTGTTATAGACCCGCCAGCTGTCCCACCCCCTGCCCATGCGTACCAGGATACTGTCGGTGATGGACTGGCCGGAAAGACTCGTTCCAGCTGCACGGAAGGTGACCGCAAGGTTTCGTTTACGTGCTTCCTGCAGGACAATCCGGACTTCTTTTTCATTTTCAACATCCACGATCACCTGGGGTACGAGCCGATAGAAACTGGCGTCAGCACCGATTGCCACTTTCTTTAATGGATCTGTAATGATTCTTTTAAGAGGAATCTTTCGTTTGATTGCCTGGTGGAAATCTGAATATTCGTTTGGCAGCATGAGGCCTCCAAGGTGATAGTAATTATTAATGTCGAAGTCAGGGAATATAACATGAATGAGCCGATCACCAAAGCTCATTTACTCAGCCACTCAGCGCCGATTTGTCCTAAAATGCCTGAGAAGAGCGTTAACGTTGTGTTGAATGACAAAAGTATTTATAGTGGACGAACTTTATTTTTATTAAAATCTAATCGAATGAGTCTGAAAAATAGGACATGAGAGCGATTCCTGCAGAGCTTAACCATGTTTCTGGTGCGAATCGACCGGAGGCTGCAGTTTCAATAATAAGGTGTTCTGACCCTGTGGACTCAATATTATTGCTGAGGAGAAAGAAAGAACCAAGCGACCCCTGGTCCGGTCATTTCGCCTTTCCAGGTGGAAAACGTGACCCTGAGGATGACTCGATTTTTCAAACCTGCCTGAGAGAGACACGGGAGGAAACCGGAATTTCCCTCGACCCTTCTCTGCTGAGCCGTCAATTACCCGTAGCGCTGGCGGGAAGAAATGTAAAGGCACCGATCCAGGTCCAGCCATTTCTCTTTGCGTTGGCAAAACGTCCCCGGGTTATTGTCGAAATTTCGGAGATTGACAGCTATCTGTGGCTTGATGTCGGAAAATTTACTGATAAGTCTCGGCATGCCACTAAGGAAGCACTGCCGTCACGGTTCTATCCGGTTTACCCACTTGATGACTATTTCATCTGGGGTTTCACCTACGGGTTATTGTGCTCAATTCTAGAGGTCAATGCAGATTGGTAAGGGAGGGATAGTGAGAATCAATCTTTGAAATTTCCGAGGCAACTTTTTTTTCAGATATCCTGTTATAGCGCTATAAACCTATTTCCCCCTCTGTATTCTGTTTCCCCCCCGCGCGTTTGTCGTCGGATTAACTCTTGCACATAATTGAGCAAATAAGCAGCAGGATGTTTAGTGTGTATCAAAATTTACTTGAAAGGTTCACACCATGAAACGATACGATCTTGTTGTGCTCGGCGGGGGGATTATCGGCGTCGCCACGGCATGGCGTTTAAAGCAGCACATACCGACAGCGTCCATCCTGCTGGTAGAGAAAGAAAACCACTATGCCAGCCATCAGACAGGGCACAATTCAGGCGTTATTCACGCTGGAGTCTATTATCAACCTGGAAGCCTGAAGGCTGATTTCTGCAGGCGTGGTGCTGCAGCAACGTTCGAATTCTGCCGTGAATTTTCGATACCGTTTGAGCGGTGTGGGAAAATGCTGGTTGCAACAGATGATCATGAATTCGAGCGAATGTCGGATCTTGAGAAACGGTGCGGCGAGAACAACATTGAAACCGAACGGATCAACTCGGCGGAACTGAGGCAAAGGGAACCCAATATTCGGGGTACCGGTGCGCTTTTTGTTCCTGCCACCGGAATTACAGATTTTCCGTTAATCGCTGAGAAAATGGCAGAACAGTTTGAAGGGCTCGGGGGAGAGGTTCGTTTGGGGAATCAGGTCTACAACCTGGAAGAATCAAAAAATTTTATCACCATAGAGACAGGCAGTAACACGTTTGAAACAGAGTACCTTGTCGTCTGCGGAGGGCTGATGGCTGACCGGTTGGCGCGCATGATGGACATTGACATTGATTTTTCCATCATTCCTTTTCGGGGTGAGTATTATAAATTGGCCGAAAAACACAATCATATTGTTTCTCATCTTGTCTACCCGATTCCCGATCCAGAATTACCTTTTTTGGGCGTTCATCTCACCCGAATGATTGACGGGTCTATAACCGTTGGGCCAAATGCAGTTCTTGGCCTGAAACGGGAGGGGTATGGCCGGATAAACCTGGATATGACAGATATCTTTGAGATGATTCGTTTCCCGGGTTTCTGGCGGCTCCTTAAAGAAAATCTGTCATCCGGTTTTTACGAGATGAAAGACTCAGTGTATAAGCCAGGATACCTTGAACGTGTTAGAAAGTATTGCCCTGACTTAGTACTCTCCGATCTTAAACCTTATCCGGCAGGTATCAGAGCGCAGGCTGTTTTAGCTGACGGTTCCCTGGTGCATGATTTTCTTTTCGCTCAATCACCGCGGTCTCTGCATGTCTGTAACGCACCATCACCTGCTGCCACATCGGCTCTGCCAATTGCTGAGTATCTGAAAGATAAAACTATCGAAATGTTCCATCTGTAACTACCTGAAAATACATCCTTATATAAACTTTTCGATTGATTATGGACGTCTGGATTATCTCACTCATTCTGTTGCTAACACTCTACCTGCTCATCACCGAAAAAATATCGGTTGACCTGACGGCAATCGGTCTCATGGTGGTGCTCGTTCTTTTTGGATTTCTGACGCCAAAAGAGGCTGTCTCAGGTTTTGCTAATCCAGCGGTGGTAACCGTGGCAGCAATGTTTGTTGTCAGCAAGGGGATGATGAGAACGGGCGGCATCGAATTTCTGGGCCGACAGGTCATAAAAGTTGCAAGAAAAAATCTTACCGCAGCATTGACCCTGATACTTTTTTCCGTTGCTGTTGCTTCTGCCTTTATGAATAACACGCCGGTTGTGATCCTCTTTATCCCGGTAGTGATGGCAATGTGTTGTGATCTGGGGCTGAGTCCTTCCAAATTTCTGATTCCGGTATCGTATGCCTCAATACTGGCGGGGACGTGCACACTGATTGGCACATCAACCAATATCATAATCAGTGATTTAAGCAGCCAATATGGATACGGGGCACTATCCATGTTCGAGCTTGCGATTATTGGTGTGCCGATTGCCGTCATTGGTATTATTTTTCTGTTGTTTGCCGCTCCCCGCATACTACCTGGTCTTGCTAACCCGATCTGTCAGCTTCGGGATGGAGAGCATCGTAAATATCTGGCGGAATTGAAAATTCTTGATTCAAGTAAACATATCGGCAGGCACCCGGGGGAAGTATTCCTGAGCAGGTTCCCTGATCTCGAGGTGATAGAACTGGTCAGGAACGACCGGATCTATCATCCGAAGCGGGATGATAAAGTGATCATTCATAATGATATTCTCCTGGTCAAGGGGTCCTTGAATGACCTGGTGGAAATACTTCATGAAGATGGCATAGAGCTGCCGTCTACAGAGAACGGACTGGCACTGGGGGCCCAGAAGGACGCCCCTATCGTTGTCGAACTCCTTATTGCTCCCGGATCCAACCTTCGGGGCAGACGGCTGTACAAGACCGAACTGGCAAAGGATTCAGAAATCAACATTATTGCAGTTAAGCGCCAGGAGATGCATCTCTCAGAGCGACAGATTCAGAACGTGCGGCTCAAAACTGGAGATATACTGCTTATCTGGTGCTCTGACTCAAAGCTGGCTTCATTACGCTCTGAAAGGGATTATCTGATCATCGAGGATGTTTACGAAGAGATCGTCCATAAACGAAAAGCATTGTGGTCTGTTGTAAACTTTATCTGCATGATCGGCACCGCTGCCCTGGGGCTTGCGGATATTATGACCTGTGCACTGATAGCGGCATTTCTTATGATTATCACCGGTTGCCTGCAGATGCGGGATGCCTACAAAGCACTGCAGGGTGACGTCTTGTTATTGATAGCCGGGACTATTGCCCTCGGTCTGGCAATGCAGAAGAGTGGGGCAAGCCAGCTGTATGCAGAAGGATTCTTAAGCCTGTTTTCAGGATTTTCTCCGATGATTATACTGGGGGGTATCATTTTACTCACCAGTATCAGTACTCAGATACTCAGCAATAATGCAACGGCGGTTTTATTGCTGCCGATAGCGATTTCAACGGCGCTCAGTATAGGGGTTGATCCAAAACCTTTTATTATCGGAGTTTGTATCGGTGCAAGTGCTTGTTTTGCAACACCGGTTGGCTATCAGACAAACCTGATGGTTTATGGACCTGGCGGTTACAGTTTCAGGGATTATCTTCGCCTCGGCATCCCGTTAAATGTTTTCGTGGTGGTGGCAGGTACGATACTGATTCCACTGGTCTGGCCATTTACTTAATCCTGGCCTGATCACCAGCCTATCTGTTTCCTCGAATATACCAGGGCCCAACGATCTTGACGATGGGGAGGGATACGGGTCTGTTGTTGAATGTGATTGAAATGATGCGGAAAAACGATTATTCTGTTTTTTCCCTGGAACACCTTGTTAGCGGCTATTATTAGTGAATATAGGTATTTGTAAAGATAAGTCGGCTAAAAACGTTTTATTTTTTTGACGACCGAGCGCTCAGTTGTAACGCGTTTCCATGACTGGGGCCCACAAAAAAATCGCCTGAAAGGAGAATGATGATGCAAATGTCCAGTGTCAACCGAAGCGTCCTGACCCCGATTGAATTTCTTACCCGAAGTACGCTTGTTTATCCCGAGAAAACGGCAGTAATCTATGGGGATAAGCGATACAGCTATAAACAGTTTTCCGACCGCATATTCAGGCTGGCCAGTGCACTTCGCCACAAGGGTATTGGTAAAGGTGACAAGGTGGCCTTTCTTTGCCCCAACATTCCGCCAATGTTGGAAGCGCATTATGCTGTTCCGCTTATTGGTGCTGCCCTGGTAAGTGTCAATATCCGTCTTTCATCAGGGGAAGTGTCCTATATCATCGATCATTCCGATGCAAAGATTGTGGTTGTTGACAGTGAGTTTGCAGCATTGATAAAACCGGAGGAATTACCAAAGGTCGAGATGTTTGTTACCGTCTGTGACGTCAACGATGAGACAGTAGTTGACGGAGTAGAATATGAGTCTTTTCTGGAGAGCGGTCGACCCGAGCCATTTCCCTTTGATATAGACTCTGAAGACCAGTTGTTATCGATAAATTACACCAGTGGTACAACCGGTCGCCCCAAAGGAGTTATGTATCACCACCGTGGGGCCTATCTCAATGCTATCGGTGAGGTCCTTGAATCGGGCCTGAATGCATCTTCTGTATACCTCTGGACCCTGCCGATGTTTCACTGCAACGGTTGGTGTTTTACCTGGGGGGTGACAGCGGTTGGGGCAACCCATCTCTGTTTAAGGGTTGTCGCAGCAGATGAGATTTACCGGTTAATAGACACCGAAAATGTCTCTCACCTCTGTGCTGCACCGACCGTGCTGATCATGATGAGTAACTGGCCCGGTGCAACCGACCTGAAAATAAAGAGAACCTTGAAAATTATGACGGCAGGGGCGCCGCCAGCGCCTACTATTATCAGCAATATGGAAAACATAGGGGCTGATATCACGCATACATATGGTCTTACAGAGGTCTATGGACCCCACAGTGTCTGTGCCTGGCAACCTGACTGGGAGGGTATGGAAGCAGAAGAGCGGGCAACGATAAAATCCCGTCAGGGCGTTCCTTTTATCGTTACTCATTTTATGGATGTGGTAGATCCGCTGACCATGGAACCTGTCCCCAGGGACGGTAAAACCATGGGCGAGGTTGTCATGCGGGGAAACAATGTGATGACCGGTTATTACAAGGACCAGGGGGCGACAGATGCAGCCTTTGAGGGCGGCTGGTTCCACAGTGGTGACCTGGCAATTATACATCCTGACAGTTACATCCAGATCATGGATCGGAAGAAAGATATTATTATCAGTGGTGGTGAGAATATTTCAACAGTGGAAGTTGAAATGGTGATTTACCGACATCCAGATGTCCAGGAAGTTGCCGTCATTCCAGTGCCGGATGATAAATGGGGCGAAGTACCAAAAGCATTTGTTATCCCCAAGCCAGGCGCTACACCTTCTGCAGCTGATATAATCGCTTTCACCAAGGAGCACCTGGCCCGTTTTAAAGCACCAAAATATGTGGAATTTGGCGAATTACCGAAGACGGCAACAGGGAAAATTCAGAAATTCAAACTCAGGGACAGGGAGTGGAAAGGACGAAAAAGGATCAATTAACGAGCCTTTTGCAAAATGAAGATTTTCGTTCAATATCAAGGCCTGCGATAAATTTTGTCGGAGGCATATAGGTGATATCCCGAGGATAAAATTTTGATCATAACGCTGAGGTTGAACGAAAGGAATGGTTTGCAAATGGCTCTAACGTTTCTGGCACTGGAACAAGGGGAGTCGCCAGACTATTTGTGTATACCATAGCATAGTCTGGTGATTTTCAGGTTCTGTTGCGCTGCAGGCATTGAATAACAGCGTGTGCCTGTGCCGTACCCTGTTTCGAGGGGATCCTGGCGTTTTTCTAACTCCGGATTGGTGGTAATGTGATTGAGCAGGCCTCTTGCCACCGATTCGGATAAATATTTCGTCAGAAATTATAGGTCAGCATCAACGAGACAACCGGATAAAATTGAAATACACTGAGGTCATCTTCAATTTCTTCTTCCTGTTCATTAAGAAACGCTCGCACTTCCCGGACGTTGTTTACATCGACTGGAGCGTTGACCTGGAGGTTGGTGACATCAGGCGCGCCCTGGAAGAGAACGCCGAGGTCAAATGCAACGCCCCAGCCCGGCTCAGAATTGTTGCTTCGCCAGCCAAGTCCTGCATAGGGTGCAACAGGTTGAAACTCCACATCACCGCTAATTGACACCAGGTTACTGAGGGAAGCGAGTTGAGAAATTTCTGATGGGATCATGTTATCGTCAACAGTCCCCTCAACACCAATGCTGTTATTGTTGAAGTAAGCACCGCCGCTCAGATAAAAACTGTTTCCAAATGGGTGCCAGTCAAAAACCAGTGACAACGAGTTAAAGTCGGTTTCAAAATCGTAGTTAATATCGGAAATGGTTGAGTCGAAAGAGTAGGTAAAGTAATTGAATCCGCCTCTCAGCCTGGTGTTGTCCAGAAAGGAGGCACTTAACTCCACACCGCCACCAAGTGTTCCTGCCTTTATCCCAAGCCCCATTCCTTCTTCTGCATGGGCGGCTGAGGTGGTACCGAGGAAGAACAGTGATACGAGGACTGCAAAAAACAGGTTATTTCTGTGTTTCATTTTCAGTTCCTGACGGGATAAGATTCATTGTAATTAGTTTATGACATCACTGCATCGTAAACGCGGGAGCGTCAGAGAGAATATTACATAAAAAGTAAATAATCACAAGGGGCAGTGTTTGTGTTGTGATTCAGATATTTTACCTGGTTTTTTAGCAGCAGGGTTCTGGGGTCTTATTTTAGAATTGCCTTCGTATTGTTAAAACAGATTCACTTTGAAATCTGTATCCTTGTGGCTCATGATGAGGCCGTCCCTGGTTATTTCCGTAAGTCTGAGATCAGTATTTATCAGATCACCCTCGCGGACAACAGTAGTATTTATCAAAATCATTCTCAGTTCAGGGTTTGGTGAGAATACATGACCGCTGTATTTCATTTCCGGGAGCTGGGCCTGGATCGAGAGAGGCAGTTCTTCCAGGAGTGGGAGGTTTGATCCAGTGACCGGGTTTATCGGTTTTGCTGATTTTTTTTCACCTGCCGCGCCTTGTTTTTCCAGGTTGACAGATTGCTTTGTAACATCCTGCTCTTGATAATCGGTGGCGGCAGATTCTGGTACTCCTGCCGTCTCTGTTCCTGATCCCTGTTTTAATTCAGTTGGGAGCATTGCTGCCTGGTCGGTAACGGAACTAACATTTTTGTCCGTAATCGTAAAGAGCCACCACCCGGCAGCAGAAAATAAGAGAATTGTGATCAGCAATGAACCCATCAGGAACGGGCGCTTACCGGAAGTCCTTTGTTTAACCGGAGAACCAAGCGGCAGAGGGCTCTGCTGCTCTGATTCGTCTTGCAGTTTTCGCCGTTCTTCCGAAGATTTTTTTAATGCGTCAAGAATATAAGACATGACAGATTTTGACTACAAACGCTCCAATTGCCTATTCATTTATCTCTATCGGGTTAATCACAATGTTGGTCTTTGCGCTCAGACCCGCTTTTTCTGTTTCATCTCCTTGAGTGGCGGAATTGTCGGTTTGACCAATGGGGAGCTGGTCCAAACTGGTCTGCTCCTTCGATTCATCAACGATCGAAATCTTTTTCGGTTCAGGCAGTTTGTCGGGGTCAAGCTGTTTCGCCGGCTCAGGTTGCTTTTCGGGTTCAGATGGTTTTCCCAGCTCTGACAATTTTTCCAGCTGCGCCTGTTTATCCAGGCCATTTTGGGAATCCGACAGGAACATTGAACCAAACCAGAGACCTGAAACCACAAGCAGCACGATGATAGCTGTTGTCAAAATGAGCCTTAAACGGGTTTTTGGATTGCGGCTCAGGATATTATTGCCGAATATTTCTGCAACTGCTTTCTGGGCAATCTTTTTATCGACCTGCTCTTTGTTTTCAGTATATGCCCCCAGGAGTGCATGGTCACAGAGACTGTTAATCAGGCGAGGGATTCCACGACTCGCGCTATATATTTCAGAGAGAGCTCCACGGCTGAAAAACGTGCTGCGTCCGCCGCCAGCAACCATAATCCGGTGTGCTATATATGCATCGACGTCGGCGCGCTTTAAACCTTTCAGGTGATATCTGCTGGTTATTCGTTGATTGATCTGTTCCAGGTCCGGTCGAGCCAGCAGTGATCCGAGCTCTGATTGACCGAGCAGGACTATTTTCAGTAGTTTTTGCTGATCCGTCTCAAGGTTGGTCAGAAGTCTCAACATTTCAAGAACATCAAGATCAAGATTTTGAGCTTCATCGATAACGAGTACCGTCTGACGGTTAGCTGAATAAGCTTTCAGAAGAAAATCGTTTAAGCTGTCGATATAATTTTTTGAGGATGGCTCTGCTCCATTAACCTTGATTTGAAACTCATCACAGACTGATGCGAGTAATTCAATTCCGGTAAGTTTCGGGTTAATAATGACCGCGATATCTGTACTTCGGGGCAGTTTTTCAAGGAAGTAACGCGATATGGTGGTTTTACCGGTTCCAACCTCTCCAGTCAGCAAGACAATACAGCCCTTGGATGTGGTGCCGTATACCAGGTGAGCTAGAGCCTCCTGGTGCATTGTGCTCATGTAGAGATAGCGTGGATTAGGAGCAATTGAAAAAGGATTTTCATTGAACCCGAAATAATCTGTATACATAAAAAATGGTCTTAACTGGCTGATTTTGAAAGGAGTATCTTCTGGTCATCGGTTTTGTAACACGTGACGGTGATTATTATATGACAAATTGACACCCAATGCTATTTCTCTTTGTTTTCAGTTGTAATTATTGCGATTAACGCTTAGCATAAATTGTCATTTTCTTGTGTTTTTTCCTGCTGTCAGGTTTGATATTGCATTAAATGGTGCGGTTTGACTTAGAATTTGAGTATCTACAATGCTAAAGAAATTATCACTGACCTTCATTTATCTTTTTTATGCTGTCGTTTTGATAGCAGTTCTTCTGGTCGTACGATTCCCTAAAGACACACTGCTTACCCAGATTGAACGGAAAGTTGGAGGTGAGCTTTCAGGGTATACATGTGAAATAAGCAATATTAAATATATCTACCCGATTAGTGTGTTGTTTGAAGATGTTACAATCGTCCATTCAGGCAGGGAAACTCAGCTGCCGATTACCAATGTGTTGATTACTCCGGACCTGAAAAATGTAATGACACAGTTTGAGATGAGCCTTGAACTTCTTGGCGGAACAATGAAAACAGGGGTCATTCGGCACCCGGAGAGTAATCGGGTGGAACTTCCTACGCTGGCCATTTCCGGGATAAATTTGAAAGACGTTGGTTTTATAGAACAGGACCTGAGCAGAGGGATTGAGGGGATAGTCGAGTTATCTGGGCGCTATATAGGAGATAGCCGTGATCTGACCAGTGGGGAGTTTTCTGGTACCGTTGGGGTGAAAGAGTTCCAGATGGAGCTGAAACGGCCGATTCTGCAGAGTAAACAAGTTGTTTTTACAGAGGCCAGTACTTTTGCCCAAATGAGAAACGGACTGATTGAAGTATTTGACGGAAAGGCGAAGGGGCCATTTTATGATGGAGATTTTACCGGTTCCATAACCCTTAGAGAGTTATGGAGAGCGAGTGTTTTAGCGTTAAACGGTACGATCAGTCCCAAACAGGAATATATTGAAAAAAACAGGCAGGTAGCCAGGGCCGTCGCCTTACTCTATAGAAAATATAAAAGTTCAACAATTCCCTTTCGGTTGACAGGTAACCTGGAGGATCCGGTTTTTACTTTTGGTACCCCTTAAAAGAACTGGCAAGCAGTGAGAAACGCCTGGGCCGGTTGAGAGATCATCGAAGTAGTATGAGAGATGTTGGAGGTCATGAGGAGTGATTGAAACGATAGGCTCAATATTGCTGGGCAAGACGAATCTTGCGGAGGAAGATTTACAGGCAGCCCTGATAATACAGGAAAAGAGTGGCGAGAGGGTTGGTGAAATTCTGATCAAACAGAAAAAAATTAGAGAACGCGATCTTTTACAGGCACTTTCTGACCAATTCAGGATGGATGTTATTCAGGCCCTTCCCCTTGAGATCGCAACAGATTTCACAAAAATAATTCCGATCGCCTTTCTCAAGAAAAATGGACTGGTACCGATTATCACCGGAGAAGAACAATATATTGCAATGTCTGACCCGAGTCTTTTCCAGGCCTATGATGATATCTGCCAGTTACTTGAAATGCCGGGGTGTCCCTCCCAGTTATGTTCTCATAGTGAGATTATTCGAACCATTAATGCTGCCTACGATATGTCTCAGGACAGTGCTGAAGATGTTATGCAGGATATTGACGAGGATGATCCGGATGTACTCTTCTCTAAAATTGAAGAAATTGGGGATCTGCTTGATGATACCAGTCACTCTCCGGTCATTCGACTGGTCAACCTGATGTTGTCCCAGGCGGTTCGCAATAATGTTTCAGATATTCATATTGAACCGTATCAGAACCTGCTGAAGATCAGGCAGCGGCTGGACGGTATTCTATATGACATGTTTGCTCCCCCGAAACATGTACAGTCAGCGCTCACATCGAGAATAAAGCTGATGGCAAAAATGAATATTGCTGAAAAACGACTGCCACAGGATGGACGAATCGAGATCAAGGTCGGTAATAAAGATATCGATATCAGGGTATCGACGCTGCCAACCGCATTTGGGGAACGTGTGGTGATGCGTCTTCTCGACAAGTCAACGGTACGGATGTCCCTGTCTGATCTGGGGATGTCTGCAGACCGGCTGAGAATTTTCTCAGATATGATCAAGGCACCCAATGGTATCATCCTTGTTACCGGGCCAACCGGATCTGGTAAAACCACCACGCTCTATGCAGCGCTGACAGCAATTAACAATGTTGACATCAATATTATCACCGTTGAGGATCCGATAGAATACAGAATTCCAGGTATTGGACAGGTCCAGGTTAACCCGAAAATCGACTTGACCTTTGCCTCAGGCTTGCGCTCGATTGTCCGGCAGGATCCCGACGTTATTCTGATTGGCGAAATTCGCGATTTTGAGACTGCTGAAATTGCCATACAATCTGCTCTAACTGGGCATCTGGTGTTTTCAACCGTGCACACGAACGATGCTGCAAGTACCATCACCCGCCTGCGGGATATGGGGGTAGAATCATTTCTGATCGCTTCAGCGGTTAATGCAATTCTTGCCCAGCGACTGGTGAGGATCATCTGCCCTTCCTGCAAAGAAGCGTATACTCCTGACCCAGTGGAACTGGAGCGTATCGGTTTGACCCATGATATTATTGGAAACAGGGAAATCTTTCGAGGAAAAGGGTGCGAAGAGTGCCACCAGACAGGCTATCAGGGGCGGTGTGGTATTCATGAGTTTCTGGTCGTCGATGATGCGGTGAAAAGCATGATCCTGAAAACTTCCGACTCCAGCGAACTCAAGCAGTATGTCAGGGCACAGGGCATGAAATCGCTGGTTCAGGATGGTGCCGAGAAGGTACTTGATGGGATCACTACCATAGCAGAGGTCTATCGGGTGGCACAGGGATGATTTGAACACCCATTCCCTGTCTGGCTCCGAAGGAGAAGACAGGAGTGGAAACAGTGAGTTCCGTCGGTTACTCCAGCGAATCCACGAAGGCCTGGTAATGGTTTGGAATTGTACGTTTTAACGGTATGGCAATATAAAAATTACGTTTCATTTTGAGTCCTTTCACCCTTATTTCCCTTAATTTCCCGTGTTTGAGTTCATCCCGTATTGCCAGTCGGGAAATGATTGAAACGCCGAGGTCGGACTTTATTGCCTCTTTAATAGCGGTACTCGAGCCAAGGACTGCGCTTACTCTGAGCTCATTTGTGCTGATGTTATGCTGAGAAAGAAAAATCTCAATATTTTTTCCGGTACCGGAGCCGCTTTCTCTGAGCAGGAAGTTTAGTTTAATAAGATCAGCAGGTGAAATTTCATCCGGGAGGTCTGAGCTGTGATGCACAGCAAGCACCAGTTCATCTTCTGCAAAGGGAGTGTATTCAACTTTTTTTGATGGGATACGTACCCCGACAAAACCCATATAGAGCTGGTTATCAGCTATTTGTTTTATTATTTGAGCCGAATCACTGATAGTTATCTGGAACGATACACCCGGATATCGCTTTTTAAACGCTGAAGCATATTGAGGCAGAATATATGCTCCGGGAATTGTACTGGCACCGATCAGGAGTTCACCGGAGACAACATTTGAGACTGATGCCAGCATTTTACTGATTTTATCGATTTCGTTGAGAATTTCAGTGGCTTTCGGGTAAAGCAGTTCAGCCTGTGGTGTCGGCATAATGGATCGGCCTAACCGGTCAAAGAGTTTACAGCCAAGGTGATCTTCGAGGTTGCGCATATGTTCACTGATTGTCGGCTGGCTGGTGTATAGTTCCTCAGCAGCTTTTGTGAAACTCCTTGTTTTATATACGGCCGTAAAAATTCTCAGCTGGCGTGTGTCCATTTCATCTATTCCTGAACTTGTTATAGTTTTCACCCATGGTACTTAGAGGTGATTCATATGGTTAAACTATCAATACCATCACGGCTGAAGATCAACAAGATAAAAGAAATATGAGGGTGAGTTTCTCAGGGGGGAGGTTTCTGCAGGGAGGGTGGACTTGCCAGATTTCTACCAAACGCTGCGAGGTAGAATTACGGCATGGAAAATCATGGTAATAGTGCTGGCCGCCATTGGGTTAACGCCTGCAGCAGAAAATGACTGCAGGCGCGCTGGTCTCGGCTTTATTCAATTCCGGTAATAACGCCCTGTACCCTCCGGTTAAGGGCCCTTCCTTCTGTGGTATCGTTGGTGGCAACAGGATCTTCATAGCCAAATCCGCTCAAGGTGATGCGATTGACATCTATGCCCTCTTTTTCCACAAGATAGGCACGAACGCTTGATGCCCGGCGGTGGGAGAGTTTCATATTATAATCCCAGGTACCGACGTTATCAGTGTGCCCTGCAAGTACGATTCGTGCCTTTGGATGTTCCTTCATATAGGAACCAACCTTGGCGATAATTTCATAGTATTCCTTTTTGACATCTGATTTGTCAAAATCAAACAGAATGTTCTGCCATTCATAGCCAACAACAACTTCAGTGCCCATTCCTGGTTTTTCCTCCACCACAGAGAAAAGGGCACTGGTTATCCACTCCGGGTTGCCGAGCAGCTTTTCAAAAGGAACCATGTATGAACATTCATTTACCGAGGAGATAGCCTTGATCTCATTTAAATTGTTCTTTTCTGCACCGGTATTTATGACGACGAAACAGGCATCGTACCTGGAAACCAACCCTCTGGCCAGGGCAGACGGTGACATCATTGAACCAATAGGGGTATACTGGCCATCGGTGAACAGGAATATAACCGTTCTGCCACTCACTCCAGCGAGAACCTTGTCCAGTTCCGATAGACCCTGCTGGAGGAGCGTTGCTCCTTTTGGTTCGCGTGGCATCTTAGCGATTGTCCGGCTGAATGTTTTCTTGTTGTATTGCTGCATCGGGTAGTAGGTGGTCAGATTTTCAAAGCCGGAACCGGGAGTAAATGAATAAATACCAGCCATCCAGTTCATATCAGGAAGCGTTGCATTTTTATCGATCAGAATTTTACGTTCAGCGGCCAGTTCGGTCATTACACTATTACTGTAAATATCCTTCATCGATGCCGATCTGTCATAGAGGATGACAAAGTTGTCGGCTTTTCTGACAAGGTAAACTTCAGTACCGTTCCAGAGAGATTTTACCGGTTCGGCCTGGGCTGTAAGGGAAAATATTAAACAGCAGAAAACCAGACAACCACATACGATCTTTGATACTTTCATGAAACGTCCTCCGCGGTGAGGGAATTAAATGGTAAAGACGGTACCGATCACCAATTTTCCCGGTAAATTAGTCACACGTTTTGAAGTAGTGCTCTGTTTTTGGAACTATTTATTGATCATCAACTATAAAAATAGCAGTTATTTGAACTGAATGGAAGGAATCAGCTGAAAAAACCAAAATTTTTCAAAAGACGCCCCAACTGCTGGGCGGTGGTTATTAAACTGTCAAGACATCTGTTAAGGTGAGAAATGGTATAAAAATGGGGATCCTCACGCTGGATTTTCCCGAGATAACATTAATTGATTTACCTGTTTACCACCCATGTTATAGTGTGAAGCCTCATCTACCCGGGCAGGAGTGCCTGTCAAGGAGTTTTAAGTGAAGAACAGGTTATTAATCCCGACAATTCTTTGCGGGGTAATACTGGTGGGCATTATGCTCGGCCTTTGCGGAATAGGATTGAGCATGGGATTCAAGAAGATGAGCTTTATTGGTTTTTTCGGGGCTCTGGGTATTCTTGCTCTATTACGCATCATAGGCTGGTTAAACTCAGCAGAGCGTAAAAAATGAATGGGCAGCTTACATCATGTGTGGGAGAACACTCATTTTAATGCGGGTGTATAATTTCTGTACTATTGATAACCATGATCGACGCCTTTCTTAATCCAATTTTTCCCGTCTTTGCAATCATGCTGGTCGGAATTGTTTTCTCCAGGGCAAGGTTGTTTGACAGTGCTGCCGCTCATGCTATTAACCGGTTTGTCTTTTTTGTGGCAGTTCCGGCTTTACTTTTCCTTTTGCTCTCAAGCGCCGACCTCGGGAATGTAGATGTTCGCCTCCTTGCCTTTTATTTCTTCTCAGAAGTTATCCTGTTTACCTGTGGCGCTGCGATAGCGCGGCTGCTATTTAAGTGTGCTACGGGAGAGGCGATATTACTTGGGATGGCATCATGTTTTGTCAATCATGTGTTCTTTGTTTTGCCGATAGCGACCATTCTCTATGGAGAGCAGGCAACTGCACCGATAACTGCTATTATTGTTATTGATACAACCGTCATTTTCGGAGGAACGATAATGGGGCTTGAATTTGCCTCACATCGTTCAGAATCAAGCTGGAGGGTTGTTCGTTCTTTCCTCCGTAACCCGGTACTCGTGTCAATAGCTCTGGGTCTTATGGTTAATGTTTCAGGCGTTACATTACACGATGGAATCCTAACGTTCACAAGCTTTGCTGGAGCTGCAGCAGCGCCTGCCGCCCTTTTTTCACTGGGGATTATTCTGGGCAGGACCCGTTTTCTATCACCAGACTTTACAGCGATTATGGTGACCGGGCTAAAAATTGTTGTCCATCCGCTGGTGGCCTGGCTCTTATTTACCGGGTTTGTTGGGTTTGAACCTGTGTTGCGTGATCCGGCACTGCTTGTTGCGGCCGGTCCCTGCGGTGCCATGCCGTTTGTTTTGGCAATGCAATACAAGGTCAGGGCAGAATCGATCGGAATGGCGATTATCTATTCAACGGTTGCTTCTTTACTGACCCTGTCATTTATTGCCTGAACAGAGTGCTTTCAAGACTCTTTGTGAGCGCTTTCAAGCAGATCCGTGCTCAGGTACCGTTCAGCGGTGTCAGGCAGCACAAATACGATCGATTTACCTCTGTTCTCCTCCCTCTGGGCTATCTGTAACGCAGCCCAGGCTGCCGCTCCTGATGATATGCCGCAGAGGATACCCTCGTTTCTCGCAAGGAGGCGGGCTGTCTCGATCGCATCGTCATTGGTCACCTGAATTATTTCGTCAATAATCTCTGTATTGAGAATCTCCGGAACAAAACCTGCACCAATTCCCTGGATCTTGTGGGGGCCAGGCTGTCCTCCGGAAAGAACAGGAGAATCTGCTGGTTCGACAGCGACTACTTTCATCTTGCTGTTTCTGCCCTTTATTACCTCTGCCACACCAGTTAGGGTCCCTCCTGTGCCGACACCTGCGACAAAGAAATCCACATTGCCCTTGGTGTCATGCCAGATTTCCTCAGCCGTTGTCTTGCGGTGGACTTCGGGGTTTGCCGGGTTGGAAAATTGATCTGGCATGAAACTGTTCTGGTTACTGGCAGTGAGTTCCTGAGCTTTAGCAATAGCGCCTTTTATACCCTCTGCAGCAGGAGTAAGAACGAGCTCGGCACCGAGGTGCTTGAGCAGCATTCTGCGTTCAAGACTCATGCTTTCAGGCATGGTGAGTATCAGCCGTAATCCTTTTGCAGCGCAAACAAAAGCAAGACCAATGCCGGTATTACCGCTGGTTGGCTCAATGACAACCGTTTCATTGTTGATCGAGCCATCCTGGATTCCAGCCTCTATCATTGCCACCGCGATGCGGCACTTAACACTACCCGCCGGATTTCTCGACTCCTGTTTGGCGTAGAGCAATGCTCCGCTCTCTTTACCAAAACGCTGAAGGGAAAGGAGTGGTGTGCATCCATAAGTGTTTGTTAGTTGTAGTGTCATAATATCCTCCTGGCTTAGACCAGATTAGAATTATAGTAGATTAGTTCGGGCTTCTTGAGCAGTACTTTGGTTCCGGTACTTATGCTCTCGGTAAGCCAGATATTACCGCCGATGGTGGAGTTTGCGCCAATGATTGTATCTCCCCCGAGAATCGTGGTGTTCGCATAAATTATAACATTATCCTCAATAGTTGGATGACGTTTCTTGTTACGCATTTTCTCGATGGCAGCACGAGGTAAACTGAGGGCCCCAAGGGTCACTCCCTGGTAGAGGCGAACATTTCTGCCGATAACTGTTGTCTCACCGATAACTACCCCTGTTCCGTGATCGATAAAAAGACCCGGGCCGATTGTTGCGCCCGGGTTAATATCAATGCCGGTTTCACTGTGGGCCCATTCCGTCATGATTCTTGGTATTGTCGGGACATCGAGCAGGTGCAGCTCGTGGGCCAGCCGGTAGACGGTAATGGCCTGCAACCCCGGATAGCTGAAAATAATCTCGTCGGGACTTTTACTGGCGGGATCTCCTTCCAAAGTCGCCCTGATATCCTGGGCCAGTAAAGAGGCAATTTCAGGTAATTTTTCCATGAAGCGATATGCCATTTCGCTGCTGCGTTTTTCGCAGTTTGTGCAGGGCTGGTTATTTCGCCTGCAATAGTGACGAATAGCCATGGTCACTTGTTCTGTAAGTTTATCAAAGAGTTCGGTTGTTTCATTGCCGATGAAATATTCGAGGTTTGAAGCGTGAAGTTTGGCCGAAGTAAAGTAGCCTGGAAATAATATTCTTCTCGCCTGTTTGATGATGTCAATGATGGCATGGGGAGATGGAATGGCTACGGGGCTGATATGTTCATAACACTCTTTTGTTGACCAGGACTGCATCAGCTTCTTCACGATACCGGGAATCAGATGATGTCTGCCGGCCCGGCTGATCTCATGGTGGTCACACGCTTCGGCAATGAGCTTAAATGCTTGTTTATCGTTGGGAGCGGTTTTGTTCTTCATGGTGTTGTCACGGAGTTGTTTGTTTTTCGATAATGAATATTCCATAGGTCGCCCGACAGTTGGTGAACCGGTGAATGACCCTTCCTTCGTTACTCTTGTAATCGGTTATGATGGCAATTTCTTCGACAATCTGGTACCCGACATCACTGGAAAATTTTCTGAAATCCTTCAGGGTAATGACCCGGATATTGGGACTGTCATACCAGCTGTATGGCAGTTCGTCACTTTTGGGTGCAGCTCCTTTGAACAGGAGCTGCAGTCTGATTGAGAAGTGGCTGAAATTGGGAAAACTGACGATGAAACGTTTGCCGATTCGAGACAGCGAGTAGAGCAACCGGGCCGGCTCATATACCTGTTGAAGGGTTTGACTGAGAATGACATAGTCAAAACTTTTGTCCGGGTAATCATCAACTTCCTCTATCATATCCCCCTGGAGAACACTTAACCCTCTGCTTATACAGTGTGCTGCCTTTTCCTTGTCCTGCTCAATCCCGGTACCTGAGACCTGTTTATTCGCTTCAAGCCAGGCGAGCAGGTCGCCATTTCCGCAGCCAAGATCAAGTACCCTTGTGTTTGACTCAATGCGGGATGAGATGACGCGCAGGTCAAAACGCATATCATCAGCTACGAGGGGTACCATCGAGAAAGCCTCCAACAAGTTTTCCAAGACGTTCATCTGGGAGCAGAAAGGCATCGTGGCCACAGTCAGCTTCAATTTCACAAAAACTGACGTTTTGTCCGGCCCGCTTGAGAGCCTGAACCAGTTCTTTTGCCTGATAGGTCGGGTAAAGCCAATCTGAAGAATAGCTGATTACCAGGAACTTTGTCCTTGATCCGGTAATACTTTGCAGCGAGTATGATGATGTGTCGCGATCAACAAGATCATAATAGTCTGATGCTTTTGTTATGTAGAGTAATGAATTGGCATCAAATCGTTTTACAAACTTGGAACCCTGGTAGTGGAGGTAGCTCTCAACCTGAAAATCAACATCAAACCCATAGGAAAAGTCGTCTTTATTCTGCAGCCGACGACCAAATTTACGGCGCATTGCCTCATCTGAGAGATACGTGACATGACCGATCATGCGGGCAATTGCCAACCCCAGGTCGGGTGGCTCTGAACTGTAATAATCACCACGATTCCATCGTGGGTCCGCCATAATTGCCTGGCGGGCCACCTCATTAAAGGCGATCGCCAGTGCCGAGTGACGCATGGTGGTTGCGATCGGGATTGCAGACCGAACCATCTCCGGGTAACGAACACACCACTCAAGAACCTGCATGCCGCCAACTGATCCTCCGATAACAGAGTGAAGGGAAAATATGTTCAGGTGGTCAAGCAGTTTTTTCTGGATTTCGATCATGTCCCCGATGGTCATCATCGGAAAGCTGAGCCCGTATGGTTTTCCCGTTGCCGGATTGATGGAGGAAGGTCCGGTGGAGCCCATACAGCCACCAAGGATATTTGCACAGATAACAAAATATTTATTGGTATCAAGCCCCTTGCCGGGACCAATCATACTGTCCCACCAGCCCGGTTTGGCTTCTGGTGATTCCGTCTCATAATATCCGGCCGCATGCGAATCTCCTGAGAAGGCGTGGGTTACCAGAACTGCATTGTCCCGCTGCTCTGAGAGTTCTCCCCAGGTTTCATAAGCAGTGGTAACGGGGCCCAGCCTGGCCCCGTTCTCAAGGGTTAACTCATGAGGAGGCTCACTAAAGGTGAAGTACTTTTTTTCCACCATTCCAGCAGAGCCGATCTGATCACCAATATCATTCATAAACTCAATAGTCTGGTTTTATTGGGCCGCTTGTTTGAGCGACTGGTCAATGTCACTCTTGATATCATCGATATGTTCAATACCAATGGAGAGCCGCACCATTGATTCCTGGATACCCGCTTCCTTGAGCTGCTCAGCTGAGAGCTGAGAATGGGTTGTGGACGCAGGATGAATCGCAAGAGACTTTGCATCGCCGACATTGGCGACGTGTGATAGAATTTTCAGCCCATCAATAAATTTCTGGCCTGCTTCCAGACCGCCTTTAATGCCAAAGGTTACCATGCCGCCAAAACCATTCTTCAGATATTTTGCGGCCTGCTCGCTTCCAGGCGAACCCTCAAGGCCTGGATAATATACCCAGTCCACAAGCTCATGGTTGTTGAGGAAATCTGCTACTTCACTGGCGTTACTGCAGTGACGTTCCATTCGAAGCGAGAGTGTCTCTATGCCCTGGAGAAATATCCAGCTGTTATCGGGAGAGATACATGCTCCCAGATTGCGAAGCGGCACAAGCCTCATTCGCAAAATAAAAGCGACCGGGTTTAAATCACCGAGATCGTGGGCATAGCGGAGCCCGTGATAAGAGTTGTCCGGTTCGTTGTAAAGGGTGAATTTAGGATCAGTCCAGTCGAATTTAGCTGAGTCAACGACGATTCCGCCAATACCGGCGCCATGCCCGCCCATCCATTTTGTCAGTGAATGGATGACGATATCAGCCCCATGGTCGATCGGACGCAGCAGGCAGGGGGGAGTGAATGTTGAATCGACGATTAATGGCAGATTATTGTCATGGGCAATTTTGGCAATTGCCTCCAGATCAGCAACATTGAGGGCCGGGTTTCCGATTGTCTCACAAAAAACAGCGCGGGTTTTGCCGTTGATGGCTCGGGCGAAATTTTCAGGATCACTTGGGTCAACCAGCCTGACCTTGATTCCCAGCTGGGGAAGGATGGAGTCAAACTGAATATAGGTTCCGCCATAGAGATTATTGGCTGCAACAACTTCATCTCCCTGTGCACATATATTGATGATGGTATAGAAAATGGCAGATGTTCCTGAACCGAGCGCAAGCGCCGCAGCGCCACCTTCCATCTGGGCAACCCGCTGTTCAAGTACATCCTGGGTGGGATTACCGATGCGACTGTAGATATTGCCAAGTTCTTTCAGGGCAAACAGGTTGGCGGCATGTTCAGTATCTCTAAACATATATGCACTTGTTCTGTATATCGGGGTAGCGTGGGAATGGGTTGTCGGGTCAAGAATCCGTCCACCGTGTAGAGCAAGTGTCTCAATTTTCATTATTTTCTCCTTAGTTGAATCATCGGTAATCAGCTACCGCTGTTAGTTTTCTGTTCTTCTCTAACCTGCTCAATAAAGTCATTGAGAGGGGTACCATTTGCCATCACTGACTTGGGGTTAATCGCAAGAACCGCTTGCCAGGCGGCAATTGCCTCGTCGACCTTGCCGAAATCATAATAAAGAACAATTCCTTTATTGAGCCTGGATGGTTCATGGTTTTTGTTCATCGCTATCGCCTTGTCAAAGGACTCGATCGCCTTGGAAGGCTCTCCGGCTCGCCGGTACATGACACCAAGGTCTGTCCATAGGTTTGCATCTCCTGAATGAAGATCAAGCGATTTTGTATAGGCACCAATTGCTTTCTGGTATTGATCGGTATCAAAGTAGAGGTGTCCCAACTGGGTCCAGGCGTTAAAATTTTCCGGATTTGCCGTTACCTCTGCTTCAAGATTTAAAATTGCCTGGCTCTCCTGCTCCGATGTGCCCTGCTGCTGAGTGACATTTCCTGGAGCTGTACCCGGTGTTGCGTCCATTTTGTAGACGGAGAAACCGACACCGGCGAGAAAGCCGACAATAAAGACGACGAATATGGCGATGTAAAAAGTCTGCTTGTTTACTGTTGCTTGCTGGTTGGCCATTACTTCCTCTGGAATGTTTTTCTTTAATGATTATAGTATTTTTTTGTTTAAAATTAAGTTGACATTTCCATACAATAGACATGAATTACTGTTTGTGTATACCACATTGCAGTAATAGTTATGAAGAGCGGCCTATCTGTGGTGTCAAAGCAAGAAAAAAGGAAATGAAAGTCTCATGAAGGTCTGCTCAACATCTTGGAATTTCATTATTTATCTGGTCTTTATCTATAGTAAAACATACCATAAACTTTATTTCAGCATATGACGGGGACCTGTCAGCTTGAGAGGTCCATCTTTTTGTCTATGGCCATGAAATACGAGTCACCCGGAGGATTGGATTATGAGTAAAGTGGCCCCCCACCCATCAATGGATCAGGTTGAAAAGAATGGTTCCGTCGTTCATTTCCCGACCTCCACTGAATCGATACAGGAGAATATCATCCATCACCTGATGAGTTTTCAGGGAAGGGACCCAGAACGTTCAGGAGCAGCTGATATCTACAAAGCACTGGCCTATACGCTGAGGGATATCATGGTTGAGAAATGGATAAAAACCCAGAAGACATTTTACGCAAAAGAAAAGAAACGGGTTTATTACCTCTCCCTGGAATTTTTAATCGGACGATCTCTGGGAAACTCGATTACCAACCTGGGGGTGTACGATCAGGTTAAGGATGCTGTTGAGGGACTTGGCTATTCGATCGAGGAAATTCGAGAGCAGGAAGAAGACGCGGCGCTTGGTAACGGAGGACTTGGCAGGCTTGCCGCCTGTTTTATGGATTCCATCGCCACCTTGAAAATTCCGGCATACGGATATGGCATCATGTATGAATATGGTTTGTTCTATCAGCAACTCATAAACGGATACCAGGTAGAGAGCCCCGATAACTGGCTGAGATTCGGCTCACCGTGGGGGTTCGAACGTCGTATGCCCACATTCAAGGTCCAATTTTACGGCAAGGTAAGTACCTGCCAGGATGAAAAGGGATGTTATCGATCCAAATGGATTGACACCAAAGATGTCATGGCGCTTCCCTGCGATCTGCTTGTCCCCGGATATAAGAATGATCATGTCATAAATATGCGGCTCTGGACAGCAAAGGCATCGAGAGAACTTGACCTGACCCATTTTGGCAGAGGTGACTATATTGGGGCCGTTCAGCATAAAGTGAGCTCTGAAACCATCTCGAAAGTTCTCTACCCGCCGGATCACAATTATGCTGGACAGGAACTTCGCCTCAGGCAACAGTATTTTTTCGTTGCAGCGACCTTTCAGGATATCATGCGACGTTATAAGAAAAAAAATAAGTCCTTTGATAAATTCCATGACCGGGTCGCTGTTCAGCTCAATGATACTCACCCGGCCATCGCAATCCCGGAATTGATGAGATTGCTGCTTGATATCGAGGGACTTGGCTGGGAAAAGGCATGGGATATCTGCGTTAAGAGCTTTGCCTATACCAATCATACCTTGATGCCGGAGGCTCTCGAGCGCTGGACTGTCGACATGATGGGGAAGGTATTACCACGGCATCTCCAGATCATTTATGAAATCAATCAGCGATTTCTTGACATGGTTGCCATGCAGTATCCTGGTGATAACGAAAAGTTGCGTCAGATGTCGATTATCGAAGAGGGGAATCCGAAAAAAATCCGTATGGCTCACCTGGCAATTGTTGGCAGTCATTCTGTAAATGGTGTCGCCGCGCTGCATACACAATTGTTAAAGGACAGAATATTCAAAGATTTTAATTCGTTTTATCCCGGAAAATTCAACTCTAAAACGAACGGTATTACCCCCCGCCGCTGGCTGCTTGAGGCGAATCGTGAACTGGCTGAACTGATTAACAGCAGGATTGGTCCCGGCTGGGAGGTTGATCTTGACAGATTGCATGAACTTGAGCCGCTGGTGGAGGACAGTGAGTTCTGCAGTCAGTTCATGCAGATTAAGTATAACAACAAGAAGCGTCTGGCTGATTATATCACTCTGTCTACAGGAATTGTCGTAAGCCCCGAGACGATGTTTGATGTTCAGGTAAAGCGAATACATGAATATAAGCGCCAGTTACTCAACGCTCTTTATGTGATTTATCTCTACCAGAAAATGATCAAAGACCCGGGTGCTGAGATCGCACCCCGAACGGTAATTTTTGCAGGTAAGGCAGCGCCGTCCTACTGGCGAGCTAAGTTGATTATAAAACTGATTAATTCCATTGGTGATGTGGTGAATCATGATCCGCGGATCGGAGACAGGTTAAGGGTGGCCTTTCTCCCCAACTACAACGTCAGCCAGGCAGAGCTGATTATGCCGGCAGCCGACCTTTCGGAACAGATTTCAACAGCTGGAACCGAGGCATCGGGGACCGGAAACATGAAGTTTGCACTTAACGGTGCGTTGACCATAGGAACGTTAGATGGTGCAAACATCGAAATACAGGAGGAGGTTGGCGAGGACAATATATTCATTTTCGGACTTAATGCTGATGAAGCCGAGTACGAGCGGATCCACAGCAGCAGGACTCCTGAACAGATATGCGCGGAGAATCCTAAGGTTGCCCGGGTTGTCGAGGCAATCAGAGAAGGCGGTTTCAGCAGGGGAGACGGTGATCTCTTCAAACCATTGGTAGATTCCCTGATGAATCCCCATGACCAGTATCTGCTGATTCGTGATTTTGAATCGTATATCGATTGCCAGCAGCGGGTAAATGATGTTTTCCTCGACGTGGAGCGCTGGACACGGATGGCAATATTAAATGTTGCCCGCATGGGTAAATTCTCGACCGACAGGACAATCAGGCAATATTCCAACGAGATCTGGGGTATTCCTGTATAATTTCAGCTATTGCTGTTCAGAGAAAGGAAAGATGATATGAGGTGCAGACAAACTTGTTGATGCGACCTCCGCCAAAGTATGCTATACAGGTTCCGCTGATAAAAAGGGCTGAAACTGGCAGAAATAAAAAAAGGGATTCTCCGGTAACCGGAAATCCCTTTTCATTATATGGAGGCGGCGAGCGGAGTCGAACCGCTGAATAATGGTTTTGCAGACCACTGCCTTAGCCACTTGGCTACGCCGCCGTGAGCTCAACTATGAGACCGTTCTATATACCATAGTTGGACCGTTTGACAAGAGGAAATATGGTCGATGGGATTAAACATAGACATTCTGGTAAATGAAAACAAGCAAGATTTGACAGAACTGGAGAAACGTATTGGCTATCGCTTTACCGATCTGCGTCTGCTGCAAAAAGCATTGATTCATTCCTCCTATGCTTTTGAACAGGCTCAGGGCGGCAAAGATAACGAGATTCTCGAGTTTGTTGGTGATGCGGTACTTGACCTGGTTATAGGTTACACCCTGAGTAAGCGCTATCCATCGATGCGCGAAGGTGCCTTAACCAGGATCAGGGCATCGCTTGTAAATGAATCTCACCTTGCTGAAATGGCACGATCTGTTGAACTCGGAAGGTTCCTGTGCCTTGGCAAAGGAGAAAACGCATCCAGCGGAAGAAATAAATCTTCGATTCTCTCCTGCGCTTTCGAAGCGGTTATCGGTGCCGTATTCGAGGACAGTGGGTATGAGCATACAGCTGATCTGGTTGAGCGTCTTTTTGGTTCCGAGATCGAGAATAAGACCAAGGATCTGCTCCTGGCAGATGCCAAGAGCAGATTACAGGAACTATTGCAGGAAAAGTTCAACGAAGCCCCGACTTATTGTCTTGACCGTGAAGAGGGTCCGTCTCACAAGAAACTGTTCAGTGTGTCAGTTCTCTTTCAGGGAAAAGTTTTAGGGGCCGGCACTGCACGTTCGAAAAAAGAGGCGGAACAGCGAGCAGCGGCGGCAGCACTTGATCAGCAGGAATCAGGATTGCGACACTGATAATGGCTGCTATCATCCCCTTTTTTATCGAACATCGCGGCTGTCCCCATCGCTGTCTGTTCTGTAACCAGAATGCCATTACCGGGACAGGGACCAGAGATCATCTTGAGCAAGCTGATAAACTTCGCAATACAATTGATCTCTGGATCAGCCGTTTTGAGAACAGGCGCCAGATAGAGCTTGCCTTTTACGGTGGTTCTTTCACCTGCCTTCCCGAAGTACTGCAAATAGAGTTGCTCAATTCGGCTAATCCTTATCTGGCCAGCGGGGATATTCACTCACTTCGTCTCTCAACGAGGCCTGATTGCATGAGTGTTGAGATAGGTGAGCTTCTGAGGGATTACGGGGTGAAGACGGTTGAACTCGGTGTCCAGTCAATGAATGACAGAGTGCTGGAACTTTCTGAACGAGGGCATAGTGCGGCTGATGTCAGGGCCGCAGCCGTCTTGTTAAAAAGGTTCGGGTTTTCTCTGGGGGTTCAGCTGATGCCCGGGTTGCCGGGTGAAACGACAAACTCATTTTTTCAAACGGTTCAAGACGTCATTGACCTTGAACCCGATTTTGTTCGAATATACCCGGCACTGGTTATTAAAAATACAGGCCTTGAACAATTATACAATGCATCGATCTATAAACCGTTGAGCATGAACCGGGCAATTGCTCTTACTTCAAGAGCACGCCACCTCTTCTTAAAGGAGGGAATTGGAGTAATCCGCATGGGACTGCAGCCTTCAGAAGAATTGGAGAAAAGTGTTATTGCCGGACCATATCATCAGGCTTTCGGAGAGCTGGTTATGGGCAGAACCTGGTTTAGAAGAATGAGGGAACTATTGGCTCAGGTGACTGGCAAAGGGACGCTCAGGGTAACGATTTCAGATCGAGATTACTCATCATTTGTCGGTATCAAACGAAGCAATATCAGGAGGTTGGGACAACTTTTCCCCGAGTGCCGGCTTGAACTGAAGACTGATAAAACCATGGAACGTGGACAGGTTCACTATGTTGTCAGTTAATCATCTTGATATTCGTTATGGCGAAAAGCATCTTTTTAAAGATGTATCAACCGTTGTCTATCCAGGAGACCGGATCGGCCTGGTTGGAGTAAATGGAACAGGAAAATCGACCCTAATGAAAATTATGGCCGGTGAGACTGAAACCGACGACGGGGTGGTCCATCGTTCCAGGCATCTTTCGGTTGCCTATCTGCCGCAGGAATCAGGCGCGCTCTTATCGGATCGATCACTTTATCAGGAAGCTGAAAGCTCGTTTGAAGAGATATTGGCATTGCAGCATGAGCTTGAAGTGCTGAATCAGCAGATAAGCATCACCGCAGCAGAAAGTGATGAATTTAAAGAACTGCTGGAGCGTCAGGGAGAAATTCAACACCACCTTGATAACAATGATATTTACACAATCAGGAGCAGGGTCGAAAAGGTCCTGCATGGATTGGGATTCAGTACAGAAGATTTGCAGGCACCAGTTTCAACTTTTTCCGGTGGCTGGGTGATGCGACTGCTGCTTGCCAAGATGCTGCTCGCCTCACCGTCTCTCCTATTACTCGATGAACCGACCAACCATCTTGACCTGGAATCCCTGACCTGGGTTGAAACCTTTCTTCAGTCACATAATGGCGCACTGGTCATTATCTCCCATGATCGCACATTTCTTGATCGGACCACAACTCAGACATGGGAGCTTAGTTTAGGAAATTTAACGACCTACAAAGGAAATTACTCTAAATACGTTGTTGAAAAAGAAGAACGGCGCCACATAGAAAAGGCTGCCTACCAGAACCAGCAGGCCCAGATTCGTCAGACGATGCGTTTCGTTGAACGCTTCAAGGCAAAAGCGACAAAGGCCAGACAAGCCCAGAGCAAGCTGAAACAGCTCAACAAAATCGAACGGATAGAGCTTGCAGAAGATGAGCACCAGATAAAATTCACCTTTCCTCCAGCTCCTCAATCAGGGCGTGATGTCCTGATGGTCGGAGGGCTCTCAAAGTCATATGGTGATAAACAGGTATTTAAAAGTGCGGAACTTCACCTTGAGCGGGGTGATAAAGTTGCAGTGGTTGGGGTCAACGGTGCAGGAAAATCCACGTTGATGAGGATATTGGCCGGACAGGTTGAACCGGATGAAGGCACTCTTCGTTTTGGCACCGGGGTGAAACCAACCTATTTTGGTCAGCACCAGGCTCAGGAATTGCCGTTGAATTATAACGTTCTGGAGACGCTCTCACATGCCGCCGAGGATATGACTATCACCAGGATGAGGTCGCTGCTCGGAGCATTCCTGTTTCGGGGGGAGGATGTTGAGAAGAAGGTATCGGTTCTTTCCGGTGGCGAAAAAAGTCGTCTTGCGCTGGCACGCATGATAGCCATCCCGGCTAACTGCATGTTACTTGATGAACCAACCAATCATCTGGATATGACATCGCAGGACGTGTTACAGGAGGCGATGCGCCAGTATGACGGGACAATTATCGTCGTCTCACATAATCGCTATTTTCTCGATTGTTTTGTTAATAAAGTTATTGAAGTAAAAGATGGTGAAGTTACCTTGTATGAAGGTAATGTGTCTGAATATCTCTATAAACAGGAACAAATCGCTCTGCGTGAATCTGAAAGAAACAAGAATACTGCCCAGGAATTGGAACCAAGCGGAGAATCCACACGAGACAATAAAAAAGAGAGAAGGCGTCAGGAAGCTCAGCGCAGACAGGAGAGACAGCGTCGGGCCGGATCATGGCTGAAAAAACGTGCAGAGGCCGAGAAAAAGGTAGAGGATCTTGAAGAACAAAAGGATGAGCTGGAAGCGATTATGGCTGATCCTGAATTGTACCAGGATCAGCAGGCCTGGAACCAGACCAGCTCAGACTATGACAAGTGTTCAAGACACCTTGAGCGATGGCTTGATCAGTGGGAGGAAGCCCAGGTCAAAATTGACGAGATAGATGCTGAACTGAATGACAGTTAAGTTGTTGCGAATTCATGATGTTATAGGATATAGTGTAGCAAATTGCCAATCCATTACGGACAAAAGGAGGAACAGTTATGAAAAAATGGGAATGTACGGTATGTGGGTATATCCATGAGGGTGACGAGCCTCCTGACGTATGTCCGATCTGTGGAGCAGGAAAAGAATATTTTAAAGAGCTGGTAGAGGATCAGTCAGAAGTGCAGCAGGAAACTGCGGGAACGCCTTCAGGTCCGGATGCATCAGTTAAACCTGCTCAAGACGGCGATGGGCCCTCCGGCCTTGCTGCATTAGTTTTGAAACATCATCTCCATCCGATCATGACTCATACCCCGAACGGGGTGCTGCCAATGGCACTCATCTTCCTGGTCCTCGGGTCAGTTTTCGGAATAGCAGGGTTTGAAATGGCATCATTTTTCAGTTTTGTTTTCGTCCTGCTGGCAATGCCGGTCGTCATGCTGACCGGGTATCTGGAGTGGCAGCACCGTTACAAGGGGATAAAGACGAAAATTTTTGGTCTCAAAATTGCCGCATCAGTGGTCGTTCTCATAACGCTTACCGCAATGGTTATCTGGCGGATTTTTGATCCTGTGGTCGCAGCCTCTGCCAATCGCTGGATCTATCTTCTTGTAGGACTTGTCCTGGTCGGCGCTGTAGGACTTGCCGGTCATATGGGTGGTAAACTGGTTTTTGGCACCCGCGACCAATAAAATTTTTGGGGGGTCAGGTCTTGAAATAGGACATTTATCCTAAAATGTGGTATTTCAAGACCTGACCCCGATCCCTCCACCTGACTACTCAAGCAAAGATTCAAGCATATAGATAATATCACTTTCCCGAGACGGGTAGGGAGTCATGATATGGTCTCTGTGCAGATCTGGTACCGAGATACCCTCAAGTATTGCCTGTTTGAAAATGTTAATGAGGCCGGTTGCGTTGTCAGAAATAATATGCGCACCGAGTATTTTACTGTCATTGTCCACCAGGATTTTATAGGCTGCATGCTTTAGTCCGACACGACGATATGTTGGCCAGGTTAGCTCTTTGTCGTAACTTTTCCAGTATTTGATACTCTCCCGAATTAAGGTCTCCTCAGTTGCGCCAACCATACCAAGCTGTGGATAGGTAAACAAAACAGCCGGTACAGCATTATAGTCAATTGATGACGGCGCACTGTGGTTCTCTTCATCAGCGATAATTGCAGCTGCTGCAATATGGGCTTCCCGATCTGCAACGCGTGCTAGTTGAACGGTGTCCGCACAGTCGCCAACGGCAAAAATAGTGGCGACAGACGATGCCATCCGGCTGTTGACCTCTATGCCTCGACGATTATAGCTGACGCCGATCTGGTCGAGGTTGAGCGAGCTGATATCAGGGATGCGGCCGGCGCCATGAACAACCAGATCTGTGTCAAATGTCTCACCGGATGAAAGGCGAATGCTGTAACCACCGGAATCAGCCGATATACCTTCGATATCAGAGCTGGTGTGAATCTGAATCCCCACTGCCTCGCTCGCTTTGCAGAGCTGAGCAACCATATCACCATCAAAGGGGCCAAGCGGCCGTTCTGCGACCTCGAAAATATGGATATCCTCAGGCCGTGCGCCAAGCCGTGCCGCAAAGTGGGCAAACTCAAAAGAGATAAAACCTCCGCCGATAAATATGATTCTAGGCGGTAGTTCTTTCAAATCGAGAAATTCGTTACTGGTTGTAAGGTGCTCATTGCCGCGTATTGGCAGTGACATCGGTCGGGCACCGGTCGCTATGATGAAATAGCGTGCTTTGATTTCCGTATCATTTACCCTAACCGTTTCAGGAGATGTGAAAACAACAGTGCCTTCAATATAATTGATGCCGTTTCCTTTTAAATTGGCAATGGTATTTTCTGGTATTTTGGAAGTAAAAAGATTTTTCTGCTGACGAATGTGGGACCAGTTTGCTGAAGGGAGGGTGGTGATACCAAGACCCTGAAGGTGTTGACTGCGGGCAATAGTCTCGGTAACTTCGTAGTACCATTTCTTTGCCTGGCAGCCATGCAGAGCACAGACACCACCGGGCTGTGAACTCTTTTCTACGACGGTGACCCGATAGCCTTCGGCTATCAGGCCATAAGCTGCCGTTTGTCCTGCAGTCCCGGCACCGATGATAACAATATCTGTCTCGGTCATATACCCTTCCCTCTGATTGCTCGTCGAAACAATTGTTTGTATGCCAATTGACCTGTAACAGATTAAGGCAAATAAATATCTGCCCGCTTCTCTTCTATCTGAGTGCTTCTGCTATTGAATCACAGACGTAATCTATATTCTTACTGGTCAATCCCGCCACGTTGATTCTGCCGCCGCCCACAACGTAAATGGCTTTGTTTTCGCGCAGCCAGTTGACGGTATCGTCGTTTAACCCGCTGAAGGAGAACATTCCATTTTGTGTTTTGATATAGGAGAAATCCTGCTCTATACCTCGTTGTGCGAGTCCGTTGACGAGTGCTGCCCGCATGGTCACGATTCGGTTGCACATTCCTGCAAGCTCCGAGAGCCATACTTTTTCCAGGGCCGGTTCGGACAGGATTGTTTTGGCGATAAGACCGCCATGTGCTGGCGGATTGGAATAACAAACCCTGACTGTTCTTTTCAGGTGAGACATGGCAACAACGGATTCTTCTTTTGTCGGGCTCACAATGGTGATAGCTCCCGTTCGTTCGTTATAAAGGCCGAAGTTTTTAGAGAAAGAGCTCGCCACAAAAAAATCTATACCCGCCGCTGCGAATTCTTCTACCGCAACCCTGTCTTTGTCTACGCTGATGCCAAATCCCTGATAGGCAAAATCGAGAAAAGGAATCCATCCTTTTTCCTTTGCAATTGCTGCCACCTCTATCCACTGGGACGGGTTGAGGTCGACACCAGTCGGGTTGTGGCAGCAGGCATGAAGGAGGACAACATCTCCTGCCGGAACACTGTTCAGGGTATCGATCATCTCCTCAAACTTCAGTCCCTTGGTTACTGCATCGTAATAGGGGTATTGTTTGAACTGGAAACCAGCAGCCTCGAATATACCGTTGTGGTTGGCCCAGGTTGGTGAGCTGATCCAGATTGTCGCGTGCGGCTTGAAACTTTTAATGAGCTCAGCACCGATTCTCAGGGCACCTGTACCACCGGGAGCGTGAGCAGTTGCCGCCCGTTCCGCCGTAATTACTTCACTGCCAGCACCAAACAGAAGTCTTTGGACACATGAAGCATAAACGGGGTCTCCGGAAATAGGGAGATAACTTTTGCTCTGCTCTGATCCAAGTAAAATTCGTTCTGCATCTTTGACACAATCTAAAACCGGGGTAGCTCCTTCATCGGTCATATAAACGCCAACACCGAGGTTGACTTTGTCGGGATTGGTATCATTTCTAAACGCCTCAGTTAATCCGAGAATTGCATCTGCCGGAGCGGCAGCAACTGATTTCCACATAATATTCCTCTTGAATGTAATACGAGAATGGTTACTTGACAGCAAACGTATAATTGGTTTGTTAAAAAGATGTCAATAATAATAAGTTGCCCTGTTGTCGAAAACGTTAAGATGGTTTCAATAATGTGAAATAAATGCCACTCTTTAAGAAATCCGTTCCGGATACAGGAAAAAATGAAGTAGTAACAAAATGAACCAAACAGATTTATTCAGGTGAGGTGAAATAAAAAATGCAGAGGGTTCACCTGCTGACAGGGTAATTGTCGGTTTGAGTTACGTGGGGGGAATGATGTGATGATAAAAGCGTTGATTTTCGATATGGACGGTACCCTGGTAGATTCAGAAATCATCCATTATGAGGCATGGAAAGAAACCCTGGTAAACCATGGTGTTAGCCATTTTCCGTTTGAAGAATTCATCTTCTACGTGGGAGCATCAAATGAAAAGCTCGCCCGGGACTATATCAAGTCAGAGACTCTAGATATCGTTACGGACAACCTTGTCCGTGAAAAACAGATCATATACCTGGAGATGATATCCGGTATTAAGCTGCTTCATGGAGTAGAAGCGACAATAAGGAAGTATGTCGGGAACTATCGTCTGGCGGTGGCCTCTTCTTCAGATTGTGTTGAACTTGAAAAAATTCTTGAAACCGTAGGTATGCGCAGCAGTTTTGAGCAGGTTATCGGTGGAGATCTGGTAAGCAGGAAAAAACCTGACCCGGAAATCTATCTGAAAACAGCCAGCCTTCTCAGCCTGGCGCCTCAGGAATGCGTCGCTTTTGAAGATTCGGAGTCAGGGCTTGCAGCAGCAAAAGATGCTGGTATGTTTGTTGTTGCTGTACCTAACAGGCTGTCGAGGCATCATGACTTCAGTCGGTCAGATCTGATCATTGATTCTATAGATCAGGTTGATGCGTTAACCCTAAATTCATTTTCTGCTGCTGCAACATAGCCTGCTGTTATCCATTGGTAGTGATTCTTTTCCTGTCCTCATTGACATAACGATAAATAAGAGGAAAGAGTAGAAAAAAAGCAAGACAGATGAAATACTCTAGTATGTTGATATAACTAGAAAAGTAAACCATAGTGTGAAAAGATTTTGTCATTCCAGTAGCTATCATATATTGTCGCAGTAGTTCACTGACCTGCCAGTTTGAATGATGGTGACCAGCCACCAATGCGGCAAATGCTCAGATACCGATTGCACCGCCGATTACAGTAAATACAGCGAATATAAAATGAGCCTCACGTCTCTTCATATTATTCTCCATCGGAACGATTACATACCAGTGATTGATGAGATGTAGCCTCTAAACATAGAAAAAGCACCATTTGAAACCAGGCCAATGATAAGACAAGCAGCACCCCATATTCCGATGAGAAGCGCAGTTGCGGAAACGATAGTAAAGATGAATTGTGAGATTTCATGGTTAAGATCCGTTCGTGTCTCATTGCTTGTTTTTAACAGCGTTTTCATACCATCCTCCGTTTTGTTGAGGGAAGGAGACTCAATTGTTCTCTTTTGCTTTATATAATGCAGTTTGAATGCCAGAAGTCCATTGTAGATACTATTTGGGTATGTTCCGTAACTTGTTGATACTTATGTGTAAAAAAAATATCGAAACAAATCTCTATAACAAAAGAAATTCAGTTAGGAAGGCAATGCTGCAGCTGTGTGGAATGTCAGGGACCAGGTGTTGTTTCAAAAGCACACATGTGTTGGTTATTTTTCTATGTATTCTGCAGCTGCGCTATCTAGACATCCCTGGTACGGGGAACAGGGAAGATGGTTAGTCAGCATCTGATTGCCAGGCTGCCTTATATATCTTTCAGAAATCTTTTTCAGATGGTAATTACCGAAGTTGTTTTATCTCCGGGAAACGTTCTGCAAGACATGGATTATCTGTTGGGAGTCCTAGATATTTGATGCCCCAGTTCCACGCCGCATGAAACAAATAATACAACCCTTTTTTAGGTATGTCTAAGTTCAGATCCAATTCTACAGCATCAGCTGAAAAACATTCTCAATATTCGCTGAGCGATGGCACACTTCTCACTGGAGGAAATAAAGAGGTGCACCACTCCCGTAAAAAGTTAGAGATACACCTTTTCCCTCCAATAAAGTAGTATGTTATAGCAAACACGGCCTGCATGCTGCTTATTGTGCCAGACAAGCGCGGTATCCTTCGCCCAAATTCTACCAGAATTTTACGTACAGTGTGGTTGTTATTTTTCTGCTCTTCTGAAGGGGTTGGTTTTCCAAAGAATGAAACGATAGTAGTAAACGGCAATCCGGTAGACCGAGGTGTTCAAAACAACATCAAGAGGAAAGTATATGGCGGGAAAATTGTCAAAAAAGGATATAAAAACGCTCAAGCTCTTTCGATTTCGCAACAGACTGCTGACCGCGATCAGAGAGCACAGTCTCAATGATCTCGAGGAGCAAAACCAATCGTTTATTTTTCAGTATTGCTGCGACATTCTAAATGTGGCCTTTGACTGCACTTACGTGTGGGCCGGAGGATTTGAAAGTGAACAGAAGCAGCTTATTATTTTTGCAGCATCTCCACCTGCTATTTTCGAGAACTCTTCTGCGCATCTTTATCTTGCAGGAATTCTGAGCGAACGATTTGAAAGGAACCTCGAATCTTTTGTCGAACCACTTCGTTTATATCTCGATGCTGAAACGTCTGACCAGGCCGATTCTGCAGACCGTCATTGCGTGGTTTGGCCGGTACGGTATGAGCATCGAGCCTATGGGTTCGTATCCATGCATTGCAGGAAAGAAATCAGTTTCCCTGAACTGGAAAATGAATTTATTGCACATGTAATTGACGATATTGCTCTGGCTCTATTTTCACATGAAACAGCACTGAAATTGAAAG
Source organism: uncultured delta proteobacterium (assembly GCA_963776075.1). Classification (GTDB taxonomy): domain Bacteria; phylum Desulfobacterota; class Desulfobulbia; order Desulfobulbales; family Desulfocapsaceae; genus MADRE3. The sequence continues at coordinate 171,852 of CAVZLG010000013.1, forward strand.
TCGAACGAGATTTCAATCAGGAGATAATCGATACTATCCAGGCACTCATGGTATCTATCAGCCCATGCGGTATGATTGTATCTTTTAATAAAAGAGCTGAAGAATTAACGGGGTATATGGAACATGAAGTTCTTGGCATGTACTGGGTTGATGTCCTGGTCAACCCACATAACCGAAAAGAATTTCAGAAACATTTTACCCAAATACTCAAAAGAACCCAGGCCGAAATCAATTTTAAGGCATCGTTACTGGCCAAAGACGGCACAGAGCGACAGATAATGTGGCATGGGTCGATTCGGCATGACATAGAAAGAAGTACGGTTGGCCTTGTTATGCTTGGAATCGATGAAACGGATAACCTGGCAGCAGGTAATCAAATCCATAAACTGACAGCTCAGTGGAAACAAATATTCAACGCAATTCAGGATCCAGTGCTGCTTGTATCCAATGACAACACAATTATTGATGCCAATCCGGCAACCTGTGCGACTGCAAAAAAAAAGCGGCACGAAGTGATTGGCAGGAACGTTTGTGACATTCTCCACCATGCTCATGGTGACAATAGTCAAGGCCCTCTGGAACCATTCATTGGTTCCAAGAGAACCCGAATTTTGGAGGCTGAACTGCAAGGCTTGCAGGGGAGATATATGATAACGATCAGTCCTCTGCTGGGGTCAGACGGAAAAACTAATGCAACACTGCTGATTGCTCGCAACCTCACTGAAGAGGAAGTCCTTAGAGCCGAAACTATGCGTGCGGCTCAGCTGGCAGCAATTGGAGAATTGGCGTCCGGAGTTGCTCATGAAATCAACAACCCAATAAACGGCATTATCAATTATGCTCAGATTATCCTTGATGAACCAGACGATCCGGATTCACAAGATAACCTGCAAAACATAATCAGTGAAGGCAAACGAATCGCCAGTATAGTGTCGAATCTACTCGATTTTGCTCGCCGAAGGGAAGAAGTCTTCACACCGGCATACATTAAAAAAATTGTTTCAAACAGCCTGCAGCTTGTTGCCCACCTCCTGGAAAAAGATGGTATTATCTGCTCAATTAATATTGCAGATCTGCTGCCGCCTCTATTCTGCAACGAACAGCAATTGCAGCAAGTTTTTCTGAACCTGATCAGCAACGCCCGCTATGCCCTGAATAAACGGTATCCGCAGCCATGTCCAAATAAACAGTTGCATATTCTCGGTGATCTTTTTAATCAAAACAAGACACCTTCTATCAGGTTGACGTTTACGGACCACGGTGTTGGTATTTCGGCTGAGATTAAGGAGAAAATATTCGATCCGTTCTTCTCCACAAAACCAAAAGGGGAAGGAACCGGGCTCGGACTGAGTATCAGCCATGGATTGATAAGAGACCATGGAGGAACGATGAAAGTGCAAAGCAAATTAGGTGAATGGACTCAAGTTACAATTGAACTGCCGGTCAAACCATGATGAAAAACATAAAGAGAAAACAGCTCATGGCCGGTTCTCTGATACTTGTGGAATTTATAGTCTTCACTGGCCTGGTAACGCTGTTGCAAAGCCTCGGCAGATATGCAGAGAAGAGCAAATTTGTTATTCTCTGTATTCTAATAGCACTCTTGCTTGCGGCAGTGTGGTTTACCGTGCAGCGTTTGTTTCGACAAATTGAAGAGACCTTTGACAGCTTGACAGAAGACATCAACGTTAAAAAGAACACCATTGACACAGTTCAGACCCAATTTGAAGAGGCCATTGAAAAACGGGTCTACGAATTACAGGCAGTAAACGGAGCACTCAACAGGGAGATTGCCGAGCGAACCCAGGCGGAGGAAGAGATTCGTGAACTGCAAAAAAAGTTAAGCCTGATCCTTGACTCTGCCGGAGAAGGCGTTTTTGGTCTTGATAACCGCGGCAATGTGACTTTTATGAACCGGGCAGCTTCTCTGATGCTCGGTTGGGAGGTAGATGAACTACTCGGGAAAAACCATCACAAACTGATCCATCACACCCATCCAGACGGCAGTGCCCATCCCGAGGAGGTCTGTCCCATCTACATGGCTTACCGTGATGGTCTGGTTCATTACAAATCAAATGATGTTTTCTGGTGTAAAGATGGGACAAGTTTTACGATAGAATATACCAGCACTCCTATCAGAGACCGCGGAATGCTGACCGGCGCCGTCGTAGTTTTTAGAGATATGAATAATTACGTGTAATGTCGTGGAAATGAGTAATAACCTCAATGGTGGACAAATCAAGATGCAAAACTCAGAAACTGCCTCTACATCTATTCTGGTCGTTGACGATGAAACCAGCCTGCGAAATACGTTCAGAATTTTCCTGGAACGTGCCGGGTATAAGACGGTGCTGGCTGTCGGTTCATTCGACGAAGCGGTTGCTGCAATATCATCCACAATTTTCGATCTCATTGTTACAGATATTGTCCTGGGGCGTCACTCCGGCATAGATTTACTAAAAAAAGTCAGAGAGTTGGGGCTTGCCTGCCCCGTTGTAATCGTAACCGGTTATCCTCATGTCGATACCGCATCAGAGGCTGTGCGTCTCGGTGCTTTCGATTATATTCCCAAACCGGTTGAAAAAGAAACCCTTCTCAAAGCGGCTCGCCTGGCTATCACACAGTATCGCCTCGAGCAAGGAAAACAGGAAGCTGAACAAGCCAGGGAACGGTATCGCTACCTTCTGGAAATTATCTTCAAAAGCGTCTCTGACAGTGTCATTTCCGTTGATAGAGACCATAATATTTTGCAAATGAATTTGGCAGCTACTCGATTTTTTCAAAACACACATCCTGATCTACGGGAGGGCAGCAAGCTTGGAAATATGTGCCCAAACAGGGATCTCTGTCAAATCACCGACAACATCACAAAGGTCATAAAGACCGGAATCGAGATAAAAGACCATCGGGTGGAATGTATCCTGGAAAGCCCTTGTAAATTACTGAGTATCTGTATTTCTCCTCTGGACGATGGTGCGGGTACTACCATAGGCGCTGTACTGGTGTTTCGAGATATGAGCTGGAAAATAAAGCCGCGCATACAGGGAAGAACACAATTTCACAAAATGATTGGCGCCAGTGCAGTGATGCAGAATATCTATATGATGATTGAGAACATCGGCAAAGTAGATACTTCCATATTGATAACTGGAGCCAGCGGCACAGGTAAGGAACTGGCAGTACATGCCCTTCATCAGGAAAGCAAACGGCGTGATCAGCCTCTTGTCATGATTGACTGCACGGCAATACCTGAAAATCTGCTTGAGAGCGAACTGTTCGGACATAAAAAGGGCTCTTTTACCGGAGCCGATGAAAACAGGGGTGGAAGAATCCTCCAGGCAGACGGGGGCACCCTGTTCCTCGATGAAATTGGTAATATATCTATGTCAGTGCAACTCCGTTTGCTCCGCTTTTTACAGGAAAAAACATTTTATCCTGTTGGCAGTGACAAAGCGATTCAGGTCGATGTCCGAGTCATTGCTGCGACCAATGTCCCACTCAAAGAAAAAGTTATTCAAGGCAGTTTTCGCGAAGATCTTTATTTTCGCCTGCGAATTATTGATATTCACCTACCACTGCTGCGAGAACGTGAAAGTGATATTGTTCTGCTCGCCAATCATTTTCTCCAACATTTTACCAAAAAACTGGAAAAAAAATTCACTGGTATTTCAGAACAAGCATTGGCTCTTCTCTGTCAATACAGCTGGCCGGGTAATGTACGTGAACTCGAGCATGTCATAGAACGAGCCTGCGTGCTCTCCCAGGGTACAACCATTTTTACAGAAAATCTGCCGACTGAGATCGTGCATCAATCCCACAAAATAGAGTCCCAGGCACGACCATTTAGGGTCGAGGACAGCAGGGCAGACAGTGCTCTTGCTAATAATTCTTCACTTACTGAGGAGAAGCAGCGAGTAAAAGAGCAGATAGTGGAATCATTAAAAAAAGCAGGCGGAAACAAGGCCAAAGCTGCCCGTATGTTGAAAATTGATCGATCAACCCTGTATCGCAAAATGCGTGAGCTCCATATAGATATTGATCTTTTTGACAGCTAATCTCATCCTACACAACTGTTGCCACATATCTGCTACACATCCCACACTAGTGTTGTATTTCCTCATTCTCTTACGATGATCGCACTCAAGTTGGTGCTCACAATTGTTCACCAAAGCTTGTTATCAAAATGACATATTCCACTCGTTCGCTATCCTTACCAGCTTCTGGGTAACATCCAGCTTTTGCCTGTACAGGTGGCGTTTACGCTTGAGAGCTTTAAATATACACAAAGCTAATCATCCTTTCCATCCCTCCCTGGAACCCGGTTTTTTGCACTATGGCAAAGAATATTCAGCCACAATCCGACTTGGCATTGCATATGCATCTTAGCTACTGAACTGGATAGGCACGAACAATAATCAGGAGAGTGGAAAGGATGACCGGGTTTCAAGACCAGATAGTCAATACATTGTTTGCCAATGAACAGGCCTGTGTATCATATCTGTTCAAAAAGCGCTGGCCGTTGGGTTTCAGATGCCCCTTCTGCGGCACAGAGCAGAGGGAGATGGCACCTGCTTATACAGTAGTCTGTCGATATTGCCGGAAGCAGACATCCATTACAGCTCATACCCTGATGCACGGAACTAAAAAGAATCTGGTCGCCTGGATGCAAATTTCCTGGCAGTTCTGTTTTCGAGACCAGGGACTCAGCGCACGAGAAGTCCAGCGTCTCATGAATCTTGCCAGCTATCAGACAGCCTGGCGATGGCTGCAGAAAATCAGACATGGTGCTGCATTGGCAGAATCAAGCCCTATCGGCGGAAACGTTCTTTTTGACTATGGCTCCTTGTCTGCGTCTCAATTTTCTGAGCACATTGCCCCAGAAATTGCTATCGCTCTTGAACTTAACCATGACCAGGCAAATCAGGGCAGAGTTCGATTTGCGGTGCTTATTTCCCCCTCGCCCGATGCGATTGAGGTCGCCATCAACAATCTGGTTTTTAAAAATACAACGTTGCTAATCAGGAATCAGGAGTGGATATCTAATAGTCAGCTGCGGGAAAAGTACATCCTAAAAAAAGCAAGCAGAGAGCAACTTATGCAGATTCAAAGCTTGATTCAGGAGACAAAAGACTGGTTAAAATGCGTATATCGGGGAGCAATTGATAGACGGTACATGCAAACCTACCTGGAAGAATTCAGTTTTCGTCACAACACAGCTTCTTGGTCCGACCGTCTGTCTGTCTTTCATCACCTGATGACGGGACTCATTTCATCTATTGAAGGTAGTCCCTTCAATGTGAAAACTAAAACGTCACCCACAAGGAAATCCTCATGAAAAACAAGGTTCAGGCTGGGTTACTGATGATTTTTCTGACATTTCTTGGCGTCCTCGGATACAACGTCTGGCTTCGGGAGACGACCCCTCCGGAGCGGACTTATAGCGGTTTCCTGTCAGATCTCAAGAGCGGCCACGTGGCTTCGGTTCATCTCCTGGGAACTGAAATTCGAGGCAAAGACACTTATGACAGAGACTTCATAACATTTTCCCCCGATATTCCAGCCCTCATGCCGCTGTTACTTTCAACGGATGTCATCATCAGCGCCGAAAAACCTGCGACCCTGTTTGAGAGGATCATACGCATGGTTATGCTGTTCATGGTAATGCTCGGCTTGTGGTTCGTATTTTCAAAGCGTCTGTCGAGCGGGAACCCGATTTGGAAGAAAAATCGGTTTCAGGCTACTTTGACTCCGGGTGAAACTAAAACATTTGCAGATGTCGCCGGTATTGACGAGGCCAGAGCCGAACTTGTTGAAATTGTAGATTTTTTACGTAACCACGAAAAATACAATTCCTTGGGCGGGCGCATCCCTAAGGGTGTGTTGCTGCAAGGTCCCCCGGGAACAGGAAAGACTCTTTTGGCCAGGGCTATCGCTGGAGAAGCTTCTGTTCCATTTTATTCAATGGGCGGTGCAGATTTTGTGGAAATGTTTGCCGGAGTTGGCGCCTCAAGGGTAAGAGAGCTGTTTAACACAGCTAAAAAAAACGCTCCCTGCATCATTTTCATAGATGAAATAGATGCAATAGGCAGCAAAAGAAGCAATGGCAGCAGTGGCTCTCACGAAGAACGTGAACAAACCCTCAACGCCCTGCTGGTTGAAATGGATGGTTTCTCAAGCAACGAAACGATTATCGTCATCGGAGCGACTAACCGGCCAGATGTCCTTGACCCGGCTTTGCTGCGTCCAGGCAGGCTTGATCGGCAAGTAACAATTTCTCTTCCGAATCTACATGGCAGGATCAAGGTTCTCGAAGTTCACACCCGGCAAATCACCATATCACCGGCAGTGAACTTGACTGCTATAGCCCAGGGAATTCCGGGGTTCAGTGGTGCAGACATTGCCAATCTCGTCAATGAAGCTGCCCTGACAGCCGCGCGGCATCAAAAACGGTTTGTGGAAATGATCGATTTTGAAGAAGCAAAAGACAAAATTGTTATGGGGCTGGAGCGGAAGAATGCGGCTATAAATGAAAAGGAGCGAAGAATAATTGCCTACCACGAGGCTGGTCATGCCATCGTCGCCAAGCTTTTGCCGGAATCAGATCAGCTGCATAAAATCACCATAATTCCGAGAGGCTCGGCACTGGGCCTTACCCAGCAGGTTCCTATTGGAGAACGATACACCTACTCCCTGGATTATCTTTTAAACCGGATCAAAATTCTGCTTGGCGGGAGAATAGCGGAAAAAATAGTTTTTAACCATCTTTCTACCGGGGCTGCTAACGATATTGCTTCAGCCACTGATTTTGCCGTCAGACTTGTCTGTGAATGGGGTATGAGCACCGTTATTGGATCCACTGCATACCATCGCCAGCGCGGAGGATTTCTTGGAAACACTCAAACGAGTGGACAATACAGCGAAGAAACAGCCCGGGAAATCGATCTTGAGGTTAGAAGGATCATTAATTTCTGTTACGCAGAGACGGAGCAACTGCTCCGGAATCATAATCGGCTCATCCATGAACTCGCTGAAATACTTCTTATAAACGAAACCATCGACGCGGAAGAAATTGATATTGTAATGCAATGTTACGAAAATAAAAAAAGTGGGCAAGACATCCCGGAAAATCAGGACATTTCCTGCACACTCAATATTGATGCAGAAGAAACAGAGGAGATACAAGAATGAAAAGGATTGTAAGAACTGCAATGATGTTTTTACTCACCCTGTGGTTGGTGAGTCCCGCACGAGCGTTTACAGCCATGGATGTCGATGATGCTCCTGAAAGCGTGACCATTGATTATCTTCAAGAACTCTATGAGAAGGTGGAATTTGATCATACGATGCATACAGACATGTTTGGTTGTAATGCCTGTCATCACCACACAACCGGTGATAGTCCAGCCAACGACTCCTGTCTCAGATGTCATGCTGAACCTGAACCTGCCGACGACGTGTCCTGCTCAGGATGCCATGAAGAGAAACAGTCTGGAGCAACGCTGAGCAGTGATAGCAACAGTAACGTCTATCATATTGATAAACCGAGCCTGAAAGGCGCTCTGCACCTGCAATGTGTAGGGTGTCATCAATCCGAGAGCGGCCCTACCGGCTGCCTTGACTGTCATAGCTTCACTCCGGCTGGAAAGAAACGTTTTAAAATCAGAGAATAGAATGAATGGTGAAAGGAGACGGTAATGTCAAATAAAATAACTCGAAGATCACTGCTCAAAAGTGGCGTAGCCGGTTCAATAGCTGCCCTGCTACTTCGCTCAAAACCCAGCAAAGCGCACCAGATAAAAACATATCAGAACTCCATGGGGGTGCTGGTCGATCTGACTCGCTGCGTTGGATGCAGGAGCTGCGAGGCCGCCTGTAATGCTGAACAGAACATGCCGTTGCCGGCAAAACCATTTACGGATCAGTCCGTTTTTGACGTGGGAGTGCATGGTCATAAAAGACGTACAGATGAAAACAGTTTAACCGTGGTTAACCGTTATGATGTCCCCGGTCTTGACCATCCGCTCTTTCGAAAGGTTCAGTGCAATCACTGCCAGGAACCCGCCTGTCTCACTTCTTGTTTTGTCGCGGCTTATACGAAAACACCCGAGGGAGCCGTCATCTACAACAAGGATGTCTGTGTCGGCTGCAGAACCTGTATGATTGCCTGTCCTTTTTATATCCCGACATTCAGATATTCAAGTGCATTTGATCCCAGTATCGTGAAGTGCATTTTCTGTTACGACACCAGACTTAAACACGGGAGACCTCCAGCCTGTGTGGAAGCCTGCCCTCAAGAGGCTCTGACTTTTGGTAAACGTAAAGATATCATAAAGATCGGTCGGAGGAGAATAGTGGAAAACAAAGGCCAATATGAGGACCATATCTATGGCGAATATGAGGCCGGAGGAACATCATGGCTTTACCTGTCAAGTGTACCCTTCGAAAAAGTCGGCTTTGACACGTCAATTTCCCATGTTCCAATAATTGATCATGTAAAGAATTTTTTAGGCATTGTGCCAATGGTACTCACTATCTGGCCGGCACTTTTTACCGGTTTCCACCTGCTGGCAACCCGCAAAGAACGGCGCGCAAAAGACAAAAGTACAAATGGGCAGGAGGTAGGAAAATGAAAATGTTTGCTTGCCAAAATGAAAATTTACCGGTCACTGGATCAAATAAAAAAGACGGCACCAGATGGGGTTTGAAAGAGCGACTACTACTTGGCCTCACCTTTGCTCAATACAGGCAACAATTTCAGCGGAACCCTGTAAACTGGATGCTGCTTCTAATTTTTATTGTAGGCGTCCCACTGCTCCTCCAGCGTTACATATTCGGCATCGCTTCAGTAACCCATGGCTCTAACGATTATCCATGGGGACTTATTATCGGTTTTGGCCTTTTTGGCATGGTACCGTTATCTGCATCCGGGTTTCTCCTCGGTACCACCGTGAGTCTCTTCGGCCGAGAAGATTTCCATCCTATCGAACGATTGGCGCTCCTTAACGGTTTACTCGGTTATTTTTTTGCCGTTGTTTATCTGGAGGTGGATCTCGGTATGCCGTGGCGGCTGCCGTATCCCATGGTCGTCTCCTACGGTACAGGAGCGGTACTTTTTCTTGTCGCCTGGCATGTCGCTACCTACCTCTCTGTACAGATTGCCGAAGTACTGCCGGCTCTCTTTGAGTGGCTCGATAAGCCAAATTGGAAATATTACATCAAGCGAATCACCCTTGGACTGACTATATCTGGTATTATCCTTTCTACCCTGCATCAGGGAGCGCTCGGTGCTCTTTTTACCTATGCTCCTACCAAAATACATCCTCTCTGGATATCCACGGAGTTTCAATGGATTCATTTTCTCTGTTCTGCTGTTTTTGCCGGGCTGTCCATGGTAATCGTCAGCTCAACACTGATTAATAAATACATGCATTGGCGCTGTGGTAAAGCCTTCAGGGAAAACCTCGACAAAATGACCCTTGGCATGGCTAAAGGAGCATCCTATGCGATGTTCACCTACCTGGTCATAAAATTGGTGGCAATAGCTCATGGAAGAGATTGGGAATATCTCCTTACCGGCTGGGGGCTCTACTATCTCCTAGAAATAGGTGTCGGGGTGGTTTTACCTATGATGATGTTTGCCAAAGGGGCACGTGACGGCTGGGTCGGGTTGATCAGAGTCGCTGCCTTTATAACGGTTATCGGAATAATCTGGAATCGTCTGAACACCTCCCTTGTCTGTTTCAACTGGCAAATGTATCAAGAAATACCACGCTGGAAGGAGGTCTGGCTGACAGTGACCCTCTATGCACTGTACTTTATTACCTATCGATTTATAGTCTACCGGCTGCCGATTGTTTACGACTGGAAGGAATCTTGAGGACAATGAAGAGCGCAAGAACTAATACAGAGCCTGCACACATCATTATACGCTTTAGCAATGGCTGACATCATGAAAAAAGACGATAAAAATCCAGGGATTTTTGTGCGGCTGCCTTTGAAAAAGCTCATTCAAATTGCTCTGCTGTCAGCAGTCTGCATACTGCTGGCCGTTTTCACCCTAGGCGTCCGGGAATGGTATATACATGCTCATAACTACAGACTCCTTGAAGAGAGCAGAATCATTAGGGCCCATTCTGGGGAGTTCAGTGAATTTATAATTGAACAGCTTCTCAGCAATCAGATTATCAATATGGAGGAAATGGAACGTGAGGCCTCTAAGATAGGTGAAAAAGGTTCAAATCTGGCTGCCCAGACCTTAATTCCGGAAGAGTTCAAATTATTGTTGGTCAGTCGTAACGATATGACGAAATTGATGGCCCGAGTACGGTTACTCTCAGCTGAATCTGATAAAGAGCAAAGACATCTGGCAATTTACCGAATGTTGCGTGACATCAACCACAGGATCGCAAAATTTGATGAGGGTTTCGACAGATACGTCCAGCAGCAATGGCAGGCTGTACAAAACCTTCTTCGTGGCCTACTCGCACTGGCAACGATGTTTTTGACAATGTTGCTCCTTTTCCTGCATGTTTACGTAACCCGACCTTTTTTTGAGCTGATCAGTGATATCAGAGAAGCTCTTGGTAAAAAAGGTTCAGATCATAAGACTATCGATTCAATTCTCGCATTAACAGACCTCGGCCAGAGGTTTCGCAACGAACTCACTGCCTGCGCTCTTTATAAAAACATCCTCAAAACAATACCTGATCCTGATCCAACTGCATGCAACCAGAATCAGACGGGAGGAATGGTCTGGAAACTTGCTGCTCATTTGCTGCAGCAACATCCACGCTACAAACAGGTATCACTATCTTTTTTAAATGATGGTGAAAAGAGCAAAAATATACCAGATTATCTGCGTGAAGAAGTAAAGAGTCGGGGAGTTCTTGTCTTTCGTGAAACAGATGATCTGACGTTCTCACGGATCAGAAAAAGTTTTCTCTATTCCGGCGAAATACACGCCGGAATCTGTTTCTCCATATCTTCTGCTTCCGGCCTATCCGGTATAGTAACTATCCTCAGTGATGACCCCGAATCATTTTCTGACCAGGAAATGGACGCGCTGAGTACTTTGCTTCGATTTCTCGAGTGTATCGATTCCTATAATACTATGGAAAACAGTGGTGAAATTGGACTGGGACTTGAGGAACTCCGAGTAACGAGCCTCTCCCTGCTGAATGAGCTACCACCCTATCGAGGATGCCATGATATCATGAATCATGCCAACGGCATCATCAACTGCGCTCAAATTTTGCGAGATCAGGAGACTAATCTCGATCTACAGGAACGTGAAAACCATAAGGTTGTGACGGATCTTTGGGAAAGTGGGCAAAAGATTGCAGCTACGGTTAACCGCCTCAGGTCGCTGCAGCAATTGTACTCTAATCCTGCTGCCACTGTAAAAGATGCGATCACACTTCTGGTTTCCTGGCTTGAACTGCAGTTCCCTGAAATTTCTCAAATCCTGGAGTCAAATACTATACCTCCGCTTCCCCCGGTCAATATTCCCGGAAGAGACCTTTTTCTCGCCATGGCCCTCCAGGCAGAGCAAGTTATACCCCAGCCTGGTCGTGATATTGGATCCTGCATATTCAGCAAAGTGCACATTGAAGCAGACATACAATCAGAAGCAGAAGTAATGATAAAAATGATCTTACGGCCAAAACCAGGGAAATTGTCCGCTTCTGGCGGAGATGTAGCAACACATATGCGCGAGCGTATCTGTAAAGAGTTATTACGCGGCTATAATAGCGAGTTTGAAGTCTCAAGGGCAGAAGATCAAGAACTCACCTATCGGTTCATACTCAGACAAGCTGACAGATAGCATTTTCAGGTTGCCGTACTTGAGAATGCTGCTGTGTTAGTGATTGTTTTGAGGAAGCTCTTCATGCACGAAGCCACATTCCGAAAATAGTTCTCCTCGGTCCCTATCCACAACACTATACAACAGTAGTGTATAAGTGTTGCATAGCATTCCCTCCTTTATGCAACACTTATGATCGCGTTACCACCTTTTCCTCTTCTCATGATCAGCCCAAAAAACATATTAGAATAATATTATCAATAGGTTAATCAATAATTTTTTTTCTGGCACATGGCCTGCAACTATAAAGACAAACAAGGAGCAACTGATCACACCAATCAACTCTCAGACCAGGAGGACACTATGAAATCCAAAACCGTCATAAACGAAAATGTCACTGTAGATGTAACTGAAGAAATAATGGGTTTTGGCCTTAAGGTTGGCGCTGTGTTGAGCGCACTGATTGGAATCTGGGGATTTACCTGCTTGCTTGCCGGACTGGTAAATTTCGGTCCTGTCGAAATGATAAAAGGATGGGTTACTGCAATCACGGGGTTCTGATAAAGACACTATTCACTGCATATTTGAGTTCGACATCTAACGGTTCAAAACGGCACGATGGGTAACGTTAACATCTCAACTACAGCATCAAAGGAGAACAACATGACTGGAAAAAGTATTAAGATGGCTGGAATAATAATAGCTGGAACAGGAATCACTTTTGGTGTATGGGCTGTTGCCGCTTTGATAGGTGGACTCAACCAGGTTGACTGGCAGGTCACTGAATTGGCAAGGCAATATCTGGTTGCTACTGGCTTGATCAGTCCAATTCACACCCTGGTTGATTTTTATACCCAGATCAAGGGGGTTGAATACATTATATGCGTCGCGTTCTTCGTAGCGTTCCCACTTTTTTACCGTTATGTAAACAAAGAAAGAAAAGCAGTCAAAGTGAACCGCTGACTATGAGCGGCCGGTAGTTTCTATACCAGGCTAAACGTTAGGTTTTTCCTCTTTTTCAAGCAGCTTTTCTTCTTTTTCCTTTGAATTTATTAACATATCTCGCTGGAGTTACTCCAGCGAGGGCTCCATGGGGGCGTTCAGTATTATATTCCGTCCAACCAGGAGTTGAGGACCCTTCGTGCTTCTTTTACTGAATGGAACATCCAGCTATCCGGGCACCCATCTTGAAAGACTGCATTAAAACTTTCGTTGTGTCCGTTCTGCCAAGGGCTGCCAGGATCTATATATCGAGTTTTAACTCCTGCTTTTCCAAGTAACCGTTTCTTATTCTGTTTCTTAATTACCTGCAACCCTTCCTGCTTGTCGATCAGACGGGGGTCATCCAGTATGCGTATACCTGTTTCAGGCAGGCGTTATCCGGATAAACCAAAATACATGCTCCACGAAAGCGATTTTGGCCTCAGCAGCAACGGGACACTCAGACTGAATCAGGCAGATACGGGGTCAGATCTTTAACATACCGCGTTAACACCTTGAAATTATTTTTGTTAAGGGCGACAACAGCTTTGGGACCGTCGTCTCCAGCTAATCTGAGGACCAGCTGGTGAATTCCTGGATGTTTGCGAACCGGCCAGGCAAAAAGGCTCTGGATATTTATGCTATGATCCTTGAGAACGGCAGTAACCTCTGCCAGTTTGCCAATGCGATCATCCACCAGAACGCTGATTCTCACCGACTCTTCGCTCATGCCGATAGCCTCCAGAAGGACGCCCATAACATCCGTACTGGTAATGATGCCCACTAACTCTCCCTGATCCATGACCGGCAGTGAGCTTATATTGTTGGTCTGCATTATATACGCTGCCCGCTCAATCGTGGTATCCGGTGTTACGGTAACAACGGTTTTGACCATGATCATTTTCACCAGGATTTTTTCGAGAAGATAGCCAAGCTCATTTTTGCTCAACGATGTTGCAGGGGATGCCCAGTATTGTTTCAGGTCGCGGTCTGATAAGATCCCGACCAGTTTTCCCCGGTCATTAACCACAAGAAGGTGATCTATATTTTTTCTTTCAATAAGGTCTCTTGCCTCCACCAGACTTGCATCAGGATTGATGGTGACAAGATTGGTGTGCATGATTCTGCCGATATACATAACGTTCCTCCTTTCTGTGAAAGCATGAAAATGAAACCACTACTGTATCGACTCATAACTATACGGCAAGTGATCGCGGATTGAAACTCAATTGTGTGGTAACATTGTACAATTAATGGAAAATGGTTCAGAATACTGATTTTATGAACCAATCTGCTAAATGCGTGTAGTCAGGAGAGGGGCAGCAGAAAAAATGCTTGCCTGAGAAGCTGATTTAGGAGTAATGTCATCTGTTATCTTAAAAGCGGCCGCAACGAGGCTAAATATTGCAACCCACGGTTATTCCGTGGAAAGAAATGACAGTAGGAAATATGAAAACTAAATTAAACGAGAACACCTTATGGATGTCCGGCAATGAGGCGATTGCTCTGGGCGCATACGAAGCCGGCGTATCAGTAGCTTCGGGATACCCTGGCACACCATCGACAGAAATAATGGAGAACCTTGCATCCTATGATGGGGTGTACACCGAATGGGCTCCGAATGAAAAAGTAGGCCTTGAGGTAGCCATCGGAGCATCTTTTGCCGGTGCGCGAGCATTGGCAACGATGAAGCATGTTGGCTTGAATGTCGCTGCAGACCCTCTCTTCACTGCTTCATATACCGGGGGAAGAGGAGGGCTTGTCATCCTGACAGCGGATGATCCCGATATGCATTCCTCCCAGAATGAACAGGACAACAGGAACTATGCGCTGGCAGCCAAGATACCGATGCTGGAACCGTCTGATCCTGCTGAAGCCAAGGAGTTTCTGAAAGACGCTTTCGAACTCAGTGAGAAATTTGATACTCCGGTACTGGTCAGAATCACGACCAGAATAGCCCATGTTAAAGGTGTCGTGGAGAAAAGTGAGCGTGTCAAAGCAGGTGATTTACCTGAGATTGAAAAACATCCGGAAAAATTTGTAATGCTGCCGGCAATGGCTCGAAGGAGAAGAGTTTTTGTTGAGGAGCGGATGGCGAGCTGTGCTGAACTGGCCGAAACGAGTGCGTTGAACGTGGTTGAGAATGGTGATACAAAACGTGGTTTCATTACCTCTGGTGTCTCCTATCTGTATGTAAAAGAAGCCTTCCCTGAAGCTGCAGTGTTAAAACTTGGTATGTGCTGGCCACTCCCTGAAGAGAAGATCAGAACGTTTGCAGATTCTGTTGACTCGCTGCACGTGGTGGAAGAGCTTGATCCTTTCCTGGAAACCCAGTTAAAAGCATGGGGCATTGAGTGCCATGGAAAGGATTTCATTCCAGCCATCGGTGAGCTCAATACCGCTATCGTTCGTGACAGTATAGACCCGAGGCGGAAGAAGAAGGACCTGTTTGAACCGGTTGAGTTGCCGATGAGGCCACCGAATATGTGTGCCGGCTGTCCCCATCGAGGCATCTTTTTTAACCTTTCCAGGATGAAACTTTTTGTTTCCGGAGATATTGGCTGTTATACACTTGGCTTCCTTCCACCCCTTAATGCCATGGATTCAACGGTATGCATGGGGGCATCGATCCCCATGGCGCATGGAATGGTCAAAGCACTCGGTGAAGGATCGCATGACAAGGTTGTTTCAGTAATCGGTGATTCGACCTTTGTTCATTCTGGAATAACCGGCCTGATTAACTCGGTTTACAATAAGTCTGCTGCGACCCTGATCATTCTCGACAACCGGATAACCGCGATGACCGGCCAGCAGCCCAACCCTGCTTCTGGTAACAATATTCGTGGCGAAGGTGCCCCGTCGCTTGACCTGGAAGCCTTATGCCGCGCTGTTGGGGTTAAACATGTCCGGATCGTCAATCCACATGAGGTACCGGAGTGTCGCAAAATCATTAAGGAAGAGGTCGATCGCGATGAGATGTCCGTCATCATTTCTGTTGCCCCTTGTGTATTGCTGCCTGAGATGAAACTGCGGAAACCTGTCTCTTATTTTACCAATATCGACAATTGTGTCGGATGTACATCCTGTATCAGACTCGGATGCCCGGCGATCAGTTGGACGCCTTTCGCTGAAGGTGAAGCCGAGGCAAAAGGATACAAAAAGAGCCAGAAAGGATATTCCAGGATAGATGAGGTGCTGTGCAATGATTGCGGGCAGTGCGCCTCTCTGTGTAAATTTAATGCTATTACCAGGGGGGAAGGGAAATAATGAGTGATTTAAAGAATATCCTTTTTTCAGGTGTCGGTGGTCAGGGTATCCTGCTGGCCAGCGAGTTGACCGCGGCCAGCCTGCTTTCGGCCGGATATGATGTTAAAAAAAGTGAAGTTCACGGGATGGCCCAGCGAGGCGGTTCTGTTACTGCACAGCTTCGTTACGGGACAAAAGTTTACTCACCCCTGATCGAGCCGGGTTGTGCTGACATCCAGATGGCGTTTGAGGAGATGGAGGCCGTCAGGTATCTGCCATATCTTCATCAGGGAAGTATTGTTATTGTCAACACCCAGCATATCTTACCCCCTTCGGTTGCAACTGGCCAGGCGACCTACCCGGAAAATGTATTGGATGAGCTGGTTAAGAGAAATATCCAGGTCATCGCTGTTGACGCTTTTTCCATTGCCCGGGAGGCGGGTGAGGTTCGAACGGCAAACGTTGCGCTGGTAGGGGCGCTGTCTGTTCACCTGCCCGTTGATGAAGCTGTTTTTGAAGAAATAATAGAAGCGCGCGTTCCCGAACGTTTCCGGGCAGAGAATATGAAAGCTTTTGCTGCTGGAAGAGAGGCCGGCAATCAATAGAAATACCCAAGGAGAAGAGAGGATGAGTACGATCTACTGGGAAGAAGAAATAGAAACGCTGCCACGAGTCGGCCTGGAGTCTATTCAACTTAAGCGGCTGCAGAAACTGATTTCACGGGTCTATAAAACAGTCGAACCATATCGTAAAAAAATGGAGGCTGCTGGAGTCACACCTGGCGATATTAAAAGCCTGAGTGATCTGCAGAAACTTCCATTCACCATAAAAGATGATCTCAGGGATACTTATCCATTTGGCATGTTCACCGTTCCGCTTGATGATGTGGTACGAGTTCATGCCTCATCCGGCACCACAGGAAAACCGACAGTTGTCGGCTATACCCAGAAAGATATTGGTACCTGGGCCGGCTTAATGGCCCGGGCACTGTCATGCGGAGGTGCGACGCGCGGGGACATGGTGCATAATGCCTATGGCTACGGTCTTTTTACCGGAGGACTGGGTGCACACTATGGTGCAGAGAGGCTTGGAGCCACGGTGATTCCTGTCTCGGGTGGGAACACCAAGCGCCAGATTACCATTATGCAGGATTTTGGCTCGACGGTTTTGCTGTCGACCCCTTCTTATGCGCTCAACCTTGCAGAGACTATGGAGACCCTGGGAGTTGCTCCGGAGAGTCTGTCCCTGCGTGTGGGAATTTTCGGTGCCGAACCCTGGAGTGAAAATATGCGTGAAGAGGTTGAGCGGAAGCTGAACCTGAAGGCAATTGATATATATGGTCTTTCTGAGGTTATCGGACCCGGTGTTGCCATGGAGTGTTTAAAGAGTTCCGGTGGTATGCATATTTTTGAGGACCATTTCCTGCCGGAGATTATTGATCCTGACAGCGGAGAAGCGCTGCCGCCGGGAGAAAAAGGTGAGCTTGTTTTTACCACCCTGACAAAAGAGGCGTTTCCTGTAATTCGCTATCGAACCAAGGATATTTCCAGCCTCCATTATGAAACATGTGAGTGCGGCAGGACGCTGGTTCGGATGGGAAAGGTGTCCGGCCGTACAGACGATATGTTGATTATCAGGGGGGTAAATGTATTCCCATCTCAGATTGAACATGTGCTGATGGGGGTTGAAGGTGTTGAGCCTCATTACCAGATTATAGTAGAGCGTCATGGATCTATGGATGTGATGTCCGTTGAGGTCGAGGTGAGTGATTTGGTTTTTTCTGATGAGATTAAGAAGCTCGAGCAGTTAACCAAACGGCTTACCAGAGACATCAAGGATATCCTCGGTGTTACCTGCAACGTTAAGCTGGTCAATCCTCGCTCTATTCAGAGAAGTGAAGGAAAGGCCCAACGGGTTATCGATAAGCGTAAAATTTAGGCTCGGGAGGAGAACATGCGCGTAGAACAAATCGCAGTATTTCTGGAAAACAAGTCCGGACGGTTGGCAGAGATAACCGCAATTCTTGCCGAAAACAATATCAATATCAGGGCCCTTTCAGTTGCCGATACGGCAGATTTCGGTATTCTTCGCCTGATTGTTGACCAGGTAGCCGAAGCAGAAAAGGCGCTGAGAGCCAACGGTTTTACCGTTGGCAAGACAACGGTAATTGCCGTTGAGGTGCCGGATAGAACTGGTGGGCTGGCAACGGTTCTCAAGTGTATTGAGAAGGAAGAACTGAACGTTGAATATATGTATGCCTTTGTCAACAAGACTGGCGAAAATGCGGTCCTGATCTTTCGATTTGATGAGATGGATCGGGCGATAGAATCTCTGCAGAGAGATGGATTTACCATCCTGGAGAGTAAGCAGATCTATAGTCTGTAATTCGTAATGTTGGATTTATTTGTTGTGTTGAGCCTGTCATAGGGAAAAGGAAAAAGAATGGTCTGGGATAAAAACGAAAATATGGCCAGGGCTGACCTGGAACAACTACAGATGGAACGCCTTCAGTTGACTCTCTATCGGGTCGCAACCCATGTGCCGTTCTACCGAAATAAATTTTCAGACCTGAAGATTGATGGTGAATCTTTCACGTCGCTTAGTGATCTGAGCAAACTGCCGTTCACGACCAAGCAGGACCTCCGCAATAATTATCCCTACGGTATGTTTGCCGTTCCATTGAGAGACGTTGTCAGGATTCATTCATCATCAGGAACAACCGGAATGGCGACCGTTGTCGGTTATACCAAAAAGGATATAGATACCTGGTCAAACCTGGTGGCCCGCATCCTGACCGCTGCAGGCGTTGGCAAGGAAGATGTTATCCAAATTGCCTTTGGGTACGGTCTTTTTACCGGTGGGTTTGGGTTGCATTACGGAGCTGAAAAGCTTGGGGCCTCTGTCATACCGATATCGGCGGGGAACACCAGGCGACAGATCCAGATAATGCAGGATTTCAAGACCACGGCGCTTGTCTGTACACCATCCTATGCCCTGAAAATGGCCGATGTGATGATGGATCTGGGCATAAACCCCAATGGGCTTTCCCTGAAGTATGGTCTTTTTGGTGCCGAGCCGTGGTCCGAGAAAATGAGAGAGGAAATAAGTGAGCGTCTTGGAATTATTGCCACTGATAACTACGGCCTGTCTGAAGTTATGGGACCTGGTGTTGCCGGAGAATGCCAGGAGTGCAATGGCCTTCACGTCAATGAAGATCATTTCCTGGTAGAAATACTTGACCCCGAAACACTGGAGCCGGTTATGGCTGGTGAAGTTGGCGAGTTGGTTATCACTACGTTGACAAAAGAAGCCTTCCCGGTAATACGATACAGAACCCGTGATCTGACCCGAATGATCCCTGCCCCGTGCCCATGCGGCAGGACGCTTCATCGTATCCAGCGTATTATGGGCCGCACAGACGACATGCTGATTATCAAGGGTGTCAATGTCTTTCCTACCCAGATTGAAGCGGTACTCTTTGATATTGAGGGGACACAGCCACATTATAACCTGGTTGTAGAGCGAGAGCACAACGAGGACAAGGTTACCGTGCTGGTAGAAGTGGTCGAGTCGATCTTTTTTGATCAGATGAAAAAACAGCGCACCATGGTAGACACTATCAAGAAACGACTGGCGGCAGAACTCGGTGTGGGTGTCAATGTCAAGTTGGTAGAGGAGAGAAGCCTGGAACGCTATAACGGCAAGAGCAGTCGGGTTATCGATAAACGGCAATTATAATTTAACTAAAAAGCAAAACTATGCGCAGTTATAACAGATCGCCCGATGGCTTGAGACCCTTCTCAATAGAGCGGGATATTCAACCCCAGGCTGGAGCTTCACTTCTGATAAAAACCGGAAACACCCAGGTGATCTGCGGGGTGACTATTGAAAATGGGGTTCCCCCGTTTCTGGAAGGCAAAGATCAAGGCTGGATAACTGCCGAGTATGGAATGCTCCCCTGTGCGACATCATCCAGGTATCGCCGGGAAACGGGAGGCAGGGCCGCAAGGAGTCAGGAAATCCAGCGGCTGATCGGGCGCAGCTTGAGAATGATGCTCGACCTGAACGACTTGGGCCCCTATACGCTGCGTATTGATTGTGATGTATTAAATGCGGATGGAGGGACCAGAACGGCAGCGATAACTGGTGCTGCTCTGGCTGTAAGAGACGCCGTCCATAGAATGTACAAGGAGGGTAAGCTGGAAGCGATCCCCAAAATTCTGCCGCTGGCGGCTGTGTCCGTCGGTATCATTGACGGACAGGTATTGCTTGATCTTGATTATTCTGAAGATTCATGTGCTGATGCGGACAGTAATTTTGTTATGGACAGTCGTGGTCGGTGGATAGAGATCCAGGCCACTGCAGAAGGGGCACCGATAAATGATCAACAGTTTGAGGAGATAAAAGCTTTCGCCCGCAAAGGTATCAAAGAGTTACTGGGAATGTGGCAATCCTGATCACAACTATTTTGGTCCAGACACCATGACCATGATTCGTGGTACAAAAGAATGGGCTGTTGCGGAGATTAATTGCTCTACCGGATGTTCTTACGACTGTCGCTACTGCTATGCACGAACGAAAGCTCTTAAGAATAATGTCATAGCGTCTGCTGCCGAGTGGAGCAGGGTCAGGGTAATAGAGACAGAACTCACCAGGGAGTACCCCCTTTTTCCCGGGCAGGTGATGTTTCCGGCATCCCATGATATTGTGTCTGAAAATCTGGATGCCTGTCTCTCTGTTATTGACCGCCTGCTGGCAAAAGGTAATCAGGTGTTGATCGTATCCAAGCCTTCCCCTGACATCATTGCACCTATATGTAATGAATTTGACAGGTTGAAAGAGCAGATACTTTTTCGGTTTACAATAACAGCTCGCAACCCGGAAATTCTGGCATTCTGGGAGCCGGGAGCTCCCGGCTATCAGCAGCGCAGAGAATCACTCCAGATTGCTAAAAAACGGGGCTTTGCAACGTCTGTCAGTATTGAGCCGATGCTTGATATCGACGATATCTTCGGGCTTGTGAACAACCTGTCACCATGTGTCAGTCATTCAATCTGGATCGGTCTGATGAACAGGATCTCAGAAAGGGTGACGGTAGATTCAGAAACAGCCAGGCAGGAAGTTGCGCGGATTGAAGCAGGCCAGACCGATAAGAAAATCAAAAATATATATGAACAGCTGAAGAATAATCCATTGCTTCGCTGGAAAGAATCTATTAAGAAAATTGTTGGTCTGCCGGAAGCAACAGTTCCCGGCCTCGATATATAAGGGGTTGAGTGAATTGTTAATCAAAGTGAAACCAAGGTAATTGCTTAAGAGCGGTTGAGGAAGATAGATGGAAGAGGTAAAGCGGGTTGATAAAGAAATTTTTGAGTTGATAAAACAGGAAGAACAGCGCCAGTCAGACAAAATTCGTCTGATTGCCTCAGAGAATTATGTCTCGACAGCGGTATTGCAGGCCACCGGTTCGGTTCTGACCAATAAATATTCGGAAGGGTACGTTGGAAAAAGGTATTACGAAGGTCAACAGGTTATTGACCAGATTGAAAGCTTAGCGATTCAGCGCGCCAAAGATCTTTTCGGAGCAGACCATGTTAACGTTCAGCCATACTCTGGTTCTCCGGCCAACCTGGCAGTATATCTTGCCTTTCTTTCGCCAGGCGATACCATTCTTGGCATGGCGCTTCCCCATGGTGGCCATTTAACGCATGGAGCTCGTGTCAGTATTTCCGGAAAGTATTTTCACGCTGAATCCTATGGGTTACATCCTGAGACCGGTTTGCTTGATTATGATTCCGTCAGGCAAAAAGCTCATGAGTGTAATCCTAAAATTATTATTGCCGGGCATTCCGCCTATCCTCGCTTCATTGACTTTGAAATCTTCCGTGAGATTGCCGACGAGGTCGGGGCCTTGCTGATGGTTGATATGGCTCATTTTGCAGGACTCGTTGCCGGTGGTGTCCATCCATCACCTGTTCCTCATGCCGATATTGTGACAACGACGACGCACAAATCTCTGCGTGGACCTCGCGGAGCTCTTATCATGTGCCGTGAGCAGTATGGTGCAGCTATCGACAAGGCGGTTTTCCCGGGAATCCAAGGCGGTCCTCATAACCACACGACTGCAGCAATGGCTATCGCCTTCAAAGAGGCGAACAGTGATGAATTTAAAGAGTATGCCAGACAGATCGTCACAAACGCTTCTATCCTTGCCGATACCCTGCAGAAGTGGAACTTTGACCTTGTTACGGGCGGGACGGAGAATCACCTGCTCCTTGTTGACCTCACCAGTAAAGGGGTGACCGGGAAAATAGCCGCAAAAGCGCTTGACTCAGCCGGACTGGTGGTCAATTATAACTCAGTGCCGTTTGATGCCCGAAAACCGTTCGATCCAAGCGGTATACGAATGGGCACATCGGCAGTGACCTCGCGTGGTTTCAAGGAGCGCGAAATGGTTCAGGTGGGAGAATGGCTTAATGCAGTGGTCTCCGAGCCTGAGAATGAAAGGCTGATAGAGGAAATTGCTCGTGACGTTGCCGCATTCTGTAAAGCGTTTCCTCCTCCCGGTATAGGCACCAAAGGCCAATAGATATGATCACATCTTCCGCGTCGCAACCCCAGTAAACATAGATTACTATAGTTCGCAGGGGTGCTTCTTGAATAGGTAATCATCTTTACTGGTGAGAAAGCCGGACGAGCGTATTCTTTCTACTGCCAAAGGTATGGGAATCGGGTTGAAACGTCTTAGAACGGTGATGACTTTTTTAGATTCTGGATGAGGATAAAAGCCAGTGCAGCCCGTTCATTTCGGCTTAAATCTGACTCAATTTTTTCAAGGTGGGCCTTGATTACCGGTGACGAGACGGGGTCATCTTCTGCGAGCCTGAGCGCCTCTGCCATCTGCTGCTCGTTAATACAGTGAACTGATTTTCCACCAAGCAGTGGTATTGTCTCAACTGCCACAGCTCAGTCCTCCATTTGTCAGTTCCGGAAAGCCTGAGAGGGTAAAGCTGGCGCCGCACCCGCATGATGACTCATTTGTATCATTGTTAAACCGAAAACCGGCTGAAATGAGATCATTGGAATAATCTATTATCAATCCGTAAAGAAACGGCTGGCTGTTATTATTAGAGACGACGGATATATCCCCAACTTTAAAGACAACTTTTTCTCCAGCCTGCATTGTTGAATCAATCTCTGCATCATAGGTCATACCGGCACAGCCACCAGACTTGACAAGGACACGAACGAATTTGTCATCGCCTGCGCCATATTGCCTGAGTTTGTCCAGTGCCGTGTTAGTGAACGTGATCATCTATTACTGCTCCTCATATTTTTTTGTTTCTAGTGGATTTCATATGCAACGGTATTACGTTGCCTCTATACAATAGGCTTGTTTCTCAAAAGAAAAAGGGTGAAAATTTATGAAAGACCAGTCAACATGACGCATCACTCTATTTGAGAACTGAAAAATGATCAGAATGGGACAGGCAGGTGACTGAATTAACATGATTTTATCTTCTTCAATTGAGCTCGCTCATCGTTTTGATTTAATGACAAGGAAAAGTCGTTGTCAGGGCTGAGAAACATAATGCAAAAAATAGTTAAAAATATTCTTACCTCCCGTGTTTATGAGGTCGCTGTCGAAACGCCGCTTGAGGATGCTGTAACTTTGTCGACGAGACTGGGAAACCGGATACGTCTTAAACGGGAAGATAAACAACCGATATTCTCCTTTAAACTGCGCGGTGCCTATAACAGGATAGCTCATCTTAATTCTCAAGAGCAGAAACGTGGAGTGATTACAGCGTCAGCCGGGAACCATGCCCAGGGCGTTGCTTTTGCCGGGCAAACATTATCAATACGAACACTTATTGTAATGCCGGTTACAACACCAACAATCAAGAGTGACGCAGTAAAGGGATTTGGTGGTGAAGTCGTTCTTCATGGTGATAATTATTCGGAGGCAGCAGATTATGCACTGCAGTTGGCAGGATCGACTGGTATGGTCTACATCCATCCGTTTGATGATGAACTGGTAATTGCAGGGCAGGGAACAGTGGCCGACGAAGTCCTGAGACAGAACCCGGGACGGCTTGATGCTGTTTTTGTGCCGATTGGCGGTGGCGGGTTGATCGGTGGCATGGCTGCATATATCAAGGCACTTCGACCGGATATCAAGGTAATTGGTGTCGAGCCCGATGACAGCGACAGTATGGCTCAATCGCTTGCTGCTGGGAAACGGGTCACCCTGCAGCATGTTGGTGCATTTGCTGATGGGGTGGCGGTAAAAAAAGTTGGGAAGCTGACCTTTGATCTGTGCAGAAAATATGTGGATGAGGTCATAATAGTCAACACCGATGAACTTTGCGGCGGTATAAAAGCAGTTTACCAGTCGACTCGTTCCATTGTCGAGCCTGCAGGCGGCCTGGCAATGTCCGGTCTGTTGAAATATATCTACAGAAGCAATTGTACTGGCGAAACGCTTATCGCTGTGAATTCGGGAGCCAATATGAATTTTGAACGGCTCAGGTATGTTGCGGAAAGGACCAGAATTGGCGAGAAGCAGGAGGCATTATTTGCGGTAACCATCCCGGAGAAGCCCGGCAGTTTAAAGACCTTTTGCCATGATTTTGTCGTTGATAGAAATATTACCGAGTTTAACTACCGGCTCTCTACCAGAGACCAGGCACATATCTTTGTCGGTATTGCAATCAAGAACGAAGATGATCGCCGTCATTTCCAGGATCGATTAGTGGCGGGTGGCTACAAGTGTATTGACCTGACCGATGATGAACTTGCCAAAACTCATATCAGGTATATGGTTGGGGGCAGGTCGCCAATTGTCAGGCGTGAGCGGCTGTTTCGTTTCTGGTTCCCTGAGCGGCCAGGTGCTCTGGTAGAGTTCCTTGATGCTACCAGGGGAAAGCGGAATATTTCGCTCTTTCACTATCGGGCTCAAGGCGGGGATTACGGGCGTGTACTTGTTGGCTTGGAGGTGCCGGATGATGATGAGCGGGAACTAAACCGTCGGTTGAAAGAGCTGGGGTATCGCTATATCGAGGAGACCATGAACCCCGCTTATAAGTTATTTCTTTGATATCAGGCTCACCGGTGATACGTCTTATGTATCAACCACAGCAGCCAGGACGACGGTAATGTTATCGTTACCACCAGCTCCGTTTGCCAGACTTACCAGCAGTGAGACTTTCTGATCAAGTGACATCTCTGATTCGAGAATTTGTTGGACCTTGCTTTCCTGCAGCATGGTATAGAGCCCGTCGGTACAGAGCATGAACAAGTCGTCTGGCTGAACATCACCCTCGATAATATCGATTTCCAGTCTATCTGAAACCCCGACGGCCTGCAGAATGACACTTCTCATTTTGTGGGTCTGTGCCTGATCAGGCGTGAGCAATCCGAGCTCAATCTGCTGCTGTACGAAGGAGTGGTCTGTGGTCAGTTGTTCCAGAACATTATGACGTAATCGATAGGTTCGACTGTCTCCCACATGCCCGATAGTAAAGCGCTGCTCATTGATAATGAGAATATTTGCCGTGCATCCCATCCCTTCCAGCTGGGGTGCTCTTTTTACCTGATCCCTAATTTCCAGGTGCGCTTTGTTGAAACACTGTTTTATGAGCTCAGAAATGTTGCCGGAAACAGAACTTTTATGTTTTGAGCATTGCCGGGCAGTAACTGAGTGAAAAATGTCACTGGCGACGTTGCCTGCCGCGTGTCCACCCATGCCGTCAGCGACCATACACAATGCTGTCTCCTGATTTACCAGAAAGGTATCCTCGTTATGTGAGCGTTTCAGGCCGGGGTCAGTTTTCCCGGAAGATATGAATTTGATAATATTCTCCCTGAAAATAAATGTAATTACTGGAGTTTGGATGATCGGTCTAATGGTGATCAAAATAGTAATGAAAAAGAGAAAACCAGGCAACTGATTTTGTCAATACGTTGTCTGATTTAGTCCCCGGGTATGGTCATCTGCAGGGGCTTCCAGGTGAGGGCAAAAAGAGCTGTTACTCGATAAATATCAGCCAAGAGCCTTATTATCGCCAAACTAATTGCTTGTATTGATTATTTATGTTAAGTAAAACCCAATGTATGGCTAATTTGTTTAGGTTAGCGTCCTGATTTACCTGAGGTTATAACCCATCCAACCCAATGAATTTTGATGAGAGGAGATGTATTATGAAGAAGTTGCTCATATTGGCACTATTGATAACCGTATGCCTGCCAGGATTTATATCCGCTGCAGAAAAGAAAGATCCACTTGCTGCGTGGAAACCGAAGTTTGATCCAAGCGGTGCTGAATTTACCTATCTTCTGTCCAATGTTTCTCATCCGGTGATTGAAGGAGTTGCTGCGGGATATCGAATCCGAGATAAGGTTTGGGAAAAAAGTGGTGGTCGGATTTATGTTGACTACCGACCGCTTCTGCAACTTGGCGGTGAAAAAGATGTAATCAGTAAATTAAAATTGGGTGCAGTGCAGGGTATGCTCAGTTCCTCGGTTGCTGCTGCAAATGTGGCTGACAGACTGGGAATTGTAAATTTACCTTACGTCGTTGACACCTTTGATAAACTTGATACCTTCAGAAGCGATCCCGAACTTTGGCAGCCCTTTGCAGACGCAGCCCTGAACAGTGGTATCGTCGTTGCAGATTTCACTGGCTATGGCCCATATGGTTGGGCGACAACAACACCAGTAAAATCTATTGCTGATGCAAAAGGGGTCAATTTCAGAATTGCTGAAGCCCCTGTTAATACTGATTCATACAAGGCATGGGGGCTGAAGTTTACGGTTATGCCATGGGGCGATGTCCCTCAGGCACTGCAGACCGGAGTGATTAACGGTCTTGATCATACGGCTATTGTTTGCAATATCACCAAAAAATTCACCATCGCCAAGTATTTTACACAACTAAACTACGCCCAGGGACTCTTTGTTCATCTGATAAATAAACGTTGGCTCGACAAACTGCCTGAAGATTTAAGGACTATTTTCCTTGAAGTTATCGCCGAGGAAAGTGCTGCAACCCGTGAACTGACGAGAAAGCAGCATGAAGACCAGATAGCAGCTGCCAAGGAAGCAGGTGTAGAAATAATTGATCTACCTCCTTCTGAAATAGAAGAATTGAAAAAACTGGCGGAGCCGGTGCTTGAGAAATGGGGTCAGAAAATTGGCCCAGATTACCTTGCCAAAGTAAGAGAAAAACTTGGTAAATAAAATAGCAGATTAATTAAATATCTTGTAACATCTAAGGTCGGTGAGGATAACCCTCACCGACCTTTTTTCTTTTTAATAACAGAGTGATGTTTCGAAAAATAATCAAATCGATCGATCGCAGTTTTCAGTTTGTGGAAGAGTGGTCATTATTCACCGCCGTCTGTGTCGCTCTTGTTACCGCCATGGCCAACGTCATTTTAAGAAAAACGACAGACAACTTCAGTCTTTACTGGTCTGATGAAGTCGTTCGCAAGGTGATCTTTTTCTCAACCTACATCGGCTGCATTGCAGCCGTAAGATCCCGCGCCCTGATCCGCATCGATGCATTGCCACAGATGTTGCCGGTCCTTAAAAAGCCGCTTACAATTATTTCTCACCTGGGGGTTCTCGTTTTTGCCGGGATAATGGTCTATCTCGGCTTTCAGATGACAATAATGATGTATCAGGATGAATTTGCCCGTACCGCTACTCTTCGCCTTCCTGAGTGGCTTTTCTATGCAGTCTTGCCGATAATGGGGATAATGATGTTTATCCGCACGTTGATTATCATCTGGGAAGATCTGGTGGGGAAGCACTTTATTACAGGAGAAGAATAAACGATGGAAAACAGTTATCTCCTGATACTTGCAATCCTGTTAGGCTGTCTTGCTTCGACGATTCCTGTTTTCATGGCACTCTTTTTTACCGGGATGATCGGGCTTGTCTACATGGTGGGAATTGATCCGCAGATCGTCATCGAAGTTCTCTACCGGAGCATGGATAAATTTGCATTGATCGTGGTCATGTTTTTTGTGCTCTGCGGGAATATTATGACCACGGGCAGCATCGTTGAAAAACTGATAAAAACAGCCAATGTTCTCGTCGGGTTTCTTCCCGGTGGTCTTGCAATGGCGGGTGTCCTGGCCTGCGGTTTTTTTGGGGCAATTTCAGGTTCTACTGTTGCAACTGTTGTTGCAATAGGAGGCTTTATGATCCCGGCCCTGATCGAGAATGATTATGATGAGCGTTTTTCGGTAGGGTTGATGACAACCGCTCCAATTCTCGGGGTAATTATCCCACCATCCATTGCCATGATTCTCTATGCGATGGTGAGTAACGATCAGCTGGAAGCACTCTTCCTCACCGGCTTCATTCCGGGACTCCTTATAATGCTGGCGATGAGTGTTTATGCCTATATCTTTTGCAGGAAAATGGGGATGACCAGACGGGCGCGCCCGACGCTTTCAGAAGTAATGGCGGTATTTAAAGAAAGTGTCTGGGCCCTGTTTCTGCCGGTTCTTATATTTGGCGGGATCTATTCCGGTCTTTTTACCGCAAATGAGGCTGCCGTCGTTGCCTGCTTCTATGCATTTTTTGTCGAGATCGTTATCCACAAGGATATGAAGATCGGGTCTATCAAAAAAGTAATTGTATCATCGGCCGTCACCTCGGCTACACTTCTTGTTATTGTTGCCGGTGCCTCAGTCTTCGGCGAGTATTTGACATTTGAGCAGATCCCGGGAAAGATTGCCTCGGTTGTTGTCGAGAACATCTCTTCCCCGTGGGTGTTTCTGCTTTCTGTAAACGTCCTGCTGCTGATCATTGGCATGTTTATGGATATCATTTCAGCAACCCTTATCCTTACACCCATTTTTCTGCCGCTGTTATCGAAATTTGGAATAGATACCATGCACTTCGGACTGTTGATGACCATTAATCTCGGTATCGGTTATTGTACGCCGCCACTCGGGGTAAGTCTTTATATTACCGGGGCGACGGTTGATCGAAATATTGTTTATGTCTCCAAAGCAGTAGTGCCTTTTCTGATCATTCAGGTGGCAATCCTGCTTCTGCTGACATTCTGGCCGGGGCTGGTACTGCTCCTGCCAAAATTGGTGTATGGTTAAACAGTTTCCGCTGTGATAGGCTGAAAAAACAGTGACCAGGAGGCACAGAGTTGATATGGACCCAAGAATTCTTGTACCTGTTGATGATTCACCAACGGCTCACGCCACCATTGATGCGATTATTGCACTGAAAAACAGATTTCCCAAAACAATCACACTGCTCTACGTTATTAACCAGGAGCAGCTCGCCTACAGGATGATTCCTGACTTTCAGGTTGAAATGGTCAAAGAAAATGCCCAGAGAGCTGGAAAAGTTCTATTAGACAAGTTTCTGCTCAGACTTACTGAAGAAGGTTTTGAGCCGGAAACGATCCTGAAAACAGGTTCTCCGCGGGAGATGATTACCGATATAGCCAATGAAGATGGTTTTAACCTTCTCGTTATCGGACGACATGAAGGCGGCGGACAGATCAGGGATGTTCTCTTCGGCTCAGTTGCCAATTTTGTTCTCCACAATGTTCAATGTCCGGTCCTGTTGTTCTGATGGCCGCGGGATATTTTTTCTCTACACCATTATCTTTATTGCCGGTTCGAGTCTGGAGTTGTCGTAAATGAGTGAGATAGCCCCACTGAGGCTGGGTAATAAGTATATTCTGCTCGATTTGCTGGGGACCGGCGGAATGGCCGAGGTATTCCGCGGTAAACTTATTGGTGACAAGGGGTTCGAAAAGCTCATTGTGATCAAGCAATTGTTCGAACATGTTGCAAAGGAACCTGAGCTTGTTGAACACTTTACCAGTGAGGCCCGTTTAGCTGCTCTTCTCCAGCATGAGAATATTGCCACCATCTATGATTTTGGCAAAGCTGACGGTCGTTACTTTATGGCCATGGAGTATCTGTTTGGTAAAGATCTCCAGTCTGTTATCCAGGCAGCCAACACCGATAAATCGTTCAGTCCTCAATACGCACTGATGATAACCCTGAAGGTCTGCGAAGCTATGGGGTATGCCCATTCTCTTGCCGATCTTCAAGGTAAGCCGCTCAAGATAATACACAGGGACCTGACCCCTCATAATATCTTCCTCACCTACGATGGAAAAGTAAAAATTATCGATTTTGGCATTGCAAAGACAGAGATGCACGATAATAAAACACGGGTGGGTGTTGTTAAGGGTAAAATTACGTATATGTCCCCGGAGCAGTTATCTGGAGACGACCTGGATTCTCGTTCGGACATTTTTTCAATCGGGATCATGCTCTATGAGATGTTAAGTGGCAGGCGCATGTATACTGGTGACACAGCCGCACTGATCAGAAAAGCAATTACCGTTGACTATGAGCGGTTGGAATCGGTCGTGCCAGGTCTGGATCCAGTCATCTATGGAATCCTCGATAAGGCGCTGACTATTGATCCGGCAGATCGCTATCAAAGTTGTGAGGATATGCAGCTCGATATCGAAAAGTGTCTGAGTACAGTATCATTGGGGTATGATCATCGCCTGCTGAAAACGTTTATGGTAAACCTTTTCAGCCGAGAATACCAGGTTGAAAAAGCGCACGGGATCAAGGCACTTCAGGCGGCAAGACAGTTTGAGGAGATGTCAGCAGTTGATAGCGAAAAGACACTGTTTTTTTCACCAGGCATCAATGAGGGTGAAAAAAGTGAATCTCCGGGGCGAAAACAAAAGAAATCAGGAATTCTGATTGATGGCAGGCGTCTCTTGTCTGGTATCGTTATCCTGTCCTTTATACTTTTTATTTACCTGATGTTTTTTAACAAACAGGCTGAACCTGAAAAAGAAGTGGCGGCAGCCCTCCAGGAGCGTGTCGAGCAAGGGAGCAGGGATGAGGTGGTTACCACTGAAGTGGTATCGACTTCCGATAAAAGGAGCCCGGCTTATCAGAAAAGGCAGACGGTTGAGCGCTTGCTGCAACAAGCGGAAAACGCCTTGGCAATTGGCAACTTATCAGTGCCGGCTGGTACAAATGCATTTTTTTACTATCAGGAAATTGAAAGAATTGATCCGGGAAACCATCGGGTTCAAGATGGTTTCCGACGCATTTCTGATAGATATGCTGAACTGGCGGAACGGGAGATCGGTAAAAGGCAGTATGCTGAAGCCATGAGACTGGTCGCGAAAGGGATGATCGTCTACCCTGAATCCGACAGACTGAAAGCTATTCAGAACCGCCTCGATACCGAACGGACTATAATAATACGAGATCTTGCCAGGCGTGCGGAGGAAAAAATAGCGGAAAATATGCTGACGACGCCAGCTGATGATTGTGCACTTAAATATTATCGCGAAATAGAGGCAATCGATGCTGATAATGGCTTGATTAAAGAGGGCTTCCGGAAAATCGGTGACCGCTATGCGCTACTTGCAGATAGCGCCTTTCGACAGCTTGATTTTGACAGTGCACGACATTTTGTCAGTGAAGGGATTGGTATTGATCCAGATAATTATCGATTGCAGATACTCGAGCGGGAACTCCTGAAATCTAAACCTGAAATGATTATGAAAGGTGTTGAAAAGAATCTGAAATCGTTTTTCTAGCTATTTTTTAGCCAATCCATCGCGGGCTTTCTCGATGAGCTCGCGATATTCAGCAGTGTCCAGGTAGCGTGTTTTGTCAAATTTTTCGTCACGTTCCTGATTCTCAAGGTGAACTTCTCCGAAATCGGCATCAAGTTTTCGTTCGATATCCGTGGAGTCAAAGATGAGCTGGTGTTTGCCGATAATAATTATATCCTGATTTCTCAGGGTATGGGTTGAGACCAGTTGCTCATTGACAAAGGTGCCATTGGTACTTTGCAGGTCCGTGAGTATAAAGGTTGCAGAAACAGAGTCAATGCGGGCATGTATCCCGGAGACAGCAAGGTTGTCAATTGTAATATCGTTTGATTCCTTCCGTCCGATGGTAATTGTCTGCCCGCTTTCCATCAGGAATTTATCAATAATCCTTTCTTTGAATTTTAATGCAATTATCGGCATTACAGACCTCACAGGATGAAAGTTCATTATGTACTCGAAATAATGCTATACGCTAATGAAAATCAAGTCAAGTTTTGAGCAACTGAATAGCTCTTCTCAAAGAAACTGCTGCTGCGCAAATGTAATGTGTTAGTCACAATGATTTTAAATATGCTCAATCGATTTATTTTTAAATGGGGCAGTCACTTTGAGTTTCAAGAGTGTTTCAATCAATTCCCATTTATTTGTTTTCTTTTCTCCACGCTCTGTTTATTCTTTCATCAAGCGTAAAAAAAATATATGAATCAGCTTGTTAAACATGGAGATAATGAGGTCAAAAATGGCTCGAGATATTCTCGCGGACTTAAGAGAAGAGTGGTACAGCGAATCAGAACACAAACCGGAATCAGTAGAAGAAGAAATAGATGATGAGTTGCTGGAACTGGAAGTTCTCTTCAGATCTCGCGGTACTGTGGTTTCAGGTGACAAAAGCGTGAAAGTCAATAACGATGACGATAAATCCAAATAGGATTTCGGTTGATCCTCAAATAATTGCAGTAAGAACGTATCAGCGCAACGGTATTATCCTGCAGTGTTGTTTTCGCTCAGACCTTTTTACATTCCATCTCGGATAAAGAGCGCGCTCCTTATCTTTTCTCTGTTGTTTTGCAGATTGCCTCACTTCCTTGTTTTACTCCGTTACTATTTGAAAGATCAGGACCGGTGGAAAAAGATGGGGACGTGAAGCGCTCTCTCAGATACAGGTGATAAGGTTGGATCAATTCATATTACCCGGTAACAGGTAGTTTCAGACGGCTTACAATCACTGACAACTGATGAATTAATCGCTTCACGTCCCCGGGGGGATTATGGTACTCCAGAATAATTGTCCCTCTGGGGTACAGTCTTCCGGAATAGTATATTCCGGGAATTGTTATTTGTTCTTGCCCGTTCTGGGTTGAGAAAACGGGGATAGTTTCACTATTGCATCATTCATGCCAATGGCATTAGACTCTAGAAAGGACCTTCGGTAAAATAAAGTGAGTGAGGCTATCTAGCTGTTTAAAGGCTGTTATTTTTTGGCTCGAGGTTTTTCCATCATGAAAGGAAACGGCGGTGATATCTCATCGCTACTCATCGAAGGGGCTACGCCGGGAATGACGGGAACATTGTTTACACATTCCATATCTCTCTCCATTTCGGTTAGCGCTTGAATAAAACGGGGGATAGTCAATCTCATGTTGAATTTTGACAAAGTTTTTTTGCGGGTGTATCATTTGTAAACAAAGTATTCACTTTGGCAGATGCGATTAAGTATAATATTGATTTATAAATAAAAGATCTAATGGCAATTCCGTTTCCCTATGAAAGATAATTCACAGAAACAACACTTCTCGAAAAAACACCTGACGATCCTCAAAAACAAACTGGTTCAGGTTTCCGGCTCCTGGACGGTTGATGAATATCGCTCATTTATCACATTTTACTCCAGGATTCTTCCGGAATTGATGAGTACAGAGCGATGTACGATATTTATCATGGAGCAGAACGAAAACAAGATCTGTTCCATCTTTGGAACCGGTCTTGAAGAGCAGCAGATAGAACCACCGCTTGAGGGGAGCGTTGTCGGACAGGTGATCCGCACAGGTGAAAGCCGGATTGAAAATGATCTTGTCGACCTCCAGGGATATCATGCTGAGCTGGCAGAGAAAACCGGTTTTACCAGTCGAAATCTGATCTGTTCTCCTATCAGGGCTCTATCTGGGGAACGTATTATCGGAGCCATCCAGCTTTTGAATAAATTAAATGAAGATAACTTTACTCGTGAAGATCTTGGGCGCCTCGATGAGGTTGCTCATTTTCTATCTCTTTCTATTGAGTCTGTTGTTCTGAATCAGGAAATCCTGACCCTTGCCTCCTCCATTGAGAAGGAAGTCGACCGGTTTGAGCAGGATATGGTCTCGGGGGTTGCGTTAATCGCTGAAAGTCCTGCAATGAGGGAAGTGATAAACCTGGTAAACGTGATCAGCAGTACTCCAGTAAATGTTCTGATCCAGGGGGAAAACGGGACAGGGAAGGAACTCATTGCCCAGATGATTCATCAACGGGGAGACAGAGGGGATAAACCATTTGTACCGGTGAATTGTGCCTGTATTCCCGAGAGCCTTGTGGAAAGTGAATTTTTCGGTCATGAGAAAGGTGCGTTTACCGGTGCCGACAAATCCCGGCGTGGTCTTTTTGAAACGGCAGAAGGGGGCACGCTCTTCCTCGATGAGATCGGGGAGATGCCGCTGATGATCCAGCCAAAGATTTTAAGGGCTATCCAGGAAGGAGAAGGCAGTCGATTGGGAAGCAGCAGGACAATTGATTATGACCTGCGACTGATCAGTGCATCAAATCGTGATCTTGGCCTTGAAATAAAAGAGGGACGATTCAGGGAAGATCTGTTTTTTCGTCTATTTTCTGTAGAAATCGTCATACCTCCATTGCGAGACAGAAAAGAGGATATACTTCCACTTGCCCAATATTTTCTGCAACAGACAAATGAACGTTTTGCCAAACGGGTGGCAGGATTTTCCTCCGATGTGATGGGATTGTTTGAAAAATATCCATGGCCAGGAAATGTCAGGCAGTTGCTGAAAGAAGTTGAGCGGCTTGTTGCGTTAACAGAGAACGGGCAGATTATCGTTCCTGATCGTTGTTCCAGGGAACTGCATTCCTTTTTTACAAACAGCAACAAGAGGAGAAGGGAAACAGATTTTCATGATCTTTCTATTCCTGCCCAAACGAAACGTCTTGAGGTTGAACTCATAAGAAGAGCCCTGCACCAGACAAATGGTAATAAATCAAAGGCTTCGGATTTGCTTAAAATTACCAGGCAGGGGCTGCTTAAAAAGATCAAACGTTTCGAGATCCGGCTCTAACCCCGCATTTTACACCTCGCTGGCAGTCCCATGCTGATTTGATTTGAGACAGCGCCATCTTTTATTATCGTTGTAAACTATTCTTAAAAAAAGCTCTGTGATCTCTAATTCTCTGATGGCTGATATTTTTTGTTGATATATCAATAAAATAAACAGTTGATCAGGTGTTGGTGTGTTGGTGAATTACCCACCCATTAGAGGGAAGCAGGCAAAAAAACGAGAGAATTTCATAATTGTGATGGTGTTGTAAGAGAAATGTCAGGACTGTTTGATAAGGTGGGAGTCATGATTTCTTATTGGCCAATAAGATGATGCAGGAAACGTCGAATTTTATCACTACTTAATCCCAACCAAGGAGATCAATGCCATGAGAAAAATGAATTTAATCACTTCACTTTGCTGCCTTATTCTTATGCTCGTTACAGTAAATTCTGGTTTTGCCGCCCAGAAGTCAGCATTGGGCAATGCCGACCAAATGGTCACAAGTGAGGCTCTGATTGCCGGGAAGATTGACATAAACAGCGCCGATGAAGAAATGCTGACCAATCTTCCTGGTGTTGGCCCCAGGACTGCAACAAGGATAACTGATTACCGTAAAGCAAATGGTCCATTTAAGTCAGTGGATGATTTGCTGAATATTAAAGGAATTGGCCCAAAGGTTCTCGATAAGATCAAGCCGTTTGCAACCGTTTCCTGATACGAA
This sequence comes from uncultured delta proteobacterium, assembly GCA_963776075.1. GTDB lineage: Bacteria > Desulfobacterota > Desulfobulbia > Desulfobulbales > Desulfocapsaceae > MADRE3. The sequence continues at coordinate 207,551 of CAVZLG010000013.1, forward strand.
TAACTTCAATTACATGGGTGTGTGTTCTTACCGGGCACACACCCGGTCTTTTATAAAATCTTTTTCCTCATAAAGAATTCCAGCAAATTCCTCTCTGAATATACTATTGTTATCGGTCCCGTAAATACATTGGCAGTGCCCCGCTATCTTATTGATCTGGTGAAGGACCGAATGTGCCTGTTCTGGTAAATGTGGGTGACCGGCACCACTAAAGATCAGGAATGGATCCGAGTTATATATAATTCGTGAGAGAACAATTGCTAAAGCAGCTGTGATCTGGAGCTGTAATATGGTGCTGAGCATCCTTAAATCCCTGCATGGCTGACCTTCATGGACGATAATCAGCTTCACGAAATTTTGAGCCGGGCAGAAATGAATTTCTGGCTGAAGAAAAGGCAGCCTTCTGAGTTCACTGTTTACCTGCTCGATAAAGAATTGGCCTTTGTGTCTAGAGTGTGTCGGGACGTCTGTTATATTCTTTGCAATAATATCAAAAAGATAATGCAGCGCTGAACAGCGCTGGTGGGAACCGGGATCAATAGTGTCTATCTTGACACTAAGTGGAAGATGGTCACCGACCAGTGTCCTTGCCTTCCTGAAGTGATGAGCCCTGTTAACCTTAGAAAGCAGGGAACGGAACAGCTGCTGCTTGTCCGGGGTCTCGATTATCAGTTGATTGAGCCATAAACGCAACGATTCTTCTACAGAACCTTTAATTCGATCCGTCGGTTTGAGATTTTCAATGCATGGATAGATCTTTGTTCTTTTTTCCGGCGGCAGGCTATTGTTGAGCAGTGATGAGATTTCAGTGGAAACCTCACTGAAGCGACTTGAAGAGGGCAGTTCAATAAAGTTTAGCCACCGGGAATAGTCAAGTCTTCTGCCAACCTCAATTTTATCAGTTTCATAAAACAGTGGTGATATATCGGCAAGTTGATGAACCAGTCCCGGAGCGGCTGCCAGGATGCACATCATAATTGTTCTTTTTTCAGGTGAGATTACCTTTGTATAGCCGTTTCGTTTGATGGCATTCGGGTAATCTGCAAACGGTTGCGCGATGGCACAATCATATGGTGGGTTGATTGTTTCAACTGCATGCAAAAAACCATTTCTGCTGGCTGATTTCTGAAAGTGGATACATGTCAGATTGGCATCGAGCTCAAGCCAGCCGGATTCTGGTGTTTCGCCCAGTCCCCTTAATTTGATTTGACCAATTTTCATTACCTGGTTCGCTCCACTGTCAAGTCGCGAGGATTTTGCAGTTGTCATCACCATAAAGAGTGCTCATGAAAAATTAATCATGATTTGCTTGTCTGGAAGGCTGAAAAGCGTTGTGTTCTGCCATCTTTGCTGTGATCTTCGGTCTATTGACAAAGACATGACCTGTAAGGGGAGGGAAAATTTGCCAGCGGCAGCACGTTTCATATTCAGTCAGAGAAAGTTGACGGGCAATTAAAAAAACGTTAGCAGTGTACTGATATATTATCGAAGACGGGAGTAATACGGATATGAACGTGGTAATGAATACACTATGTTTATCCTGATATTTAATACATTTCGATATTTTGAGGTAGTTTATGGTATCACCAGATTATGTTTCTGTTCACGGAGGCCATAGTGGACAGTTCTGCAATCATGCAACAGACTCATTGGAAGAGATTATTCAAACCTACATTGCGAAAAAATTTCGGTGGGTTGGCATTACCGAGCATGCCCCAGCTCCCACCGATAATCTCCTGTACCGTGATCAGAGGGAAGCCGGCTTAACACCGCAGATTCTGTTTGACCAGTTCGGCGATTATATCGACGAGTGCAGGCGGCTGCAGGGTAAATACAAGGATGAGATAACGATTTTTACCGCAATTGAAATTGAAACATACACGGGGTATGATCAGTTTGTTCCGCACATGATTCGTTCTTTTGCCCCCGATTACCTTGTTGGCTCGGTTCATTTCGTCAATGATCTCAATTTCGACTATTCTGCTGAAATGTATAAAACCACCGTTGACTCAGTTGGCGGTATTGATCTTCTCTATGAAACTTATTTTGATATTCAGTATGAGATGATCTCCCTGCTGAGGCCCTCAGTCATCGGTCACTTTGACCTGATCAGAATTTTTGACCCGGATTACCGTCGCCGACTGGAGAAGCCAGCAATACTGTCAAAAATCAGACGCAACCTCGAACTCATAAAAAAATATGACCTGATAATGGATTTTAATCTTCGGGCCTTGGCGAAAGGAGCGGATGAACCATACATAAGCCGGTCGATCCTGGAAATGGTAAGAGACTATAAAATCAGTGTTGTCCCTGGAGATGATTCACATGGCATTTCTTCCGTGGGCAATTTTATCCAGCAGGGAATCGCTCTTCTCCGGGATGCCGGGTTCAGTATAGAGTGGCGGAAGCCGGCATCGTTGGAATAATAAATATGAAAGGGGTTTGCGGCAGCATACCTGCCGCTTCAACCTGCATATCTTGCCCAAGAACCTGCCGGACTCGTGAAATATCCAGGTTAACTTGCCCCCCTGTTCAGGCTGTCCTCCCGAACAGCTCAGAGAAATGTGAGGCCACCAGGTGTTAGCTGACGACCTGTCAAACAGCCTCAATTATTTCTGTTTTTCAGTGATTCTGCAATTGCATTGGCCATGGTCTCCAGGTTGACAATTATATCTTCTGCAAGCGGGTCAAGGGCCACAACCGTGCCATCTATTGCCTGGGCGACTACTTTAGCACTGTTGGGATCAAACTGTGGCTGGATAAAGAGGACATGTATGTTTTGTGATCGTGCCTGTGAGACAATTTTGAAAAGTTGTTTCGGTGATGGTGATCTCCCTTCGATTTCAACCGGAACCTGGCGGAGGTGGTATTCATCAGCAAAATAGCTGAAGGCAGGATGGAAAACAAAAAATTGGGCTCCCTCATAAGGGGCAAGTCTTATTTTAATTTTTTCATGGAGCTCAAGCAGTCGCTGTTTCAGAATAGTATAATTTTTCTCATAGGCTTCCCTGTTGGCAGGATCTGTTTCTACCATCGATTCTGTCATGTTAGCGGCGATGGTAATAAGGTTAACCGGTGATAGCCAGATATGGGGGTCAAGATCGTTGTGGGACGAATCGTGAGCGTCTGAGTGTGCGGCAGAGGAGTGCTCCTCATCAGAGATTTTGTGTGTGCCTTGACTCGTATCAACAATTTTCAGGTTGCTGTTTGTCTGCTCAAGTTTCATCGATAGATGATTTTCAAATGGCATACCGATGGTAAAATAGAGTTCTGCTTTTGATAGTCCGGCAATTTGGCGGGGTGTTGGTTCAAATGTATGCGGGTCCTGCCCCTTACCGAGCAGAATTTCTGTAGTAGCCAGTTTACCTGCTATTGCCTTTATCAGCCATTGTTGGGGAGGAATTGACACATAAATAGTGGGAAGACTGCCAAAAGCCGGCACGGCAAGGATGATCAGTAGCGTTACGATACAGAGAGAGAGAATATCTTTTTTCATGAATTATTCCGGCTTGATTGAGGATTTGACTGGTGCCAACTAAGATTATTCTGGGGCCGTTAATGATTGAATATAAGCAATTTAAGCCCAATATAACACCATATAACGATAACAGCCATTGTGGGTTTCATAAAGGTGAATCGTGTTTAAATTGGTTGTGGCTAAATGATCTTGTCGATTCAATGGACCCCCGTCAAAAACAAATATCAAATAAATCGGGAGGGACAGGTAGCTGTAGAAACTTGTGGTTATATCTGTTATCACTAGAGTAAATGCAGAAAGAGAAGATCTGTATAAAGGAGTGGAAAGGTGTCTGAACCGAAAGTGAAATTGCTGGTCATTACAACGTGTCTTCAGTGTAAGGCATTGAAGGATTTATTGAGTGCCTATAATGTGGACTTTGAGTCGATTGATGTTGATCTCATGTTTAAAGATGAACGTGATGAGCTGTTTGCCAAGATGGCTCCGTATAATGAGAAAAAGGCATTTCCGGTAACGTTTATCGGAGATAAAGCGATTGTTGGCTTCCAGAAAGACGTAATAATGTCAGAGCTTGGGTTGCAATATGAACGTTGATCAACTTTTTGAACAGCTGAAGAAGATTAATGAACCGCAAGGATATTATTTTAACAAGGATATGGGCTCAACCATGTTCCTGCTTAACAGCCTGCTGACCAACCGGGAACGATATGGCTATATGTGCTGTCCATGCCGACTGGCTAAGGAAGATGTTAAAGCGGATCGGGATATTATCTGTCCATGTATCTATCGACAACCTGATGTTGAGGAATATGGCAGCTGCTATTGTAGTTTGTATGTTTCAGAAGCGTGGAATCGTGAGGATATAGAGCACACCTATGTGCCTGAGCGCAGGCCCGTTGAGAAATGTTGATCAATTGAAGATGCCAGGTTACAGGCTTAGATGATCCAGGAAATCGACAGTTCGGTTTTCCGACCAGTAATGATTTTCTCTCCAGCCACCCCAAAAACCAACGTGGCCTCCAAACTCTGCTATCTCAAGAGACAGGTATGGGCTTTTCTCCGCTGCTGATATCGGAAAACAGGATTTTGACAGGAACGGATCGTCAACGGCCTGAACCATAAGGCAGGGAATTTGTATTTCTGGAAGAAACTGCCTTGATGAGCAGCTCTGGTAATAGTCAGCGGCGTCCCTGAAACCATGCAGGGGAGCAGTATATCTATCATCAAATGGTGCAAACGTTTTAATCTTCTCAATACCCGTCATATCAATAAGGCCGGGAAACATTTCTGCCTTGATCCGTATCTTTTCGGACAAGCTCCGTAAAAAATATCGCATATAAATCCTGTTCTGCCAGCCGTTCATTATTTCAACTGAGTCTGCGAGCATGCAGGGAACGGAAAAGACGACAGCCGCCCTCACCTGGGTGGGGACGATATCGGGGTTTTCTCCGAGATACTTCAGTGTCTGGTTGCCGCCCATGCTGAAACCAACCAGGGCAGCATCATGATAACGGTTGGTCGCCAGGCAGTGCTGCACGATGGTATGAAGGTCATCGGTTACCCCGGAATGATAAAGTCGAGGCAAACGATTTGGCTCCCCTGAGCACCCGCGGAAATTGAGGCAGACAACATCCCAACCGTATTCCGTAAGACAGTTTGCCATCCCCAGAGGATATTTTTTACGTGAATGACCTTCCAGTCCATGGCTGACGATTGCCAGTTTGGTCGCCCTGCCGGAAACGCTGGAATGCCAGTCAATATCAATGAAATCACCGTCATCTGTTTCCACACGCTCACGCCTGGGATTCAACGGCGGAATCTTTCTGAGCAGCGTTGGGAAAATAGTCTGGACGTGGCTGTTATTGAATGGGAAGTGAGGTCGGTAGGGAGGGCGAGGTAAAACTGGCATGATGATTTATGGGGATCAAGGTCCTGTAATTGCCCTGTAAATTAACAAGACAGAGGTGATAGATAAAGATACATAAATGAATCGAATGTAATAGTGTTCAGGCATCAGGCGGACAATGAGATAGCCCAGCATTACACCGATCGGCAGTCCTCCTCTGGACATACCAATCATGAGCACCACAAGGCCAATGGCAATCCAATCCTGGCCGATGAAATTCATCAGCGTGCGATATGCAGTGACTGGAAAAAATTGAACCGTACCAGTTTAAATAATCTTGATACCACGGTTGGTTTTCTATCGTTGTGAAAAAAGTTATTTGAAAGTCTGCGGTGAGACCTGGCTGGCAATATCTTCAGGGGCAAAGGGGAGAAAGGAAAAAAGGTATTTCTCCAGATCGAGGCATTGCTGAAAATTTTCCCTGATCCTGTCTTCGATATAACGGCTGCCGTCTCCGTACCTGTCAACAATATACTTGAGTCGATCCTCTAGAGAAACGATCGTGGTATGAGTTACCCGCTTGTCAGAGTAGTAGACGATTTCACGAGCGCCAAAGTATCCTCTCCGGTAATTTTCGGGAGTGAACGATTTGAGAATTACATGTTCGCCAACAATGGTTCCAACATCAGGGAAGCCATGATCGATACAGATCTGTTCTCCCTCCTCGGCATGACGGCAACTGCCGTCAAGACATTTGGTTTTGGCAATATCGTGGAGGAGGGCTCCCGCCAGAACCAGGTCGCGATCGGGAGGTAAAATATCTTTATCAAAAGATAAATTCAGGTTCTGAAGGATTGTCTCTGCTACCCTGGCGACCACGAATGAGTGTTGTCTGATATTGCCAAGCATGCCGTAACTGTCTATTAATTCAAGGCATGTTTTCCTACTGGGAATGGTAGTGTTCATACTGTATAAACGATGTTTATCGCTGGCTTAGTTCATGGACAGCATCGACGGCAATCTTTGCCTGATCGGGTGGGGTGAACTGGTGGATTCCGTGCCCGAGATTGAAAATGTGTCCATTGGCGTCACGCGCGTCTTCAAGCAGGTTTTTGATTCGCTGTCTCAATTGTTCTTTTGGCAGCAGCAGTGCAAATGGATCAATGTTGCCCTGGACTGCTTTGTTACCCACTCGTTTGATCGCATCACCAATATTTATCCGCCAGTCAAGGCCAATTACGTCCGCGCCTGAACGTGCTGAATATTCGAGAAGGGTGGCACCATTGTTGGCAAAATAAATAATTGGCAGTCCGGTTTGCTGCAGCTCTTTTATGATCCTCTCGACGTAGGGCAGCGCATATGCCTGAAAATCAGACGGGGCCAGGATGCCGGCCCAGGAATCAAAGAGCTGGAGGGCCTGCGCCCCTGCCCGGGCTTGAGCGAGGAGGTACCCTATGGTGCATTGGGTAATCTTTTCCATTAATCCGTGGAACAATTCAGGTGCGGTAAACATCATTTTCTTTGTTTCCCAGAATACCTTTGACGAGCCACCTTCAATCAGATAGGTCGCACAGGTAAAGGGAGCGCCGGCAAACCCGATTAACGGTACTTTTAATTCCTTTCTCAGCAACCTGATGGTTTCCATGACAAATCCCATGGTCTCATCGGCATCAGGAACGATAAGCTGCTCAAGTGAGTTCTGGTCCCGGACGACATTTGGGAATACCGGGCCTCGACCTTCGTGAAACTCAAGGACCAGTCCCATTGCTTCCATCGGAATAAGGATATCGGAGAAGAGGATTGCCGCATCCATGTTGAAAATATCAACTGGTTGCAGCGTTACCTCAACACAGAGTTCCGGAGATTTGCACAATTCGAGGAACGTTACATTCCCTCTTACTTTCTGATATTCCGGCAGATATCGTCCGGCTTGGCGCATCATCCAGATGGGAGTGTAGTCAGTTGATTCGCCCCGACAGGCTTTGAGAAATGTTTCATTCATAGTCATTGTCAAATGGATGGTATTTGTTTGGTTATTATTTCAGACGATGAGGTATATAGCTGCAGAGCGGTTCCTGGGCGAGGTAGTCGCCGGTCATCGCATGGGCCCGAGCTCTGCAGCCGCCGCAGACATTGACATATTCGCATCGACCACAATTGTCTTTATAACTCTTGAAATCCCTGAGGTTAAGAAAAAGTTCGGATTTCTCCCAGATATCCTTGAATGGTATCTGGTGTATATTGCCGGCTGATTTAGGGAAATAACTGCATGGCAGGACTTCTCCGTCAACATCAATGAGGCAAATGAGTTGGCCGGCAAGACACCCCTTGGAACCACCGGTTGAAAAATTGAGGTTTCTCCGTTTGAACTGAGTCCCTTCCTTTTTAGCTTTCTGCCGGACGATACGGTAATACTGAGGGGCACAGGTTGGTCGCATTAACAGTTCATTTTCTTCTTTTTCTACCTCATAGTGCCACTCGAGAATTTCATCGTACAATTTCTCGGGGATCAGTTCGTCGAGCACATCTTCACCCCGTCCTGTTGGTACAATCATGAACATGTACCAGGCCTTCGCTCCCAGTTTTTTGACCAGCTGATAGATTTGCGGGATTTCATCTTTATTGCGAATAGTAAACGATGAGTTGACCAGAAAAGGGATCTCATTTTTATTGAATAACTCAATTGCCTTCATTGTGCCATCAAAGGCCCCTTCCTGGTTACGGAAGTTATCATGGGTCTTTGCCCGGGCACCGTCAAGGCTCAACGATACCATCTTGATATCGGCATCTTTGATTTCTTTGCAGGTATCTTCTGTTACCAGCGTGCCGTTGGTCGCCAGACACATCCGTAACCCTTTATCCGTTCCATATCGAGCAATATCAAAAATATCATCTCTGAGCAAAGGTTCACCTCCTGATAGAACGAGCACAGGGTTGGCATAAGAAACGATATCATCAATTATTTTAGTAGCTTGCTGAAAAGAAAAATCAGGATGCCCTTTAATCTCAAGCTCAGAAGATGATCTGCAATGTACACACTTTAAATTGCAGCGTCTTGTTGTCTCCCAGGCGATCCATTTTGGTTCAAATTCCATTCTGTGATACCCATATAGTTGGAATGACATGATATAAGTCGAATTCCTGTCATCGCTAATCATGTTGTTGGAACATAGACAATTTTTACTTTCCTGTTTGGCAAAAGAACCATACGAGGAAAATTTTTGTTTCCAGGTGGTTAGTAACTATATTGTCTTTTCCGGCAACTTCAAAGGTAAAAGCAAAAATAGTTATTTTCCATTCTCTCTCGGCACTATTTTTGTTCTGCTTTCTAATAAGGATGAAATGGCGTATAATAGCTCGCTTTGCTCTGGCAAGTCCAAGAGACGGGATAGCGTAAACGTTAAAAAATGATTGATGGTACATAGATGATTATTACACCACTTGATATAAATAGTTCAGCTGGCGAAGAGGTTATCAAAAACCTGCTCAACCGTTTCCAGTCCTCAGATGAAGCGGTGATGACCGACGTGTCGAAAATTCTGGCTGATGTTCGCACTGGCGGTGACGCCGCCGTCACAGAATATACAAAAAAGTTTGATGCCCCGGAGATGAAACAACCGCTTGCCGTTTCATCAGAAGAACTCGAACAGTCATATAATCTTGTCGATATGTCATTTCTGGAATCGCTTGAGGTCGCCATTGACAGGATTCACAGTTTTCATGAACGGGAGATGGAAGATTCGTGGCTGCAGACCCGGGAAAACGGCACTATTGTCGGGCGCCTCGTTCGACCGGTTGACAGTGCCGGGCTCTATGTGCCGGGTGGACAGGGAGGATCAACCCCGCTGGTCTCCTCGGTATTGATGAACGGAATCCCGGCAGGAATTGCCGGAGTTGCTCATCGCGTAATGATGACGCCGCCCGCTGAAAATGGAACCATAAGCCCGCATTTGCTCGTGGCCGCCCAGGAAATTGGTATCACTGAAATCTATCGGGCCGGATCGGCCTGGGCTATTGCGGCCCTGGCGTATGGAACGGAGTCGATTCCTGCTGTTGATGTTATTGTGGGGCCTGGAAATCAATATGTAGCTGAGGCGAAACGTCAGGTTTCAGGTATGGTCAGGATCGATATGATTGCCGGTCCGTCGGAAGTACTTATCGTCGCAGATGAAACGGCTGATCCTGTTCACATCGCAGCAGATATGCTGGCCCAGGCAGAACATGATCCACAGGCCCTTGCGCTGGTGATAACGACGGACGTCAGCCAACCGGATAAAATACTGAATGAACTCGAGAGTCAGTTGTCTGGGTTGAGCAGGGAACAAATTGCCAGACAATCGTTGAAAGCCAAAGGACAGATATTTGTTTCACCGTCGCTTGAAGAGGCTGTTGACCTTGCCAATGAAATTGCTATTGAGCATCTGGAACTGATGATCGCCGACCCATGGTCACAGGTCCCGCAGGTCAGGCACGCAGGAGCAATTTTTCTGGGAAGACATACTCCTGAAGCAGCAGGGGATTATCTCGCCGGCCCCAATCATGTCCTGCCGACCATGGGAACTGCCCGGTTTGCCTCGGCCCTCGGGGTTGAAACTTTTCTTAAGAAAAGCTCTGTCATCAGCTATTCTGCTGGAGCTCTTGAAGAAGATGCTGATCATATCAGGACACTTGCCCGTCTTGAAGGTTTAACGGCGCATGCAGCATCGGTAACCCGTCGATTGTCTTAAGGCAGTTGAGGGACCGGAAACAGCAATGAACTACAGTGAGTTTGAGAACCTGGTCTGCCAGGGGAGCACTTGCTATGGTGTTGATCTCGATCGTACGGCAGTTGAGAAGCTCTACCTCTATTTTCAGGAGCTTAAACGCTGGAGTCAGAAAGTGAATCTGATTGCCAGGGAAACCGCTGATCAAGCGATTGTCGAAAATCACTTTATTGATTCGCTTGCTCTGCTGATGCTGCTTGATGAAGAGCAGGATTCTCTTCTTGATATCGGCAGTGGTGCCGGATTCCCAGGGCTGGTGTGCAAGATAGCACGGCCCCTGATGGTGGTGAGCCTCGTTGAACCGCGCTTAAAACGGGTCTCATTTTTAAGGTATGTTCTCAGACGTTGTGATCTCACGGATGTAAACGTTCAACCATGCAGACTTGAGAAACATGTTGTCCTGGAGGAAGAATCGCGGTTTAACTGTATCGTCAGCAGAGCCGTGTCAGACATCCCGAGCTTCCTGGCATTGTGCGACCGTTTTTGTGTTACAGAGAGGCAGGTAATTTGTATGAAAGGGCCACGGTTTCGGGAGGAGATTGGAGAGAGTCCCGATGAAGATGGGCGGTGGAAATTGTCTGAGCTGCGTGAATACAATCTTCCTTTTTCCAAGGCTTCCCGGGCACTTCTCAGCTTTACACGCAATAACTGACAGTAGAATTTTTTCTTAGGATGTTGTAAATGAAAAATGCAGTTCCTCTATAAAAAGGTAACGGGATGAAATATCAGCGAGATCTTTTATTGGTGGCAAACGAAGCGTCTACTGCGCTTGCGCAAAAGATAGCGGACAGTCTCGGTGTTCCTTTTTCTGCAATGATACGCAAGCGATTTGCGGATGGTGAATGCTATCACGCATTTCCATCTGATCTGTCGGGGAAACATCTCATTGTTGTCGGCGCAACACATAATGATTCATCGCACCAGGAAACGCTCGATCTCATTCAGGGAGGGAGATACTGGAATGCGGCATCGATAAATGTGGTTGTTCCCTATCTTGGCTACTCGACCATGGAGCGGACAAAACCATTTTCTCAGGAAATTCCCAAGGGAATTACACGAACGAGGCAGATATTCCGGGCGCGTCCCAACTTTGTTGCATTTGTCGATTTACACTCTGAGGCGGTACTTCATGCTCATGCTGGTGAAATCAGGACCAAACATGTCTGGACCGAGCAGCTTGTGGTAGAAAAGATCAGAAACATGAATCTGAGCAATTTTGTCCTTGTTTCTCCCGATTACGGATTTTCCAAACGGGTTGCCAGGCTGGCGAGTATGCTGGCCTGTCCCCACACTGCTGCCGATAAGGACAGGTATGATACCGACAAAACTATCGTCAGCCAGGTTTCCAGTGTGGTCGGGGGAAAGACAGCTATAATATGTGACGATATGATCAGAACAGGCGGGTCTATTATTCAGACAGCAGAGCGTTGTATGGATGCGGGCGCTGCGGATGTGCTTGTGGTGGCGACGCACCTTGTCCTTGCAGGTGGAGCCAGAGAGCGGTTGGACCAGAGTGTTATTAAAAAGGTCATCGGCTCAGATACCTACCCAGGTATAAGGTCTGATGGACTGCTTGAGGTCTACTCGGTAGCGCCCCTTCTTTCAGATGTCCTCAGAACGCATCTCATGATATAGAAATTTTAAATTGATGTGCAGGTAAAAAAGAATCGAGATGTGATCTTTTCACGATGAGACCGGAAGCCATCCAACAGAATTTGCAACAGTCAGTGTTATTCAAGGACATTGGCCCTGAGCAACTTACAGAAATTACCGGGAATGCACAGGTTCGGCATGTGCTTCAGGGGGATTTTGTGCATCGTAAAGGCGATCTGGCGGATACCTTTTACATCGTTGCAATGGGTGAGGCTGAGCTTACACTGCGAGGCGAGGATGGTGCTCTTTCAATCGTTGGCCGAATTGGACCTGGCGGCCATTTCGGTGAAACTTCTCTGTTAACCAAAAGCCCGCAGTCCCTGACGGTAAGGGCACTCTGTGATGTTGTATTGATCTGTTTTACCGATGTCTACTTTCGTCAGCTCCTTGCTGAGCATCGCCTGATTCAGGAGCGAATTGAATACGCCCTTGCAGAGCGACTGAGACTCTCCTTTCAGGATCATGCGGCCAGCGTTCTGGCGTGCGATATATCAACAAAAAAAGAGATACGGCTGGTAGATATGATGCCGCTTTCTGAAAGTGTTCTTGTTGATGATGAACTTACCGGCCCCAAGGATAGAGTTATGCGTTCCCAGACAGCCAGGGAAATCCAGGATGCGATTGAGCGGTTTGCTGAGGATGAGAGTCCTGTCCTGCTAACAGGAGAAACTGGTACCGGTCGAAGACTGATTGCAAAGCAGATTCATCTCCAGGGAAGTCAGGCGCAGGGACCTTATATCGAAGTGGATGCGAGGGATTTTGAGGCTGATGAACTTGCGCGCAAACTCTTTGGTGTAAAAAACGATCCGTTTCCATTTTCCCAGGTCAGACAGACGGGCCTATTTGAACAATTTTCCCGGGGAACAGTTGTACTTCACCATATGGACCGGATTCCTCTGCCGATTCAGAAAAAGATTGCTGATGCGATAGAAGCACTCACCTATACCAGAGTTGGGGGAGAACGGCAGATTGCCCTTGAAGCACGAATTATTTTTATCAGTGAACACTCCATTGACTCGTTGAAAGAAATGCTGAAAATCATCAAGGAGCTGGAGCAGGTAGTTGAGGCCGGCACATTTCATGTGCCGGCGCTGAGATTTCACAAGCGAGATCTGCCGCAGCTGGTTGATTATTATCTGCATCGTTTTAGCCGTGAATATGGCAAAAATATAAGCAGTGTCTCTCCGGGTACACTCGGCATTTTCATGAATTATGACTGGCCAGGCAACCTGATCGAACTCTCAGCCGTTATTCAACGGGCGGTGATGCTCGCAAGAGATGACGAAATTCTGAGCGAACATATTCTGCTTGGTCTTCCCAAGAGTGAAGGGAAATGGGAGTTTAACCTGCTGAGAGTATCATGGATCCGCACTGTTCTGGAAAGTAAAATATATCCGATCCTGCCTCGCTTCATTGTTGGAACGGTTCTGCTGGCCGCTGTTATTACACTCTTCTTCGGCCCTGAAGATCCCGAGAAAAATATTGGCATAACGCTGAGCTGGTCAATTGGCTGGCCGCTGCTCTTCTTCTCATTTTTCTTTATGGCCCGTACCTGGTGTTCTGTCTGTGCCCTTGCTATACCCGGCACCCTGCTGCAATCAGTTATTAAACCGACTCGAAAGACTCCGGAGATCATTAAAACCTATTCCGGCTGGATCATGTCGGCACTCTGCATCATTGTTCTCTGGGTTGAGATTGTCTGGAATGCCTACGAGAACCCAGCTCTCACCGGCGGGATTATTGTTGCCATCACGTTGGGCTCAATAATGTTCAGTATTTTTTTCACGCGACGGGCCTGGTGCCGCTATCTCTGTCCACTCGGTGCGATTAACGCTATTTTTGCGATGCCGTCAATTCTGGAGCTTCGTTCAAATCGACATCTCTGTTTAAATCGCTGTGAAGACCATGCATGCTATACCGGGATGGTAGACAAGAGTGGCTGCCCAATGTTCAGGCATCCTTTTATGGTAGATAATAACAAAGATTGTATTATCTGCGGAAATTGTATCAAGAACTGTGACAAACATTCAATTCATCTCAATATAAGGCTTGCCCCCCAGGAGCTATGGGATATTGAGGCACCGCGGCAGGCCGACAGTTTCCTGATTATTTCGCTTGGCGCTATTTTCTTTCCATTCGCTCTGAATAGTGAACTGATAAACCTCATCAATACCCTGCGGCAAACCTATCCGGCAACACTGGGGCAACTTCCTTTTGCCCTGATCGGCTCGTTTATTTTCTTTTCCCTCATCTTTATTTTCCAGGTTGGTTACTTTCTGATGGTCCAGCTCCAGGCACATTTAACGAAGATTAACAGGAAAATGCTGCTGCCGCTTCTTGGCTATGGTTTTATCCCTATCATCCTCGGTGTTTATCTTGCTGTGCATTTTGAGGTGTTTGTCAGTCAATCATGGCGTCTTGTGGCCAATCTCCGCGAGATCATTGGTTTGGCAGGGGTGGACGATGGGGCTCGTCTGATCAGCCCGGATGCTTCTGCTTTGTTGCAGGTATTTACGGTTGCCGGTGGTTTTCTGGCCTCGTTATATGCAACCTATCGGATCACTGATCGATTGAAAGGAGGAGGTGTTACAAATCGTGACCTTATTCTGCCCTATAGTTTTCTTGCCGGTTTTACCGCCCTGTTTGTCTTTTTTATGAAAACATCAAAGATCATCCTGTTCTGAGTGTTCCAGCGAACAGGTAACTTCGTGCAGCAGTCCGTTGGATGATGCATCCTGCTATTTCATAATTCTTGACATGATAAACTCCCTCTGTTAGGAATAGTACTTGTCTGACAAGTACCTGTCTGACAAGTGAGCCCTTCTTCCTTGCCGAGGTTTATATGAATCCTGTGAAAAAAGTACGCCTCTCAGACAGCGTCATTAATGCAATAAAGGAGATGATTAGTGAAAATGGCTTCAAGCCTGGAGATAAATTTTATTCTGAAAATGAGCTGACTAAAAAATTACAGGTCAGCCGCTCTTCAATCAGGGAAGCACTGAGGATTTTGGAGGTGACCGGTCAGGTAAATGTCAAGCAGGGAAAAGGTATTTTTGTCACCGATAAGCAGGGACAACAGTTCAGCGAATTTTCGTCTTGGCTTAAGGCAAATGAACAGTCAATCAGGGATAATTTTGAAGTTCGCTTGATCATAGAACCCAAAGCTGCGGGCTATGCAGCGGAAAAGGCAGATAAAAAAGATCTCAGTAAGATGGAGGGCGCATATAACAGTTTTGTTGGTTACGCCAGAGATCTCAAGGTGGAGGAGGCAATCGTTTGCGACGGAAAATTCCATCGTTTGCTGGCAGGAGCTACCAAAAATAAGACACTCTATGTCCTGATGAAGGCAATGATCATGAATCTGCCGAATGGCTGGATTTCCAGTTTATATACACCGGGGCGCATTGAGCAGACGGTCGAAGAGCACAATGATATACTTCAGGCCATCAAAAATCACGACAAAATCGGAGCTGAGAATGCCATGACCAGGCACCTGTTAAACGCCTTGCATGATATCTCAGCGCACCTCAAGAAAGAGCCGTAAAATGGACCATTAGTAACAGAAGACTTTGGAATGTTGGTATAATTACACGTTTTCATTTCAGCCGATGTTGGTGAGGAGTCATTCATGGATCGAAACATCCAGAAAAGCCGTCAGAATGCAATTGATATATTTCAAGCAGGCCTTGCGGCAGTTGCACCGGGGGCAGCAATAAAAAAAT
The DNA here is from genome assembly GCA_963776075.1 of uncultured delta proteobacterium. Classification (GTDB taxonomy): domain Bacteria; phylum Desulfobacterota; class Desulfobulbia; order Desulfobulbales; family Desulfocapsaceae; genus MADRE3. The sequence goes on from CAVZLG010000013.1 coordinate 223,013, forward strand.
ATGTCCAGCGTGAAAATGAAATACTGCTGGTAGCAGGCAGTGAATATGACTTGTCGCAGTATAGACAAGTATTTGTCGTTGGTGCTGGAAAAGCGGGATCATCAATGGCTGCTGCTATTGAAGAAATTCTGGGGGACAGGATTACTCAGGGGATAATTACTGTAAAATATGGTCACCTCGAAGAGCTTTCCAGGGTAAAAATACAAGAAGCAGGTCACCCGGTTCCCGATGAAAACGGCTATAAGGGGACAAAGGCAATCTATGATCTGGCCCGTTTGGCGGACGAAAAGACGCTGGTCATATGCCTGATTTCAGGTGGAGGCTCGGCTCTGATGCCACTGCCAGTAGCCGATATTACGCTCGAAGACAAGCAGATGACTACCAAGGTTCTTCTGGCCTGCGGAGCAACAATCCATGAGATAAATGCCATACGGAAACATCTGTCGGCGATAAAAGGCGGTGGTCTGGCCAGGGCAGTCTATCCTGCAACAATAATAACACTGATCCTCTCCGACGTGGTTGGTGATGACCTGGACTCAATCGCTTCAGGACCGTGTGTGCCGGATTCAATGACTTTTAAAGACTGTCAGTCGATATTTACCAAATATGCAATAGAATCAGAAATTCCAGAGAGAGTTCGACATTATATTAAAAGAGGCTTGTCAGGTGAAGTATCTGAAACCCCAAAGCGTGGAGATGAAATTTTCAGAAAAGCTCAAAATGTTATTGTCGGGAATAATTTTAATGCACTTATAAAGGCGAAAGAAAAATCGGAAGAACTCGGTTACAACACCCTGTTGCTTTCTTCAAGGATTGAAGGGGAAACAAGAGAGGTGGCATTTAACCATATGGCAATAGCCATGGAGATTGAGTTGAATGACTTTCCAGTTCCAAAACCAGCATGTATTCTCACCGGCGGTGAAACAACGGTAAAACTGAAAGGGGGTGGCAAGGGAGGCAGGAACCAGGAATTTGTACTTGCCGCAGCCACGAAAATGGAAGGTCTCAGCAAAGTGGTTGTATTGAGTGCAGGAACAGATGGAACGGATGGACCGACCGATGCGGCGGGTGCTCTGGCTGATGTGAAGACCATGGAGCGAGCGACAGACAATGGGCTCGACCCGGCTGAGTACCTGGACAACAATAACTCGTATAATTTCTTTGACGGTCTGGGTGATTTGTATAAAACCGGGCCGACAAACACAAACGTAATGGATATAAGAATTATTCTTGTGGAATAGAATTTATGATCAGAATCAGTTTTATTGTGAAGGGTGGTATGACCAGCATCTGAATTGTTCTTGACAGGGAGGAACAGGCCAATTAAGTATGAACTTGTCTGACAAGTAGCTGTCTGACAAGCAAAAGCCGATATCAAGAACATATTCTGCCACGAATGCGAGAATAAGCATCAAGGATATCGGAAAGAGTGTCATAAAAAAAAACGGGTAAATCAGACAAAGTACTGTTGTTTGTAGTGATTTAGCTTTTTTGTCTTGCATTTTTTACCCTATACAATAGAAATGAAAGGTGTACTCGGAGTGCTAAATTGGCTGGAGGAACTTGGTACACGATTCATTTTTAGTACGAGCGTTTTGAGCAGTTGTTGATCGGTTGTGAGATTTATTTGGGTATGGACCAATTTTTCACTGCATTCCGATTTTATTTTGTCAACTTTTGCAGCGTTTACATGTCCAACACTCAGGGGGAGTATCCCCTTACTCTATCTCCAAACTGGAAAATTATATCTGGCTTTATGACGGGTTAACCGGCTCGATCGGTTCCTGTTTTCCGCTGGAAGATCCTCAGCGGTTTGTATCACGGTCGTACTGTTGAAAAACAGGTTTGCCAAAAAGACAAGGCAGCAGGCGCGTTGTTTTTGAGGTATTGGAGCAGGTAAAAGGAATCCAGGTTTTCGCTTTCCGTTTTACCAGTTAGTTTTTAACTATTCAGCTCAGAGAGGAGGTACCGTTGATGAAAAAAGAGACAGAAAAAGTTGTGAAACAGGAAGATGTGAAAACAGGACGTCGTAAGTTCCTTAAAACAGCGGCAGCAGCAGCTGGTGCTGCCAGTGTTGCGACGATTGGATTTCCAATGGTTTCGAGGGCACAAACAACCATCCTGAAAATGCAGGGTGCCTGGGGTGCCAAAGACATTTTCAATGATTTTGCCACTGATTATGTAAAGCGTGTCAATGAAATGGCCGGTGGGCGTCTGAAGATCCAGTACCTTATCGCTGGTGCGGTTGTTAAGCCTTTCCAGGTAATGGATGCGGTAAACAAAGGTGTTCTTGACGCCGGTCATCAGGTGTCTGTCTACTGGTACGGCAAGAGCAAGGTTGCCTCTCTGTTTGGCACCGGTCCTGTTTTCGGACAGAATGCCAACCAGGGCTTGGCCTGGATTTATTATGGCGGCGGGCTTGAGCTTTATCAGGAACTTCTCAAGGAACTTGGGTTGAATATTGTCGGCTATTTTCGCCATGCCGATGCCAACCCAGCCGCTCGGTTGGTTTAAAAAGGAGATTACCGGCCCCGAAGACCTGACAGGTCTCAAGTACCGCACCGTTGGCCTGGCTGCTGACTTGTTTCAGAAAATGGGCGTCAAGGTTACGCAGCTCCCCGGTGGTGAAATTGTTCCTGCACTTGAGCGCGGTGTTATTGAAGCATTTGAATACAATAACCCGACATCTGACAGAAGTTTTGGTGCTCAGGATGTTTCAAAGGTTTACATGCTTGGTTCTTATCACCAGGCAGCTGAGTTTTTTGAAATCATTTTCAATAAAACCAAATTCGATGCCCTCAGTGATGAGCAGAAGGCCATCCTGAGATATTCGGCGGAAGCAGCCTCCTCCGCCAACTACTGGAGAGGACAGGATCAGTACTCCAAGGATCTGTTCTGGCTCAGAGATGAGGCCGGCGTCAAGCTTTACCGCACGCCGAAATCGGTCATGGAGGCCCAGCTGAAAGCCTGGGATGAAATTCTGCCTGAGCTCGAGCAAGATCCATTCTTTGCAAAAGTTGTCAAGTCGCAGAAAGAATTTGCACACCGGGTTGCTTACTATGACCTACTTGACTCTGCCGATTACAAGCTCGCCTTTGATCATTACTTTCCTGGTGAGCTGGGATTCTAAACACAGGTGTTTTAACTGAGTTAAGGCTCTCGGGGTGTCGCTGTGTGTTCATGCAATGCACAGTGACATCTTAATCGGTGATACAGTGAACCCCATTCAAGGACGTTCTTATGAACCAGATTCTTTATTTTATTGATCGTTTGAGTGCCTGGGTTGGTAAGGCCTTTGCCTGGTGTATCCTTATCTTGACATTTGCCACAAGCTATGAGGTTTTTGTTCGCTATGTACTAAGGGATCCGACCTCCTGGGCTTTTGATATCAGCTATATCATGTATGGAACACTCTTTATGATGGCGGGTGGTTATGCACTTTCACGAAACAGCCCATGTGCGCGGAGATTTTGTTTACCGATTGTGGCCCCCCCGCATACAGGCTTCAATCGAACTAGTTCTCTATTTTATCTTCTTCTTTCCCGGAATATTAGCACTGGTTTATGCCGGCATAATTTACGCCAATGAGTCCTGGCATTATCTCCCGTTTGGACCGACCGGGCCGATGGGGGAGATCAGTATTAACAGTCCTGTAGGGGTGCCTGTTTTTCCGCTGAAGACTATATTGCCGATAGCATCGTTCATCCTGCTGCTCCAGGGCATTGCTGAAACGATCCGTTGCATTCAATGTATAAGAGATGGTCAGTGGCCGGCACGGCTTCATGATGTTGAGGAGCTGGAGAAAGTGCTCGTAGAAAAACACAAAAAGGAACTGGAGAAAAAGGGTTCGGATTCAAGCGCTGGTGCTGAGGAGGGTGCAAAATGAGTGATCCCCAAGTTGCGATGGTAATGATGGGATCCTTTGTGGGTTCCATACTACTTGGTTTTCCCATCTGTTTTACCCTGATTGCCATGGGTGTTGGTTTTGGCTACTACGCCTACGCAACGCCGGATTGGATGTCACATCCGCTGCAGAATACTATTTTTGACCTGCTGGTCAATCAAACCTATTCGGTCATGATCAATGACGTTCTGGTTGCAGTACCGCTTTTTCTTTTTATGGGTTATATCGTCGAACGGGCAAATATTGTTGAACGGCTTTTTTACAGCCTTAATATTGCCGCCCGTTTTATACCCGGGGCAATGGCTGTTGCCGCGTTAATGACCTGCGCCATATTTGCAACCGCCGTGGGTATTGTTGGTGCGGTTGTTACTCTGATGGGGCTCCTGGCATTTCCTGCCCTGCTGAAAGCCGGTTATGACGAAAAATTGTCGGCGGGAGTTGTTTGTGCTGGAGGTTGTCTCGGCATACTCATACCGCCAAGTATTATGCTGATCGTATACGGCGCCATATCAGGTGTTTCGGTAGTCAGGCTTTATGCTGGTGCTTTGATTCCCGGTTTCATGCTCGCCGGACTCTACATCATTTATGTAATCGGCAGGGCTGCCCTTAACCCTTCATTGGCTCCAAAACCGCCTAAGGAACAGACAGACATACCAAATTCCGAGCTGTTCATGATGCTGTTGACCTCGGTATTTCCTCTGACCATTTTGATTCTGTCAGTTCTGGGATCGATCCTCTTTGGTCTGGCCACACCTTCCGAGGCAGCCGCGGTTGGAGCCCTCGGCAGTATTCTGCTGGCCGCTGGCTATCGAGAATTAACCTGGCTGAGATTAAGGGACTCTGTCTACCTGACCGTGAGAACCTCTGCAATGGTCTGCTGGCTCTTTGTCGGGTCCTGGACCTTCTCATCTGTTTTTTCATACCTTGGGGGCCACATGGTCATCGAGGAGTTTGTTCTCGGCCTCAATCTTCCTCCGGTCCTCTTTCTTATTCTTGCCCAATGTATAATTTTTCTGCTGGGCTGGCCGCTTGAATGGAGTGAGATTATCATCATCTTTGTACCGATTTTTCTGCCGCTGCTGGATGCGTTTGGCATTGACCCGCTCTTTTTCGGAATTCTTGTGGCATTCAATCTGCAAACTTCGTTCCTTACGCCGCCAATGGCCATGTCATGCTATTATCTGAAGGGGATAGCGCCCCCGCATATTCAGTTGACCACCATTTTCAAAGGGTCTATGCCTTTTCTCGGAATGGTGCTTCTGGCCATGCTTATTCTCTATAACTTCCCGATAATCACTACCTGGTTACCGGATATCATTTATGGGGCACACTAAATAATAAAAGATGACCGTAGAAGTTGGTGAACGTATGGAATTGACATTGTTGGGGGCTGCAGAGGCTGCAGCTGCAATCAGAGATGGGCTGTTTACCTGCGAAGAGCTGGTGTCAGCCTGTCTTGAGAAAATTCTGAAACTGGAAGAGCAGGTTCAGGCGTGGGCTTTTATTGAACCTGAAATTGCTCTTGAACAGGCTCGTGCTGCCGACCGGGCGCTTCAGACCGGACAGCCGCTCGGGCCTCTTCACGGAGTTCCGGTTGGCATCAAGGATATTTTTGATACAAAAGATATGCCCACCGAGGATGGTACGATTTTGCACAGCGGGCGGCGTCCATATAATGACGCTGCCGCAGTAACGCGGCTCCGTGAGGCCGGGGCAATCATTATTGGAAAAACGGTGACAACCGAGCTCGCTGTTTTTTCTCCGGGTAAAACGAGGAATCCCCACGATCTTACCCGGACCCCCGGAGGCTCTTCAAGTGGATCAGCCGCAGCAGTTGCAGCGGGAATGGTGCCGCTTGCAATTGGTACCCAGACGAATGGTTCAATGATCAGGCCGGCCTCTTTTTGTGGTGTGTATGGCTTTAAGCCGACATTTGGCCTTATCTCCAGGCACCTGGTCCTGCAGCAGTCGCAACATCTTGACCAGATCGGTGTATTTGGGCGCAGTATTGAGGATGTTGCCCTGATAGCTGAATCGATGATCGGTTTTGACAAAAATGATCCAGACACCAGATTGCAGGCTAGAATAGCGCTGACGGCGATCCAGGCTGAAGAGCCACCGGTGCAACCTCGGCTGGCTTTTGTGAAAACGCCGGTATGGGAACAGGCCGATAATGCTACCAGAGAAGCGTTTGGCGAACTGGTCAACCAGCTGGAAGAAGATATTCAACCCTTTGACTTGCCGGCTGAGTTTGAACAGGCTCACGAGCAGCATCGCATTATCATGGAGGCAGATTTAGCCAGGAGTTTTGAACCGGAGTACCGTCAGGGCAAAGCCCAACTTAGTGAAATCCTGATCGAAATGATTGAGAGAGGCCAGAAGGTTACAGCAGTTGAGTATAATAACGCTGTTGCAGCAGCTGACGAACTGTATGGCAGTCTTGATAAATTGTTTGAATTTTATGATGCAATTGTTACTCCGGCAACAATCGGTGAGGCTCTGACAGGGCTGGATTCAACAGGAAGTCCTATTTTCTGTACGATCTGGACACTTTGTGGAATGCCGTCTATCACCTTACCGCTTCTGCAGGGAGAACATGGAATGCCGCTCGGGGTGCAACTTGTGGGTCCCAGGGGCGATGATGCCAGATTGCTGCGCACGGCGCGGTGGCTGGTGAATGAATTGGCCTGAAAGAGTAATAGCCAGGGTTGGATTGGAATAAAACAGAAGTACCTGAAGGAGTTTATACACTATGAGTAATATCATTACCGGTGCAATAGCAGTAACAATGGCACTCATATACCTGCTCTATTACGCGATAAGACTTGAATCTGTGGCTCTCTGGCTGATTATTTTGGCAAACCTTTGTGCACTTCTATATGACTACTACAAGGGTATCACAGAGGGTGAGGACCATATTTAAGTGTGGTGTTGAAGTAGGAACATATATCACTGATCTCAACAGCTATTAGAATATATGAGATATGCTCAATGTCGAGGTCGGAGGGACGGAAATGAAACCAAGAATTCTGGTTACCAGAAAACTTCCAGATGCAGTTGAAGATCGTCTCAGAAGGGATTATGACCCTATTCTGAACCCAACCGATGCTCTTTATTCAAGTGAGGATATCATTGATAAAGCTGCAGAGGTTGATGCTATCCTGCCCTGCCATACTGAAAAATTTGATGCCGACGTTATTTCCCGCCTGCCAGAGAATGTAAAGGTGATAGCCAATTTCAGTGTCGGTTACGATCATTGTGATACGGCAGCTGCCAAAAAACGTGGGCTGATCGTTACTAACACGCCAGACGTTCTCTCCGATGCCACTGCAGAATTAACGATCATGCTGATGCTGGGAGCAGCTCGAAGGGCAAGCGAAGGAGAGCGGCTGGTGCGAACCCGCGAATGGAAGGATTGGAGCCCGAGCTTTATGGTTGGCTCCCAGGTAACTGGAAAACGACTGGGTATTGTCGGTTTTGGAAGGGTAGGGCAGGTAGTTGCCCGTCGGGCAGCGCGGGGATTTGATATGGAAATCCATTATCATAATCGCAGTCGTGTTGCTCCGGAGATTGAGGATGGTGCGATTTATCATGAAACGCCTGAAGCGTTAATGCCCAATTGTGATTTTCTGGCGCTCCATTGTGTTGCATCTCCTGAGACAACCGGCTTGCTGAATGCTGAGCGCATTGCTCTGCTTCCTGACGGTGCAATTGTTGTGAATGCCAGCAGAGGGGCAGTCATTGATGATGAGGCGCTGATAGCAGCGCTGAAATCAGGTAAGCTCTATGCCGCCGGTCTCGATGTTTTCAACAATGAGCCTGATATTAATCCTGCCTATCGTCAACTCAACAACGTTTTTCTTATGCCACACATCGGCAGTGCCACCAGGGAGACGCGCAATGCAATGGGATTCCGTGCACTCGATAATCTCGACGCTGTTTTTGCAGGACGTGAACCGGGGGACAGAGTCGCCTGAGTTATCTAATAGAGAAAGAGGGAGCAGGAGCGAGTAGTTTCGTAAACTACGCGCTCCTTTTTTTTTGTGGAAAACCAAAGCAGCGAAAAAAAGGAAAAAGAGGATCTGTTTTCTTTGATTCTTTTAAAATAATAATTATCACTATAAAAAGGTTCATAATGCATGAACGAAAATTCATTATATAACTAAAAATAAAGGTGAAAAAAACAATGCTTGCTACAGACAAAATCTCTGGCGCCTTCAAGGCTATATGTGAAGAGGCAGAAAAACTTCAGAAAAAAGATCTTCCCCCGAAGGCTCAGAGAAGATTAAAGACGATTATTTCTATTGCCAAACACCAGAGTGATATTCGTGGCGCAAAAAAAGGTGCCTGTAAGTCAAAGACGGAATGCTGTTCCCACTGATGATCATATTTTGTTGAAAAGGATCAGTTAATCAATAACACGAAGCTGGTCCTTTGCTTTTCCCTTCTGCTTTTTCTTTTCGTCAATTGTATCTTGATCAGCCATTCCATATCCTTTACTGTCCACGAGTTTGTTGGTCATAATCCGATTGTCCCCGTCGGTTCTCAAACACCAAAGGGGGTATACAACTCAGAGAAACGGGGCGACATAAATGAACAATGAAAAATTCGATTTAACAAACCATATACGTTCAGTTTCCGGTTGGCCGGAACCGCATGTTGTTTTTCGGGATATTTGCTCACTGCTTGAAGACAGGTTTGTTTTCAGAAAACTGATAGATCTCTTTGTCCATCGCTACATAACGGATGAAATCGATGCGATAGTAGGTATTGATGCCCGTGGATTTATAATTGGAGCCCCACTTGCTTATGAACTGAATACCGGCTTTATACCAGTACGGAAAAAAGGAAAACTGCCAGGAGAAACGATCTCTGAAGCATACTCGCTCGAGTATGGTCAGGCTGAAGTTGAAATTCAGACCACATGGCTTAAAAAAGGACATAAGGTTGTTCTGGTCGATGATCTCATTGCGACCGGCGGTACCATGGTAGCCGCAATAAAGCTGCTGAACAGGATGGGCGTTGATATCATTGAGGCTTCCTCAATTATTGATCTACCAGACCTTGGGGGCAGCAAAAAGATTCTGGAGCAGGGTGTCAGTGTACACGCCTTCTGCGATTTTGCTGGAGAATAGGGCATTTCTCAAATTGCCTGAACGAACAGAGCGCTGGTTCAAACAGAGAGGCTGAGTATCTGATTTGACTGATAAACGGGTGGCACTACCATAGAGTGAAAATCGGATTGACAACTTGCCATTTACAATTATTTGTGAAACAATCTTAAACAGTTCCTGACATATGTTTGATGATTGAAAAATCGGAGGCCAGATGAAGCGATACAGTATATTTGTTCTAATAGTCCTCATCCTTTTTGCTGTCCCTGTCTTTGCATCAAGTATAGGGAGCATAAAAAATGTTGACGGGTCGGCGTGGATAGAACGCGGAGAGGAGAAAATTTCTGCCGAGACAGGTGTTCGTCTTCTGATAGACGACATCTTGAAGACCGGCAATAATGGTGCTATGGGCGTTATCTTACACGACGACACGGTCATATCCATGGGGCCCCGCAGTGAAATGGTTGTATCCGAATTTGTATTCAAGCCTGAGGATGGCAAATTTGGCTTGCTTGCCAAATTTATCAAGGGAACGTTTTCCTATCTGTCAGGAGCAATGTCAAAGCTCGCACCCGAATCTGTTAAGATAGAGACGCCAGTGGGTATGGTCGCTGTACGTGGTACTAACTTTTTGGTAAAAGTTGAGGACTGAAAATTGAAAGGCAATCTGCGACTGTCGTGTATTTTACTATTTTGTCTGCTGATGGTAGGATGTGGCTCAAAAAGGACGACCTTGGTACTGTTACAGGACCCTGGTGGTACAGTGGGTAAGATCAGTGTCACCAATGAACAGGGCTCTCAAACCCTCAACGAAGCTGGACAATCCGTTGTAATTAGCAGTAACGCAGATGCACCCGGGGACGTCAAGCCTATGGAGGAGGCAAAGATACAGTCTCTTTTTGGTAAAGCCCTGGAAATAAGGCCATCAAAGCCAACCAAATTTCGGTTTTATTTCAAGTTCGATTCTGTCGAGTTGGAACCGGGATCAACAAAGGTGCTTCAAACAGCTGTGCAGATTGCCAGAAATGAGAGTTCAAAAGATATCAGCATTAACGGCCATACTGATCGATCCGGGAATGCAGACTACAATTATAAACTGTCATGGCGAAGAGCCAGGCACATCCAGAATCTTTTGGAAAAACAGGGTATCGACCCGACCATCATTCTCACCACTTCTCATGGAGAGGGTAATCCCTTGATTCCAACCGCCGACAACGTCTTTGAACCTCGAAACCGCCGGGTTGAGGTTATTATCCGATAGTCGCCTATGCGCTATCCTTTCGCTCTCAAACGTTCCTCTGACGACAGAACGACTAAAAAGGTCTTTATCACTGGGTTGATATTGGCTTTATTTGCGGCAGTGTTTGTCATGTTAGACATGGATCCGCTTCGCCAGCTCGACAGAATCAGTTATGATCTGATGTTGCGTAAGCTTGGAGAGAAGTCGGCCAACCCGAGCGTGTTACTGGTAGATATCGATGAGGCAAGTTTGGCACGGTACGGACAATGGCCATGGCCACGCCATATAGTTGCACGGATGTTAGACATTATAGGTGAGGGCGAGCCTGACTCGGTCGGTATTGATATCCTCTTTGCAGAACAGGATCGTACATCCCTGAGCCTGGTGAGAGAGGAACTCAGATCTGATTTTGGGGTGGATCTTGATCTGTCAAATTTGCCACCAGAAGTCATCGATAACGATAAAGCACTCGCCCGCTCTCTTCGAAAAGGCCCGTTTTCTCTAGGGGTTATGTTCCGATTCGGGGAACGGGCGATAATTGACCAGGAACTACCAGATACAACAATCCAAACCATACAGGTCAGTCACAAAAGCGAACAGGTCTCTCATTATCCTGTGGCTGAAGGAGTGGTCACGACAATTCCAGAATTAACAAGTGCTGCAGAAGACTTTGGGTTCGTCAATGTGCTGAAGGATCCGGACGGGGTTGTTCGGCGCGCACCCTTGTTTATTAAGTATGATGAGACGTTCTATCCATCCCTTGCCCTGATAGCCTACCTGCGATCTCAAAAACGCGATAGAGTGATTTTAGAGTCCAATGCAGAGGGTATGGTTTCTATTCGGGTGGGTAACACCATTATTCCGGTTGATAGACAGGGTAATATCGTTATACGGTTTCGTGGCCCCTCGCGAACCTACACCACAATTTCCGCATCAGATGTCCTGGACGGGAAGATTTCTTCGGATACATTTAGTAATAAAATCGTATTTATAGGTGCATCGGCAGAAGGTTTAATGGATAATCACTCAACGCCCTTCGATCGCCACTTCCCCGGAGTCGAGGTCCACGCTTCAGTGGCCGGTGCCATTCTTGACCATGATTTTATCGGTGTACCCACTTGGACGACTGGTGCTAAAGGAGTCGGGGCTTTTCTTGCAGTCATGTTGGCGTTGATCATGGTGATGAGATTTTCTACAGCAGTTGTTGCTGGGGGACTCTTCATTGGACTTCTCCTCATCATCCCTTCCGGAACGATGGCACTCTTTAGTATTTACAGCGTGTTTGTGTCTCCTGCCTCCACTATGGTTGTTTTCATCATTTCATTTTCCCTGCTCGCCTTGGTAAGGTTCCGAAGTGAGGAGATAATCGATTTACGGCGAGAAAGAGAGCTGGCTGCAGCAAGGGACTGTGCTATGGTGGGATTAGCATCGCTGGCTGAAACGCGTGATTCTGAAACCGGCGGCCACATCCTGCGCACTCAGAGATATATCCAAATATTAGCACAATATCTTGCACACCAAGGAAACAGGGAATTTCATTTGAAACACGAGGATATAGATCTGCTGGTAAAATCCTCACCACTCCATGACGTGGGCAAAGTGGGCGTGCCCGACTCTATTCTTCTCAAAGCCGGCCCGCTGACAGCGTCTGAATTTGAGGAGATGAAGAAGCATACTCTTTATGGAGCAGAAGCTCTGGCAAAAGCTGAATCAGCTTCAGGTCTCACAGATGAATCATCATTTCTTAACATTGCTCGGGAAATTGCCTTAACCCACCATGAAAAGTGGGACGGAACTGGTTACCCTCATGGACTAAAGGGGAATGATATACCTTTGAGTGGAAGAATCATGGCCTTGGTTGATGTATATGACGCTCTGATTTCAAAGCGTGTCTATAAAGAAGCGATGAGCCACGAGAAAGCAGTAGAAATTATTTGTAATGATAGCGGTACTCACTTCGATCCTGATATAGTAAGCGCTTTTGAAGCGCTGCAGGAAGAATTTCACACCATTGCCACACAATTGAGAGACAGAGAGTAGTAAGTTAAATCAATGTCGTCTCTGTACGCTTCAATCGATCCAGACCAATTCGAAAAAGTAATGCACTATGAGCTGAGTTGGGAATTTCAAAAATCAAGGCAGATCAGTGCGTTAACTTGGTAAGACACAATGTTAATATGTGCTGTTCAGGGTACAATTAAGATAACAAAAAAATGGACCGTTTTATTTGGGGAAGGTCAGACTGACGGTACTGGCCGTACCGCCAGTCTGCTATTGAGGTACTAACCTATTTACCTCTGAGAATATGTTCGACGACCAAATCTCCCACTTCACTGGTGGAGTAGCCCATCTTGCCGGCGGCGAGGTTCTTGATTTTGGTTCCCGTTACCCATTTAACCCCGTCTTCAATCGCTGAGGCTGCTTCTGTTTCGCCGAGCGTCTCCAACATCATGGCACCGGCACAGATGGAAGCCAGCGGGTTAATGACATTTTTTCCGGTATATTTAGGGGCGGATCCGCCAATAGGTTCGAACATGCTGACCCCCTCCGGGTTGATATTACCGCCAGCAGCAATGCCCATGCCACCCTGGGTTTCAGCGCCCAGGTCGGTAATGATATCGCCGAACATGTTTGAGGTGACCAGTACATCAAACCATTCCGGACTCTTGACCATCCACATGCAGGTTGCATCGACGTGATAGTACTCTCGCTTGACATCGGGGTAGTCCTGTTCACCGATCTCATGAAACGCTCTCTCCCAGAGGTCGAACACATAGGTCAGGACATTGGTTTTTCCTACCAGGCCCAGCGTATTAGCACTTCCTTTCCCTCGGGCTTTCTTGCCGAATTTACGTGTGTATTCAAAGGCATAGCGCAGGCATCGTTCGACCTGGAAGCGATTGTATACCATGCTTTGAACGGCTACTTCCTGAGGTGTTCCCTTCATCGATATGCCGCCGGTACCGGTATAGATGCCGCCGGAATTCTCTCTAATCACCACATAATCGATATCATCCGGAGTTTTGTCTTTCAGCGGGGTGTCCACCCCGGGGTAGAGTCGTACCGGCCTCAGGTTGATATATTGATCGAGGGCAAAGCGCAGGTTCAGGAGTATGCCCTTCTCTAAAATTCCAGGCTTGACATCGGGATGTCCAATGGCGCCCAAATAGATGGCATCGAAGGCCCGCAGATCGTCGACCGCTGTTTCTGGGAGCACTTCTCCGGTCCGAAGATAGCGATCCCCACCGAAATCAAAATCGGTCATTTTCAGTTCGAAGCCAAAACGGCCAGCAGCTGCCATTAAAGCCTTGCGACCTTCGTTTATCACTTCAAGTCCAGTGCCATCACCGGGGATGACGGCGATGCGGTAAGGTTTAGTCATGTTAGTCTCCAAATTGTATGATTGCCTGGTAACTTTAAAAGCATGCGATTTGCTCCAATTTTCTTCCTGCCATGTTAGATATAATCTGCAGTCTATTGTCAAGAATAAAGATTCAGTCACATCATAGGACTATAAGCCTTTTGCCGTAATGGTAGGTGTCGCAGCTGATTCTCATCGTATGCGAGTTACAAAACAACATTGGAATTTACTTCTCAATCTGAATATGTACACAGGAACTCATCTTTACTTCCGCGATGTGATACCAACGAAGGATTGACAGGGGGTATATTGCTTTTGCAAAAAATGAGGAGCAGGTACTGAGAAATGTTTCTTGGGCATGGCTTACTCCTCTTAAAATCAGTCTTTTTACATAACACAAACCCGGACCGATTTAATGGGGGAAGGTCAGAGGCTAACCGGTTCCCGGCAGCCTTATATCAAGCCGAAGAATTCCATATTTGCTTTCGCCTGCCCTTTCAGCGCCTCATAGCCTACCTGGATTTCGCATCCTTTTTCTCGGGCCGCCGTCAAAAACCGGGTGACATTGGGCTTCATGATCATTTCAGTAATGAGCTGGCGGGGATCGAGCAAATCGGGATTGATCGGGAAGGGATCATCAGCCCGCATGCCGACCGGCGTGGCGTTGGCTACGATATCAAATCCCCGGGGATCAGGATTGCCATACTTGACGACCACAGCGGGATAATGCTCGGCGACCCCGGCTGCGACTTTTTTGGCTTTATCGGCCGCGATATCGTAGATCTGCAGGCGCGCTGCACCCGCCTCGGCCAAGGCAAAGGCCATCGAACTTCCAGCCCCGCCGGCCCCGATGAGCAGAATTGACTTTCCCCGTGGGGATCTTTCATTAGCCAGCAGTCCATTGACGTAACCGACCCCGTCGAAGATATCGCCAACCCAGCGACCGTTATTTTCGCAGCGAATCGAATTCACCGCACCAACCATACGGGCTCGGGGGGACAACGCGTCGACCTTATCAAGAAAACCCTGCTTGTGAGGAATTGTCGGGATGATGCCGCCGAGATTTTTAAATATGCGAAGTGCGGCGATCCCCGTCTCAGCGTCGGCTTCAGAAAAGTGCAGCGGTATAAATACGACATCGAGTCCATTGTCTGAGGCCAGTTTGTTGTAGAGCTCCGTAGAACGAACCTGCTTGATCGGATCACCGACGACAACGTAGAAGGGGGTCTCACCGGTAATGTTAAGTGGAGCTGTTAGTTCATTTTTCATAGTATCAGGTTTTTCCATAAGATTTTTCATTTCATTCATGGCCATGAGATGTTTTTTATCACCTTTTTCAAATATTTCCATACATGCTTTTTGCTTATTTCTGGCATAACGCACACCAATATTGTGTAAATGGGGAGGTAAGACCATCAAAATTAGTGATGATGGATCAAGTAGATCCTCAACATTCGTCTCACATATTATAAAAAGAGATTGATTTTTGACAATACTCATACAGAGTCAGCGTTTGGCTGGTCAACCGCTACCAGGCAAGGTTGGTTTTCTGAGTACTAACTTTTCTGGATGCGACCCCAGAAAATATCTTTAAAAATGAACAGGTCGTGGTAGGTATATAACCCGGCATCTCCTCGGAATAGACTTTTCAATAGGAGTTAGGGTTACTTCTTCTCTCTGAACATTGCCCCAGCTAAACCAACGAAACCAGTGCCAATCAAACGGTAACTCCACAGGAATCACCAAAACTTGGCGTAAAGTCTGCTTTGATTGAGGTTGGTCCTGGAAATCTTTAATTATCTAATATCACTTAAATTTAGTGGATACATCCTCGATTAGCTGCTCTGAATCCATCTCAATGATTTTGACCTGACCGCCAGCCGCGCTCAACGCTGCGCGTACATCGACACTTCGCATTGACTGATCATTGTAGGTCCTGTAAGCCCAGCGAATGTTCTTCAAATCCGAGGCACTTGTCCATACCGTGTAGTCGTAATGAACCTCATCGCCATCTACATCACGAATAGCTCCTACCGGAATATCGAAGGCATTCATGATATGAAACACCTGAGGCACGGTCTCTTCTGCCGTCGGTAGTTTTATGGCAGACTGGGAAAAAGCCAGCGCACGCACGAATCTGGACGGTGGCGTAAAATCACCGGGGATACCCCTTAAACCGGTGCCTTGACCAAATTGCGAGAGCTTAATGCCGCTCACCTCAACAGGCGGGACATTGGTTGCCGTCAGGTTAATATAGTTGCGCAGGTTAGTAATATGCCAGTCAAAAGTCGGAGAATTCGTAAAGACACCGAGCGGGTTGTCATGGATCTTGAGCATTTTGTCGACCGGCTCGATAACCACGGAGGCGCCGGTACTGTCATGCACTACAAAGTGACCGGGGAAACTTTCGCCATCGATTTCTGCGATCGGATTCGGCACCAGAATTGCTTTATCGAAGTTAGCCTTGACTTCCTCGACGCTGGCGAAGTTGGCAAGTAGCCAGGTCCCATAGTCTTCCGGAGCAAGTGATCGGGAAACTTTCTCGGGATCAGGGTCGGCATAGCTTGCGTAGCCGGCGAAATAGAATCCACCGACGTACAGACCTTTTTCATTGACCCCATCCACAATCACATGCTTGCCCATGATATTGGCGCCAACCATGCCGTATTTAGACCTATACTGCATACCCTTGGAAGGGTCGGCGAGTGAACTGGTTAACTGAGTACCAGCAGGAACCACAACAACATTAGACTGTACATCAAATCCGAACTCCATGGTTCGGCCAACAACTGCGCCTCCATCTTCAGCTATAAGCCGTATTCCGGTGCAAGCGAGAACACTGGAACTGAAAATGGCGGCTGTCATACAAGTAACCAGAAGGGAAAAGACCAAAATATGCATATCACCAACCTCCTTTTGATAAAAGAGTGATACAGAAACTGCTTTAGATAATCTGAACTGGAAAAATAAACGGAAACTTCTAAACTACATATTGGGTTACAATAAGCCGTGCATTTAATTAGTCAAATCTCAGCAAATATCAGGTAACCTGAATATGTAAGCAAGCCTTTACCATAAGCACGGCCACAGAATCCAGGCCTGGTAAAAAGGTGGCCCTGCACATCTGCCGGTCAATGTGTCACGGATTCAGGATATTGGCTTAACTATGTCTCCACTCTTTTATTGCAGGATCACTATTTCTTGCCCATGCAGTGCAGGGCCCAGAACTGGTCTGACCAGTTAGTCAAAATGTATTTTTCCCTTGACATCGTTTCGGAAACTGGTGATTATGCAGCTGTAGTGTATAAATTATAAATTATAAAATACACAGGAGGTAGGCAAATGAAAAACAGAGTCGGTATTTTCTTGTTAATTACGTTGGTGAGTTTAGCGTTATTCACAGGACCTAATGAAGTTCAAGCTGCTGGTGATAAAAAGGTTATTAAATGGAAACTCCAATCTTGGGCGCCTGCTGGTGATGCAACCTATGAGGCGAGTCTTGCGTTTGCAAAACTTGTTAAAGAGGCCTCAGATGGCCGTTTGATTATCACTCCTTATAATGCGGGTGCCATTATTCCAGCCGGAAAGGAATTTGATTCGGTTCTATCAGGTTCGGTTGAAGCCATTCATGGAGCACCGGGTTGGTCACTTGGGTATTTCCCGGCGGCTATTTTTTATAACAACACTGTCGGCGGTTTAACTGCCAACCAGCAAAGAATGTGGCTTGAGTATGAAGGCCTTGAGCTTGCCCGGAAGAATTACACGAAACTGGGCGCTTATTATGTCGGACCGCTAACTCCGCATAATGCAGAGGTCTTTGCTCACAGTACCAAACCGCTCAGCAGTGTTGAAGATCTCAAAGGTTTCAAGGTGAGGATGGGCTCTGCTGCTCTCAATGAAATCTTTGCGCGGATGGGAGCGGCTCCGGTATTTATGCCAGGCGGCGAAGTATACGAGGCGACACAACGAGGAATTATAGATGGGTTTGAGTATGTAACTCCTTCAGTCAACTGGGGAATGGGATTTCAAGAAGTTACCGACTATATGTATCTTTCTACCTCCCGCGCTCCCACTGATGCCCAGGCACTTTTTGTAAACCAGAAGGTATGGGACAAGCTTCCGGCTGACCTTCAGGCAATCGTCACAACGGCATGTTTTATGGTTGCGGACCAGTATTATGTAGAAGAAATTGTACGTGACGCTGAGGCCCTGAAGAAGTTTGAGGAATATGGGACGAAGATTTCAGCGGTACCTGAGGACATTGAGGAGCTTCTCTACAAGACTGCAGAAGCATATTATGCAGAGCAAGCAGCATCTGATCCTGCTTTCAAAGAAATATATGATTCCGTGATAAAATGGCAGGGTATCAGCAAACAATTTAACATCCAGTAATTTTTGCATGCCGCCGTGGCTGATTCGTCTGTTACGGCGGTATTACTGAGGAGCGACGCGGTATGTTTCCATCAGCACTAAGGAAAATCACCATAACTATAGACAGGATGAGTGACGTTATTGCACACTTTGTCAAATACCTGATAATTATGTTGATTTTCGTCCTCATTTACGAAGTGGTTGCACGATACGTTTTCAACAGTCCAACAATATGGGCTCTTGAAACGTCAAAGATGGTTTTTGGTGCAATTGGCGCTCTTTGCTGGGGCTATACACTAAAAATCGGCGGTCACGTTCGAGTTGATGTTTTTTATACGATGTTTTCGGAGAAGTGGAAAGCAATCGTCGACGTTGTCATGACAGTGATTTTCCTTTTCCCAATCCAATATATTCTTATTCATTCGGGGATAAAGTGGACGCTGTTCGCGTTCAAAGTGAATGAGAAAATGGTTGATAGTAGCTGGCTTCCACCTTCCTGGCCGTTTCGTGCGGTCCTGACAATTGGATTTATCCTGTTTTTTATTCAGACGGTCTCAGAATTTACTAAAAACGTCTATTTCATCATAAAAGGAAACAGGCTTATCGAGACGAAATCGGAATACGTTAAGGAAGGGCTGGTGTGATATGGACATATCGATGACCCCAGAGTTGGTGACCATAGGGATGTTCTTGGTTCTGTTTTTTGGTGTGTTGACAGGGTATCCACTGGCTGCTCCTATTGGAGGAGCCGGTGTGATCTTCGGTTACCTCATGTTCGGAGATTCAGTCTTCGATATGGTATATACCAGAGTTTACGCCCAGTTGACCAACACCGGCTTTATGGCTGTTCCGCTCTTTGTTTTTATGGGCGGAATGCTTGAGCGTTCAGGAATTGCCAAGAGAATGTACGAGAGTTTGTATGTCTGTTTCGGTAATTTCCGAGGTGGGCTTGCAATCGTCAGCATTTTGATCGGCACCATTATGGCTGCCTGTATCGGAGTGATCGCCGCTTCAATATCGATGCTTACCCTGGTTGCGCTACCGGTAATGATACAGCGCGGATACGACAAGGGCCTGGCCACGGGAAGTATATGCGCAGGAGGTACGCTGGGTATTCTGATTCCACCGAGTATCATGCTTATTGTCTATGGTCCTGCGGCCTGGATCTCGGTTGGAAAGCTGTTCATGGCGGCTTTTGGGCCGGGACTAATGCTGTCGGTTCTGTATATGATATATATCGCTGTCAGATCTTTTCTGCAGCCTTCGATAGCACCGTCTGTAAGCACAGCTGAGCAGGGGAACTATACGACCATTCAGAAGATCAGCATGGTGATAACGTCTCTGGTTCCCACTCTTCTTCTTATACTTTCCGTTCTGGGAGCAATCTACTCCGGAATTGCTGCTCCAACCGAGGCTGCAGCTGTCGGTGCGGTAGTTTCTGTAATACTCACGTCTTTGTACGGACAGTTCCGCATGAAAGATATTATGGAGGTGGCGCTGAGTACGATCAAGCTGACCTGCATGGTTTTATTTATTGCCGCCTGTTCAACCGCATTCGTCAGCGTTTTTCTCTCCGGTGGTGGAGGTCAAATCGTCGAATCTTTTATTCTGGATTTTCCTGGCGGAAAATGGGCCGTCTTTGCTGCTATCATGGCGATAACTTTTATATTGGGAGCGTTCATTGATTGGGTTGGAATTATTTTCGTTCTTGTCCCTATCCTTTCTCCAATCATCCCCAGGCTCGGATTCGATCCACTGTGGTTTGCGATGATGATCATCGTTAACCTGCAGATGTCTTTTTTGACACCTCCTTTCGCCTATGCAATGTTCTTCCTCAAAGGTGCGGCTGACCCTAAACTTGGGATCGAAACCAAGGATATTATCCGCGGAATGCTCCCATTCGTAGGAATCGTTGCTGTTGGCCTGGTTCTTCTGATTATCTTTCCGCAAATCGTTACCTGGCTGCCAAGCACTATGTAGGAGTGATTTTAAATGAAACAAATTTCAACTGATAACGCGCCTGCGGCTTTTGGACCATTCTCTCAGGCGATGGTGGCCAATGGGATGGTCTTCACTTCCGGTGCATTGCCTCTTGACCCTGAAACCGGTGAACGGGTGGAAGGTGGGATAGTTGACCAGACTCACAGAACGATGAAAAACCTACAAGCCGTTGTTGAAGCAGCAGGGGCATCGATGGAAACCATCGTGCAGGTGATGATCTACCTTACCGACATGAAAGATTTCGCGAAGATGAATGAAGTTTATGCCACTTACTACAAAGATCGTTTCCCGGCTCGGGCAACGGTTGGTGTTGCTGCCTTGGCCAAAGGATCTTTGGTAGAAATACAGGCTATAGCAGTGACCCATATAATCAAATAATTCCCTAACCAACAGGCATGGTAGAGGCATTTTTTCTAGGTATCTTAATATTGTTACTGATGCTATGTTTTATTTTTGATGGGTATTAATGAAAAATTTTTGGATCTTTCCACCAAGAAAAAGATCGATGTAAAAAATGTTTGATATGAAACCCGAGGTAAAAGGACGACCTCCACAAATGGAATTCAAGAGCTTAAATGAAGCGGCATACTCAATCATCCGAAAGAAAATATTGCGAGGGGAATACGAACTTGGCAGTCGACTAAGAGAAGATGTCTTGGCCGAACAGATAACGATAAGTCGCACACCGGTTCGAGAAGCAATAAACCGGCTCGTCGCAGATGGAATTATAATTAAGAAATCTCAACGAGGCTTGTACCTTATTGATCCGGAACCCGAGCAGATAAAAGACAACATTGATATCCGAATTACCCTGGAAAAATTGTCGGTAGAAAAATGTATTGAACGTGCGACAGATGAGGGTATTGAAGAAATTAGCAATTCGTTATTAGCGTTTGAAAAAGCGTTTAAACAAAAAGACTATGATGTATGTAATGAACTTGATTCTGATTTTCATACTCTGATTGCAAAAATGTCTGGAAACGCTCGCCTTATGAGTTTACTAGATGATTTATCAGCTTTCTTTCAGTTGGTCCGTAAAGAAGAAAAGAAAGATCATACTGAACGAAAGAACAAATGTACGCTCAAGGAACATCGACGTATTGCGGAGGCAATTAAAAACAGAGATATCGGAGCGGCCCAAAAGGCCATGGAAACTAATATCCAAACAATGCGCAGTAATCTTTTCAATAATCGGAAGAAGTAAATTAAGTGCTTGTAAAAAAACGATTAATCTTGACACGGTACGTATTTTTTAATTTCGCACAGATTCAACTATCGTCATTGAATCAGGTGTTTTGTTTTACCTCTTCGAGAATTTCAGGATGAGACGCCTTCAATTTTCCAGTCTCAGGCTTTAAAACTTGTAACCCTAATTAATGCCCCTAACCTATTATGATTTTTATCTGTAAATTTTAGATATTGTTGTGAAATATAATATAAAAAAAATAAATTAAAGGAAGAAAAAATAAGCAGAATTGGATTTATTGGACTTGGTATCATGGGCGCGCCTATGGCTGGACATCTTCTCGATGGCGGGCATGAACTGATGGCATCACATGAGATAGCTTGATAAAGAAGAGTGCACACTGGGTGCACCCGATGTGCAGGACTCATTTCCTAGAATGCACGAAAAACCCCCTCCTGGCAGTATTACCAAGAGGGGGTGATACATGTCAGACTCTTTCTTCTTCGATTGTCGAAATGGCGCGCCCGGAGGGATTCGAACCCCCGACACCCAGGTTCGAAGCCTGGTGCTCTATCCAGCTGAGCTACGGGCACGTCTTCAATGAATAAGTGATGCGGTTATATAACATGGCAGACAGCAAGGGTCAACTCTAAGGGGCAACTGTTGCAAAAGAATCAGAGGCACATAGAAGAAAAGTCAGGATCGTCTTACACCGACAGCGCGCGAGAACGTGGGGGGGAATCAGGGACCTCCCGTTGCCTGAATTGAAGATCAAAACTTTAGCTTTCGGTGTGGGGTTTATGCTGTTCTATATAGGCGTTTACCTCGTCTGAGTAAAGCCTCATGATATTTTGAATTTGGGGGTTTTCCATCGAAGAAATTGTGTGATCGTCAATGGAGCGGATTGGCGCGATATCAACCGTTGTACCCGTAATAAAGGCACCGCTGATCGCACTGATTTCTTCGCAGTGCAGCAGTTGTTCCATTACTTGCAGTTTCATAGACTTGCAAAGGTTCATGACATGTTTACGGGTAACGCCCAGTAGAACGGTCCGGGCGGGCGGGGTCAAGAGCTGGCCGTTTTTGATAAAGAAGATATTGGATCGGCTGCCTTCGGTTATGTTGCCCTGATCATCCACCAACAAAGCTTCATAGGCGCCTGTCTGTATCCGGGCGGCCTCTACTCGGTCACGAAAAGAGCTCCCTACTGTTTTAAGATGGGGTTTAGGTCTCTCGCCCTGAAACAAAATAGTGTGGATTCCCTGGGCATACTCTCCACGGCTCAAAGATTCAGGTTCAATAAAGTAGGTCAGGAAATAATCTTCGTCCTCGATCCGGGTCCGGATAAGTTTGACATTGATATTTTCACAGCGGTTCTTTTCCAGCAGAAGGTAGATTTCTTCTAATACCTCCTCGTCTGATTCAGGCAGGGAAACCTTCATGAGCGATGCAGAAAGTCGCATACGCTGCATGTGCTCCTCAAAAAAAACAGGTACACCCGCAACGATCTTGACCACTTCATAAACGGACTGCTGCGTGATCCGGTCAAAAATGCTCATATCCTGAGTTGATCGCAATTGATGATTCAAAATAAAATAGTTCAGTACTGCTTCTTGTTTCATACCTTTCACCTATTTCCCTTTAGAGCTGTCAAAGCCAATAGGACGCGTATTTTTCAATCTCAATCCTGTTGAGACGCTTTGCTCCCAGACGAATCCCCATGCCAAAAAGCACTACTCTCCAATATAATGCTCCTGGGCAAGAAAAAACATCCTTATCTTCAAGTGTAATAGTGATGATGTAGACTGAGCGAGACTATTAAACCTCTCCAGTGGGCCGCGTCTAGATGCTGCGACAGGTGTATACAATAATAATGTGCTGGGGAGATGAGGAGGGCAACATCTTTAAAATCAGTGGTTAGAGACGACCCAGGAAATCTCTTCACCCTTCTGAATCTGGAGGTTTACAGGCAACACCTTAATCCTTCCATACTTGAGTCGAACTGGGTATTTTCAGGAATTGTTCCAGACTAAGACTTTGCTTAAGTTCATGAGATTGCCAAAGGATATTTTCTCCCCTAAGGAATTTTGGAGTGAATCACAATTCAATGTGTGTGTATTTTTTGCTCGCTGTCAAGATTGTTTGAAAGTATCTTTCATTGTAAAATGTTCCTAATATCGTTAGGTATCTCAGAATAGTCTTGTATTTGTGAAAAATGCTAGAATGTTCTTTTTCTGGTAAGTTTTTTGGCGTGATCCAGCTCAGCCAGACAAGATAAGCTGCGGAAAACTTGATTGCTGAGAAATATTCGTCAACCGATAGATAGAGCTTGCCTCGTGAAATTAAGATACATCTAGGGCAAAAATGTTATGAAAAAAATGACTGCCTTCCCATTGCAATACGGGCTGTACATTATTCTCACCTGCTCTTTATGTCCCTCTATCATTTGGGCCGTTGATAATTCCGAATGTTTTGACTGCCACAGCGATGAAAGTCTTACCAAGGAAAGCACCGACAACATATTACAGGTAGAGATAACAGAGTCTCTGTATGTGGACGAAGATAAATTTGAAGAATCAATTCATAACATTAACGGCATTACATGCGTAGACTGTCACTCTGATATTGAAAAGCTCAATTGGGATGAGGAAGTACCCCACGCACTTTATTTAGAAACGGTGCACTGCGCCTCGTGTCATGAAGATTCAGGGGAAGAATTCAAAAACAGTGTTCACATGAAAATGCGGACAAAAGGCATAACCATGACCTGCTATGCCTGCCATGGGTATCATTATGTACAACAAATGGAAGGTGCTTCAGTCGCTGAAAGGACAAACAGTATCTGCTTGAAATGTCATAACCCTAATCAGTACCATGATTGGTTGCCTTCAGGCGATGCACATTTTGCCCATGTGGAATGCGTTGTCTGTCATGCCCCTGACGTGCCGCGGCATATCGATCTCAGATTTTATGACCTTCTCACAAAGAAATTTTATGAAGGTGATGAACTTCTTAAAATTATAGGTATTGATTACGATAAGATCATACAGACGATCGATAAGAATAAAGATGAAATTATTGACATGAATGAGTTTGATGACCTCTTTTTCATGCTCAAACAAAAAAATATTCGACCTATCTTACGTGCTGAACTTGTTGCAGATATTGACTCCATTGCGCATCAGATAAACAGGGAATCTGCACAAAAAACCTGTGAGAAGTGTCATGCATCTGATTCGCAATATTTTAAGGCAGTTTCCATAATCCTGACCAGGAATGATGGCACTGTAGAACGGTATAATATCGACCGGGCGATTCTCGAAAGTTATTATGTAAGCCATTTTTATCTTCTGGGCGGTACCCGGATAAAACTTTTGGATAAGATAGGCCTACTGATCATTGCCGGCGGAGCTTGTACAGTACTTGGACATTTTATTATCAGGGTTTTGACTGTCTCGTTACGTCGAAGAAAAAAAGAGAATGTCAACTAGTGCCTGTGTAAATCACAATACTCTTCGTGTTAGGAGGTTCCATTATCACTAATGAAAAGCTTATATATATCCATCCACTACCGATCCGGGTGTGGCATTGGGTCAATGCATCTGGTTTCGTTCTTCTGATTCTTACAGGCTTTCAGATTCGATATGCTGAAATGTTAAATTTTATGACTCTAACGAATGCCATTGTTGTTCATAATTATGTGGGATTTGCTGTTATTGCCAATTTTTTCATCTGGCTTACCTATTATTTGGCTTCCGGCAACGTGAAGATCTATATTCCTGACCCGCGTAACTTGGTAAAGCTTACGGTGAAACAGGTCCAATACTATGGATATGGCCTCTTTGTTGGTAAGCATAATCCACATATTATAACTCCGGAAAACAAATTTAATCCCCTTCAACAACTGGCATATTTTGCAATTATGTTTGTTCTTCTTCCTGCTCAAATGATGTCAGGTCTCTTTCTCTGGAAGATTAAAAAATATGAGGAATACATCAACCTACTGGGAGGTATCAAGCTCCTCGATACCATTCACGTCCTGTTGTTTTTCTTTTTCACATCATATTTTTTTATTCATTGTTATCTTGCAACATTGGGACACACTCCACTTGCACGTTTTAAAGCCATGTTCACTGGTTATGAGGAACATCGGGAGTAACCTTTCAAAGGCACTCAGACCGAGTATGTTCAGAATGCTTTTGGCCCTATAACCAAATAGGCATAGTGTTTTCCGACTTCAGAATCTGTGCTTACCTGCAGCAGATTATCTGTAAAATTTGTATGCTTGCCAGTCTGGTCCGTATCCTGTATTTTCCCAGTGGCAATGGGTAAGCAATGCCCCACTCTTTCCACACCAGCCTCCTCACCTATCTCACATCTCATTTCTTATTAATCGGTTCTTTATTGTGGTTGCATTTCTGCACGATCTGATTGCATTTATACAATCATGGATAAATACACTGCAGAGGACCATTTTCTTTAATTAAATTTAATAGTTGAAGACGGTAGTTTAATCTGGCGAACAGGTAAACGATCACAACGAGGCTCGGAGAAAGCAAACAATACCAACCATCTCCGATTTCCTGGAAAACAAGCACCAAAAACATACGTACTTAAATAGCTGGTATTTTTACCTTTAGCAGAAGAAATTATGCGTTAATCTACTCCGACGATTTTTCTCCCCACAGCGGTACCCAGTTCAAGCATAACAAGAGTCGTTTCCTCTTCACAGTGCAATTGTGCAACGTATCTTTGTCAGACGTTAGTCGTGCCTTGAAGTAAAAGACTGATATTACATCTTAAAACAAATACCACTTTTAGGCATATATCGTGCAAAAATAATTGTAACTAAAACAACTTATGCCAGCAAGTCACAAAAGATGGGAGGCCCGTCATGAGTCATTGGTTAATTTTTCTAGCAATAGTCCCCTTATCCTGCTTATACCTGACAAAGAAAATGCAAACAAAAAACAGGTTTATGTGGAATGGTATCGCTTTTGGAATGGTAATCGCACCAGTAAGTTTTGCATTGATTCAGATGACATATATCCCTTTAATCGGCAAATTGTTAGGGCTCGTCGGTGTTATTGCCAACCTGACGCACGGAGCAGTCGGATATATATGCCTGCTCGGAAGTGGAGTGCTTGAGACCAACACATTAATCACAGCTACTCAACTTGTTATGATCAACGCTGTTAATGGTGTCCTGTTTGCCTGCATCTATGGCCTGATCGGATACGCTATTGACAGAAAACTGGCAAAAGCAAACGAGAGTATACCAAAGTTGAGGATACCGGGATATATCGCTACTTCTAAATAGCGACTTCGTAACTGCTGTTCCATTGTTCCGTGAACTGGATGGTGGAACAGCATATCCCCATCTCATCACCCATCTCAGATATCTTTTTTGACTATAATCTATATTAAAAACAATTTGTTATCCATGCTGGTATTCATCCTGGGGCCAGGTATCATTTATCCAGGCATTATACAAGATGACTATTCCATATCCAGAGGGATTTTCATTCATTTTCGCATGATTTTATATACGCAACCATATATGCCTTACCCAAGCAGCAACTATCTGATTTTACTTGGTGATAAGTATTTGCTTTTAGAACAGACGGAAGGATGTCAAAAAGAATAACCTAACCGCCTTTCAAACAGGAGTTTATCCAAAGAAGCATTTCTCAATAAATATTTCCTTTGATATCTGCATATCGCAGAAAAATATTTCCAGAATTAGTGTTTGTATGTGATTGAGATACAGAGAAAATGCTGGCAAGTGGCCTAGCTGGTGGCATCAAAAAGAAAGAATGGAATGTCCTCGCTCGCTCTATTGGAGTTGTCCTGTTGATTCTTTCTGTGGAGTTAACGTTTCAGTTAAGTTGAAAGATTCACTGATAGAAAATCAGAGATGTCGGCGGTTCGATCCAGCCTGGATATAACAAAGATATCAATAATATATGGATATTTCGTAAGCGTTATTTTTGTTGGAAAGACAGAATAAGGTCAAATTAGGGGCACCTCCCCCAAGGTTCCATAATGCCCTAGAGAACCCCCCCTGACCAGTGCCGCGGACTCGATTGATGAGAGAATATATTTGTCCATCCACCGAGAATACCATAACTTAATCTTCAGATAAAAAACCGAGAATCTCTAGGACTAAGGAGAAAAAATCGTGACTCGATCTGACATTTCCTTCTAATTTGTTTCTATCAAATCATACAGTCAGCCGCCTTAGCGGTCCAAAGATTTACACACGAGAGTTCAAAGAAGAAGCGGTAAAGCTCATCATCGAGCAGGGTTATTCATATGCTGAGGCAGGCCGAAATTTAGGTGTCAATCCAAATCAACTGAGTCGGTGGAAGCGGGAAATAGAGGAAGATAGTGGTGACCCTGGCAGCACAGTTTCTTTGCAGGCCGAACTCAAGCGACTGCGAAAGGAAAATAAACGGCTGAAACTGGAGCGTGAAATATTAAAAAAGGCAGCCACCTTCTTCGCCAAGGAACAGGGGTAAGGTATCATTTTATCGATACTGCGAGGGAGGTTTACGCACTGTTTTTACTGTGTAAAGTAATGCGAGTCAGCCGTAGTGGGTATTATTATTGGAAGACAAAAAAGAAATCAACCCGCCAGCAGGAACGGGAGCGCATTATTCCCAAGATAAAGGAAATTCATCGTCAGGTGAAAGCATCATATGGTGCCCGGCGAATGTCAGCTGAGCTTGAATCCCAGGGTGAGTCCTGTGGACGTACTAAAGCTGCCACGCTCATGAAAATAGCAGGTGTGGCTGCTAAACAGAAAAAGAAGTTCAAAGTAACAACGGACAGCAGGCACAATCTGCCGGTAGCACCAAACCTTCTGGAGAGAAACTTTGAGGTTTCTGAACCTGATAAAGTTTATTGTTCAGACATCACGTACATTTGGACCAATGAAGGATGGTTATATCTGGCTGTAGTCCTGGATCTGTTTTCCCGTCAGGTTGTGGGTTGGTCCATGAGTAACAGGATTGTAAAGAAGCTGGTCCTTGACGCTTTTCTCATGGCAGTATGGCAGCGCCGGCCGGAACCAGGTCTTGTTTTTCACTCAGATCGCGGCAGCCAGTATTGCAGCACAGATTTTCAAAAAGCACTCAAAAATAATAGAATGCTCAGCAGCATGAGCCGTAAAGGAGATTGCTGGGATAACAGCGTTGCAGAGAGTTTTTTCGGCAGTTTGAAGATAGAACGAGTGTTCGATTCAGTATATCGAACCAGGGCAGAAGCTCGTCGGGATATCGTCGACTATATCGAGATGTTCTATAACAGTAAACGAAGGCATTCTTATCTGGGCTATCTCAGTCCAAAGGAGTTTGAGAAACAGATGGCTTTGAAAAAAGCAGCTTAAAAAATTGTCCATTTTTACTTGACCACATCAGGTGGGTGGCAAAGCTGTGACGCAGGGTATGGAGGCTGCACTCTTTGGTTAAGCCGATTTTTTTTTGCAGCGTACAGGACATTCGATACCGAAACGTTTCTGATATCGGTTCCGGTCTTCTGACCAGGGAACAGCCAATGCTTGGGAGTATACTCAACCCAATAGGCGCACAGTTCATGCAGCAGCTGCTTGGATAGAACCGTGTAACGATCCTTGCGCCCCTTGCCTTGTTCGACCCTGATCACCATTCGTGACGGATCGCTCTCGATATGCTCCGGTTTGAGACGAATCGCTTCCCCAACTCTGAGCCTAGCGCTGTAAATGGTCTTGAGCAGGACCCGGTGCTTGAGGTTGTCGATGCAATTAAGGAGCCGGCTTACCTCCTCCATGGAAATTACTGTCGGCAGTTTCCTTCCGCATCGGTCGTCGACTTCCCGGCCACAGATATGCCGATAAAAATAGGTGATGCCGGAAAGATACGCCCTGCATGACGAATGAGCCAGTTTTTTTTTCAGCAGCAAGTGCCGGAAATAGTCTCGAACCTGATCATTAGTCAGGTGTTCCGGGGACATCTTGTAGTGATTGGCCAGGCAGCGGACCCCGCTGATGTAACCCTTCTGGTTTCTTTGCTGAGCCTATAAAGTTCCATGTGTTCGATGAATTTCTGTTTGATTGAATTAGCCATGATTTGCCTCCTTGTTGAGATTAATAGGAATGGTGCTACTCATTCCAATCTAACAAAAAGGTGGGGTGGCAGAAATAATTATGAGGTGTGTATCAGATAGGCTGGGCACTATTTAATAATGGAAGACAAGGTTTTTTCCGCGGAGCAACGCGGAGCGGTTCAGTTCTTCCTGTGAAGTTACCGTTTAGAGTGGACGAGCGATCTTACTTCTATATGACAGGCGTGACATTTTCTTAGAAATCATATAATCAATGCTTATAATGTCGTGACAAAATGAACTAAATTTCCGAGGAATTTATTCCTCCAATTATCAGCTATAAGATTGTCGGTGAGTGATCGTGACAGATAAAAAAAGAGCTGGGATGATATTCCTTCGCTGAATGGCTTGAAAATGGACAGGGAATATAAGGTAGAAACCCCACTCGGCAAGAGAAAATTTGAGAGGATGACAGCTGGGGATATGACTTCAATACTAGAGGTAAAAGTTGTTAGAGCAAAGGTTGTTACAGACAAACACACTGTTGATGGTCAGTTAAGTGATATTTGTGCCGACGGTATGGCGTTGATTCTTAAAAACGAATTATCTGTTAATCAATATGTCAAAATTGGATTTTTTCTTGGGAAACAAAAAATAATTTCTAAAGCAGTCGTTAAACAATCAGTACCTGTTCAAAATAACTATAAAGTTGGGTTTCAGTTCCATGATATCAACGAGGAGGATAGTAAATATATACATAGTCTTTATGCGGCCAAAAGGCTTAATCGGTTATAATGTTAAAATCTTCTCAATCTCTTGCTGAAGGTGGTTCCTGTTTATACGTAGAAAAACAATAACCGAATAATATGATATAATTCGGTCATTAACATCCTGTTTTTTCAACAAAAGAGAAAGGAGGACAAAATGACCGAAGCATTAGGTATACGCCAAGACGTAACAAATTCTGATCACCATTCAACCAGACAATTTCGCCCCGGCTATCTGTCTTTGACATCTAGTCCAGGTACACTTTCGTATAAGCGACGAATACTGAACCGCTGGACTGAGCGCATAAAAACAAGTGGTCTGGCTGGAGATGACTTAGTAACAGAGTATCTGCACGGCAAGTATATCAAGAACCTCTCATATCATACCATCGATCATGCCGGCGGCGTGATCCTGGCTTTTCTGCAGTTTCTCAACAAAGAAGGAAGTTCAATATTCACATTGACGAGGAGTAATATCAGTGCTTTTGTAGAATATGAACAAGATAGAGGTTTAAAGGCCATATCGATAATCTCACATCTGACAGTGATCTATGCCTTTATCAATTACCTGGTAAGGCAGGAGGTCATAGCCCCGGAAATCATGAAGCCTAAAGTTCGCATACAGCAACCGGACGCACTCCCCAAGGCAATTCCTCGAGAAGATATCGAGTGTATCCTCGATGCAATCACAAGTGTACGAGATCGGGCCTTGATCATGCTCTTGCTGCGAACTGGTATGCGGATCGGTGAGTTGCTGGAAGTAAAGCTTGAAGATATTGTACTGCATGATCAGAAGATCCTCATTTACGTCGGCTCGAAGAACTATGAAGGAAGAGAAGTCTATTACAGTACTGATGCCGAACAGGCTCTGATGCACTGGCTGCGCACCCGTGATAAAACAAAACGCTATCTGTTCTACGGCAGATCAGACAGACCTCTGAGCTATGTTGCTGCCTGGGGTGCAATGAGAAAGACACTTGAGCGGGCAGGTTTGCTGGATAAGGGTTACAGCCCCCACAGTCTCAGGCATACCTTTGCCACCGACATGATCAACGCCGGCATGCGTGTTGAGGTTCTGCAGCAGATCCTGGGCCACCAGGATATTGAGATGACCCTGCGCTATGCAAGACTCTCGGATCGGAGAAGAGAAGAAGACTATTACCGGGCTATGGCAATTATTGCACGGGGAGGAGAAACAGATGAACCTTACCGAGTCAGTACTGCATTACAGAAGGTATTTGAAGAGAAGAAACTACTCAGCTCACACAAGAAAAAACTACCTGAATAGATTGCAGCACTTTCTGATCTGGCTGCCGGTTGCGGTCGAATCTGCAGAGCCGGAACATATCAAATGCTTCATAGATGTACTTCTGGATAAAAGGCTCAACCCGCAAACGATCAACGGTCACTTGATCGCCGTCCGCAGCTTCTACCGTTATCTGAAGGAGGAGGAACAGGTGGCAATAGACAATCCCGTAATCTCGGGCTTGTCCCTTCGTCTGCCCAAGCCGCTGCCAAGGTTCCTGCAGGACAGTGAAGTGAGCGCTTTTTTCAGTGTAATCAGTAAACAACGTGACCTGGCAATCTTCATGTTGATGCTTCGCTGCGGTCTCAGAGTTGAGGAGGTGGCCAATCTGACCCTTGGCGTTGTTGACCACCATCGCAGCCAGATCATGGTCAGGAGTGGCAAGGGTGCCAGGGACCGGTTGGTTTACCTCAATGATGATGTGGCGGATGCTTTAGCGGACTATTTGCAGACAAGACCGGAGACGGAGGAACCTCGTATCTTTCTGGTTGAAAAAGGTAGTTACAGAGGTAAGCCATTATCGGTCAGAGGCATTCAAAAGCGGGCGGAGTATTACTCTGATAAAAGCGGTGTTCATGTCTGCTGCCATCAACTTCGTCATACGATGGCCACTGATCTACTCAATGCTGGTGCCGACATTGTTACAATCCAATATCTACTTGGTCACAGTAGGATCAAGACAACGATGCGATATGCTCGTCTATCAAACCAGAGGGCCCGCCAGGATTATTATCAGGCCATGACCAGAATCATGGAAGTAAAAGGCTCGCTGACCTCGTGGAACGTGCTATCATGATAACGGCGTCCGGTACCGGACGCCGTTATCATGATAAAAACCTTGACCTAAAAGCCAGAAAGGAGGGATAATAGAACAACACAACTAGCTAAAACAACATAAAAAAACAGGGTTGTTACGTATACAAACTGTGAATCTCCGAATCGGAAGTTATGAGGATAATTGTCAGATCAGATCGAAACTATTATACATAATGTTGTTATACATAATGTGTCAGGTTAACTCTGTTCTATATATCTATAGTTTTTTGTATTTACTCAAAGATATGTTAGTCAACAGCATACCAATTTTTTCCGATCCGTTTCAGTTTCTTGTCAAACATACGAGGCTGGATAGCCACTGTTTTCACGTTGTCATGGCCATCGATTGAAACAGCCATATGAAACGTCTTTAACTGATAGCCAGCAATCTCGATGAGATCAATATGCTTAATGGCTCGAATGAACCCTTCGCTTTCTCGACCATTGGCACTGTATCGCCAATCCTCTGATAGTATTAAGTGACCATTTTCGTTTTCGAGATTACCCAAAACATCAAAGAGAATGAACTCTTCATCGTGATTGACGAATGACCATGACTGGTTCCAATTACAATGCGCACACCCCACGGAAAGAACAAATTCTATACGGTTCATGTCAATGACAAAACCGTCACTCTCGGATTCTTGGTTAGGCGTAGGGGTAACTCCTTCATAGTGATCAAGTAACCTTTCGATCACTTCGGCAGGTTCTTCAATCCCTCGGCTATGTCTTGTTAAACGGTTGTAAACGCTGT
The DNA here is from genome assembly GCA_963776075.1 of uncultured delta proteobacterium. Lineage (GTDB taxonomy): Bacteria > Desulfobacterota > Desulfobulbia > Desulfobulbales > Desulfocapsaceae > MADRE3. The sequence goes on from CAVZLG010000013.1 coordinate 255,915, forward strand.
CGGGAATTCTTATTGCCTTTGCCATAATGTCTCCCTTCAGGATGTTTACGTTTACTTTATTGTTACATAAATATTTTTGTAACCTTGTAAAGTCAAGTGGGAAATGAAAATTGGAAGTGACACTGATTTTGCACCTAATTGGTGGGCCTCCAGTTATACCAATATTCAATTTACGATACTGAAGATAAACGGTCGCGGTAGGAAATGCCAGTTACCTGGCACCCCCGACAGATCCCAGCGTGCGCTCCTAACGCACTGGGCTCCTCTCTCGTGTGTTTGGCGTCAAAACGATGAAAGGTTGTGGATGCAGAACAGTGATTGTCGTGATCATGAAAGGAAGTGGTCCCGTTTCTTAGACCACTGACCTGATCATTTAAGTTGTATTGCATAGTCCCGGTTGGTTTTATTCAGCCATCTCCCCATGGGGAGATGGCTGGCGCAGTTCAGGCTGCTAATGGTACCTTTTCGCTATATATCTCGTCTGGCGCTGCATCCGCAAGAGATTCATGGGGCCTGTGGTGATTATATCGTGTTATGTACGCATGAATCCCCTTTTCAAGTTCAAAGCCATTCTCATAAGATTTCAAGTAAATATCTTCATACTTGATACTCCGCCAGAAGCGCTCTATCATGACATTGTCAATCCATCGACCTCTGCCATCCATGCTGATAACAATACTCTTTGATTCCAAAGCGTTTCGCCATTCTTCCGACGTGAACTGACACCCCTGATCGGTATTGAATATCTCAGGGGTACCCGATGTTGCCAAAGCCCGGTTCAGCGTATTGAGACAAAATCCGGTGTCCAGTGTATTTGACAGTTCCCAGGCGATAATCTTCCGGGAATACCAATCCATTATGGCAAACAGATACATGAAGCCGCGGCGCATCGGAATAAAGGTTATATCAGCACACCATACCTGATTCGGTCGGTCTATGGTCAGCCCTTTTAAACGATACGGGTATATGCCGGCTGGTCCTCCTGGAATGGTTGTACGTTTCTTTGGATAAACGGCCTCCACTCCCATCAACTTCATCAATCGAACAGTTCGTTTTCTGCCAAGCTTTTTACCTGTCGTGCGTCTGAGATATTTATACATTCTGCGAGATCCGGCCGACGGGTCCTGGATATGCAGCTGATCAATCAGTCTCATAAGCGCAAGATTTTCTTCTGATTCCCCTTTTAAACTGTAATAAACCAGCGAACGGGGAATATGCAGCAGGGCACATTGACAACGGATACTCAGTTGGGAACTCTTCTCTACGAGTTTCGCCCTTTCACGGGAATTCCCAACTGTTTGCACTTTTTTTCGAGGAAATCCACCTCCATGGTTAACTGACCAACTTTACGGTGGAGTTTTTCTTGTTCCTTCTCAGTGTCCTGGTTCTTCGCCGATGCTTTACCATCAAACAACTCTGGTAGGCGATCAAGCATTTCTGATTTCCATTTTCCAACCATGACTGGATGGATTTCATATTCCCGAGCAATTTCACTCAGCGTTTTTAAACCCTTGATTGCTTCCAGGGCAACTCGTGCCTTAAATTCTGCCGAATGTTTTCTTCTGTGCTTTTTCATAATTCCTCACTGTTTTTTTATTGAGGAACTATACACCATTTTACAACTTAACTCGTGGTCCTGTTCTCTGGGACCATCTCTAAACGGTGGCTAGATCTATGAAAGAACAGCAATTTTCTGAAAGTACAGCTGTTGTGATCGATTCTAACTTTAAATGGTCAATGTGGTAAGAAAATGTCTCAATATGTCCTTCTCCGAAGAGATCTCAGAGCTCATACCCTAGCTGAGGAATCTCGTCTATTCCCCATAGAAAATCACTTTCGATCGTAACCCACCCCGCAGTTCAGTTCTTTACGGTTTATCAATAATTGCAATACGTTCTGATCGAAACTGGGATGTTTGCTGGAGCACAACTATTGATAAACCTACTCGATACACCCTAAGTTTATTGAGTGATGGCAAGATCAGATGTTCAAAATGGCATTCTTAACTTGTATATCTCCAGGGGCATTATGTCGACGGGGTCGATTAACTTTTATATCTTATCAGACCAGTAGAACCAGAGTGTGTTTATAAGTCATGACTCTTGAAAATTTTTGACTGCTAACAAGCTTATCTACCGTTTCTACTACTTCCGGATAATACTGAGAATAATCATCAAAAACTATAATAGATCCGGGCATAAGTTTTGGAAAGAATAGATCGATATCTTTCTCAACCCCATGTTTAGTGTGATCACCGTCAATAAATAAGAAGCGTATTTTGGTATCTTGTAACTGTTTTTCTGCCAATTCGTTTGTCATATTCAATAATTCTACCGAGTCTTCAACCCGATCCTTTCCATGTTTGACAGAAAATTTTCTTTTAAATCGCTTAAATCTTGTTGTTCAACAACGAAGTAATGTTCCTTACCTACGTTCCCTTTGAAGTGGTCTATTGCATAAAACTTGCCGTTTCCAGAATTGCCCACAGCCCTGGCAAGAAAACTCGTGGAACGCCCTTGCCAAGATCCAATTTCAACTACGTCTCCTAATAATTGTTGCATATAGCACATTGTATATAGAAACTGTCCAGATCTTGGTGAGATCATTCCAGGTATTGACCTAGATATTTTCGATAAATCCTCTAAATCTAATGTATTCACATCAGTAATATCGATGTTAGAATATTGATCTAACGAATCATTTATCACGGGAATCTTTTGAATTTGATACCCGAATTTATTTAATAATTTCCCGATTATTGTTTTCATGCTATAATGTGATGACATAATATTTAATTTCATAATTGATTAACTATTAACGCTGTCTAGGAGTCTGTCGGAGTGACAGTCTCAATTAACGTGAATTTAATGTTCATATGTTTAAAAATATCTGCCGTAATCAGTAGTTACTATTAGCGGGGGTGTTTTGTCTTACATTTCACTTCAACAGGGTTCATTTCTCTGATCTTTGACATCTTATTAGCCACTTAATGCAAACATTCGCTTTAAATTCCAGGCGATAGACGCAAGTATCCACTCACCGCTCACGGCTTCAAACCCACGCAGATGAAATTGTCTGAACCCCATCACCTCTTTGATGATGCCAAAAACAGGCTCTACCGTAGATTTTCGTTTGCCATACAGACGACGTCCTTCATTTGTTTTTAAGCGATGTCTCATGCTGCCAACCGGCCCTGCATTTTCCGCTAACGGTTCAGGATATCCAAAGCGTTCCTGCAGTGTTTGATGGTGTTTTTGTCGACCAATTGCAATGAGCGGTTCAATATTCGTTTCTGTACACGTTTTCACATTTGCTTCGCTGAAGTATCCGCTATCTGCGATTAAGGTATTCACCTCACCGACTGTTTCTGGCAGGGAGGTTAAGGCTTCCAGGGCGGGTTCGATTTCTTGCTTGTCATTGGGGGATTGACTGATGTGAGAGCTGACGATGAGCATGGAGTCAAGGTCCACACTTGCCTGAGCATTATAGGCTTGAACAAAGCTCTTGGATGGCATAATCCTTGACTCTTCGTCAGTAAGGTTTACCTGGTCTTTGTTGCTTGGTCCTGAGGCTGGCGGCTTTGGTTTGGGGCCGCGCGGTTTCTTCCCGGTTTTATCTGATTTCTCTTTACGAGCAGTAACTTTCTGCTCATACTTCTTTTGTTCTCGACAATAGCGTTCATCTGCTCGCTGCTTGATCTTCTCTTTGGCTACCATGATAGCCTCCAGACGATCCTGCCGCCGTGCCAACTCCTGAGGGATATTCAGGCCTTCATGCAGCTCAGTGGAATCAGCCTGCTGTCCAAGACGCATCAGTTCCTCAACCTCCTCCTGAAGTTGTTTCTCTATCCTGCAGGCATGTTTCCAGCTTAGGGCGTGATGTTTGGAGGCATTCGCTTTAACTTTTGTGCCATCAAGACTCACTTTACCCAGTTTCAACATGCCGATTTCTTTGGCGATGATGAGGATCTGAACAAACAGCGGTTTTAGTTCTTTGAGAAAGCGCTTCCGAAAGGTTGCGATGGTATCGTGGTCCGGGTGGGTATTTGCTGCAATATAGCGAAAAGCCACGGAATCATACGTTGCCTGTTCTATTTTTCGACTGGAGAAGATACCAGTGGAATACCCATAGAAAAGCAGTGCCAGCAATATCTGGGGGTGATAGGCTTTGGAACCTCTGCCGCCATAGCGGCTGACAATAGGGTGCAGGTCAAGCTGTGCGACAATGTCCACGACAAACCTGGCCATGTGGTCTTCTGGAAGCCAGTCCTGGACAGAAGGTGGGAAAAGATACAGGGTGTTTCTGTCGGCGGGGATATAATTGGTACTCATCAGTTCCTCATCTCTTAATATATTGGAATCATAAGATAATATACCATTTATTCCCGAAAAAACAACTTGTAACTAAAGATTTTACCTCGAAACAACAACAACTTGCTTGTATTAAATCATTGTATATTGTTGATTGAAAAGATGGAAAGTCCGACAGACTCCTAGGGTCATAATCTTATACTAAAATATTGAAGATACGTCCACTGATCGGCCCATAGTTTCTATGCCAGTCAGAAAGTTAGGGTTTTTCGCTTTTTCAAGCAGCTGTTCTTCTTTTTTCTTTTAATCTCTTCACATATCTCGCTGAAGGTACTCCAGCGAGGGCTCCACCATTCTCGAAAATATGTACGATATCTATGCGTGGATAAGTTTGTGGCAGCCGTTTGATTAGTTCTGCTAAACCTACGTTTGACATATATCTTGAAAAGTATTTTCAATATGTTAGGTGTAAAGAGGAAATATTAACGGTTTTTTATTAGAAGGCCATTCCGTGCTGCAACTTGAGGTTTGACTTCAACACAATAACATTCAGATCAATGAAACCATTACTTATAAACTTTTCGCCAACAGGTTTGGTTTTTACAAAAAATGACACTGAATTTATTCCTATAGACCCAGTTGAAATCATCGAAGAAGTCCACCAAGCTAACGAGATTGGGATTACTCTAGTACACCTGCACGCTCGTGATAAAGATGGAGGCTCGACTTATGCTTCTAATATTTATGGAAGGATTTTTGAAGGATTGAGAAAGCACTGTCCTGACTTGGTTCTTTGTGCATCACTTAGTGGTCGCGATTTTCCTCTCATAGAACAACGAGCTGAAGTTTTGCAACTGCAACCGGATATGGGGTCACTAACACTTAGCTCTTTGAATTTTCTCAAAAGCGCAAGCATTAATACACCTGACACTATACTTGGTTTAATTGATGAGATGGATCGGTATGGGGTACGGCCAGAGTTAGAGTGCTTTGATGTAGGAATGGTTAATTACGCCAACTACTTAATCCGTATAGGCAAACTGACACCTCCCTTTTATTTCAATCTACTGTTCGGTAACATCGCTTCAGTTCAGGCAGATATGGCATATGCTGGATTACTTATTCGTGACCTACCCATGCATTCCTATTGGGCACTGGCAGGACTGGGTGATGAGCAATTAAAAATGAATACGTTGGCCATAGCATTTGATGGAGGAGTCCGTGTGGGGTTAGAAGACAACATCTGGTTCAATGCTGATAGAAAGAACAAAGCCACAAACATTAGCCTTTTAAAGCGGATTCACGATTTGGCAGAAATTTTCGAGAGACCTATTTTGTCCTCTTCTAGCTTTGGAGAGGGCGGGTTTCTATAATTCCAAACAAAAAAAGTAAGTTACGACCTTTTGAAATATGATTTCAAGAATTGTTTTTTTAGGTGCCAGTGATTTCAGCTTAGCAATGATGATGGAAATTATTGATGATCAGCATAAGCAATCAGTGGTAACAGCTGTTCGTAACACCAACCATTCTATGGATCATCCCTATGAAACCAAGACTACACGCGTTCGGTTAATTGAAAGTGTCAGATGGGAAAAAGATTCCTCTTCTATTATTTATTTGGGAGTAAACTTACCGAACTCAAAGTTAGCTGTTTTTGAGTACTTCAAGGACAACTTTGAAGTTTACACACATGAATACCAATCATTAGTCCATAGTAGTTCTGTAATTGCGTCAACTGTAGTGAAGCCGCCGGGATTGGTAGTTCATCCACTAACCGTTGTTTCTGCCCACACTAGAATAGGTGAGATGGTTAGTATAAATCGTGGGGTTACTGTTGGTCATCACACATCAATAGGTGCATTTACTACTATTCATCCAGGGGCAAATGTCGCAGGATGCTGTGATATAGGAAAAGGAGTGACTCTTGGGATAGGATGCAATGTAATTGATGGTACACATATTGGAACTGGTAGTGTAATTGGTGCCGGATCAATTGTAGCTAAGGATATCCCAGGAGGTGTCGTAGCCATTGGCCAACCGGCAAAAATTATCGTAAAATTGAAAGTCCTTTCACACCTTAAATATATTATGCCAATTTCATTTAATCATCCTTATGTTATTGATTATTCACGAAATACCGTTCGGGATCTCATGAAGGGAGAACGCTTCGCTGGAGGCGGAGATTATACCAACAAGTGTCAGGATTTTTTACGGGAGAAATTTGGATTTACGTTCAACTATCTTACTTCTTCCTGCACAGATTCTCTGGAAATATCATCCTTACTCTTGGACATTCAAGAGGGGGATGAAGTTATTGTGCCGTCTTACGCCTATCCGACATGTGCCTTAGCTTTTGCCCGACAAAATGCAAAGATAGTGATTGCTGCAACGAAGGAATCACTGCAAATTTGTGATAGATGAAAATGGTTTTGAAAAAAGGTCGTTGATTGAATTATTATAGTCACAAGAATATGCGCTACCTATCAATTCTCCTCAACTTTCTTTGAGGGGATAAATATGGGACAGCAATGAATTGAAATATAATTGTCAAATATGGTTGCTAAAAAGACTTAAAAATATAAAAGTGTCTATAGTTCTTTGTGTATTTAACAGTCAAAAATATTTAGTAAAATGCTTAGACAGCCTAGTTAATCAAACTTTAAAAGACAT
>CAVZLG010000014.1:0-35460 GCA_963776075.1 uncultured delta proteobacterium
ATCTTTTTCAGGCAGTTTATGAACAAAGAAATATGTGATACCGTTTGCAACGAGTACTATGCCAGTTGCAAAAATGTATATTGAGTCTAATTCGTCATAATCAAGAATGATGACTTTTCGAGCTATCGCCACCCCCTTTACGCTCAAACCATGGGAAAAAGCTATTGGTTCTCAGTTTATATGCATCAAAATCGGGATTGCTCTGGTACTTGACCTCAAGCATAGGGATACCTGAGACCTTGAGAAGCAGAAAAGCTATGACCAGTGGACTGATCAGTCCATATACACCGTAGGGGCTTGCGAGACCGACAAAGAATATCCCCCACCACAGCGTCGCTTCTCCGAAATAGTTAGGGTGACGACTATAGCGCCACAGGCCATGCATGATGATTTTTCCTTTGTTCGCTCCACCACGTTTAAATGCAGTCAATTGCCAGTCGCTGATTGTCTCAAAGAAAAAACCGAGACAAAAAAGCACAACACCAAGCAGGTCGCTCCACACCCAACCATCCCCTGGCTCAGCGATGGTTAGAAGTACAGGTGTTGCCACGACGAGAACAACGGCACCCTGCAGCATGTAGATCTGGAGAAAACTTCGCCAGATTATTGTATCACCCCAATCTTCACGAAACTTGCGGTAGCGAAAATCTTCACCTCTGCCACGATGCCTCAGACCAATGTGAAGGCCAAGCCGCAGTCCCCATAATGTGAGGAGGGTCAGGATTAACATAGAACGAAAGTGAAGAGTCGCCCCACCACTTAAAAACCAGGCTCCCCAGCAGGTAAACAAAAAAGCGGGGCCATAGGCAATATCCACCAGACTATTGTCTCTGGCTTTCTGACCCACAACAAACATGCAGCACATATAGAGCAGAACGAGGCCAGCGGCAGTAAAGAAGATTGAATTCATATTGGGGTCCTCCTGTTCTATGTGTTGAGCCATGTGCCAATCAGGTAAGAACCACCAGCAACGAGGGTGCAGAGTAGAGTGCCCCAGAGTATATCTACCACGACTACAGGGAGTGGCCAATTACGCAGAGTTGCAAGATTGGTGAGATCATACGTCGCGTAGGTAAAAAAACCAAAGAGCGCTCCGAGAACACAGGTTCTGACGAGAGACTCTTCCTCGAGCCCTGGTCGAACGGCGAAAAATATAATTCCTGTAATATAAATAAAATAGAACAGGAAGGCCGCCGGCCAGTTCACCTCGGGGCTGAGCAGATGATGCAGTTGGGTTTTATAAAAATTTCTCGCCGCGTAACCCAGCCAGATCATATCAATGGCGAAAAACACTGGAATAGTTAGCAGGTATAGTTTCAGCCAGAAAACAGCGTTCATAGAAAGTACCTCCTTTTAGAGAGCAGCAGGTTGTCTCGGACAAACTCACGCTAAGAACCTGAAACGTGGCCACGTACCAACAAGTCTTTGGATGTTTCTAAGATTTAGCTGTTATCACCATTATTTTTTGACAAAAAAACAGCCCTTATTACTCATAAGCAATGAGGGCTGTGGTAGATTTCAAATGCGGCAGCAAGCTGTTTTACCAGCTATCGCCCAGAACTGTGCTTAAATCGGTGCATTTTGATTTTTCTTCTTCTGTCAGATCTTCCTTTTTCTTGATGCGTTTTAGGTCATCAATATAACAGGCATACTCTTTTCCATTTTTATCCTGAACCCATACCATTTTTTGAAATTCTTTCGAAATTGTTTCGCCTTTCATAGTTCCTCCATGTTTCAAAATTGGCATCAATAAGAAACAGCTCACAAAGCCACTTCTCGCGTATACCGCAGGTCATATCTCTTCTTCTCTTCTGTTTATATGACTGTTTTTCAAGTTAGGGAGCATAAGGCAAAAAGTCAATTAACTTTGTGGTTATCCCATCAAAAAACCTAAAGATTATTTAAATTTCTGCCTTTGGTGGATTCACTTCATAACCGATGCCAAACTGCTACTTGACTCCCTGTAAATCTAAGGTCCTGAGATGATACAAATATAGTTAATTGATCAATGGAAGGTTGAGAAGGACATAGAATTGCAGATCTTCGACCTTTGCTCACTTCTCCTCAAAGGTTGCATGGGTTACTTGGTCCTTCGGAACAGCATCCTGTTTAGATACAGTAGTCGTGTAAAATTTAAGGGATAGTTCGCTTATCAAATCTTCGATTTAACAATCTCTGCGTTAATCATAGCCAGATTTATGTCAATCAACCGAGGGCCCCTTAGGGACCTTACTTTTTTTCATGAATGTCTACTCTTTTAGAGGGTGGAAAACATCCCTCTTGGATATTCACTTGTGCTATATATATATCTGTTTATGTATTTATAATTAATTTATCAATTGCGGTTCACCACATTTTATTATAGGATTCAATGATAGATATTAGCGTATAAACAGAAACATCCACGAGTAACTTAGCTCCGACTTGCCACCCATCAGGAGGTCGCTATGTCACTATACCAACATAAGCTTCAAGTTCTTGTCATTCTCTCGGATAATTTACGCACCTCCCAGCCCCAACTTGTTCCCACCGCTACTATTGCGGGGAAAATGGACATACAGTTGCCGAAACTCCAGCAGATTCTGAAAACTATGGACGGTATGGGCATTATCCAGACTGACTCCGACCTGCAATACAGCCTTATCACCCGAAAAGGGGTGAACTATCTGGGTGAACAATAACGGATTGTTCCCACTTTTTTTCAGCATATGACCGCAACCAACAAACAGGTATACACGACAGAAACTACCACTCTATGCCTACCGCTTTAGTATATGGACTTGCATGAACAAATCTACTCAACACACGTATGATCATTATGTTAAAGCACTGATGGATATCAGCCAGGCAATTACTTCTGATCTTTTTTTAGAGGATTTATTCAAGCTGATTGTAATGGTAACTGCCAAGGTCACAGGAGTTGAAATTTGTTCGCTATGGCTTGTGGATGAAAACGAAAATCCTCCCCTCATCAAGTTAAAGGCCACCCAATCCTTTGAGCCGGAATATGTCAAAAACAGGGCGTTGCGACTACATGAAGGCGTAGTTGGATATGTGCTTTCCATCCAGCGTCCCTACGTGATTGATGATGTGAAAAATCATGACAGATTTAAGGAAAAAGAGATGGCCAACAGCCTTGGACTGGTCTCAATGGTGAGTATACCCCTGCAAGGTAAGGAAGATAAAGTTATAGGTGTGCTTAACTGCTTTACCAGCCAGCCACATGAATTCTCTGAAACAGATATCAACATGCTCAGCGCAGTCGCGAGTCAGGCGGCAGTTGCGATCCACAACACCGAACTCATTATAAAAACAAGGGTTATTGAACAGGAACTCCAGACCAGAAAGCAGATCGAGCGGGGAAAAGAGATTCTTATGGACCGCCGCCGGATGAACGGTGAAGAAGCATATCGATGGATTCAGAAGCGGAGTATGAATACCCGTAAATCCATGCTGGAAATTGCTGAAGCACTGATCTTGTCGGAAGATCTTTAGCTCTTAAACCAAATTTCCTCATTTATTTTCAACATATAATAACCGTACATACCTATTGGCCTGTCTCCTGACAGGTTTTTTCTTGACAACATAATTAAGTACAGCTAAATTAATTCTGTCATATATTATTATCGAACCCTGCACAAAGGCGTGTAGTTTATTCGTACCATTGAGACAACGGTGTCTGATTCCTCTATCCTGAGGACGGATGCCTTTTTTTTTGCCCCACACTACTTCGCGATTGGCCTTCGTTCCCTGGAAATCACTATTTTTAAAGGAGGTTGCTATGTGTTTAGAAAATTGAGCAAAACCCATAATAGCTCATCCTCACGCCTAGCATTACTCCATCTAGATTGATTCATAAAAAAATGATTTCAGTGTTCATTTAACCAGAAAAGGAGACAATCAAATGATTCAATGGCCCAAAAATAATGATGCTCTTGGTACCGTCAACAGAGGCAATCCGTGTGAATCTGGATTATGCACTCTTTGTAGCTCTGATTGTAAAGGCAAGTGTGAAACCTGGATGTCTTCCTTAAGGGGTCGCAAGATGCTCTATCCCAGAAATTTCGGTAAAATTACTTCTGGGTCAAGCAATGTAACATCTCTAGGCCTGGGATATCATGCCCTTAGAATTCAGGGATACGCCTATGGATCCAGTGGGTTAAGTGAGGGGATGACCAAAGATCCCGATGACTGTGTCTTCCCCAACGCAAATACTGAAACCGTTTTCGGTAATGATATCAAGGTGAAATGCCGCGTCCCTATTATGACCGGAGCCCTGGGTTCAACCTTCATCGCTACCAAATATTGGAATTCATTTGCCACTGGTGCCGCAATTTGTGGATTTCCCATTGTTATCGGTGAGAATGTTGTCGGTGTTGATAAGGAATCTAAATTAGGCGGAGGGAAAATATCTTCGGCACCTGAACTGGATAGACGTATCGAAATATTTAAACGTTATTCTGATGGGCATGCAGCCATTTTCGTTCAACTCAACGTTGAAGATACCCGAAATGGTGTAGCAGAATATGTCATTGACAAATATGGAGATGATGTAATTATCGAGCTCAAGTGGGGACAGGGTGCCAAGGTTATCGGAGGCGAAATCCAGGTCAAATCACTTGAATATGCAATTTTTCTTAAAGAGCGAGGTTATGTTGTCGACCCTGACCCGACAGACCCTGCCGTACAGGCCGCCTTTGAGCGCCGTGCCATTACCGCCTTTGCCAGGCATAGCAGGCTTGGGGCTACCGACTTGGATACCGTTGGTCAAGTTCGTGAATCCTTTATGAAATCAGTTGATTATTTAAGAAGCATTGGCTTTAGAAGAATTTCATTAAAAACAGGCTCATACGGCATGGAGGCCCTTGCTATGGCAATTCGGTATTCTGCGGATGCCAAACTTGACCTACTGACCATTGACGGTTCTGGTGGCGGCACTGGTATGAGTCCATGGAATATGATGGAACACTGGGGAGTTCCATCCCTGGCCCTGCATGCCAAAGCGTATGATTACTGCAAGATTCTCGATGATAAAGGGATCAAGGTTCCGGATATCTCTTTTGCCGGTGGTTTTGCCCGTGAGGATCATGTTTTTAAGGCTCTGGCTCTAGGTGCACCATACACAAAACTGGTTTGTATGGGCCGTGCTCCTATGATTCCAGGATACCTGGGCAGCAACATTGAAGGGACCTTTTACCCTGAAAGAAGAACGAAAATAAATGGAAATTGGGACGAACTGCCGCAAACCGTAAAAAGCTTTGGCAAGTATCCGGAAGAGATCTTCTCGGCCTGGGAGGATGTCAAACAAAAAATTGGCGCTGATGAAATGAAAAATGTACCTTTTGGTGCAGTGGCCATAGCAGGCTATGTTGATAAGCTCTCCTGCGGGCTGCAACAGTTGATGGCCGGTGTACGGAAATTCAATTTATCAGAGATTACTAGGGATGAATTGTTTAGTGCCAACCGTGAGACAGAAAGCGAGACCGGTATTCCATTCCTGACGGAAGCTCAAAAAGAATCAGCTGAGGCAATTCTCAAAGAGTAATTTCAAGGTAAAATGGTTTAAATGGCACATCGAGAAACCCACTCGATGTGCCTATTTTTTGATTTATAAACCAAAATATGGCGGCTATTATTCTTTAAACTTCAGCCATAGAAGTTCAGCAACCTGGTCAGAGGTATTGCTCCAGCTACCCGGAATATCTTTCTGCAGATAAATGGTATCGCCTGGATTAACCTTGTACGATTTACTCTCGATTGTCATCTCCAGCTGGCCAGAAACAAGATAACCCAACTCTTTTCCTTTATGGGCAAAAAAATGCCCACCCAATTTTTTGCCTGGTCGAACTCGTATAATTATCGCTTCTGCCGGTGTATCAATGTCTGACGGCAGCAACAATTCCGCTTCGGCATTATCTTTGATAATTTTTGCCAAGGAGGTAACTGATCGGCTGTCTGCAGGATACACATAGAACTTTTGTGGAGCCCCATGTTCCTTGAATAACGTGGCAACCTCTACAGAAAGACTCTCAGCAATGCGAAACAGAGCAGGAAGTGACGGATAGATGAGATTCTTTTCCACCTGTGAGATTGTACTCGGAGTCACACCCGTAAGCCCTGCCAGCTCCTTTTGAGAAATACCACGCATAAGCCGAGTAGATTTTATTTTTGCCCCAAGGTCAAATCTAGGTTCGAGCTGCTTCTCACTTTCAAAAATTATATTTGAGCCCTCACAGATATACTCATGATGCTCATTGAGGAATTTGGAGTTACGCTTTTCAGCCTTGAGAATTTTGAGCGTTGCTTTTCCCCGGCGCACCGAAAGATCAATAGCAACCTGTGCTATCTTGTTGATGTTTGCTTTCAATCTGTTCGAGTGCGCTCCTTTCTCGATCAGCCAGTAGGCAATAGTATCCAGCTCGTAGAGTCGTGGACAAGTCTTGCCATAAAAATCAATAACATGATCTTCCCCACCCCAAAGAGACTGCATGCCAGTGAGACTGTCGATGATAAAATGCACGTCACCAGAAAGAGAATTGTGCAGGCCGTATATGGTCTCGCCGACATGGTCCGGGCTCGTCGGGTCGTTCACTTTGATAACCTTATAAGGCCAGAGGGCTCCATTTTTTTCATAAAACTTATTGAAGACCTCTGAGCAATCCCCCTTGCCGTTAGTAAAGCAATCGAGAATCGTCAGGTTCTGGCTTTCCGCCTGCGAACCGAGAAAAGAAACCACATTTTTAGGCGAACGGTCAAACGTTACATAGATTAGCGGCCCCTTCCGGCTCAGTGTTTCTTTGATAAAGCTCAGGCTGAATGCAGATGAGAAGCTGCTGACATCTTCGTACCAGAGAACATTATCACCGATATACAAATCCCCCATGAGCCGGTCCAGCTCAGGGATACCGGATGAAACACGTTTCTTTTTAGCACTGGTCACGGATATTTTGCTCAATATATTTTTATTGCCAATGGAAAGAAGTGAAAAAAACCTAAAACAAGAGCGTTAATCCTGCTCAAAAGGGAAGATTACCTCCATAACACCTTATTAAACCTAGCAAATCGGTTAAAGTTAATCAATGTCTTTCCCACACTTTTCGTGATCACTTGCAAGTTTTGACGTCCTCCTCGTCCTTAAGTGTGGGGAGGATGTCAACCCAACAAAAGCGTCATCGCCCATCCAAGAGTGTTCATAACTGTCTGACTGAAATTGATAATGAGATACCTTTTCGTGCATCATACTTATCATGAAACAAACAATGTTTTCAAATGATCTTACCGTTAGTCGTTAGTTATTGATGCTGACAGACCTATAGGCACAGGCTAAACTGTGAATGGTTCCAGTGGCAAGGTAGATGGCGGAGCGAATAATTAGAGTTAAGAGTTCCTGACAATATTAACTTGATCAAATCAAGAAAACAGGTCAGAAATGGAGCCTGTTGATACTCAAGATTATTCCTGATAACGTAATCTCAGCAACTGAACATTAAATAAGATTCAATGCTCAGTTCCTGAGATTACGTATTCGATAAATCTAAAATCGCTTGAAATCCACGAGAATTGAACGTTTGTGTTGCAAAAGGGAAGCCCCCTGTAGATAGTGAGAGGAAAGAGGAAAAAACCGGGGGCTAAGGTCGAAAGAATTGCCATATCAACGACAGGATCCACGTCAGCAGTATTTTTCTGGTCCATTCCATTGCGCTACCGAATATCGATCGCCATGAGCCCAGCCGATCGGCAAGCAATTCTCTATCGCCTGCAAATCGCTTTCATTAAGCGATAAGTCAGCGCCAGCTGCTAATTCTTCCAAATGAGAAACAGATCGCGTGCCGGGAATGGGCAGAATGTGCTCTCCTTGATGCAAAAGCCACGCGATAGCGAGTGAGGCAGTCTTGATTCCCATCTCCTTAGCGAGCATTCGGAACCGATCTGTCGCGGCGATGTTACGGCTGTAATTCGGTTCGAGGAATCTCGGGTTCCCTTTCAGAAATGCGATTGATTGGGATTTTTCGAAAGAATGCGGACTATCTGTCAGCAAGCTTCGCCCGACCGGACTGAACGCCACCAGGGAAGCGCCAAGTTCTCTTGTTTTTTGAACCAAACCCAATTCTGGATATCGCGTAGACAGCGAATATTCAGATTGCACGGCACCTACTGGATGAATGTCCGCCGCCACCTGTAGTGACGTTGGCGCGATTTCAGAGAAACCGAATTGTTTGATCTTCCCGGATTTGACGAGTTCCGCCAGTGTACCCGCCACCTCTTCGATTGGGTAATTTGGATCGCGCCGATGTATATAGAATAGTTCGACTTGCTCGACGCCCAAACGCTTTAAGGACTTATCTAGTTCCGACCTTAAATGATCCATACTGTTGTCAAAAAGGTTGCGACCGTCGTCACCGCGTCTAATGCCCGCTTTTGTCGCGATCTTGAATAAATCATTTTTTCTGGCTCCCTGATCTTTGAGGAATGAGCCAATGCGTTCTTCTGACACGCCTGCGCCATACACGTTTGATGTGTCGATATGATCGATGCCGAGGTCCAGGGCCTTGCGCAATAATGCATGCGATTTTTCTGTATCCGTTGGGCCGTAAAAGTCGGAAAACGACATGGCGCCTATTCCGACCGCGGAAACAGTCGTCCCAGTATTCCCTAAAATTCGTTTTTTCATCTCTCGAAGATACTCCTTACATTATACGAACTGGGTCGCTGTCGGCATCAAGTACACAAACATGAGTAGGGGAACTATAAGAAATTGCCCAAGACCTACATTCATTGTGAGCCAGGGTCTTTTCCGGCAGTCTCGCAACCCTTTCAAGATGCAATCAGTCCCCACCAATGTCATCAAGGCAAACACAGCTTCTTTCATTGCAAAATAAAGTGTTTCACCCATTGAATCTCACCTATAATGGCCAATGAGTAATTATCCAGAAACTGAATACCATTCACTCTACGATATTTAATGAACCATCGGCAACCATAACCGCTCGACCAATCATATTGATTGAGATGGTTCCTGTGTAAATCTTCGGCTTGGGAGTTCAAAAAAGAAAGATTTGCAAATGTGAATCAATTTCTACTTGTGTTTTCCTACAGCAATTTGAAGAACCTTTTCGAATGCGACCCTTCTTCTGAACAAGATGTTGCTTAAACAGATCAGAACGGACGAGCCATTGGCCTCCATATCTTTCACCAGTTTTTACGCCGAGTTTATTTTTCATTACCGAGCCAGTGACAGCAGCACGCCCTACCCTCCTCCCAAGTTCTTTTACTGCTTAATAAATTGCGTCATCGAGAGAAATGTAGATGAGATGGATTTTTTTCTAGCACAATTGACATATCCTCAATTTTGCAGAAATATATTTAAACGATCTACGGTGCTTACGGCAATTTATCAGACTGCGATTTTGTCTTATTAAATATATTTATTCTTCTTCAAGGCCAAATTTTAAACATGCATCTCACTATAAAAAAATAAATCAGCCGCATCTAGATTTAAAATTAGCTGCAGTACTTATTTCTATATAGGAAGCACCGTGAGCAATGCCAAACCTTCCAGCGAGGATAATGATCAAATCATCATCATTAAATTTGTTATCGCCAATGAGGCGGCATATGGTATTTCTTAAAGGTTCAGCATGAGTTATATCCATCATAACATAGTCGGCATAGACCCCATAGGAGAGAGAGAGCTGGCGCATCACACTGCGATCGTAGATCTGTGCGTAGATCACATTGCTGCTCCTGTAGGCGGCGAGTGCCAGGATGGACTTGCCGGTAACTGAGTCAGAAACAATGGCCTTTGTGTTCAGCCTCAGTGATGCCTTGACCGCTGCTTTAGCCAGATAGGCGGTTATCTTGTCTTGGTGGGTATAGGATACGTTAGTAAAGGGAACGTGTTTGGATTCCACCTCGTTGATGATCTTGCTCATTATTCTTACGGCAATCTCGGGGTATCTGCCATTGGCTGTTTCACCTGAGAGCATCAGGGCATCGGCATGATCAAGGCAGGCGTTAGCAACATCGGAGACCTCGGCACGGGTTGGTCTCGGTGAGTTGATCATCGAATGGAGCATCTGGGTGGCAACGATTACTGGTCGGCGCCTTTCAATACAGGTGCTAATGATCTTTTTTTGTATAAGTGGAATCTGTTCGGTGGGAATCTCCACTGCCAGATCACCTCTCGCTATCATTACTCCGTAACAGTGGTCCAGAATCTCGTCTAGGTTTTCCACGCCCTGGTAATTCTCGATCTTAGAGATGATTTTCATTGATGATTTCTCTTCATCGAGGATCTGTTGGACTGCGGCGACGTCATCCTTGTTCCGGACAAAGGAGTGGGCGATAAAATCAAGGTCGTTGGCTGCGGCGAAGCGGATGAATGCCTCGTCCTTGACGCTGAGTGGTGGCAACTTCACATGCACAGAAGGAATGTTTATCGATTTTCGCGCTTTTATGATCCCATCGTTTTCAACTAAACAGCAGAGATACTTCTCGTCCTTAGCCTCTACTGCCAGAGCGATATCGCCGTCATCGATCAATACTGAGCTGCCCACTGGCACATCATTGACAAAATTGTCATGGGAGACACAGATCACATCGCCCTGAGACTGTTCACCGGAACAACCCTTAATACGAATTCTATCACCGCATTTTACGCGAAGCTCCTTGACCGCGTCACAGGTTCTGATTTCTGGCCCCTTGGTGTCAAGCAGGATCCCGATTTTTTCAGAGACTGCTCGGGTGTTACTGATTACCATGAGGGCGTCTTCATGACTCATATGGGCAGTGTTGAGTCGCACGACATCCATACCTGCTTTGTATAGATGCTGTATGAATTCAACGGAACAGTTGAGTGTAGAAATAGTTGCGACTATCTTGGTCTTTTTCGGCATGGATGATCTTCCTTAAGCTTTTTTTAGTAGCACCCCAGATTTTACCGCAAAGATTGTTGACATACTATCGCCAGCTAAGATTGT
Source organism: uncultured delta proteobacterium (assembly GCA_963776075.1). Taxonomy (GTDB): domain Bacteria; phylum Desulfobacterota; class Desulfobulbia; order Desulfobulbales; family Desulfocapsaceae; genus MADRE3. The sequence continues at coordinate 10,980 of CAVZLG010000014.1, forward strand.
AAATATCTTTTTAAATCGGTCTTGGCTCAGCATAGTATCATAATACATTTTCTATAACCTGATTATTTAAAATCTTGTTTGTATCATGATTCCAAAAATTCTTCTTTGTAGGTAGGAGGTCATCTTTTAGTGAAGAAGGTTCTCCGCCTGCTTTAAAGCTTGCGGGCTGATATTTCACCTATATCCTATTCTGATCTTTTTGTTATTTTCCTGAACATTTTTTGATCAAGGGTTCAAATAAGAGAATGAGCAAATGTGAAAATGTTTCTACTTGTATTTGTTTCGAATGGTTTTTTAGATCCCTGCATACTACTCCGGCTGCATTATGCTTGTGCATAGGAGCAGGTTGTCTTTGAAATCATCAGCACACTTAGTGGCGATTATTTATCTCTGTATCTTCTCACCACCAAATCTGAGACTATGATGAAGTTATCAGTTATAGAGATAACAGCTGCAAGACCACGAGTCTGCTCAAACCAATTTATGCTGCTAATCCACTCAGGCAAAATACCTTTGTCAGCAAAAAGATGTTCTAAAAAGCGCAGAAAAACGGTAGAATATAAATATATTCACCTCTTCTAATAATGATAGATACCGTATATCTTCATCACATCCTAGGAGGGTTCCATGATTGAAAAAAAAACCATTAAACAAGCAATTAAAAGGATATTCCCGACAATTAGCCTTGACGATTCTCTTGAGACCGCTATTAATAAAATGGATGAAAACAATGTCTCCGTACTGGCAGTAAAAATCGGAGAAGAATTCATTGGCTTGGTCACCGTCTCTGATGTAATGTTCAGCCTCTCTAATGGAGACGACCTGAAGGAAACAAAGATTTTTTCATTTATGACAAAATGCGAGTTCGACGTATCAGGAGCAACACGAAATCCATGCATCCAGCTTGACGAAGACGAAGACGCATTATCAGCGATAAAAATGATGTATAAAGCTGGTGTTAACCACTTGCTTGTCACAGGCGTAGAAGGAAAAGCTGTGGGTATTGTTTCAAGCCTTGAGATTGTGAAACTTTATAGTTCAAAAGCTGTCTGATATTTTTATCAGAAGGAAGCAGTCTCTTTATCCACAATTCTGTCTTACCTCAGGAATATCCGTCCGGGTGAGCGTACATTTGTAAATCCTGCTTTTAGTTTCAACAAAAGCTGACTATGACCAGTCAAATTTGCGCCATGGAACAGCCTGAATCTGGACGTTTTATTACGCCGAAATTATCTTACGGCCAGTTGCATCAATCAGATCCTTAGAGCCGCTTGTGCCAAACGTTTGCCGGCGATTTGATTATGATAACGGAGCAATACAAGAACAACCCCGCCAAAACTATAGAAGAAGGGAAAGCTATGGTCTATCACTTTACTGCAATTGTCTAAACTTGTACTTATCAGTATAAAATAGAAACCAAATGACATAGACTCTTACATTACAACCATTATGTCAAATAGCAGGAAAACAGTCAGATAAAAAAAAGGATGGATGTTCCCGGTTTTATAAACTATACAGTTTCTATCTTGAGCAGTGCAGGATGATTGTTTTGAACATCAAATCAAAGATATTAATTATATTCGAGGTTGGAACCCAATCTTCTTATTGGCTTCCAATTTTGTTGGGTTGGGCAATGCTGCTTAATAGACTTTCGAATATAGGCAGGAATGGTACCGAGGAGTTATGAGGGAATCAAGAGTGTTAGTCTAAACATAAGGAGAAGAGATGTCAGTCAAAATGTTGATTAAAAGAAAATTTAAAGAAGAAGCTTTAAAGAACGCCTCTGCTATGTTGATCAAAGCACGAACCAATGCAATGGGGAATAAGGGCTATATCTCTACGGAGACATTAGTCAATTATGATGATCCTCAATCTGTTCTCATTATTTCCATGTGGCAAAGCAAAGAGGATTGGGACAGATACAAGGACAGTTCTGAGCGAAAAGAGCATGAAGATAAGTACTCAGGACTCTTCGAAGGTTCGACGGAATACGAACTGTTCAAGGTAGGGATGTGATTTAAATACAGGGTAGCTCCTATATCATTGCCGGACTTTTCAGGCTGACTATATCGGTTCGAGGTTGCTGAAATCTTTGGGTGTTGAGGGGCACGTTCATTCTGGCCTTCTGCACTTCTGCTACCATTTTTATCCTGTTGAATTCCGGAAAAAAAGCCGGGCAGAAATTCGAACCGCTGCCCCCGGTGTTAACAAAGAGGAATCTGCGCATGAAGACAAAGGATATTCTTGCTGAAAAAGGGACACGTGTCATTACAGTTCAGGAGACGCTCCTGCTCGTAGATGTTGTGTCTATGTTTTTTGCTGATCGTATAGGCTCGGTGGTCGTGGTAAATAATCATGACGAAGTCATCGGCATTGTTGCTCCGAATGACGTGCTTAAGGCCATACATCATCATCCGGAATATATCACTACAATTACGGTGAGCGAAATAATGACACGGAATATCATCGTCGTCACCCCTGACGATAATATCGACGAATTGATGACGATTATGACCAACAACAGGATCCGCCATCTGCCGGTGATCGACAAGGGCAAATTAACCGGTCTGATATCGATTGGCGACGTGGTCAAAGCTAAAAGCACCGTTCAGGATGTCGAGATTCGCTACCTTACAGATTATATTGAAGGCAAATACCCTGGTTGAGCGTCGTTGCTCTTGGTGAAGAATACGGATCTGTGAGGTCAGTGTAGAATGTAATTTTTTTCATCACCCAGTCATCTGCTCCTTTTCTGCATTTTCAGACTGGAAATTCCGTGGATTGGGACAATAGAGTAGCCAACGGGTTGATAGAGGCGGAGGTGTTTGAAACTATTGACTGGCAAGACTCATCATCAATTTTGAGCATCTCGCGGATGGTGTCGGCTTTTAGATGCCTGAATGTTTTCGCCTAAAGTGCTCCGTCATCTATGGGAGAGGCTGACGGCCCACGAGTTGGCATACCGCCTGCACGGCATCGTCTAGTTTCAGTAAATTCATGTTGAGTACCATATGATAAAGCTCAGCCTGATCGTAATCAGTCCGGGCGAAGTATCGGTAGAGGTTTAACCGGCGTTTATTCTGTTTCTCAACAACAGCCTGGGCCTGTTTGCGATTAATGTCGTAGTGTTCCATCATGAACTTGATACGCTTTTCCACGTGGGCGATCATGAGAAAATGGAACGTGTCTGGACGCTCTGCAAGAATATATTGCGCTCCGCGACCGATGAGTACAACATTATCCTGTTCGGCAATTGTAGGAATTACTTTGTGCAAGAGAGAGATATAAAGGTCGCCGTTAATATAACCAGGCTTTTCCTCCATGGCCGTTTCCAGATATCCTTTACTAAACGGTCCAATCTTACGAACCAGTCTCGTTAATATTCCTTCATTGCCGGCCTCCTCCGCGACGTTATCTACCCAATCGGGGGAAACATCTGCCTCCCTGGCGATTATTTCAACGATCTGTTCATCGATTAAGACGTATCCCAACTTTTCCGCAACTCGGCCTCCCAGTGTCTTTCCACCAGCACCGAACTGTCTGGCAATAGTGATAACAGACATAGCGTACCTCTAATATATACAAACGGGAACTGTATGCTCCTCCTTGTGCCTGACTCACGACAGGCATATAATGAGTTATCAGAAAACCCTAACTAATTAATGAGTATTAAGCAACGATTTCTTTGTTTTAGTGAATATAATCAGGATAATGGCAACAGGGACCAAGGCGGATGGCCACTTAGCACTTGCAATTGCCAAAGTAATTTATAATACTGCAATTGGTGCACTCCATCATCTGTACGTTTCTATTTTTATGTAATAACGCACTCCTGCTTCATCGAGCAAATCAAGCATTATAAAAGACTCATGAATTGGAGGCTGTAAACTGTGAGCGTTGATAGTCGACCACCCAGCGTTTCTGCTCTTCCCAGAAAACAACAATATTCTATGCTGTCCCGCGCAAAAAAAAGGTTTGTCTCTTCTGCTCTCACCTTTTTGATTTGTTTCGCTACCTGGATCGTTTTATCAGGCCGATTTGATCTTTTTCATGTCGGATTGGGGGTAATTGCCTGCGGCATCGTGGCGTTTCTCTCTGATACAATTCTGATATCGAATAGAGGGCATGCACAACTTCCTCGCCAGTGGCTTGGATTCATTCTCTATATTCCCTGGTTAATGTACCAGGTTTTGATTGCCAATCTGCATGTTATGTATCTGGTTCTTAACCCTCGAATGATGGACCTGATAGATCCGAAAATCATACACTTCAAAAGCAGATTGAAAAAGCCTATGTCGCTTTTTATCTTTGCCAATTCAATTACACTGACTCCAGGCACAATAACGGTTTATGTTTCGATAGCCGGCAAATATACCGTACATGTAATCGATAAGCAGTCTGGCACTTCACTGCCGGGAGAAATGGAAGAACGGGTTGCACGATTGATGGGAGAATAATGCAAACATTCTTTTTGTACGCGGGTATATATTTGTGTTTGATCATGCTGCTCTCGCTCTATCGTGCTGTTTTCGGCCCTACTGTTCTGGATCGCATAATTGGGGTCAATGCCATCGGCAGTAAAACGACAGCCCTTCTGATACTGATCGGTATCATCTATCACCGTGTTGAAATGTTTGTCGACATAGCTCTGGCCTATGCCTGCCTGAATTTTATCGCTGTCCTGGCAGCGTCCAGATATTTTCAAAAAAATAAAGGGTTGTACGATGAGACTCACTGGCGATAGCAAGTACCATAAAAATTTCTTTAAGAGATATAAGCAATGACAATACTGTCCGCAATTTTTGTTGTGCTGGGGCTTTTCTTTTTTACCGGCGGTTCACTCGGTATTTTGCGATTTCCTGATTTTTATTCAAGGCTGCACCCTGCCGGCAAACTCGACAGCATGGGACTTCTGATGACTATGGCCGGCATGGCGCTCTATACGCTTCAGGATTTTTCACTGGCTGCCGTACTTACCGCCCTGAAAATCATGTTGATCGTGGTATTTGTTTTTATCACAAGCCCCACGGCAACTCATGCCATCGTTGATGCTGGTGTTCGAGCGGGTCTCGAACCGTGGACTGTACCTGGAAAAAAGGTGGAAAAATGATCTGGCAGTTGGATATCATTGTCCTCTCAATGGTCATGATTTGCGGTATCGCAGCTATCTCAATCAAGGATCTTTTAGGGGCCGGAATCCTGTTTGGCGCCTATAGTTTTATGATGTGTCTGCTCTGGTCTATCATGGGTGCAGTTGATGTCGCTTTCACGGAAGCTTCGGTAGGTGCGGGGGTGAGTACGGTATTCTTTGTGGCTGCAGTTTTCCGGACCACACGGAGGACGAAGGATTGAAGAAACTAGGCGGAATTGCGATACTTTTTCTTGGCGGAATTCTTTTTTACACATCCTTCGATTTTCCGCACTGGGGAGATGGGAAATCACCAGCCAGCCAGCACGTATCACCGTATTACATCGAACACGCCATGGAGGACACCTCGGTTCCCAACATCGTAACAGCTGTTCTGGCCGATTACCGGGGTTATGATACATTGTTTGAGACCGCGGTAATTTTTTCCGCCGGCCTGGCCTGCTTTTTTCTCTTGCGGGTTCCAACACGCAAGGCACCCACTGTCAGGTTCTATCGCCATCTGCCGACCGGAGTTACTCTGCGTATTGAAAAGGGAGGGCGCCTTCCAGAGAAAACCAGAGAGTTTGAGAGGATTGACAGTGTATGGGTACCTTACGATCTTATCATTGCCATGACCTGCCGCCTGGTTGTTCCTTTTATTCAACTTTTTGCCCTTTATGTGATTGCCCACGGCCACCACAGTCCGGGTGGTGGGTTTCAGGGAGGAGTTATCTTTGGTGCGGCCATCATCCTCTTCGCTATTTCCAATAATTTAAGGCGATCGCTGAAACGAATGAGTGAACGAACAAGTGCATTATTCGGTTCTCTCGGAGTAATGATCTATGCCGGAACCGGTATTTTTTGCATGCTCATGGGGGCCAGTTTTTTAAATTACAGCTCGTTGGCGTCTTTCTTCGGCGTTGATCGAATAACCGCACGATCTCTCGGCATCCTGATCGTCGAAATCGGGGTGGGGATTGCCGTTACGGCTGTGATGGTCTGGATTTATTATAACCTTTCCTCCGCCGGTAAACAGGACGAAGGACTTTAGCTAAAATGGAATCAATCGGGGCTATAATAATTGCAAAATACAATTACTGGGGTGTAATAGTCCTTTTGCTGGTCGGGCTTTACGCCATGGTGGCCAAGAAGAATCTGGTTAAAAAAATTATCGGCATGAACATTTTCCAAACAGCGATCATCTTATTTTATGTGTCAATTGGAGCAAAAAAGGGGGCCACCATTCCGATTATTTTGCATGGAACGGGCGATTCATCCCATGCCGTTCATGCCGCGGATTACATTAATCCCCTTCCCCACGTGCTGATGCTCACGGCCATTGTCGTTTCGGTTGCAACCCTGGGTGTTGCTCTGGCTCTGGCTTTGAAAATATATTCTCAATACGGGACTCTGGAGGAAGACGAGATCAGTGATAAAATAATGGAATCAGAGCCTGGATAGTCTCTGCCCATTTTATCGCTGACTATATGCTCCATGTGATTGTCCCGTTAAACCTAACGTTGCACATACGTTTCCGACAAGAATATGGAAGAACATATCCCTGCAATCATTGTCGTAACCCCTCTTTTAGCGGCCCTTTTGGTAACCGGGGTATGGTGGTTTGATAAGCGGCTTTGTTTTCCTATCTCAATTATCGCAGGAACGATCTCTTTTTCAGCTTCCGTTGGACTGCTCCTGAAGGTTTTGGACAGCGGATCGGTTGAATACCGATTGGGGGGCTGGGCTCCTCCATTTGGAATCGTTTTCCGGATAGATCATCTTAGTGGTTTGATCCTGGTAGTAGTATCCCTGATGTCGTTGTTGAATCTGGCAGGTACAAAAACCATCGCCGCAAAGGAGTTTGGTGAAAAACTGGGCGCCTTTTATGCGCTCTACCTATTATTTACCACCGGGCTTCTTGGTATCCTTGTTACTGGAGATGCTTTTAATCTTTATGTTCTGCTGGAGATTGCTTCTTTGACCGGTTACGCCCTTATCGGCATAGGAAAGGGTCGGGCTCCGGTATCCGGCTTGAACTATTTGTTCATGGGTACAATCGGTGCGAGTCTTTATCTGCTTGGTATTGGATACCTCTATTTAATGACCGGCTCGCTGAACATGGCGGATATCGCTCGGATTATCCCGTCTATTCTACCTTCAAATGTTGTTCTTTTGGCCTATATTCTCTGTCTGAGCGGACTCTTCGTGAAAATGGCGCTTTTCCCTCTGCATGCCTGGTTACCCAATGCCTATGCTTATTCACCTTCTCTGGTGAGCAGTCTCGTCGCACCACTCACGACCAAGGTGATGATTTATGTGATGTTCCGGATAACACTGACAATTTTCACCTATGATTTTGCTTTTAACACAACCGCTCTACGCCTGCCGATTCTATGGCTCGCCATAGTGGCAATTGTGATGGGCTCGCTGATGGCCCTTGGACAAAAGCGCTTAAAAAAAATGCTTGCCTATATCATCGTCGCAGAGGTTGGTTATATGGTCGGCGGTTTCTGGCTGGGTAACAGGGCTGGCATCAGTGGTGCGATGCTACACCTCATAAACGATGCCGTGATGACCTTGTGTGTCTTCATGGCAGCAGGGGCAATCGTCTATAAAATTGAAGATGACAGACTTTCTGCTTTTCATGGTGTGTTTCGGAAAATGCCTTATACCATGGCAGCGATGGTCGTCGGTGGACTATCCATTATTGGCATTCCTCCTACATGCGGGTTTTTCAGCAAATGGTATCTCCTAATAGGCGGGATTGCTGCCGGACAATTTGCTTTTGTTGCAGCATTGATCTTCAGCAGTCTGGTCAATGTCATTCTGTTTTTCAGATTATTCGAAATTGGATATTTTAAACCGCATGCAGGCGTAAAAACGCATTACCATAATCATGCCAATCACCCAGCTCATTCAGAGGGAATAGCAGAAGCACCATTGGATCTGCTTGTTCCTCTCATGGTGACGGCACTACTTCTGCTTATAATGGGCTTTTATTCCGGGGAAATTGTTACACGGGTTATCCAGTTTGCAATTCCACAAACTATTGGATAAGCCCCCACAGCCAAGGTGTTATAACGACGATTGAAGGTCTTTTTGAGGAGTTCCTGGCGATGTCTGTTAAACGTTTATGAGCCTTGATATTTAAGCGATAATAATGGATACAATTGTTTCTCTAAAACCCCTGTTAGCAATCCTTGTTTCACTTCTGGTCGTCCCTTTGATCATTTTGTCGAACCGGACACCAAACGTACGTGAATCGTGGACATTTATTGCAGCAGCTCTCAAGTTTCTCATTGTGGTATCCATGCTTCCAATCATATTATCGGGTATTGGGCTGGAGTACACCATCGCTGAGGTCTTACCAGGAATTGCCATCCGGTTGCGCGTTGATGCAATGGGAATGCTCCTGGCGTTGGTATCTTCGTTTCTCTGGATTGTCACCTCCCTTTATTCCATCGGTTATATGCGTGCACTGCAGGAGCACTCGCAAACGCGTTACTTCTGCTTTTTTGCAATATCCCTGTCTGCAACCATCGGCGTTGCGTTTTCAGCTAACATGCTGACTCTTTATCTTTTCTATGAAATGCTTTCTCTTTCCACCTACCCGCTTGTAACACATCACCAGGATGAAGAAGCCCGCAGTTCCGGACGGAAGTATCTCTTCTTCATTCTCGGTACATCCATTGGCATGGTATTGCCAGCCATGCTTTTTATTGCGCACAAGACGGGGACGCTGGAGTTTTCTTCCCAGGGCATTATTGCTGGCAAGATTGATCCGCAAACGGTGACACTGCTCCTGCTTGTTCTTGTTTTTGGCTTTGCCAAAGCCGCAATCATGCCATTTCATGCCTGGCTGCCTGCAGCAATGGTGGCACCGACACCGGTAAGCGCCCTGCTGCATGCTGTTGCCGTGGTAAAAGTTGGCGTTTTCTGCGTTGCCCGGATGATTACCGGTGTCTTCGGGACAGGACTTTTGGCCTCACTGGAGCTTTCGACTATTGTCTGCGTTATTGCAGCTTTCACCATACTGACCTCTTCGTTAATTGCGCTTTCCCAAGACGAATTAAAGCGCATGCTTGCGTTTTCTACCATAAGTCAGCTCTCATATATTGTACTGGGGGTGGCATTGTTGTCACAAAGCAGCATGGTTGGCGGACTGCTGCATATCGCCATGCACGCTTTCGGTAAAATCACCCTGTTTTTTTGTGCAGGCGCAATTTTCGTGGCCACGGGCGTAAAAAATATCAGCCAGATGGTGGGGATTGGCAGGAGACTGCCGTTTACCATGTCGGCATTCTTCATCGGCGCCTTGAGTGTAATTGGCTTGCCTCCATCTGGCGGCTTTATCAGTAAATGGTATTTGGTGATAGGTACGGTGGAATCGGGACAGATCGCTATGCTTGTGGTCCTGCTCAGCAGCTCGCTGTTGAACGCAGCTTATTTTCTGCCTGTTGTCTACCGGTCTTTTTTTTGTACCCCTGAGGAATCCATGTTTACCGATCAGAGAGGTGAAGCACCAGTATGGTGTCTGGTTCCATTGATACTGACCGCCGGCCTGTCCATTGTGCTCTTTTTTTATCCCCAGCCGTTTCTGGAACTCGCAGGCAGAGCGGTTCAAGCAATTACCGGAGGGTAAGCGAGAATGGAAAAAGAACAAGAAAAAATGATTCTGGCCCATGAGCCGGTAACCGGCTACCGGACTGCTTTATATATCGCCGTGGCTGTAGGAGTAATCTACCTTTTTATCGTATTTGGCCGGGCACTTTTCTGAGATCATGCGAATTGCTCGGTAGGAGGCATTGAAATGAAAAGAGAACTGACACTGTTCGATAAGCCCAGGAATGTCAAACGCTTTCTGCTGGTGTTCTATATCTGTCTCATCGTGCTGCTGCTGATTGACCCTTTCATTGACAAACATGGGGAATTCGAGTGGGAGAATATGCCGGCGTTTTTTGCTGCCTATGGGTTTGTCTCCTGTGTCCTTTTGATATTTATAGCCAAGATAATGCGGTTTTGGATCAAGCGGGATGAAAATTATTATGACTAGACAGGCTGTTTTACTGTCGGCAGTAACACAGCTTATGAGAATCAACCAGAAGACAGGGATGAGATGTATCAATCGCTAATGATAAGCGGATTTCCACCGGCTTTCGTTTTCATCGTCGGCGCCCTTCTGATTCCATTTTTAAAAGGGAAAATCAAATCGGGGTTCATGCTGGCCTTGCCGATTCTGGCCTTCATCACACTCTGCAATACGCCCAATGGCAATTATTGGGGCCTGGAAATGCTGGACTACGATGTGGTTCTCGGAAGGGTTGATGCTTTAAGCCGGGTCTTTGGATATATCTTTTGTCTTGTATCATTGATAGGCGTGATTTTCGCACTCAAGGTCGATGATGATCTCCAGTATTGTTCAGCTTTTGCTTATGCCGGCGGAGCGCTTGGAGTAACCTTCGCAGGTGACGTTTTTTCTCTCTACATATTCTGGGAGATTATGGCCGTCGCCTCCACCTTTTTAATTTTGGCCAGACGTACAAAGGCATCGCAGGCTGCTGCCATGCGCTATGTGCTGGTGCATGTTTTTGGCGGGCTCTGTCTCCTTGCGGGAATACTCATGTATGTGCATCGAACAGGTTTAACAGAATTCAGCCACATGCATCTTACCGGGATCGACTCCTATTTGATTTTTCTGGGTATCGCCGTAAATGCTGCTATCCCGCCGCTTCACCCCTGGCTCAGTGACGCCTATCCGGAGGCAACAGTTTCCGGAGCCGTCTTCTTAAGCGCCTTCACAACCAAGAGTGCCGTCTACGTCATGGCCAGGATGTTTCCGGGAACCGAGCAGCTCATCTGGCTTGGCGCTGTAATGACGGTGATACCTATATTTTACGCGGTACTGGAAAATGATATCCGTCGGGTGCTGGCATACAGCCTGATCAACCAGGTTGGCTTCATGATGTGCGGCATCGGAATAGGAACGGCTCTCGCACTCAACGGTACGATATCTCATGCCTTTTGCCATATACTGTATAAGGCGCTCCTGTTCATGGCAGCAGGCTCTGTTTTGCATGTTACCGGCAAAATACGTTGTACTGATTTGGGCGGACTGTATAAAACTATGCCCCTGACCTGTCTTTTCTGCATTGTAGGGGCGGCTTCTATATCGGCATTTCCACTTTTCAGCGGTTTTGTCAGCAAATCTATGATCATCAGTGCCGCAGCACACGACAAACTCATCATCGTCTGGCTGATGCTGCAATTTGCTTCAGCCGGTGTATTTCATCATGCCGGAATCAAGGTCCCCTTTTTCATGTTCTTCGGTCATGATTCGGGAATACGCGCCAAGGAGCCGCCGCTTAACATGCTGATTGCCATGGGGATAGCCGCATTTGCTTGTGTATTTTTGGGAGTCTACCCCTACCCTCTTTACGATATCTTGCCGTACCCGGTGGATTATGTACCGTATACCGGAGCTCATATTGTCGGCCAGCTTCAGCTACTCATGTACGGAGCTCTGGCGTTTTGCCTGCTGATTCTTTCCGGTTATTACCCCGCAGAAATGCGGGCAATCAATCTGGATACCGATTGGTTTTATCGTAGATTTTCCCTATGGTTCTATCGGTTATCCGATAAAATTCTCAATACAATCAACAGGCTTTGCGCAAAGGTCTTTGTAGAGGATTTAACGACCACTCTTGCCGGATGGGGGAAGAATGCAGTCGCCCGTTTACTGGTCGCCCTGATGCTCCCCGCCTGGAAAGTTATGGGGCTGTCGAGAGACAGGCAGACCAGCCTGAGCAGACGTATCAATACCCTTCTCCAGGATAGTGCGCTGCCGATTGGCATCAGCGTAACGGGAGTGGTAATCCTGATATCGGGATTATATTTTTTTCATTAGCGGTATCGCTGCCGCAGATTGTTGAGCCGGACATTATCCACTCCTCAGGGTAGGATAGATTGATATGGTGAGGAGAACCTTATTGGTAATCTTTTCATTACCATAATGCAGGGAGACAATGAGATGGTATCTCGCGAAGACGTTCAGAATATCGTGATCTTTGGTTATCTTTCCGAAGAGATGATCAACAGGTTGTTACCGGAAATAGAACTTCTGCGGTTTAAAGAGGGGGAGATTATTTTCCACAGCGGTGAACCGGCTGATATGTTTTATTCACTCAAGCGAGGAAAGATACTTTTAGAGCAGCGTATTTCAAGTAAAGTCACCATTTCGATGGGAACAGTCATACCTGGATTTTCCTTCGGCTGGTCCTCAATGCTGGGGGATGGTACATTTACCGTCGATACCGTCTGTGGTGAACCTTGTGAGGTCTTGAGAATTCGGTCCCGAACCCTGTTTAATATGCTCGAAGAGGATCACAGCATGGGATACAGGTTTATGTATCGACTCCTGCGTATGTTAAGAAGGCGTCTGGATGACCGAACCGAGCAGTTTCTGAAACTGATCATGGATCATCCCGACATCCAGCCTCTGATTGAAAAAGACTGATCCCTAACTGTTTGAGATATATTTAAAAGCGAGTGCTGGCAATCCTGTTTGTTTATCGAAAAAAAATTGAATTATGAGAAGTATTTATGGCCAATTAATCTTATGCTATCCTGTCTCGGTGCCGGCAGTATTGATCAACAAATTGTTGACGATAGCTGTTACGAGACTCGGTCGGTTTTCCAAAGATTGTCTCTTTTATCAATGACATATAATCATACAGGTGATGAAAAACTGAGTTATTACCTATACGAACGGTATAGGTTTGGCAGTTATAATATGGATTTTACCGAAAGAATCAGCCCTAAGATTAACAAGAATGTCAACACCAATTTTTGATATAATTTTCTGGGGATTCTATTTCGTAACTTCCCGCTGAAAAAGACTATCGATGTTACAGGAATTGCACCCGCAACGGCTGTCAGAAAGGTATTTGGAGACAGATAGCCTAACTGGATCAAACCAAACAGCATAATTAGACTCGACAAGGTAAAAGAAATATTTATCGCCTGTATGAATGTGTTTTTGTTTAGTTCTAGTGACAAAAGATACGGGAGTACAGGCATTACCTGAGATCCAGTCAAACCATTAATAAATCCAGTGAGAAAGCCAACTGGTAATTTCAGCCTTCGTTCCCACGTCTCGGAAACTGAGAAAGACCTGTTTGTAAGTGCTAATAGCGCATAAAGAATCAGCACGAGACCGAGAATAATTTTTGCAACATCGACATTAATTGCTACCAGGATAGTTAAGCCAATCAAGAGACCTGGTATACTGGCAGTATAAAGAGGCCAAAACCTGCGAACTACCTTAATAAAATGTCCAGTCTGTACCATGATGACAATATTGCTGACAATTGATGGGACTATTACGAGAGGGATGGCAAGTTTCAGATCCAAGCGTAATGCCATAATTGGTAAACACGATGTTGAAAATCCCAGGCCTGTCACTCCTTTAATAACGCCAGCGACGATGTATGCTATAAGAATAAAAATATAATCGGATTCGTTCATTTCAGTCCTCATCATCATTTCAACGGGATGGCAAAACTGATGAAAGAATATTGAAAACCCGATTCAACATTTGCCTATCGACGCACACATTAATTAATTATATTCCAATAAATGAAAAAGATCAGCACTAAGTAAAGTGATGAATTATTGTAAGAAACGATCCAGTTACCGGCTCGTTTTATTGGAATATAAATCAACAATAACAAGACTGTATGTAAAAACCTTATGAAGAACTTTAGAAAAAGAGAAAATAGATGAGAACTCATGCGACAATCAATATTGATGAAGCAACCGAACTATGCAACAGGGCCCTGGCCGCTGTCGGTACACTTGAGACCAATGCGTCAATTGTCAGTAATGCGCTCGTTCGCGGTGAAATTGACGGCCACATAGGCCACGGTCTCTCCAGGTTGCCATCATATGTGGCACAGGTTCGCACAGGGAAGATAAACGGCAGGGCCATACCAACCCTCGAAGATGTAAAACCTGGTCTGGTCCGTGTTAATGCAGGGTTCGGTTTTGCCTATCCCGCTATTCAAGTTACACTACCCGAGCTTGAGAACCGGGCCAGAAAGACCGGAATAGCTGCAGCTGCAATTTATCACTCACATCATTTCGGAGTAGCAGGTCATCCGTGCGAAGATCTGGCCCGAAGAGGACTGATATCATTTATTTATGGGAACTCTCCAAAAGCTATTGCCCCTACCGGTTCGAAAGAGAAGGTGCTTGGTACCAACCCGATTGCATTTGGAGCTCCGCTTGACGGTGACCCGCTGATAATTGACTTTGCAGTATCGACGGTTGCCCGCGGTAAAATACTTGCTGCCAGGCAACAGGGTCAGCCTATCCCAGAAGGGTGGGCAATCGGCCCGGATGGCAAACCAACGACTGATCCTGAAATTGCCCTTCAGGGCTCCATGCTGCCAATTGGCGGCGCCAAGGGGGCTGCGCTGGCACTGCTGGTAGAGGTCATGTCTGCTTGTCTGGCTGGAGCCGCACTCGGCGTTGAAGCAAGTTCATTATATGAAGCGCAGGGACCTTCCCCTGACCTGGGCCAGGTTATTCTCGCAATAGACGGGGCTGCGCTTTCAGGCAGCGCCTTCTCCAACCGATTGAAAACACTGGCAGACGTCTATCAGGAACTGGACGGCGCACGATTTCCCGGACTGAGTCGACTTGAAAATCGAAAGAAGGCAGCACAACAAGGTTTGATAGTGCCAGCAGTCTTAGACCGTGAGATCAGGGCTCTGGCCCGGTGAATCAATTTACACAGAGTTATTGATTTCTGCCGCCGGCAAGAAAATCAACCGGACTAATATTGAGTTTTTTCATGCGATACTGGAGGGTGGAACGGGGAATCCCAAGCAGGCCGGCCGCACCTTTTTTCCCGCCGACCATGCCTTTGGTCGTGGTTAAAGCTTTAATGATATGATTTCGCTCAGCCTGGTTCAGTGTACTGATGCCAGCAGGTTCTTCTGAAGGCGTTATACTGAGCGGAAATATTCGTTTTATATCGTCTGCATATATTGACATACCAGGATGCAGAATAATGAGCCGCTTAATCATGTTCTTAAGCTCTCGAACATTACCAGGCCATTGATACCGTGAGAGGAGGTCAAGGACATCACGAGTGAAAATGGGTGCTTCCCGATTCATTCGTTCGGATTCACTCTTATTGATATTTTTTATCAACAGCGGGATGTCTTCCGTACGTTCACGCAATGGAGGAACATTGACGGTTACTGTTTCCAGCCGATAAAACAGATCCTGCCTGAACCATCCGTCTCTGACCCCTTCTCTCAGATCTTTGTTTGTTGCCGCAACGATGCGAATATCAACTGGTATTGAATTGCTCTCACCAACCCGCTCAAATTTTCTCTCCTGGAGAACCTGCAGCAGTTTTGCCTGCAGGTTAACAGGGAGTTCCCCTATTTCATCAAGGAATATGGTACCTTGATCCGCCAGTTCAAATCGTCCCAGCCGCTGACTTTCAGCACCGGTAAAGGCGCCCTTGGCATGACCAAAAAGCTCACTTTCAAACAGTGAGGGGGTTAGGCCCGGACAATTGGTCTTTACAAACAAGTGATCCTGCCGGGTGCTCATCTCATGGATTAGTCGGGCCAGATAATCTTTACCTGTGCCGGTTTCACCAGTGACCAAAATTGTTTCATCGGTATTTGCAACCTGCTGAATAACCCCCATCACTTCCTGCATCTGCTGGGATGCAAAAAAGAACCCCCCGACCTGGTGATCTCTCTCACTGGAGAGCAGGTATTCTCTTTCTCCCTGAAGGTGCTGATGTGAGTGCTTCAGAGATGTGTAGGCGAGCATGTTATCCACCGCGATGGCTATCTGTTGGGAAGTAGCCATTAGTACTTCCGTCAATTCAGTGAGAGCTTTGGGCTTCCTGCGGTAGCTGAAATGGATGGTTCCAAGGATACGATCACGGACGATCAGCGGAAAAACCATCGTCGAGATAAGGCCTGCCTTTACCAGCTCGCCCACAGAACTGAGATCTGTATATTTGCCCAGGTCATCGAAAATTGCCGGCTGTCTAGAATTGATAGCGATACGGGCAATCGCGCCATCGGCAAGCGGTCTTGATTTGTGGGCAATTACTCCGCCAGGCTGTATGCCGTCAGCCGCAGCAAAGTATGTGATCAGTTCCTTTTCGGAATCATAGAGAATAATGCTGAGTCGATCATAGGCGAAGTATCGATACAGCTCCTTCGATAGAGAATTGAAGAGGCTCTCACGACTTTTTCGAGTGGCGATGGCATTGTTGATTTCCAACAACAATTTATAACGGGTTTCCGTGCTCCACGTCATGATGAAGGTCCTGTATTCGATAGATTTACATGAGCATAACAACAGTTAATAAACGCAATGTGCCGAAAAATCAAGCCCACTATTGGGCACGATGCCCAATAGTGGGCTTGATTTTTCGGCACGCCAATGTTTTTCAAGATAGATAATCATTAATTTTAGACACTTAAAATTTATATTCAAAATGGTCTATTAATTGCTCCAATGTTGGGTTCAGACCAAGGGGTGAAATATGGCACTTGAGTTAAAGTACGGACAAGGAACTATCAGCATAGATTTACCGGAATCGGCAGACGTTGATATTTTGGAGCCGAACCCGGTTCGTGCTGTTTCCTCAATTAAAGAGGCCTTAAACGATGCTTTTGCCAACCTGGATAAGAATAATTCCGATCTACTGCCAGAACTCATACAGAAAGAAACTGTTGCTGTTGCCATCCCTGATGAAACTCGCCCGCTGCCGGCAATCAAAATACTTCCTCTTATTCTCGACTGGCTTTTTGCCAAGATTCCCGACTTAATCCCGGAGCGAGTGACGATCCTGGTAGGTGGTGGATTACATCCACCGGTTGACAAGGAAACACTCGAGCGGCTTGTTCCTCCCAAAATTGTTCAAGGCTGCCGGGTTCTGTCACATGATGCTATAAACAGTGCGATGGTCGATTATGGGACTACCGAGCGGGGAACCCCAGTACTTGTTAACAGTGCCTTTGCGACTGCCGACTACAAGATTGTTGTTGGCCAGATTGATCCCCACCAGTTCGTCGGTTTTACCGGTGGATGCAAAGGGGTTATAATCGGCTGCGGAGGAGAAGCAACGATCGAGCATAATCACAGCCTGATGTTCCATGACGATGCCAGAGTTGGTGTTCTTGAAGGTAACCCGGTCCGTGAGGATCTAAATGAAGCGGGAGAGATGGTTGGCATTGATCTTTCGATTAATTTTGTAATGGCACCAAACAAAGATGTAGTGCGTGTTCTGGTTGGCAGTCCTCTGGACACACTCAGGGAAGGCGCGCGGAGTTGTGCCGCGCTTTATGGTGTCGGTATCGATGATTCATACGACATCGTTATTGCCAGTTGCGGCGGATATCCGAAGGACATATGCCTCTACCAGGCACAGAAAGGACTTAATCTTGCCTCTCAAGCACTGAAAGAGGGCGGCAATATTTTATTACTTGCCGCTTCACCTCAAGGTGTGGGAGATGATGTCTATTTTGATTACGTCTCACAATTTACCAGTCCTGAAGAAGTGCTGGCCGATTTCAGGAAACAGGGATTCAGAATGGGTGCTCACAAAGCCTATCTCTTCGGTCGAACGCTGAGCAGATTCGATGTGGCGGTTTTTTCCGAGCTTGACCCGGGAGTTCTGCAGAAGTGTCACCTTCGTGCGGCTGATCCCTCAGAAATTATTAGCGAATGGGTGGAAAATTTTGATGGAAGACCGAGGATCGGTATTATTCCAAATGCAAACACCACCTATTTTTATAAACAACAGCAACAATAGGATTCTGGTTTGTGTACGATCTCATTGGAACAGCCTTTGGAGACAAACACTGTACGATGGCAAATCGAAGAAATCAGCGTCTTTGGAAACAAATAGTAGGAAGAAGAAGCAGTAAAGAGGAGAACCGAAGCCGGACATCCGGCATACGAAAAAGCAGAAAGGATTCTGTATGATCGTTCGATTCATTTTTAACCAATTGTAGGAGGTACATATGATACCCGATTTTTTAGTACACGAAGCTGCGGATGTCGTAGGCGTTGTGGTTGTTGAAGGCCTGAAGGCCGACCAGGAGATCACCGGCTGGGTCATGAAAGAAGATGAGACCGTTAAAATCAAGATCTTGAATGACATTCCAATCGGACACAAAGTCGCACTGAAAGACCTTGCGTCAGGTGACACGGTAATCAAATATAACACAGATATTGGCAAGGTTGTCGCTCCGATCAAAAAAGGCGAACATCTTCATGTTCACAACGTTAAAACAAAGAGGTGGTAGCATGGAACAGAAATTCTTAGGATATCGTCGTGAAAATGGCCGAGTAGGTGTTCGTAACCATGTTATCATCCTTCCGCTTGATGATCTTTCAAACTCTGCTTGTGAAGCTGTTGCAAATAACGTCAAAGGCACCATGGCTATTCCCCATGCCTATGGCCGACTTCAATTCGGTGAAGACCTTGATCTGCATTTCCGCACCCTGATTGGTACCGGCTGCAACCCAAATGTGGCAGCGGTCATTGTTATCGGCATCGAGCCCCAATGGACTGATCGAATTGTCCAGGGTATTGCCAAAACCGGGAAGCCGGTAGCAGGATTTGCGATTGAGCAGAATGGTGACTTCAATACGATCTGTGCTGCATCCAATAAAGCCAAGGAGTTCATGCACGCTGCCAGCGAGATTCAGCGTGAAGAGTGTGATATCAGCGAGCTATGGGTTTCAACCAAATGTGGTGAGTCCGATACCACTTCCGGTATTGCAACCAACCCAACGGTCGGTAATGCCTATGACAAGCTCTATGAAAAAGGCAACACCCTGCTCTTCGGTGAGACCACTGAGTTGACTGGTGGAGAGCATCTCGTTCTCGAGCGGTGCGCAAATGATGAGGTTCGCAAGCAGTTCCAGTTCTATTTTGACCGCTACGCAAAAGTTGTCGACGATAATAAGACAAGCGATCTTTCTGACTCCCAGCCAACCAAGGGTAACATCGAGGGCGGCCTGACCACGATCGAAGAGAAAGCACTTGGTAATATTCAGAAGATCGGCACCAAGCCGCCCGTCATCGGCTGTCTGGAGAAAGCAGTTGAGCCTACCGGACCCGGCCTCTGGTTCCAGGATTCCTCCTCCGCAGCTGCAGAGCAGGTAACCCTCTGCGCTGCCTCTGGCTTTGTCGTTCATTTCTTCCCCACCGGCCAGGGCAATATCATTGGTAATCCAATTCTGCCGGTAATCAAGCTTTGCTCAAACCCACGAACCCTGAGAACAATGTCAGAGCATTTTGATGTTGATGTTTCAGGTCTTGTTCGACGTGAGATAAATCTTGATGAGGCTGGAGACAAGCTGCTTGATATGATGGTCCGTACTGCCAACGGTCGAATGACTGCCGCTGAGGTACTTGGACATCGTGAGTTTATCATGACCAAGCTGTACGAGAGTGCATAATTGTATTCTGCCTGACACTCCTGAGGCCTGCCTGCCGGGTCTCGGGAGTCGTTTATTAAGTATCAACAGGGGAGCGCTACTGTCCCGGACGATATTAAATCTGTATATGTTGGGAGGTGTGAATGAAAACGATAATGAATAAACGATACCTGATAACCCTGGTTGGCCTGGCAATTTTCTCAGTAATCGCCTCAGCTGCTTCTGCCCAGGACTATCCCAGTAAATCTGTTAATTATGTCATACCATTTGGTCCCGGCGGAGAATCTGACATCACCGCCCGTCACCAGCAGTCATTTTTCAAGAAACTGTATGGTCAGGACCTGATCATTTCCTACAAACCAGGCGGTGGCGGAGCCGTCGGCTGGTCCCAGTTGAACAAAATGAAGGGTGACGGCTATAACATCATCGGAATTAACCTTCCGCACATCATCATTAAACCGCAACAAAAAGATGTTGGTTTCAAAACCGAAGATATCACAGGCATTTTCATGTTTCATTACACACCGGATGCCATTGTCGTAAATGCCGAGAGTGAGTTGATGACACTTGCCGACATGATCGCTTACGCTAAGGAAAATCCCGGCAAATTGACATTCTCCGGATCAGGAAAAGGAACGGCAAACCACCTTGCCCAGATTCGCTTTGACAAGATGGCCGGTATCAAAACAACGTACGTTGCCTTCAAAGGAACCGGTAAAGCTGTCGCTGCCCTGCTTGGCAACCAGGTAAAGGGTGAGTGGGGCTACACATCTGTTGGCGCGGCACAGGGAGAAAAGGTCCGAATGCTTGCTGTCGCAATGGAAAAACGTCATCCTAAATTCCCGGATGTTCCAACCTTTAAAGAGCTTGGATTTGATCTGGTATCAGGTGCTTACCGAGGAATTGCAGTACCAAAATCCACCCCTGAGCCGATTCGACAACAACTCTCCAAGATGATCGGAGAGATTAACGCTGACCCGGAATTCCGTGCACGTATGGAAAACGACGGTATGGCACTGCTCGATGTAGATTACGCTGGATACCCCGCTTTCATCAAAAAGATGGAAGACATTTATATTGAAGCCGCACGTGAGGCTAACATTATCCAGTAGTTTCAAAATAACGTAGGTAAGAAGAATTTATACTGTAATTTTAATTACAAATTAAAACTTCCCTGCAGAGAGTTGCCTTATAGATAAGGCAACTCTCTTCAAAATAGTGAACATACTCCGTGAAGCATAACAGTTTGTTCAACGGATTTTGCTATAGTTTTCATGGCACGGTACTTAACGATTTAATGGAGCGCTGAACATGCCCGGCATTGAATATCTTATCGCAGCTCTTTCACCATTGAATATCATGCTGGCTTTACTTGGTGTCATTGCCGGCACGGTGATTGGCTCTCTTCCCGGGCTAACCGCCACAATGGCTGTCGCTGTTTTGGTGCCGATTACCTTTTCAATGGAAGCAGGGTCTGCCCTGATCCTGATGGGTGCGATCTACACCGGTGCGATCTATGGCGGAGCGTATGCTGCGATTCTTCTCAACACACCGGGGACACCCTCGGCAATTGCAACAACGTTTGATGGTTTTCCAATGGCCAAGAAGGGACATGGCGACCTTGCCATATCCCTTGCCTGCCTGGCATCGGTCACCGGTGGTCTGGTTGGTGCCACGTTCCTGCTGCTGCTATCTCCCCCACTTGCCGAGGTGGCACTTGCCTTTGGGCCTGTTGAATATTTCTGGCTAGCAGTCTTCGGGCTGACCCTGATCTCAGCGCTCTCAGAGGGAAATCTGCTAAAAGGCCTCATCGGTGCCTGTTTCGGACTGCTCCTTGCCTGTGTCGGTATTGCCGAGATCAGTGCAGATGTTCGCTTCACCTTTGGCAGCCAGGTCTTGCTCGGTGGTATAGAAACCGTATCAGCCCTGATCGGTCTTTATTGTATACCGGTACTGATCGACCTTGTGGCTACTCCCGATAAACACTTAAAAGTTGCTCACGAGCCTCGGGGATTCCGATTTCTCGAAGCGCTTGCTATCTCCTGGAAATTAAAACTGAGTCTGATAAGAAGTTCTGTCATCGGTACACTGGTTGGAATTCTACCTGGGGCAGGAGGATCGATTGCAGGACTGGTTGCCTACTCTGAAGCCCGAAGGACCAGTAAAAACAGCGAAAATTTTGGCAAGGGTGAGCCTGAGGGTATTATGGCCACCGAGTCGGCTAACAACGCAACAGTCGGTGGGGGGTTCATCCCGACACTCGTTCTCGGTATTCCGGGAACACCGCCGGATGCGGTTATCCTCGGCGCCTTGATGATTCAAGGTGTCAAGACAGGTCCCAGTCTTTTCACTGAAGGTGGTTCCATTGTCTACACCTTTATTTATGGTCTCTTTCTCGCAACAATCCTGATGCTTCCTGTTGGCCTTGTCATCGGCCGCTATGCATATAAGACAATTATAACCGTACCAAAGGCAATGCTGGTGCCAACCGTTGCCTTCATGACGATGATCGGCACCTATGCCATCCGAAACAGCATCTCAGATATAATTATCATGATTCTTCTCGGCGTTGTGGGATGGTTTCTCAATCGATTCGGCTTCAGCCCTTCTCCAATTGTCCTTGGTCTCATCCTCGGCAGGATTGCCGAACAGGGCTTTGTCCAGGCCTGGACAATAGGGGCCGCGACAGATGAGCTCATGAAAATGTTTTTTGGCCGCCCGATCAGCCTGGCTATTATCGCTTTTATCCTGTTGTCACTTTTTTATCCGGTAATCAGGTCACGCTGGTCAAAATTAAACTGGAGGGGGCCTAATGACAAGTAGTCAAAAACCAAAAAGAACAGGAGACACCGGGGGTACAGTAATATGCTGTATATTCATAATCCTCGCAGCTGTCTCCCTGTGGGACACGACACACATGCTGGATTCCGACTCCTACGTGTTTCCACGTGCTATTGCCATCGCCCTGATTGTATTCAGTATCAGTTTAATTGTCTGGAATCTTGCACATCCGGATATTGCTCAACAACAGCGACCACAAAACGAATCAACTCCTCGACGTATGCTGCTGATCATCATAATGCTGCTGAGTTGTTTCTCTATGCCCTGGCTTGGTTTCCTGATTTCAGGCGTAATAACATTCGCGCTGCTGATGGTAGTCGCGATGTATCATGAGTGGGATGCCAGAAAACGAATTATCTACCCGCTTATAGCCGTCGCTATTGTTGTCGGTTTCTACACCCTTTTCAGCAGAGTATTACAGGTGCCGCTTCCGACAGGACTGTTATTTGAATGAATCTGATAGGTTATATAAATTAAAAAATTACAAGATAACCGACGTTTAGAAGATATTGAAGCAGAGATTTCCAGTCAATCAACAATAAACAAATTAAGCATTCCGACCGACCGTAAATGCCTGACGCATAAACGTTTTTTATGGCATTTTCACGAAACACGAGTGCAGCACGATGGAGGAGTATATGGCAAACGGTTATAACGGAAAAATCCTGGCCGTGGATTTGACAAACAGGACTCATGAGGTCAGGGAGCCGGACGAAAAATGGTATCGCACCTATTTTGGTGGTACGGGCATAATCGGGCAGATTCTGCTCACGGAGGTTGCGCCTGACATTGACCCGCTGGGTCCTGACAACGTTCTGGTTTTTGCCTGCAGTGTGGTTACCGGTGCACCGCTTGCCGGTTTCAACCGCTACGCAGTCGGAGCAAAGTCACCGCTCACCGGTGGATTTGCCCGAACGGAAGCGGCCGGATTCTTTGGTCCTGAACTGAAATTTGCCGGATACGACGCCATCGTCATCAAGGGAAAAGCAGATGTTCCCGTCTATCTTTGGATCAAAGACGGGCAGGTTGAAATCCGCGATGCCGGCGGACTGTGGGGTCTTGATAACTGGGAAACCCTTGAGAGCCTGCGTGACACGACCGGAGAAAACAAGGTCCGCGTTGTCAGTATTGGGCCAGCTGGCGAAAAACTGGTTTCATACGCCTGCCTGCAGACCGACCTGGAACATTTCAACGGACGCACCGGCATGGGCGCAGTGATGGGCTCAAAAAACCTGAAAGCAATTGCTGTTCGGGGAACCAAAAAAATGAGTTTTGCTGATCCGGAAAAAGTTAAAGAGATTGCCAAATGGCATCGCGACCGGATTAAAGTTCACCCACCCAATGTTGGCTTGCACAAGGTTGGGACTCCCGGCCTTGTTCAGCCTGTCAATGACTCTGGATTTTTTCCACACGCAATTTTAAGGAAGGCCAGTTTGAAGGTGCTGAAAAACTTGCTGCAGGGATTTATCATGACACCATTTTTCACTCTCGTGGCACCTGCTATCAATGCACGGTAGCCTGCAAGCGCCGGGTAGCTTCCGATGATGAAACGTACCCCTTGATAAACGATTCGGTGGCCCGGAATACGAAACGATTGCAGCCTTTGGTTCCATGCTGGCAATTGACAATCTACCGGCAATAGCCTACGCCAATCAGCTATGCAACCTGCTCGGGCTTGATACCATCTCGACCGGCTGCGTGATCACCTTTGCCATGGAATGTTTCGAAAAAGACATCATTACCGAAGCAGATACAGGGGGCATGTCCATTACATTCGGCAACGTCGATGTGATGATCGAGCTGATCCGTCAAATTGCGGCAAAAGAAGGATTTGGCGAAACTCACAGTGTCGGGGTCAAAAAAGCTGCTGAGAAAATTGGCCGTGGCCAGAACGCTATGCCTTTCATATAAAAGGTCAGGAACTCGGACTGCACGATGGTCGAGGTAAGACTGGTATGGGGCTTGGCTTCGCTCTCGGTGTAACCGGTGGTGATCATATCCAAACACCCCATGATGTTGCCT